>JANPNV010000137.1:0-31226 GCA_031427625.1 Bacteroidota bacterium
TGCCTGCTACATATAACTTTACAACTGCAGCCACTCAGGCATTCGGAGGTAATATGGTCGATGTAAATAGTGAGTCGATATTCTCAATGTATACAGGAGATGATAATCAGGATGATTTTATTGACATCTTCGATTTCCCGGATTATGATCTTGACAATCAGAATTTCGTAGCATTTGAATACAAGGCAACAGACTTTAATGGTGACGGATTTGTCGACATCTTTGATTTCCCTGTTTATGATTTAAATAACCAGAACTTCGTATTTGCAATAACTCCGTAAGGAATAGAATTTAAATATGAAAGCGGCAGAGTTTATCTCTGCCGCTTTTTTTATGTGCCAAAAGCACGAAAAATCACTAATGGCTGAAAACACCATTCACAATTACGTAATCTATTGGAAGAAGACTCTCGTCTTGCCCAACTCTTTCCTCTGTTATAGAAAGCATATTCTCACTTCAACACTTAAAAAACCAGACTCGAAACGAATGCTGATGAATACTTTTGCAAAACCGTATATATGATTACTTTAAAATAGGGGATCTGTTCCAGATAATGAGTAATGCTTTAGTAAACATCCGTCAAACTAAATGAATGGTTAATTACCAAAAGGCGTGTACGGAGGTGAAATAAAACTGGTAGAGAACTTATAGCAACTCCCTCCATCGATTTTATATAAATAGTTTATTTTTCTTAGCTTTATATATGAATAACGCTAAAACAATTCTTCGACTATCAAACAATCCTTTTAATTAAAACATTTTAATAACTAAAATTCACACACATGAAAAAGTTCTTTAAAATTCTCGGCTTGTTTTTGATGTTGATCGTCCTCGTTGCAATTGGCGGACTCGTATATTTAAATGCCAGTTTTCCAAAAGTAGATCCACCGAAAAAAATAAAAGTAGAGATTACGCCTGAGCGTCTGACTCGGGGAAAATATCTTGCTCACAATTTGGCTGGCTGCATCGATTGTCATTCACAGAGAGACTGGAGTAAATATTCTGGACCCGTCATCGAAGGAACGGAAGGACAAGGAGGGATGCCATTTGATAAATATTTTGCAAATATTCCGGGAGTAATTTATGCAAAGAATATAACGCCGGCAGGAATTGGTGATTACACAGATGGCGAGTTGTTGCGTGTTATCACGACAGGTGTAACAAGAAAGGGCGTAGCACTTTTTCCATTGATGTCTTATATGCACTTCCGTGAAATGTCACAGGAGGATCTTTATTCGATCATTGCATACATCCGTTCATTGAAACCAATTGAGAATGTTGTTCCTGAAAGAAATCTGGAAATACCGATGAACCTGATTGTAAAAACCATTCCTATAAATGCACCCGAAAATAATCCACCGGCACCACAGAAGACTGATGTACTAGCTTATGGAAAATACTTGGTGAATGCTGCAGCTTGCATGGACTGCCATTCGAAACTGATCAAAGGTAAGATAGAACCGGGAATGGAGTTTGCTGGTGGGTTTAAGTTCTGCTTACCCGATGGCCGTTGTGTTACATCAGCGAATCTTACACCAGATAATGAAACCGGTATCGGATTATTAACAAAAGAAGCTTTTTTGGATAAGTTCCGTTTTTACAGACAAGAGAACTCAAAGAACATCCCGGTAACGGCCGAAGGAAATATTACAGTAATGCCTTGGACACAGTTTCAATCATTGCCAAATGAGGATTTAGCTGCCATGTATGATTATCTGAGAACATTGAAACCGGTAAAAAACAAAATTGAGAAATTTTCAAGGCAGCCGATTGCCTCGAATTGAAAGGGGAGGAATTCGAAAGAATATGAAATTTCAAATTAAGAAAAAAATATTTTCTTTATCGGAGGAGGGCGCACGTTTTTATTTGTTGGTAAATTTAAAGGCCCGCAATAATTTTAAGAAGCTCTTCCTTTGTCTTGCCAAGTTTTGTCTGTAGCCTTCCAAGCATTTCGTCTTTTTTACCATCTGCAAAAAGAAAGTCATTTTCAGTCAGCAAGGCAAATTTTTGCTTCAACTTTCCTTTTTGAATTTTCCATTTTCCTTGCGCTTCTTCGCTATTCATTATTATCGAATTAAATTTATGACTCTATAATATTATTTATTGTTTTTTCAATAACTAAAGGTAGGCACTTTCCTGTCCCATTGTTTTACATAATTTGAGATAAAAGTTGCAAAATTCACAGATGAATTTTATGTAATACTTCATAATTAAGCGGGCTTTATTAATGTAGATGGAGAATTCTATAACGGACATGACAATTATTTTTGAAGTCATGTGACATGATAATTCGCATGTTGGTTGCGGCTAGGCGGAAAATAAAAAATTCACAAGGAATGTTATTGATTATAACAATTCTTGTGAATTTCGGTTGAGAAATATCCCAATCTGTTATTGAATTTTATTAGAATAAAAATGATAATCCAAGATAGAGTGAATTTGTTTTTATATGAGTTTTATCAACGACATAAAAGGAATTGCTTTCGGCTGTTTTGTTATTGTTGCTGATGTCGAACAAGCCGTAAACGCCTCTATATCCAACCCCAAGACGAATGTTGTTTGATGGATTAAGGGAAAAGTCGAGTCCGGCACCATATGCAAAGCCCAGGTCACTTTTTTTAACTGATACTATGGCCTGTGTATAGCTTGTTCCTTCGGCGCCTTGTGTGGAAACACTACTTCCTACATTCAATCCAATTTGCGGTCCAATAACTGCATTAAGATTTACGCGACTTGTTATGCCCGTGTTTAACGATAATAGCAATGGGATATTAATATATTTTAGATTGACGGTGTTTTCTCTTTCGACTTCTGTATATTTCTGAGTAATGGTACTGTATATAATTTCACCATGGACGCCTACATGCTCCGTGAAAAAGAAGCCAAGAACGGCGCCAACTCCATATCCAAGAGTAGCTTTTCCGGTGACATTTCCGCCCGAAGAGGTTTTTAAATTTAACGAAGAGAAAGTCGGCATAAATCGAAATCCTATTTCAGCTTTTTGTGCATTCGACTGAAAACTGCTTAGTAATAAGATTGCCGAAATTGTGAGGCCTAAAATAATCTGGCGTTTTATATGATTCATTTTGTATGTATTTAAATGTTCAATACAAAGGTGAATCGATTTACCCGAACAAGGCTTACATAATATTTTTAAAGAGTTACATTATTCATACATTTTGAAAAATAAAGGAATTGATGGTAAATTATCTACATTCTGCTCATGTACCAGGTCAATTCTTTTTCCATTTTTTTATATTTAAATATTGTTGATATTATTTTCTGCAATCGCATGAATGCCGTTTCGCTCTTGACGACATAATCAAAGGCCCGGTGATGCATACAATTAATAGCCACATCAATTTTATCCTGAGAAGAAAGCATAACTACCTGTAAATCGGGATTAAAGGCCTTAATTTTATCGAGTGTTTGAATTCCATTCATTGCATTTTTATCAATTCCATCGAGGAGGTAATCCAATATTATAACATCGGGATTGTGTGATAAGTTTTTTATGCAAAGTTCGCCGGTAGCAAATGTTTCGACTGTATAATCGGAATGTTGAACAAAATCCAATTCAAGCGATTTAAGGAACAGGGAATCATCATCGACAAGAAACAATTTAATTTTTTCAGCCTTCATTATTTTGAGTTTTTTATTAAATTAAATTCTACTAGGAGTTCAATACATGCCTGGGAGCAAACTTTGTCGAGTTGTATAACAAGATCGTGTATAGTGTCATTTTGTTGCATAGTGTTAGCATACTCCTGAATTGTTTTCGCCATAATTTCATAATCAGTAGAAATACCCATAATGGAAAACGAGGGAATCATTTTATGCACGGCCGATTTGAGTGTTTCCCAATCGTTTTCGTGAAAACTCTTCTTCATTGTATTTACCAATGTTGGTGTTTGTTCAAGATAAAGCGAGATCATTTCCATCATCAAAGCCGGATCAGACTTAGTACGATTTAAAAGGTAATTGAGATCAATACATTTAATTTTATTTATTGGTTCAGAATCTTCTTTTGGAACATCCTTCGGTATTGATTTTTTAATAAGCCCAATCATTTTTGTATATAATATTCTTTCATCCACTGGCTTTGCTATATAGTCATTCATTCCAACTGCTTTGCATTTTGCAAGATCGACCGTTGTAACGTCGGCTGTTAATGCGATGATTGGCGTCTTGGAATTCAAAACGTTTCTTATATAATCTGTAGCCTCAAAGCCATTCATCTCGGGCATTTGAAGGTCCATTAAGATTATGTCATATGATTTCATCTTTAATTTTTCAACCGCAATTTTTCCATTGGAAGCAATTTCACATTCAAAGCCAAAATCGTCGAGTAATGTTTTCATCAATAGTTGATTGAGGGCAATATCTTCCACGACAAGAACTTTAATGTTTTTAATTACAGAATGTAGTTCCTCTGTTTCCGTTTCTAATTCGGCCTTTTCTGTTGTTTTGAGAAAGTTTAAAGTGAAACTAAACACAGAGCCTTCGCCTACCTTACTTCGGACATTTATTTTCCCGCCCTGTGGTTCGACAAGTTGTTTAACAATTGCCAACCCTAATCCAGTTCCTCCATATAGCCGGGAGGTGCCGCTTGAGGCCTGTTGAAAGTCATCAAAAATCTTTTCCAACTTATTTTCCGGGATTCCAATTCCCGTGTCACTTACGGAAAACTCAACTGTTACGTTTTCTGCGTCCTCTTTTAATTTTTGTACGCTAACTGTAATTTTACCTTCCGATGTGAATTTAACTGCATTACTAAGCAGGTTTAAAATTATTTGATGTAGTCTAACTGGATCACCAACCAACACTTCCGGAATATCTTTGTCGTATACTTTAATTAGCTCTAGATTTTTTTCCTGAATTTTTGGTTCAAAGAGATGCAACATGGCAGAAATGGAAGACGCCATCTTAAAAGCAGTATTCTCAAAAGTCATTTTTCCCGCATCAACTTTCGCCAAATCGAGAATGTCGTTGATAAGAACAATTAATGCATCTCCACTCATTTTAATCGCAGTAATATATTCTTTTTGTTTAGCTGTTAAATCTGTTTTAAGTACCACTTTAGTAAATCCGATGATTGCATTCATTGGTGTCCGGATTTCATGACTCATATTTGATAAAAATTGTTGCTTGGCTTTTACCGCATCTTCTGCTATTTGTTTGGCAGTTTCTGCTTTTGCCTGGGCGTCTTCCGCAATTCCCGTAGCGAGTTCTGCAAATACCATGGCTTCTGCTAATTCACGGTCGATTCTTTTCTGTTCTGTAATGTCTCTTGCTACGACAACGGCACCGATTACATTTCCATCATTGTCTTTATAAATAGAACCGTTGAACAATACATCGGTTAGCTTATGATCAAGAATTGTGAGGGGATAGTTCGAGACGAAGCCCATTTTAAAAACCTCTTGGTAAATCTCTTTTGCTTTTTGTGGATTTGTGAAGTAGTCGGCGAAGTCAGTACCAATGAGATTCTCTCTCGATTTTCCGGTTATGTCAATGGTCGCCTGATTCAAGTCTGTAATTTTTCCTGAATTGCTTATTGTTACAAGAGGATCCTGACTTGCTTCAATCAATCCGCGCGTATATTGAATATTAACTTCTTGCACATTAGCCGCCTTGATTAGGCCTGTCTGAATTTTAATAAACAGATTAGTACTTTCATTTTGGACATTTGTATAATATTCATCCAATTCTTGTACAATGGACATCATCTTTGCAGCATTTGAGGTATAGAAGGGTATGAAATAATACAACGCCTTTTTTTGCAATGCATTTATACGAATGATATCTGCTGAATCGATTTTTATTTTTGACGCATCGCTTACCTTATTATCTTCCCATTGATTCAGATTTATTTTATCAGCGTCAATGCTCTTATTTGCCTCTAATGCCATAAGTAAATGCTCTGATCTTGACATTGCAACTTCTATAACTTTTTTTTCCGATAATTTAGAAAGTGTCTTCATAAATGGATAATCAAGTAAACTATTGATTCGAACTTTCTCCATTACCAAAGCCAGTAAATAATTTTCTCTGACATAAACTGCGAATTCACGTAAATCCTGACTATCCTTTTTATTATCCGATTTCATTTTCTATTTCACATTTATTTTCGATAGGATTCCAATCTCTTCAATGGGCGTTCTTCGTTTATCTTTCAATTGTTTAAAATGAGAAGGAGAAAGTCCGGTAACTTTTTTGAACTGATTTGATAAATGAGCTACACTGCTATAGTTCATTTTCCAGGATATTTCAGTAATGTTTAATTCGCCGTAAACTATCAACTCCTTGATTCGTTCAACTTTATGCATTATGATAAATTGTTCGATTGTTGTTCCCTGGATTTCAGAAAACAAATTTGCCATGTACGTATAATCGTATTGAAGTTTTTCGCTTAAATGTTGTGAAAAATTTACTTTTAGAGAATCATCAGAATGATGAACCATTTCAACGATAACATTTTTTATTTTTTCAATTAGTACTGAGCGCTTATCGTCCATTAATTCAAATCCGGCACCGAATAAGGCTTCTTTTAATTGTTCGCGCTTATCAGGTGAAATATCTTCCATAACATCTACCTCGCCGAGGTTTAGAATTATAAAATGCAGACCAAGTTTTTTCAACTCATCCTTCACCGCTGTTTTACAGCGCGAGCTCACCATATATTTTATATGTAATTTCAAATCTCTTTGATCTCTTCAATTATTCTAATAAAGAACGGTTAAACAGACATGGCAGATGTTACACAACAATTCTAAAATGTTGCATTATTCACACATTATGGATTTTTTTCGGGGAACGATAAAAGAGCCTAAATGCCATTAATCACTCTTTTCAAGTGATAAGGCCAGTTGAAAGCATTAATACAATTTATTTAAAGGCAATATCATATTATTAAAAGAACTATGGGCGGCCTTTTTTATTCATGACAAGCACAAGTATTCCTCCGGCGAGTAGAGCAATTCCTACTATTGGAGACCATTGAACAGGATGGTTCTTTTCTTTATTTATTTCAATTGGCCCGAGATCAACAACTTTTTCTGTAGTTACAAAGTTGAAGCCCGTATAAGCGATCATGATTATTCCAATTACGACTAGGACTATTCCGATTGATTTGTTATCCATGATTTTATTTTTTATTGAATTATAGTTATTTGTAAAAATCGATTGTAAGTGATGTTCATAAAAATTTAAATCTGATCAACAATTTTATTCGCTGATATTAAAGTCGATTTTCTGAAGAGTATAATTACAGTCATTACTAATATTTTCAATTTTAATTTAATTATGGATTGCAAGCCCAACCGTAGAAATACCAGAAGAAAGATCAAGAAATATTCCAAGCTTATCGTTAATGTGATATTCTGTACCTATATGTAAATCGAGATAAAGATGACTTGAACGAGTATAATAATTCTGATCTCCATAGTAATCATTATCCCATCTCGAATTGATGATTGTAAATCCAAGAGAGCCGGCAAGATAAAAGTCCCATTTAGACCCCGCATTTAATAAGTCATCGAAATAATATGATCCTTTAACACCAATCGGAATATGTGTTTCATGATAGTAGTAATATTTATAAGGATAATTTTTTTTCTTATCTCCCCAGTAATATCCGTTTCTAAAGGAATAATAACTGATAAATGGTGCAAGTGTGAAATTTTTGCCTGCATCGAGTTCATAGTTTGCATGAATAACGGGAAAAGAGTTTTCAGAATAGCTATAGTACCCAATTCCAACCCCAAGATTTAGTGTTTTTGCATAATTTTCTGATGACGTAGTTTGTTGAGAAAAAGTGCTTGAACACATAGCAGAGAGTGACACGATTAAAACTAATATTAATGTTTTCATGATAGTGCTTTGTGAGTTTATTTATTTTGAAAATATTATTGTGGCACCGGATATTATTATGGCCTATTTGATTTTAAAACATGAATTGTATGTCATGATCTTCATGGTATTTAGCTAGAAATAACTACAGCATCAGGATATCTTTTTATCCAGGCGGCAAGAGATTCAATGCGAGGCAGCATTATAAATGTTCTGTGGTCGAGACGCACCTTTATCTGTGGATGATCTAGAGTAATATTTTTCTGTTTGATTTGTTTGTTCAATTTATTTTTCATGAATTTCTGTTTTAAAAATCAACCAGGGGAGAATCCGGTATCGTTAAACGGGGGGAATAATTCACCGGAAACTCCTGATCGATATTTTTCAAAGATGAGAAAAGTTAATATGGGGGATGTTATATAATTCTATTTTTAAGTTGTATAATTCTTTCTTTTTTTAATTCCTGAAAGTGAAATATGAATGATTTGATAGTCTTAGGGAATAGATTATATGGCCAAATTATAAACTCCACAGTAATTTGCATTCAGCATACCGATTTTGTCGAATGTTAATGGCTTTAAAATTACATCGTATGTTTGTCTGTTGGATTTCGATTTTACAAAAGATTCTCCTGAAATTGTTGACGACATAGGGATTATCTTGCATTTATTTATCGGGAACTCAGGAAGCTTGTTCAGTTCGTCAATAAAGTCCCAGCCACTCATTTCAGGCATATTGAGGTCGACGAATACTACATTAGGAAAATCGGCCGATTTGATTGTAAGGAGTTTTTTAAGATAAACAATAGCCTCGCTAGCACGAAGATAGAAAGCGACATTATTTGTGAACTTTGATACCTGAATTATTTTTTTATTAATTATATTAGACATTAAATCATCGTCCACTAAAAGCACATTATTTACTTGCTGCATTCTGATTTATTTTAGTTGATTAATTGTTATTCCCACGAATTATTTCAAATAAACTCGATGATCATAAATTAGGTTTAGCGAAAACTAATTGGAGTATATTTAAGTCGAAAGTATTTTTGTCGCAAGTCCGTCATCTTTTCTTCAAGTAATTTTATTCTATGGGCTTGTTGTATCAAAAGTGAATTTTTTTCCTTCATGATTTCAATAAGTTCTTTCGCATCCATAATAATATTATTTAGATTTAGAAGTGTTTATTTTGTATTTCTTACAACAATATTTTTAAAAGCGTCACCAAGTCCAGCGAGGTCATGTTTGAATTCTTTTTTGAATTCTCTCCAATCGCTTTTCCCGTCATCGCTATATGCCTCAAGTTTTTCTTTTAATGCACGATTTCTTTTATCCAAGTCATCAATTATTTTTTCATCTTTTTCCCGGGCTTCTGTCTTTTCATTCTTGATATCAATTTTCAGATGAGCAATTTGATCTTCATTGTTTTTTATTTCAACACCGGCATCGTTTTTAAATTGTTGAAATTCACTGATCACTTCCTGTTTTGCATCCCTAAGGTCTTCTTTAGCATCCTGAACTTTTTGTTCTGCATTTTCCATTTTACTATCTGGTGATGAGCATCCGGTAAAAACAGCAGTGGAGAGAATCAATGCGGAACCTAGGCTATAAATTATTTTTTTCATTTCTTTATTATTAAGGTATTAGTTAGTTATTAAGGAGTAAAGGTCATGTAATCGACTATTGAAACTGTTACATAAAAAAATAAATATGTTACATCATTCACATAATAAATAGCATAATAAATAATTGAGGAGAAAGTAGTTGTTCCAATATTGGAGAAACGCCCCCTTATAAAAATCCCCAATAATAACCGCATGGAGGAATTAAAAAAGAGCTATAATGTATCGTTTTCGGAATCTTGTTGATTTGATGCAGCTTTTGAATTTATTATTCTAAGAAGAATTTTTACCCCCGCGGCTTTAATAGGTTCCGAATATCTAGATACAGCGTTAACGATAGAAAACCAGCCACCAACCCAATCGTATTATTAAAGAGTCCGGAATTAATCCCGGGCGATGAAGCAACTCTATGAAACGTAATAAGGATTAGGTATGTGGGCTTTACTTTTTCATATACGAGTTAAAACGGCTCCAGGAGAATAATAAACCGACCATCCTGTTTTTTAACAAGGCAATAGCTGCATTAAGACTTTCTTTGTATGATTGAACATAAATGCCACTCATTATTTTTGCATTTAAAATATGAGTGAATTGTTTATGGAGTTTTTAATCCAGTGATTTCGAAAAATAAATATAAGCGATCCTAAAACGGCGTAAATCGGGTTAGTATGAAGAGACTATAATTTAATTTCCTATGCATTTCTCTTATCTTAAGCGTAATGCCGATGGTTACTAATAGGTAAAAAGATGCTGCGAAAATAGCCACTACTATTTGCGCAACATGGCGCGAAATAACAGTGGCGGATTTTTCTTTAATCTTCTGCCTTTTCGAATAAAAGCACTTATGCTGTTGCTATTTCATTCATATACTTATTCATTCGAAATCGACTTACGATTAAGTTCCGATCAAGAGTTTCCGTTTTTTTGCTCGCTTAGGGTTTCGGCATAATTTGATTTTTTACTCTGGAATATCTTTTCTGCCTGTTTGGTTGTCGCATCAAATTTTTCTTGTAGTGTATCTACGTATGAATCAAATTTGTCTTTCAATTCATCAGCATAATTCTCACCCTTACGCAATATTTTCTTTCTTGTTTTGCTTCCTTTTTCGGGGGCAAACAGAACTCCCAATAATGCCCCTGCAGCCACACCGGCCAAAACACCTAACACTACCTTACTTGTTTTCATAATTGATTTATTTAATTGTGGACAATATTTATTTTTAGAATACCCAAAGGTCTGTTTTGTTTATTCGATACTTGTTACACATATTTATTTTTAAATTGCATTATTCACACATATTAATTTTCGATACCAACAGTCGGATTTGAAGATTTACCTTTTCAGGATTCCGTGCTCTAATGGAGTATAATGGAATGACATAAATTATTTTGTAATTCAGCTTCAACGTAAAAAAAGGCTATCAAATGAATGACAGCCATTTTTACTAAATTAACACACACACGAAATATTTTAATATTGAGTTTTCAATTCTACGCGACGATTTTTTGCACGGCCTATTTCTGTAGTATTGTCAGCAATTGGTTTTGTTTCTCCATAACCGACGGCGGTAAGTCGCGATTCAAAGATTCCTTTGCCCATAAGATAATTCTTAACAGACTCGGTACGCTTTTGCGACAGATTCATATTGTAATCATCTTTTCCTACATCGTCAGTATGCCCTTCGATAGTAAGATTAGCTTCTGGGTATTTTTTTAAGATTACAACAAGTTCATCTAGTTGAACAAGTGAGGCTACCTTAAGTTTATCACTTGCAGTTTCAAAGAATAATTTACTTGCTATCTGCGTAATTTTCTTGACATCTTCAACAGTAATTTCGGGACAACCCTTATTTGCTATTGTTCCAATAAGTTTCGGGCAGCGATCATCGATGTCGGCAACTCCATCACCATCGGTATCGGGACAACCCTTTAAGCCGGCAAGTCCAAATGCATCAGGACAACGATCGTCTTCGTTTACAATACCGTCTTTATCATTATCCATTGTGCAACCTGTTGCATCAACCTTGTATCCCGACTTTGTATCCGAACATTTATCATCTAAATCAGCTACACCGTCACCATCACTATCAGGACAACCTTTTAATGCAAGTGTTCCTTTAACATCCGGGCAGCGATCATCTTTATCGGTAATGCCATCGCCATCTTTATCGGGACAACCTTTGAATTCTGCAAGTCCGGCGATATCGGGACATTCATCCTGGTAATCGGCGATACCGTCATTATCTTTATCAAGAGGACAACCTTTTTTATCAACGGCAATTCCCGCAGGAGTTCCTGAGCATTTATCATCGCGATCAGCAACTCCATCGCCATCTTCGTCATGTTTTTTTCCGAAATTAAATGTTAATCCAATTGTATGCATGACAAAAAAGTCGTTGGTGCCTTCAGATACTCCGTCTTTATCATCATTTGAAGAGTTTACAAACATTTCCTGAACCTGTAACATAAGCATAGGGCTTAGATGAAAATTCAATCCGGCTCCGAATGAAGGCGCTGCATAATCAATTTTACTTTGCTTTAAGCTTGGATTAATTGCAAACATCAAAACTCCGCCACCTAGAAATAGATATGGACGAACAGCAGATTCAGGTTTCAAGAGATTAAAACGTAAATTTAGAGTAGCCGTAGAAAGACCGGTGCTAAAGTTTCCCTTCGAACTTGAGTAGCCAACTTCTCCTTTTGTAAACTGAGCACTTACATCAAGTACCCTTCCAAGATAGCGGGTAAGGGATAGCCCGCCAAATCCATATAATACAGAATTGGTGCGATAAAAATTATTGCCCAGATCACCATTGTATTGCATCGCACCTGCATGTAAGCCGATGTTCCATTTACTGTCGATTGTCTGAGACTGACTTATCATAGAGAAGGTCACCGACAAACATATAAGTAGTAATTTTTTCATATTTAAAATATCTTTATTATTTGACGACAAAGATCAAAGGACATGAATTAATAATTATTACATAATTTAAAATTATTATTATATAATTCACACATTTAATTTACGATTGAAGTTTAAGATAAAATAGAGAAATGAAATTTCCTTTTGTTGTAAACTGATTTTATTAACAATATCGACGATTGAATATTATAGACATTAATGATTTCTTATAATCGCTTCCTGAATAAAATTGTTATAGTAGTAGCCCTTAAATATTATACGGATGTGTGAATAATGTAACATTTTTAGATTTAGATGTAATGTCACGAATTTTTAGAATTTGCACCTTTGTGGATATATCTATTTTGCTTTTATATTTTTGTCACCGGAAATTTAAGAGAGTATATTTTATTGAAAAAATATAATGGATAACTAATAAATAATGAATTATGATGTTAAAATAATAACGGTTAAAAAAATAAATTAATAATGTCGAGGTTAACCAAAACGGTTTTAATTTCATTGGGATTTCTCCTACTATCTGTAATATTGGTTCTTATTTTCATGTCACCAATTGCTAAATATTTAATTGAGAAATATGATGAGAAATATACAGGTAGAAAGATTACGATAGATTGGGTTTATGTGAATCCTTTTACGGGATACATGCATTTAAACAATCCGAAAATATATGAGTCGGGAAGTGACAGTGTATTCTTTTCGAGTGAAAGCATCGATATTAATTTCGCATTGCGTAAAATGTTATTTAAGACTTTTGAAATAACTCAGCTGGAATTTGATAAGCCAAACGGTAAATTAATTTGGGACCTGAAGAAACTAAATATTGATGATTTGATAAATTTGATTGGTGGTGAAAAAAAAGATGCGATCAAATCAACCTGGCGCTATAATATACGGGACGTTTTAATTAATCAGGGCACATTTTATTATCGTGAAAAAGACACTCCAATTAATTATTTCATAAAGGACGTGGTGTTGTCAAGCAAGGGAATAAGATGGAATGAGGATACGATTTCCGTTCACTTTTCTTTTTTACCGGGCACTGGCACGGGAGATGTAAAAGGTGACTTGCAGATGAATTTAAAAAGCAAGGATTATCGTCTGGCAACTACGATACATAAATTCGATTTAATGATTATCGAACAATACATGAAAGAACTTAGCAATTATGGAAGTTTTAGGGCAAGTCTTGATGCAGATATAAGAGCAACCGGGAATTTCAATGACCAGGAGAACATAAACATAAAGGGAAATATTGCCATAAATGATTTTCATTTTGGGAAAAGTCCAAAGGAGGATTATGCTTCATTTGACAGGCTTTCTTTGAACATAATAAATCTCAGTCCTAAAAATCATAAATATTTGTTCGATACAATGGCCATTAAACATCCATATTTTAAATATGAGCGGTATGATTATTTAGATAACATTGAGACAATGTTTGGAAAAGGAGGGGAAAATATAGCAGCCGTAAATGGCGACCCGACTCGCTTCAATTTAATTCTGGAAATTGCAAAATACGTTAAAGTGCTTGCCAGAAATTTTTTCAGCAGTAATTATAAAATAAATCATTTTGCATTGACTGATGGTAAATTATTATTTAATGACTATTCAATCAGCAGTAAATTTGCGATAGCTCTACAGCCCTTAAATATTTCCGCAGATTCCATTGATAAAACACATAGGAAGATAGATGCAAAATTTACAAGTGGAATAGAACCATACGGTAACGGTTGGGTGTCGTTGAGTGTAAACCCGAGAGACACTGCAAATTTTGATATGCAATATCACTTTAAGGAAATCCCCGTCTCTTTGTTTAATCCGTATACAATTTCGTATACATCATTTCCTTTAGACCGTGGGACAATTGAATTTAGAGGAAACTGGAGGGTGAGGGAAGGAATTATTAAAAGCACAAATCACCTCGTAATAATTGATCCTCGTGTAACAAAGAGGAGGAGGAATAAAAACGAAAAATGGATTCCGTTGCCATTGATTATGTCGTTTATCCGAGAGCGCGGATATGTTATTGACTATGAAATTCCGATAACGGGAAATCTAAGGGATCCCAAATATCATTTTCATGATGTAGTATTTGATTTGATAGAAAATATTTTTGTAAAACCGGTAACAACTCCCTATAGAAGTGAGGTGAAGGAAACAGAGAATGAAATTGAGAAAGCCCTGACTTTTAAATGGGAAATGCGTCAAAGCGTCCCGAGCAAGAGACAGGAGGGATTTGTAGAAAAACTGGTTGATTTTCTCAAAGAAAATCCTGAGGCAACAATAACAGTTCACCCCGAGTACTACGCAAATAAGGAGAAGGAACAAATTCTGTTTTATGAAGCGAAAAAGAAATTCTTCCTTATAAGAAACAACCTGAAAGAAAAACTGTTCGCCGAAAAGGACTCGGAAATAGTTGATAAAATGTCGGTAAAGGACCCTGATTTTGTCCGTTTTTTAAAGGAGAATGCAAATGATTCAATGCTTTTTACAATTCAGGATAAATGCGCTAAGCTAATCGACTCCGGCTTTGTAAACATGAAATTCGAACAGTTATGCAAGGCCAGGGAAGAAGTGTTTAACTCTTTCTTTAAGGAAAAAGAACTAATTAACAGAATGCATCTTGCATCAAGAGAAAATATTATCCCCTATAATGGATTTTCATTTTATAAGATAGAGTATAATAATGGCAATCCAAAATCTCTGATCAAGGCATATGAAAAGATGAAAGAATTTAATGATGAGGCGCCAAGGAAAAAGTTTGAACAAGTGAGGAGAGCCAATAAAAACACTTTATAATTATCTGGAATAAAGTGGGCTGATTATTTATTAACCGAAATTAAATATGAATAATTAGCAAGTAAATGTGTGAATCTTGTAACTTTTGTTTTAAATTCTGTAACAGGGCTTATAAATCGGATATGTTAATTTGCTGAAATAAGAGAAAGGCTTTTTACGAAAATTGTTAATATCTAAATCAAATTATAAATGAAAACGCACCTTTTTATTGCAGCAGCAGCCATAATGGTATCTTCCTGCAACCAAGCCGAACTTGATAAATCAAGTCATGATAAAGATTCGCTTCAGTCGGTAGTGAATGAGCGCGATATTTCGCTAAACGATTTTATTGCATCGTTTAATGAAGTGGAAAGCAATCTCGATTCAATTGCTGTGAGGCAGCATATAATATTATCGCATACCGATAAGAATAGCGAGTTAAAAAAGGATCAGAAGGCAAGAATAAATTCTGAAATTCAAGCCATCAATGAATTGATGGAGCAGAACAGAAAAAAACTCGCAGATCTGAATCATAAGTTAAAAAATTCGGGGAATAAAAATGCCGAGCTTATGAAAACAATTGCGACGATTAACAACCAGTTGGCGCATAAAGACCAGGAGCTTGCTGAGCTTAACACAAAACTTTTAGAATTGAATGCTCAGGTTGCCACATTGAATACTTCTGTTGATACATTGAATAAGCGCAATCAAGCGCAATCACAAACAATTGACGAAAGGACTATGGCGCTGCATACGGCATATTATGTAATGGGTAAGTCGGGCGAATTGAAAGATGCTAAGATAATTGACAGGCAAGGTGGACTTTTGGGAATCGGAAGAACATCTAAGCTCAACTCGGATTTTGACAACAGTAAATTTACCAGAATCGACTATACACAAACCAGCTCCATTGCCGTGAATAGTGATATGAAAATAATTACAAGTCACCCGACTGGCACTTTCATGCTCGAGAAGGATGCAAAAGATAAGGACATTGTTAAAAATATTGTGATTACGGATCCGGAAAAATTCTGGAGCACCTCAAAATATCTTGTTATTGTAAAGAATTAGTTAATTATTATTTTTGATCTTCCGGAGTAAGTTTTTGCTCCGGAGGTTTTTTATTAATAAATCAAACATTGGTTAATTGTAAAAAAAGACTTTAAATTCGGTAAGGTTTATTCATTTTGTAAAATGTGTGAATCATGTAAAATACTAAAAGAGTTGTGTAACGTGAAGGTTGGAGTATTTGCATAAATTTATGTATTGAATAGTGTTTTTTTCCTGCTTTACTCAAATGAATTCCAACATCTCCATTCCTTTCTATGTTAAGTTTGCATTTATCGTAATTGGTATTTTCGCATTTATTTCTGCCTTATATATAAGTCAGCAAATTGTTGTTCCGTTAATTTATGCAACGATTCTGGCAATACTTCTAAATTCTCTGGTTAATTATTTTGTTAATCATAGAATAAACAGAGTTGTTGCAATATCAATTGCCGTTACAATCAGCATATTAATATTTTTTAGTCTGATATATTTTATCTTAGGCAGGTTATCTGTGTTTAGCGAAACATATCCAAAACTTGAAGAAAAAATTCTCGAAACCAGCGCACAGGTAGTTAAATGGTTTTCACAAACCTTTAATATTAGAATCTACAAAATTAATGCATGGATTGAAAAAAATAGGATTGATGTAATAAACAATATGGGCGGTGCGATTGGTCAAACCATATCGGCAATAAACAGTATTCTAATTATTGTTGTATTGCTTCCTGTTTACTTATTTATGATTCTATACTATAAGAACCTGTTATTGGAATTTATCAGGAGGATTTTTCATATTTCATATCATGCTCAGGTTTTCGATGTACTGATCGGATCGAAGAAAATAATTCAAAGTTACCTTATCGGGCTGCTTGTAGAGGTTGCTATTATTGCCGCGCTAAATTCAATAGGGTTATTGTTGCTTGGAATTGAATATGCAATAGTCTTAGGTATTATCGGAGCATTGCTAAACATAATTCCATATATCGGAGGAGTTATTGCTACTGCATTGCCAATGATTATTGCATATATAACGAAAGACTCATCAACGTATGCTTTTTTAGTGTTGATACTATATCTTTTAATCCAGTTCATTGATAATCATTTTATCATTCCCCGAGTTGTCGCATCACGTGTAAAATTGAATGCATTAATTTCTATTATTTCTGTATTAGCCGGCGGTGCCTTATGGGGAGTGCCCGGTATGTTTTTGTCTATTCCATTAACCGCAATCATTAAGGTTATATGCGATCACATAGAACCATTGAAGCCATGGGGATACCTTTTGGGAAATATTGTACCAACGAATAAACGCCACATCCGTTTTAAAAGGAAGAAAATCAAATTATAATCAATCAATGAAAAATACTAGACAAAATGAAAACTGACATAGGAATTTCTGAAAAAAACATAGATAGTATAACAAATCTGCTTACTGTTTTTCTAGCTGATGAAATGACACTTTATATTAAGACAAGAAAATTTCACTGGAATGTGACAGGTAGAAGTTTTATGGAGCTGCACAAACTTTTCGAAGGACAGTATAAACAATTGGAAGAATATATTGACGAGATCGCAGAACGCATAGGAAAACTAGGGCGGAAATCGATTGGGACAATGAAGGAATTTAATATGTCTAGCACATTAAAAGAATCACCAGGAAAATATCCGGCGCAAGAAGATATGATGAAAGAGTTGCTAGCAGATCACGAAACATTAATTAGACAACTAAGAAAACAGGTAGAGGCATGCACAACGAAATTCAATGACGCAGGTACGGCTGATTTTCTAACCGGAATTATGCAAGAACACGAAACCATCGTTTGGGTTTTACGGAGATATTTAAATTGAACAATATAAAAAGGTAGAAATTATTCCCATGAATATTTTGAAATCGGAAAATAAATTAATACCAAATCTAAAGTCGGTTACGAAACTGTCTGTGAAGAAATTCAAAGAGAAGACAATTACCCGCACGGCTGATGCCGGCAATATGATTACGGGCTTTGCAGAATTTTTTCTATTTACAGTTCAAGTTGTAAGGGAAACATTTTCGCGGCAGTTCGAATTCAAAGAATTTCTTCGCCAGTGTTATCAGATAGGATATAAAACATTGCCACTTATTTCGATTACAGGAATGATTATGGGCCTTGTACTTACCATTCAATCGAGACCAGTGTTGGTGGATTTTGGCGCAGTTACTATGTTGCCGGGAATGGTTGCTGTTTCACTGATAAGAGAAATGGGACCGGTAATAACCGCACTTATATGTGCCGGGAAAATCGGATCGGGAATGGGTGCTGAATTAGGATCAATGAAAGTTACTGAGCAAATTGATGCAATGGAAGTGTCATCAACGAATCCAATGCGTTTCCTTGTAGTTACAAGAGTTTGGGCTGCAACGATCATGATACCACTGTTGATATTCTATGCCGATGCGCTTGGAATACTTGGAAGCTGGGCCGGAGCAAATATCAAAGGTGATGTATCATTCGTTTTATTTTTTTCTCAGGCATTTAGTCATGTCGAATTTATTGACTTCTTACCTGCGACGATTAAATCATTTTTCTTCGGCGCCGTTATAGGATTAATCGGATGTTTCATGGGATACAATGCAGGCAAGGGAACAGAGAGCGTTGGGATTGCGGCAAATTCCGCTGTGGTAATGGGTTCGCTTGTCGTTATTATTGTTGATGTTATTGCGGTGCAGATTACTGATATACTTTTATGATGAATACGAGCAGGGAAATTTCCGGAAGCAAAGATACAATTCAACAAAGCGGGGAAGAATCGGTTATTGAAATAATAAACCTAAAAAAATATTTTGGGGCCCAGGAAGTATTAAAGAATATTTCACTTAATCTGTATAGTGGAGAAAATTTAATCGTACTAGGGAAGTCTGGTTCGGGAAAATCAGTATTGATAAAATGCATAGTAAGACTATTATCCTCTGACAGCGGTATTATTAATGTATTTGAAAAAAATGTTCGTGAATTAAACAACAAGGATCTTGGCGAGCTGAGAAAAAAAATAGGTTTTCTTTTTCAAAGCGGCGCATTGTATGATTCTATGACTGTGAAAGAAAATCTCGAATTTCCTTTAAGAAGAATAAAGAAGGAATATTCTGAAAAACAAATTTCAGAGAAAATAAATGAAGTTCTTGAAAATGTTGGATTGGCAGATTCATTAAATAAAATGCCATCACAGCTTTCCGGCGGAATGAGAAAAAGAATTAGCTTAGCAAGAACAATTGTTGTTGATCCGTCAATCATATTATACGATGAGCCAACAACAGGACTTGATCCTGTTACTTCGGATGAAATCAGTTCTCTTATAAATGTGGTTCAGGAAAAATATAAAACATCATCAATTATCATCACCCACGATATTGAATGCGCTCGTAAAACGGCAAACCGAATTATTATGTTAAAAGACGGAGAAGTTTACATTGATGGCAAGCCCGATGAATTCGAAAATTCCGAAGATCCATTGGTCAAGTCTTTTTTTAAAAGAAAAAATTAAATTTTCACAATTAATCATCGTACAATCATGGATACGCATACAGAAAAATTTAAACTACGACTCGGATTATTTGTTGCCGGAGGGTTGGCGCTATTTGTCCTTGCAATATTTATTATCGGAAAGCAAAAGAATTTATTTAATCCTGTTTTCAAAGTTACCGCTACTTTTTATAATGTAAGCGGCTTGCAGGTGGGGAACAACATAAGATTTTCGGGAATCAATGTCGGCACTGTCGACAATATAGTTATCATCAATGATTCCTCAGTTCGCGTCGACCTTCTTATCAGAAAGGAAATAAAACAGTTTATCAAATCCGATTGCCAGGTTGCAATTGGTTCGGAGGGATTGATTGGAGATCGATTATTAGTAATCTCTCAGGGCGGTTCAAATGCGCCTGAAGTAAAAGAAGGACAAGTATTGAGCTCGGCTGAACCGGTAGAAACTGATGCCATCATGGCAAGTCTTCAGGTAACAGCAGGTAATGCCGAAATTATTTCCCAACAACTTGCCGAAATTATGTCGAAAATTAATAGCGGAAATGGAACGTTGGGAAGATTGATTCAGGACTCCACTATTGCGAAAAACTTTGATTTGACTATGGAAAATTTGAAGAAAAGTACGAAAGGGCTTGATGAGAATATGAAGGCAGCCCAACACAACTTTCTTTTACGCGGCTACTTTAATAAAAAAGCAAAAGAGGCAGAGAAGAAAAAAGAAGAAGAGATTAAAAGAAAAGAGAATGAAGGAAAATAAAACGACGATTAACTATTTTCAATGATTGCTGATATGCAATTAAGAATCTCAGTAATAATTTGAGGAAAATAAGCATCAATATTATTAATTTTACATTCGTCAGAATTATTTTGCATGCCGGAGACCAACAATTGAAGTAAAGGAAGAATTCAAAATCAGGGGTTCGGTCAATCGCAAGATCTTACTTATTATTAGATGATGAAGCCAGATTATTTCTAAATAGAAAATGATAGTGCGGTATAAATTTATTATATTTTTTATTTCCTCAATTTTTCTGTCTGGACTTATCTTTGCGCAACAAACTACCGACAAGGCTGATACTACCCAAATATATAAGAATATTGAATCCTATTCCTCCAAAAGCAACTTTACTAAATTTATTTACTGGTTAATTTTTAAGCCAATTGAAAGAGACAGTTCTAAAAGTCATCCCACAAAAAAACGGTATCGTAAGTTCATTCAAAAACCCTATAGAGCATTTGAGGGAAAAATTATTCGGAATATTAAAATAGTAACACTTGATCCATTTGGATATTCTGTAAAAGACACAGCGGTAACATCTCAAATTGGTATTTTAAAAGCCGCCAATAGTCTGCATATTAAATCGCTGCGCATTAACATAAGAAACCTTTTATTGATAAGAGAAAATCAACCGTTCGACTCGTTGCTTGTTAAAGAATCAGAAAGATTGGTTCGGACAAGAAATTATGTTAATGATGTTTTATTTTATGTTTACGCCACACAAAAAAATTCTGACTCCGTTGATATACTTATACAAGAGCAGGATAACTGGAGTCTTATACCGGGATTCTCAATTTCGCCAACGAAAATTTCTGTTGAATTGACCGATAAAAATTTTCTTGGACTGGGCCATGAATTCAGGAATGATTATTCATGGTTTTCTAAAAGAAGGGCTAATGCGTATAAAGCGAATTATTTTATTCCCAATATAAGAAACACCTTTATTAATTCGACGCTTAATTACAGCAAGGATGAAGAGGGCAATGATACTAGGAGTTTTGCAGTTGACCGGCCGTTTTTTTCACCATTTGCAAGATGGGCAGCGGGAATTGAATTTTTCCATCAGTTTAGAAAAGATTCGATTTATAATCACGATCAGACGCGAATACTGCAGAAATACAAATTCAATTCCCAGGATTACTGGGTTGGTAATTCAATTCAGATATTTAAAGGAAACACAGAGTATGATCGGACTACAAATTTTATCTCTGCGATTCGCTACCTGAGGATCAGATATAATGAGAAGCCCGACGAATTGTATGATACGCTTAATATTTATGGAGATGAAATTTTTTATCTAGCCGGCATAGGAATATCGACACGTAATTATGTTCAGGACAAATATATTTTTAAATATGGAGTAACTGAAGACGTACCTGTTGGCCGGGTATTTTCAATTACGGGAGGATACCAGATAAAAAATAAGATGGAACGATTATATTTAGGCGCACGCATATCTTCCGGTCATTATTATCCATGGGGATATCTAAGTTCTGAAATTGAATATGGAACATTTTTCAGGAATTCGCATGCTGAACAGGGGGCCATTTCTGCCGGACTTATTTATTTTACCGGAGTGAGGGAAATTGGAAAATGGAAACTCAGACAATTTATAAAACCGAGTATTACGATTGGGTTAAATCGATTTTCATATGATAGTCTTACAATTAAGGAAACATATGGCTTAGATGGATTTAACAGTACGAACCTCACGGGAACAAAAAGGCTTTTATTAACATTGCAGACTCAATCATATGCTCCATGGAATTTAATAGGTTTCCATTTTGGACCATTTCTAAATTATTCAATTGGTCTGCTTGGTGATGATGTTTCGGGATTTAGAAGAAGCAAACTTTATTCTCTGATTAGCCTGGGCGTTTTAATAAGAAATGAAAATTTGGTAATAAGTACTTTTCAACTATCAATTTCATTTTATCCGTTAATTCCCGGTGTTGGTCAGGATGTTTATAAGATAAACTCAATTAAAACTACAGACCTTAGTTTCCGTGATTTCGAAATAGGCAAACCGGCAATTATTTCATTCAGATAATCAAAAGAATATTTAATTTCGTTTTATGAAAAGGTTTGCAACATTTAGTAAAATAAAATATCTACTTAGGGAGTCATTCAAGGGATTTATTGATGACAATGCAATAAAGCTTAGTGCTTCGTTGTCATATTACACGATTTTTTCACTTCCTCCATTACTTATAATAATAATTAGTTTATGCGGCTTGTTTTACGGAGCGGAGGCTGTGCGGGGTGAGTTGTACGGTCAGATAAACGGACTTGTTGGAAACGACGTTGCGCTTCAAATACAGGATACCATTAAGAATGTTTCACTGTCGAAAAGCAACGTATTTGCAACGACACTCGGTGTAATCATTTTGATAATTGGAGCTTCGGGTGTCTTTGCCGAAATTCAGGATTCAATTAACTACATATGGGGAATAAAGGCAAAGCCTAATAAGGGCCTGGTGAAATTCATAAAAAACCGATTGATGTCATTCTCTATGATAGGAACTGTTGGATTTTTATTACTGGTAAGCCTGATAATTAATTCAATTATGGATGTATTAAATAAACAGCTTGCCATAAGATTTCCGTTGGATACGATTTATCTGTTTTACGGATTAAATTTATTGGTCGTTTTTTTAATTATTACAATTTTATTTACGATAATCTTTAGGTCGTTGCCTGATGGGAAAGTAGTACTACGGGATTGTATTATAGGCGCATCGTTCACGGCATTTCTATTTATGATTGGCAAATTTGCAATAGGCGCATATCTGGGAAGTTCTGCCATTGCTTCTATCTACGGAGCGGCCGGATCGGTCATATTAATTCTAGTATGGGTTTATTATTCGGCAATCATACTTTATTTTGGCGCTGAATTTACCAAGGTCTATGCACATACTCATGGCAAAAAAATAATACCGAATGAGTATTCTATAAAGGTTATTAAAATGGAAGATTTAGTGTAGTATATTTATTAAAACAGTTCAGCACAGAAATAAAGTGTCATCTTCGAATGCTGTTGATTGCATTTCATATTAAGTGAATGGTTTTAATTCAGCGAATAAGAAATACCGAGAGGATACATTGAAGTAACATTAATTTTATGTCTCTTTCCTTCATGCAAGTCAACAACCCAATTGGCGGAGAAGTAACCAATTGCTGCGGCAAGAATTTCATCCGATAGCCAATGCTGATGCTGGTATATCCGAGAAAACATTGTAAATCCAGCAGGGACGTAGGCCAGAATTTTCAATGATGTTGATTGCGCATGTCTCGACATAACAGTCGATAATGCAAAGGCGCTTGTAGTATGACCGCTTGGCATTGAGTGAAAGTCATAATTGAACAATGAAACAGGATGATACGTAAAAGCATCTTGTGTAGAGACGGGTCGTTCACGCCCAATAGCTATTTTCAAAACAGTCGTTATAATTTCGGAATATAGTCCTGCCTGTAAAAGTTCGATGGAAATTTTTTTTGCGGCAGTGTCACGGGCAATTAATCCGAACATTCCAAATGCTCCAGCAACTCCACCAATTGAATACCACTCACCAAAAATTCGCCCGCCTTCAATTGGAGCACTATAATAATATCTTTGATGTCCTTGTGTCGAATTTGTGATTCTTTCATCAAAGGGCATAGCTGAAATTGTTGCCGCTGTAACAAAACCTATTCTTAGCCAATCGTTGCTTTTCCATTTAGTAGGTTGCTTAACGAATAGCTTCGTTTCATGCCAGAATTGTGGGATACTGTATAATTTTCCTCTTTGTTTCTGTTCAACTTTTTGTTCTTTTGGTGTCTCGGGTGCTGTAACATCTTTTTTCTTTTCCTGTGAAAACACGGATAATTGAAACGAGATGAAAAGTAAAAGAATAGTACAAAAGCGATTTAGCATAGTTGCTTTTTTAGTCAAGAGCTATTTTAATTCCAAGCGGATAAATGGAAGACAAAGATACGCGCGAATCTTTATTCTCATGAAGGTTTACAACCCACGTACCGACATAAAATCCGATAATTCCTCCCAACACAACGTCAGAGGTCCAATGTTCATCCTGGTATATGCGGGAAATTGCTGTAAGTCCGGCAGGGACATAGGCGACAACTTTCAAGAAGCCCGATTTTGTATTTCTGGACAAAACAGTTGATAATGCAAAAGCCGCATCAACATGCCCGGCAGGAAAGGAATTATGTGGACTGTTAAAAAAAGTGAATGGACTATAATCATTAGATCCATTATTTGTAAATGGCCTTGATCTTCCTATGCATCCTTTAGATACAAAAGAAATAGCTTCAGAATAAAGTGCAGCCTGTGCAATTTCGAAACCGATTTTTTTAGTTGTTGTATTATCTGAGATTGATCCATGCGTCAACAATGCAATTGATGTAATGGGAATTAAAAAAAAACCTCCCCATTGATTACCAATTTCCATAGGTACCGTTTTTGAATATTTAGGATTATCAAGTGCAGTAGTTCTGATATTTTGATCCGCTTGCATGACAGAAATAGTTATGGCAGCGATGGCTCCCACTTTTAACCAATCGTTTGCTTTCCATTTAATCGGACGAATAATGTATAAGCCCGATTCATGAACGAACTCATGAAAATTGTATTTATTCTCTTTCGGTATTTCAAGAGAATCCTGAGCATTGACAGTCATTTGAAATATTGAGAAAATAAAAATCAGAAAGAATGGCGAATATCTGAAACATCTTTTCTTTTTTAAGCAAACTGACGGTATTATTTTTTTCAATTGTAATGTCCTCTCCTTTGTTTATCCTCAATGAAAAGGGATAGAAATATTTTTTGTTCCGTATTTACTGAATGTGTTACTGGAGAGTTTTTAAGGCTACGAGTATTATAATAAACATAATGTTCAAGTCCTATACTTAACCCTTTATATAAGCGAAAAGTAACTCTTGGTTTCAGGATCCCAATAAAATTATTCCCGGCGGGACCCACATAAGTATGAATGAAATAATAGTAATAAATCATAGATGCAGTAGCCACCTTAGAAATATTGATTGTGCTTTCGAACTTTGCTTCAAATCCATCGCCAAATGTATAATCTCTAAACTCCGAAGTATCGGGACCAAGTTTTGTGCTATTTCCTGAAAACGGAATTGCCGCTATGTGAACATTTGTAAAAAGAGATGACGATTTACTAATTGGCAAATTAGAAAACAAACCAGCACCGAAACCGATTGCTCCTAATTCAAATGTTTTATTATCCCAATAATCGGAATACTGAAACGCACCAAATAAAATCGAATGTTTTTCAAACTGCACATTTTTTCCTGCCAAAATTCCGTAACCAGTAACATTACTCAGTATTTTTCTACCAACTCCGAAATTGAATTCAGTTCTCAACTTAAAAAAATCAAATGGTTTTCTTGATCTATTTTCGAAGGGATTACCGTAATCGAGCTGAATATTTAGCAATTCACTATTCGTGCTTTTCGCTGTGAATGCTTCCCTTCCTTCGTTAATTTTATGAATCCCGGCATAAATGGAAATATTAAGCGGTTCCTTCTGGTAAACTTCTTTATTTGTCATTCTCCAGCTTTTGGCTTGGAGCAGGCGGTTTAATCCACGCATAGGATCAATCAAGCCAGCAATTACTTCTCTTGAAACCCGCTCCATTCCATGAGTTCTGTCATCAAGAACATTCGAGCTTAGGCGATAGAGAATTTCTCCCAGAAATGCGCCATTAATAGGGGTGTTTATTATGTCGTTATAGGAGGGGCGAGTGTTTTCACAAAAGTATTCCCACATCATGCTTCCTGCAAAAGCAAAGGCAGATGATTGTAAATAATTGTAACCATTGGATCGCCCCGCATTAAAAGAAAGAGTCCCTGAATAAGGGTGACCAATAAAATTAATTCCGAATCGGTCTGCATCCCATTCCCATCCTTTTTTAAGATTATATTTCCAAGTATCAGTGCCGACGCGTGCAAAATCAGCATTTAGCAGATACCGGTCTAACGACCAGACTAATACATTAGCGCCAATAGTTTCACTTAAAGGAATCCAAAAGGGATATTTTTTATTGTAGGTAGAATCATCGTTAAGCAAATCACCATATTTGTTTTGTAATGTTGTATCGACGAGTTCAGTTTTTTTAGGTTGGCTGTTTGTGCTGTCGCTAAGTAGTTTCTCCTTTTTCTCTTTGATATTTTCAAGTTGTTTTTTCGGATCGCCTTTAGATGGAACAATTGAGTCAATCGGAGCAATTTTATTTTTATTCTCCAGCGTAGCATTTTGCGAATACAGAAAAGGTGAAGTTCCAAACAGAAAGCAAAATAAAATTAATATTTTCATATAGGCGTTCAGTTGCTTAGCGGATTATTTTTGATTTTAAACTGCGTGAGGATGCTCAATATATTTATGATGTGCAAACAATAAGATTCCTTACAGTGCTACTACAGCCAGAGTCCATTTTCTCAAACAATGCGCATGAGATTCGAATACTCCAATTTTGCATCCAAAGCGTTATCGTTTAAGTGAAAAACCTAAAGTGGTTTCCGCCCCTGAATTATCCTGATGAGTACAGCAATGATTGCAATAACAAGAAGAACGTGAATGAGTCCTCCGGCACTATAACCTACAAAACCAATTAGCCATGCAATAATTAAAATAACTGCAATTATATATAGTAGATTTCCCATAAAGTTTGATTTTATTTTTGAATTAGTTTATATTATTTATTCAATTGTATACACCTACTTGCTTTTAGAACTTTTATAGTAAAAGAATTAAAAGCAGTATAATAATTATAATAGCGCCAACTGAGAGATAAACACCGCCGCCCAATTCCTTCAGTTCACTTTTTATTCCACTTACTTCATCCCTTAATTGTTTTTTTTCTGAAGAATTTAATTCTAACTTATTCAATTTTTTAATTTCGAATAGCCTGGAAAGTAGTGTATTTGCATGTGCGGCTTCTGCGCTTTTAGAAGTTGAAGATCCGGCTGAAATTGTTTCTGTGTCAGCTTTCATCTGTGTTGGAACGAAGATCAATGACAAAAATGCCATTGTCATATAAAGTGCTGCTTTTTTCATTTTATTAAGGATTATTCTAGTTATATATTGAATACTGAGAGATGGTTAATATTTTTAAGTTTTTTTTTTATGTAGATAATTATTACAACCCGAAAAACATACCATGATTAATATTGGTGTTAACTGTTATACAAAGAAAATTATCTTTAAAAGACCTAGCGTTACACAACTTTTGAAAAGAGTTACATTATTCACACATTTTCGAGGGAAGTGCGCTTTTTCTGCTTGATTGATTTGAAAAAAGAGGGTGTAAGTCCGGTTAGTTTCTTAAACTGATTCGACAGATGTGATACGCTGCTATAATGAAGTTTATAGGCAATTTCTGTGAGGGAAAGCTCATCATAGATAAGAAGTTCTTTTACTCTTTCTATCTTATGCAGAATGATAAAGTGCTCGATTGTTGTTCCTTCGGTTTCTGAAAATAAATTAGCGAGATATGTATAATCATAATTTAATTTGTCAGCCAGGTATTCGGAAAACTTTATTTTAGGCTGCTCATCTGTATAATGTATCATTTGTATGATTACATTTTTAATTTTTTCAATGAGGATTGCACGCTTGTCATCCATCAATTCAAGACCGGATATCAAAAGTGCTCGTTTAATTTCATCCAGCTGTTCTTGTGAAAGAGCCTCCATGACTTCTACTTCGCCCAGATTCAAATGCACGAAATGCAGACTGAGTTTTTTCAACTCATCTTTCACAATCGTTTTACAACGATTACTGACCATGTATTTGATGAAAAGCTTCATTGTTTGTTATGAATAAGTAAAAAAGCAATCGAAGGGGGGTTCAGATAAAAATAGAGAAAAATTTATTAACAGTAAAATAAAAAATAATTTCGATTTAAGCGATTTGTTTGACAATAGTATGGGTTGATTGTTGATTTTGAACTTCAGAGTCGACCTAATCAATACATGTTGATAGACCTATATGCATTATTTATATCAATATGATAGTTTATAGTCGAGGGGGAGGGGCTCTTTTGAGATAAAATAAAGGCAGTTACATAATTTTCTATCTATTGAATAGAATATAATAATCTCTCAGGCTGCATTAGCTTTCCTCTTTTCTCTGTTTCCGAAAATTCTCTTTCTGTGCTGAAGTCCCCATTCAACCATTACATCCAGTACTTCTTTAAATGAATCGCCTGATATAGTAAGTTCATATTCGATGATTACAGGCATGGTATCATAAACTGTTCGGGTAACGATGCCGTTTGCTTCGAGGTCTTTTAATTCTTTAGATAGCATACGTGGAGTAATTTTAGGAATTTCTTTTTCCATATCACGAAAGCGTTTTTTACCATAAAGGAGTGATCCAATGATAGGAAGTTTCCACTTACCGCTGATAACGTTCATGGTATCGTTAACTGCCAGTACAAAATCGCCTGAACATCGTTTTACTTTTTCTAGTTCTCTTCCCATTTTTAATTTGATTTTTTACTTGCTATACCAAAGTATAGTGGTATACAAAAGTATAGTACTTACTTTAGTATACCAAAGGTACTTACTTTTGTATGCATAACAAAATAAAAAGAAATAAAATGAAAACGACTAAATGGGTAATCGACCCGACACATTCAGAGATTCAATTTAAGGTAAAGCATCTGATGATTTCGAATGTTACCGGACAATTTAACAAGTTCGAAGGAACAGTTGAAACAGATGGCGAGGATTTTACAACATCAGCAATTCACTTTTCTGCAGACATAAAATCAATCAATACAAATAATGAGCAGAGAGACGCCCATTTACACAGCGGTGACTTTTTCGATACTGAAAATTATCCAAAACTTGTATTTACGGGAAGTAAAATGGAGAGAATTGATGATGAGAATTATAAGCTGAATGGAATGTTAAGCATGCGCGGAGTTAGCAAAGCAATTTCTCTGAATGTAGAATTGGGAGGCATTGCCAAAGATCCCTGGGCAAATACGAGAGCAGGGTTTTCTATAAGCGGAAAAATTAATCGAAAAGACTGGGGAATAAGTTTTGGTATGCTGACAGATGCTGGCGGCGTAGGGTTGGGTGAGGAAGTAAAACTAATCGCAAGCGTACAATTTATAAAACAGGCTGAATTAAAAGCCGCTTGATTTATAAAAGCTGATTTCAATATTAAGGCCGACAACTCAATATTGAAATCAGCATTAGTTAATAAACACTGGAAAATGCAATTTGTTTTTATGACAGGAGGATTGATGAGTTTAATAGGATTGATTTAGTATAAGTTCTCAACAAATATCTTTATGTCCACGGCTCTGAAAAATTTATTACAGTTAAAACTGAATATTTCGGAAATCGGGGTATTGGTCTGACTGTGGTAATTATTGAGAAATGTAGGTGAGGGAATACGGAAATTTCTTAGGTATGTTGAAAAGCTGTAATTGTTTTATAACATTTATTAATTTGTTTCTTCTCTAATTGTTTCTCATACCTTCACACAGGTTAATTACCAATCTGTCAATATGAAGGACCTGACTTTCAAAAATAATATACCGCTTCTGGTTATTATTTCATTTGCAACAGTATATCTCGTATGGGGCTCAACCTATTTTTTCATTCTGATGGCATTGAAAGGATTCCCGCCCATGCTTCTTGGCGCATTCCGGTTTTTAGTTGCCGGAACAATAATGATTTTTTGGAGCTTGTTAAAGGGAGATAAAATTTTCAATCTGAAAAATATAAAACATGCAGCGATAAGCGGCACGCTAATGTTGTTTGGTGGAACAGGCGTTGTCATATGGGTCGAGCAGGTATTACCAAGTGCGTTGGTGGCAATTCTTGTATCGGCCGCACCGTTTTGGTTTGTATTGTTAGATAGGCCGATGTGGAATGTAAGTTTTCGAAACCGGTCAACAATTACCGGACTTATTATTGGTTTCGTCGGCATCATTTTGTTGTTTGGAGAAAAGTTAAACGAAATTTTTTCCGGCGTAAGTGGTCACAAAGAAATAGGGGCAATGCTTTTTATATTATTCGGCTCGCTGTGCTGGACAGCCGGTTCTATTTTTTCCAAGTATAAAGCAACAACTGGATCAAATACCGTTAACGTTGGTTGGCAAATGTTTGCTGCCGGAATTTTTTTTGCAATTAGCAGTTTTATTATCGGCGAACCAAAACATTTTGAATGGTCGTCAGTTAGCTTGAGTGTCTGGCTTTCTATGTGGTATTTAATTCTATTTGGTTCCATTGCTGCGTATACAGCATATATATGGCTGCTACAGGTAAGGCCATCGGCTCAGGTGAGTACGTATGCATATGTAAACCCTGTTGTCGCTGTTTTGCTGGGCATCTTCTTCGCAAATGAAAAAATTACATCGCCACAGGTGCTTGGACTGGTAATTATTCTTGGTAGTGTTTTGTTAATAAATCTGGCGAAGTATAAGAAGACCAAAAGAAATTTATCGCGAGTGGGGTAATGGTTGAATCTGGATGACATGATTAGGATATTTGCAATTTGCCGAAGAATTATTTAAGTAAATTAATAGGGTTATCCATATAGTTCGTAAATCCGCTTCAGTGGAAATGGTTCAGATTGAATCATCCGGGTAACAAGTTTGTGAAACATTCCTGATTCATTATACCTTCGATTAAATCGAAAAATAAATTCATCCAAATATTTCTG
>JANPNV010000138.1:0-8909 GCA_031427625.1 Bacteroidota bacterium
CTAAACAAGCTTGTAAGAAATTGCAATAATTTAGTTTTACAGATTAAAGGAAAGACAACATTTAAAGAAGAATTCGTAACATGTGGTGGCATAAACTTGAAAGAAGTCAATATGCAGACAATGGAAAGCAACAAAGTTCAGGGGGTTTATTTTGCGGGAGAGGTTTTAGACATCGATGGCGTTACCGGTGGATTTAATTTTCAGGCTGCATGGACAACAGGATTTCTTGCCGGAATAAATGCAGCTGGCTAAGATTTCGCTCAAACTCAATAATGTTTATATCAAACATTTTCGCATCTCTCCCTATTCTATATTATTAAAATAGAAAAACGGAATTGAAAGATGAAAGATGTTTTTCACCATTTTCTATTGTCCTGTTTTCATAAACGATAATTAAATTTTACAAAAAAAAAAAATTAATAGTAATAACCCCCTCTTCTGTAATTTTATTCATCAAGCAGAAAATTATTTTCAGTTTCCTTTATTAAAATTATAATGTATGTGAAAGTAAATTATTTCTGAAATAAAAAATAATATTACATAAATTTGAAATGGAAAAAATGCCTGTAATCAAATAGTTTCCTTATCTTTATAAATGTATGAGAATATGAGTAATCTCATTCGTTTTAATCCAATAATCATACTATCATGAAAACACTACAATTATTTTTAGCTATCATCGGGATATTGTTAATTCAGGCATGCAGTAATGAAAAAAAAGGTAATGAAAATGCCAGTTCTATCGTTACTGACGAATCAATAAATTCTCCAGAAAATATAATATCCGATAGCAACAATAAATCTGCTATTAATCCATTATCTGAAACAAATACAGAGCAAACGATAGCGCCTAATGTGCAGGTTACAAATACACAAGGCATTAATCCGGCTCACGGGCAGCCCGGACATCGTTGTGACATTGCAGTAGGCGCTCAGCTTAATTCACCGCCCGGACAAAATAATACAACTTCTCCATCAATAATTAATGCTGCTCCGGAAATCCCCTCTCCTTCAAACAATGTTTCTCCTGCTAATAGTAACGGACAAATACAAACGATACAGGCTACACCTTCTTCCGTACCAACTCCACCCGGAATGAATCCGCCTCATGGCCAGCCCGGACATGATTGCGCAATTGCAGTTGGTGCGCCGTTAAAAAAATAAATAATTATTATTTGTTGTAAATACTTAGCTTAATAAATCAGATGAATGGTTTAAGAATTATTTTAATTCAACCTTCTTAAAAATTATATTTTAAAATTCATTAAATCCTTCCACCTCTTTAACAATTCCCGGCTGCATTTTTTCGAGATGGATGTTCCCTACACGAACTCTTACTAATCGCAAGGTTGGAAATCCAACTGCAGCTGTCATTTTTCGAATCTGTCTGTTTTTCCCTTCTGTAAGCGTAATTGACACCCAGCATGTAGGGCCATGCCTGTCGTCTCTTAATTTTCGGGTTCTATCAGGAAAACCCGGATCCACATCAAGCGCAAATACCTTACATGGTTTTGTCTGATACTTAACATTTCTAATACCTATTTCAACACCTTCCTGAAGTTGAAGTATGGCTTCATTAGTTATCAGGCCATCAACCTGCGCATAATATTCTTTTTCCGTTTTTTTACTTCTGACTAATTCGCTTACCATTCCTTCTGTAGTAAGTAAAAGCAAACCTTCGCTTTCTTCATCCAAGCGACCGATAGCCATTGTTCCGTTTGGAAAATCAAATAAATCTCCGACCAATTTCTTTTTTTTTAATTCGCAAACAAACTGACAGAGATACCCATACGGTTTATGCATAATGAAATGTCTGTGAGTCATCAGCCCAATATAAATATAATTTTAAAAACATTCCATAATAATGAATTATTGAAAAAATTCTGTTAAGTAATTTAATATTGTTGAGATTAGCAATTGTTAATTTTTCATTCATTTGAAATTCTGAGTCCCATAAATAACTTTTCATTTTCAGCTTTTAAAAACAATTTCAGTGCGTCACATTTTTACATAATTAATAAATGTAAAAAGTGAATTGGGGAAAATTTGGAGATTAAATAAAAAGCCCATTCAGTTAATTTAAACTAAATGGGCTTTTTTAAAAAAATATTATCTACCTCTCATTTATCATTCTACAACAATCCTCAAAGTCTGAACTTCTCTGCCTTCCGCAAAAATACTCACGAAGTACATTCCTTTTGCAACATTGCTCAAATCGAGATTTTTTGTATTATTCCCTTCAACAGCATCGACTTCATTCTTAAATAAATCATGCACTAATATATCGACAAGCTTTAAAAAATAAATGCATATTATTTTGCACCAATAGTCAATTAATTTCTTAAAATTGTGCTACCAAAATATTTCTAAATATTGATTAGTATAATTTATTAGCTATTGATAAAAAAAATATATCTGCTTCGTTTATTCTATATATTAAACTCATACTTAATTCCCCGTTTCATGATTTTATTTCATTAAAACCGATTCTAGAAAATATAAATCTCATTTATAAAATAGAGAAAATAGTTATTTAAAATACGTTTATCCATACAAATTATTTTTAACTAATCATTTACTTAGAAGAAAATTGTATAAATTACAAACTAAAAACTAAAAAAAACAGATCATGAAAATACAATACACTTTGTTTTTATTTTTATTGTTTTTTCGTTCACCTATCAATGCACAAAATCCTGTACCCAATCCAGGTTTTGAGTCATGGGTAATTAATCCTACAATTCCCGATAGCTGGTATTCAAACAATGTAGGAGTCAATGTTTTGGTTACACAGACTTCCGGGAATACAGGAAATTATGGTGTTCAGGGAGATGTTATCATTCATACATCAGGAGGCATTGCATCACCTTATTTTGCTTGCAATTTTCCTGTCACTCAAATTTATAATTCAATGCAATTCTATTACAAAGCGAATCTTGATTCAGGGGACATGTTTCAATTCAGCTGCGCAATATATGACACGGCCGGAGCGTTTCTGGCTTCGAATTTTGGGAATATCGACACATCTACTTCAAATTTCACTCTTTTTACAATGAACATCAATTCACTAAATACAGGTGTAATCGATCATGCATTAATTACTTTTTCTATTGTCCCTGCGTCTCCTAATCCAACTGCTCACGATGCTTCTTATTTTGTTGTAGATGATGTCGAATTATTTTCCGGTACATCAGGAATCAAGAGCATGAATGAAACTGAGAATATTACACTTTTCCCAAATCCCGCAAGTGATAAATTTATAGTCACTGCTAATTTGCCCGGAGAGCGTATTGTTCATATTGCCCTTTTTAATAGCACGGGCCGTTTAATTATTAATAATCAAACAGCTGCTCTTTCCAATGGTAGATTAAACCAAAAAATAAATATTGAAAACATAAATTCCGGCATTTACATTCTTAAAATTACAGGGGAAAATAAAACCTATGTGAAGAGATTGGTGATTGATTAATTACGATTTTCATCAGTTTATATCCCTGTTACATTAATTAGAATGTAAATATTATTTTTCTCAGTAATGAGTTAAGTAATAAATTTACATCCAAAATCTATGCTTTTTATTTATGTTAAAAAAGGAAAGTAGTAAATTCTGAAAGGAAAGTGAAACAAACTCTCCTTTTAAAATTACTACCATTAATAATTTTTGGAATTGCATTTTTACTATACAGCAACACATTAAAATTTCAGTATGCATGTGATGACGGATTGTATACCTATTCCAATAAGTATGTTCAAAAAGGAGTTTCGTCTATCCCTCATATATTAACTCATAGTAGTGTAGATGGATTGGATCTACCGTACTTTCCGGATTACAGACCAACAGTACCTATTATCTTCTCGGTCGAATCCTCATTATTCGGAAGCAGCCCTTCAACACATCATTTTTTTAACGTATTCTATTATTCTTTACTTTGTGTATTGATATTTTTATTTTTACGTCAGATACTTTTTCAGTACCCGCCGATTCTTTTAATATTAATAACGCTCTTGTATGTTTTTCATCCCATTCACACAGAAGTAGTAGCAAATATTAAAGGTCGGGACGAAATAATTCCGATGCTGTTCGGAATTATAAGTCTGTATACAATTTACCTATAATTTAAAAATAAAAACACAATCTATTTTCTCTTGAGTTTAGTTGCGTTTACATTAGCCACCTTTTCCAAGCCATGCGCCCTTACATTTTTCCCAATAACACTCCATGTCTTATACTTTTTTACTGACGTCCCCTTTAAAAGACAATTGAAAATTCTGATGCCATTTGCAATATTGTCTTTTTCTTATCTATACGTCCGCTCTTCTATTCTGACTGATTACTGTTTAAAGCTACCTCTATTGTTGAATGACAATTCACTTTTAGCAGCAACAAATATTGGCGAACGAACATCAACAGTATTTTCGATGTTATTAGTTTACTTGAAGCTACTGTTTTTCCAAATTAAACTTTCCTGGGAATATTCATATAACACATTCTCGATAGTTAGTATTACTAATATAAAATTACTTATATCCCATGCTCTCCATTTAGCACTTTTGGCAATTGCCATAAAAGGATTGAGAGAAAAAAAATTAATTTCATTTGCTATATTATTTTATTTTACTTCAATGTTAATTACTTCAAACCTTTTCGTTTTAATTGCATCTTCCTTTGGTGAGAGGTTTTTATTTACTCCATCTCTAGGATTTTGTATTGCTGTTCCTGTTTTACTGTCAAGATTATTAAAAACAGATTTAAAAATCATTCATACTTCTAGTAGTAAAGTATTGATTTCATTATTCGTTCTAATCTATTTTACATACGGATACAAAACTATTACAAGAAATGAAGACTGGCGTAACAATATGTCATTATACAAATCAGGAATACTGACTTCTCCGAATAGCGCTCGAGCTCATTATATATATGCAGCAGAAATTGTTGCAAATATCGAAGCAGATAATAACATTCCCGACAAAGACAAAATGATTAAAACTGCATTATCAGAATATTAGAAAAGTCTGGAAATAAATAGTCGATCAAATTCAGAAATTATTTATTTTAATATGGGGAAATTATATAGTTTATTATCCGACACACCACAAGCAATAATTATGTATAAAAAACCCTTGTTATTTAATCCCAAATACATTTTACCATTAAATAATCTTGGATTTATTTACTTCAACCTGAAAAATTACCATGAAGCTTTAATATATTTTAAACAGTTAAGTCTTCAAGACTTTCCGGGCAATTCTGTTTTTGCCAATATGGGAGCATGTTACCAAATGCTAAATGATGTGCCGAATTCCTTATTAAATTATGAAAAAAACTTGCAAAAGAAACGATAACTCAAAATATAATAAATAATCTGATTACCCTTTATAGAGCAATTGGGGCTCAGCAAATGTTGTTAAGTATAGCGCAATGCTACGGTAACCTTCACGCCATTTAGAAACATAGCTTTACTCCTGGCCTTACAATCCCATTAATTAAATTATTGACTTTGGCGGATTATTTTATGAATGATTCATAAATCGAGGGTGAGATTTAACTATTCTACTTTAAAAAGTTAAAAATATGGCATTGCATGATGTTTTTATATCTGAAAATTAAATTACTTATTATCCTTTTAATTACTCTAACAATTATCTAATTTTGATATATAATCTAGAAAGTTTTATAACTTACAATAATGATCTACTTAATAAATCTTCCTCCATGGTTGTTTACATTGTTCGTTGCACTTACAACTAGCGGTCTGGCTGTTATCGGATTACTTCTGATGCGAAAATATTTACCGAAATTTTATGTTGTAAGTGAAGATAACGCATTTGCCAATATAGCCTTAAGACAAATCAGCACAGTACTCGCTGTGGTGTTGGCATTTGCCGTAATAACTATCTGGAATAATTATGAACTCCAGCGGGAACACACAGGCACAGAGGCCAGTTTGCTCGGAAATATGTATCGTGACAGTCGTGGCTTAAGACCGGATGTAGAAAAAGAAGTCCAGAAGCTAATAACAATATATACCTCCGACTTAGTCACAGACGGTTGGCCGTCTATGGCAGAAGGACGAGAAAGTAGAGTTGCCTGGCTTTCATTTAATAAACTCTACGGCAAAGTCATTCGTTTCATGCCCGAAAATCCTCGTGAGGAAATTGTTTACACTAAAATGATCGATAATCTCAACGAATTAGCAAAATTCAGAAGACTACGACAAATTCGAAATGCTAATCCATTAATTCCACAGATACTCTGGATTACTATCTATTCCGGAACAGTATTAATTCTTATTTCAGGCTATTTTTTACGTACTTCAAAAGTACGGATGCAAATTACGCTTACGGCAATAAATGGGCTTATGCTTGGATTAATTTTTTCCATGATGTTACTTTTGAATTATCCTTACCGTGGAAGTTTACAGATCAGTTCTTATCCCCTTGAGAATCTTTTAAAGGATGTGTTCCCAATGGCTGAAGTAACCACCCATACTCCTCAATCCGACACTCTTAATGCAGATTCCAATAATAGCTCTATGAATTAATCTGGATTTATCTGATTATTAAAAGCACATAAATATTTAATTTTGATTATTGGTGATTATGATTTCATCGGTAATCGTTAGTTTGATAAAATATGATTGCATATGCTTGTTTATATCAATTTTAATTTTTCAATTTTTAACACACACAATTCATTACCGGTATGTTTACTCATGATATTGAATGATAAAATAATATACCTTCGCAATCACTTACCAATAACATATATATTATGTCTATATCAGTCAGAGAGTTAGAACCGAAAGAACTATGGAATCATTTTTCAGATTTAAATGCAATTCCGCGTCCTTCTAAAAAAGAAGAACGCATCATTGAATTTATAATCCAATTTGGAAAAAAACTCGGCCTTGACACAAGTAAAGACGAAGTCGGAAATGTGATTATAAAAAAACCAGCCAGTAAAGACATGGAAAATAAAACAACCGTTGTTTTACAGAGTCACCTCGACATGGTTCATCAAAAAAACGCAGACACAACATTTGATTTTAATACACAGGGAATTGAAATGTTTGTTGAAGAAGATTGGGTGAAAGCAAAAGGCACAACACTTGGCGCAGATAACGGAATCGGCGTCGCTTCTATTATGACAATTTTATCCTCATCTGAAATTGCTCATCCACCAATTGAAGCACTTTTCACGATTGATGAAGAAACGGGAATGACTGGCGCACTCAATTTAAAGGGTGGATTATTAAAAGGCAAAATATTATTAAATCTCGATACTGAAGATGATAATGAACTTACGATTGGTTGTGCCGGTGGAATAGACGTAACGGCAACCGGCAGTTACACCCATGAAGCTGTTCCACCAAATAGTAGTATATATAAAGTATTTGTTAAAGGATTAACCGGAGGACATTCCGGTATGGATATATATAAAGGAAGAGGAAATGCGAATAAAATAATGAATCGCCTATTGATACTGGCTTCAGAAAAATTTGGAATACAGATCAGCAGTATTGACGGTGGAAGTTTACGAAATGCAATCCCGAGAGAATCTGTTTCTGAATTGGTTCTTCCTGAAAAAGAAGAAATAGATTTTGAATCGTTCATTAATATAATTGCAAAAGAAATAATAGCGGAACATAAAACAACAGATCCAAATTTATCAATAGATATAGAAAAAATTGAAGCTACAAAACGAGTTTTGCAAAAAGGATTTCAGAGTAAATTAATGAAAAGCATTTATGCCTGCGCAAATGGAGTTTACAGAATGAGTCCCGATATTTTACATCTCGTTCAGACTTCAAATAATTTGGCGCGTGTATTAGTCCGTGATGGTGAATATTCCATTCAGTGTTTAACTCGTAGCTCTATCGATTCTGAAAAAATGGATTTAGCAAATGCAATTAAGTATACACTTGAACTAATTGGTGCACGTGTTGCATTTTCTGGTTCATATCCGGGGTGGACGCCTAAACCGGATGCTTCAATTGTAAAAATTATGAGCAAACTATATAAAAAATTATATAAAGAAAATGCATTGGTTAATGCATGTCATGCCGGATTAGAATGCGGAATATTAGGAGCGAATTATCCCGAAATGGAAATGATTTCTTTTGGCCCTAATATTCGTGGTGCTCATTCACCTGATGAAAAAGTTCAGATTAGTTCCGTTCAAAAGTACTGGGCATTTTTACTCGAAACTTTTAATAATATTCCTGATAATAAGAATTGAATTTAAAAAATATAATTCCAGAAGGAAATTTTAAAGACGTTTAAGTTTTTCAAACTTGTATTATTTTCTATTTTCCCGGGAATATGAAAGCCTAATTGAAAATAAAACAATTGATAGAATCTTTCTGATTATTTCCGAAGTGTTTAATGCATCACAATCAATTTTCCTCTTGATAAATAATTACTTCCGTTGCTTATCGTGAAGTTATAAAATCCATGCATTTGTTCTGTATTTATATAATATGTACCATCAGACAAATTTGTTCGTTCATAAACAACTTGTCCGGCCATATTAAATATTCTTAAGTCAGCCGATGCAACTAAGTTTGCAAGAGTTAAAACTGCATTCGCATTTGAAGGATTTGGCGCAATCATTATTGATGTATTTGAATTGAATGCTGTGATCACAATATTATAACACCATGTACATGTTACCGATAATGAATCAGTAATGGTCAGACATACATGAAAAGACCCGGGATTATGAAAATAATGCCACGGGTCCTGATTGGTTGAAGTAGTACCATCACCGAAATCCCATATGTAACTTGTAGCTGTGGTAGTTACAGGATAAAAATGAATGCTGTCAGGATTACTCAATGAGTAATGTAAAAATTCAGCATTACATGTATGAGTCGCAGCACCCACATGAACACTGTCGCAATGAT
>JANPNV010000139.1:0-27183 GCA_031427625.1 Bacteroidota bacterium
CTGCTGCCGTACTGTATAGTATAATGTTCTCTTCCATTATTTATTTGTGCCGTTTTCAATAATACTAATTTCCTCTTCGGTGAGATCGTAAAGCTTGTAAACTAATTGGTCGATTTGGGATTCGAGGTCGGTGGTATCGGAAGAAGGGTTTAGTTTTTTGATTTTCAAAATTAAATTTACTAATACTTTAAAGGGCTTTTCTTGAAGTTCTGAAATTTGCTTTACCGGAATTTTATCAAAGAACACTTTTCTCAATTCTCTCGTCCCCCCTAATAACTCTGGGAAATTATCTTGGAAACAATATTTAAAAAGTTTAGAATTTAGAAATCCACCAAGCCAATAAATTCTTTCTGATACCAAATGAAATGACTTGTCGTTATGGTAATAGTTATCAGACATATCAATAACAAATGGTAGGAATTTAGTCATATTTGGATATATGATTTTCGGTTTTTCAAAGTCTTTCCAATAAGCAATATTATCTTGTAATTCAAACCATCTATTAGCTGTTTTCTTTCTAGCTCCCATCTCACCATTTTGCTCAATCTTTTTCCCAAATGATAATAAATAATTTTTTATCGCTGGATAGTCATCAATATTGTAGCTTCTACTTGGAAAAGTTGCAATAAGCCACAATTCTTGAAAATCTGCTTGCCATTTTTGAATATCACGCCCTCTTAATAATGGCTTAATTATTTCCGAATTTTTATAGTCCTCAGCAATAAACTTTTCCTTTGTTATTGAATCAATTACAAATGCTTCATTTAATCCTGTTTTAATTCCATAATTGATTGATATATCCCAGTCTTTAAGAGGAATACCTTGTGCTTCTATTTTTTGCTTAATTGCTAATACCTCTTGATTTTCAAAAGCCCAAGCATTTTCGGTAAGAGATACTTGATTAAAATTGACTTCAACATTTTTTAAGTAGGTATCAAATTCTTGTATGTCTATATTTTCCTTTGAAACATTTGCATAGATAAAACTTGACTGTGAACTTACTTTCTTATCAAATCCCACAATTGCAGCATCAACTGTGGCTTCATCAAAAACAGGAATACCACTAAAATCCAAAAAATGAGTTAGGGTTATATTATCTAATAAAAACTTACGCATTACTTGACCATAATTCGCTCTAGTAAATTTATTTGAAATAATAAATTGGAATTTCCCGTTTGATTTCAGAATATCATAACTCAACTCAACAAAATAAGTTAGTAAGTCGGCTATGGAATGATATATTTTAAACCTTGATTTTAAATATGGTTTTAAATCCGAAAACTCTTCCTGCCTGATATACGGTGGATTCCCAATCACCACATCGAATCCCACAAAATCTCCATCGTCGTTCAGTACTTCGGGAAATTCGAAGCGCCATTCGAAGGCATTTTCGAAAATCTTATTGGCTTTTATTTCTTCAATTTCTGTTTCCGATTTTTTTATTTCTTCGGTGAGCTGTGTAACTTTTTTATTCCAGTCGGCTTTTTCTTTTTTATTCATTTCGAAAATCTGCGTCTGCTGCGTCAGCTGAAAAAGTTCGCCGGAAAGCTTTCTGAGTTTCTTTACCTTCGGATCGTTAGTAGAAATTTCGCTTCTGAAATCCGATTTAATGCCGACAATCAGTTTTTCCATTTCTCTTTTCTGCTCCTTGCTTTCGGCGTTTCTGTATGTGTCGACAGCTAACCGGTAGCTGTCTATTGTCCACTTGCTTGTCTTAAGTGCCTGTTTAAGATCGGCATCGATGGCAAAGCGGCTTACGAGGGAGTTTCCGCATTTAATATTGATGTCGATGTTCGGAAGCGTTTCTAATTCAGTTGCGTTTTTGTAATAAGCGTTTTTTAAAAGTTCAATCCATAGGCGAAGCCGGCAAATTTTTACGGAGTTCGAATTAATGTCGACACCGAAGAGGCAGTTCTCGATGATGGTTTGCTTTTCGTGAAAGAGCATTTCCTGGATTCGCTGGCTTTCTTTGTTGGCGGGATTGTATTCGAACAGTTCGCCGTCTTCGTCGGTAACAATCAGTTCGTCATTGGCTACTTCAACATGGTATTCTTTCAGTCGTTTGCCGTCTCTGTCCTGAAGTATTTTCAAATCGTTTTTTACGGCAATCATTTCATTGAGAGCGGAAACGAGGAAATGTCCGGAGCCGACGGCGGGGTCGCAGATTTTTAAGCTGTTGACAATTGCATTGGCTTCTTTTCTGTCTTCGATTTTATCATAAAGCTCTTCGATGCTGTTGCAATTCCATTTTTTGGTTTCGTTAAATTTCTGTACGACAGCTTTGCGAATGGTTTCGCGGCACATGTACATAGTGATGAAACCCGGTGTAAAAAACGAGCCGTCTTTATACCCGTTAATTTTCTCGAAGATTAAGCCGAGAACAGAAGCATTGATAAGCGTTTTATTTTCTTCCTGAATTTCTTCCGATCCTTCGCTGCTGAAGTCGTAAGCATTTAAAAACTCAAATAAATATTCGAGCGTATTTAGGTTGCCTGTTTTCTTTTTACCGTGATCATCTTTAAGAACAGTAGAAGAAATAACAGGTATCGTTTTATCATCTTTTAAATTGCTGATAAATAAAGTAACCTGTTCGATATCGGTTGGTTCAAAAAGCGAGCTGTTTAAGTACGGTATTTTTTCAAAAGTTTTTTTTACGTCAGAGTTTCTTTCATCGAATTTACGGGCGAGAACCTGGAAGAAAAGGCTGTTGAGATCGTCGTAGTTTTTGATTTTGTCAAGATTCAGAAACGAATATGATTTATCGCCTTTATGATAGGAGATGAGCTGGGCTTCCATCAGCTTCAGAAACAAAATTCTGTTTATCCAGGTAATGGCCAATTCGAGGGCGACATTAAAGAGGCGTTCCTGTGTATTATTTCCGAATTGATTTGGTTTCTCGAGACGGTCCAGCTTGTCAAGACTTTCGAGTTGAATGATGGCATCTTCTAAAATTGTCCCAGAATTTCTTTCGCCGTCTTTATTTCTTTGGATAAGTTTTTTGCCCCCTTCTTTGGTTTCTGACAAACCGATGATGTGCAGCAATTCAGTGTAAAATCGTTTATCGAGACTATTACTGTCGTTGATAAAAGGAAGTTTTAAAAGATGTTCGGGCGACAACACTTTAAAAAGTGCAATGAGAGAATTATCTTCTTTACCATTATTGCGAAGCTGTTTTTGGTAATCCTGAAAATTGAAATACGTAAATTCAATTTCTGAAGTAATGCCTGTCAAAAACGGTTCGGCAATTTGCTTGTAGAAAAAATCGGTTTTCGTATCGGCCAGCCGACCGCTTTCGAAGTCGTTGAATTGTTTGACGAGATTTTTATCCTGTGCGAAGAGCCTGTCGAAGAGAGTTGCATCGAAAATGAACCATTCGTTAATATTTGTTGCGATTAGGTATTTTACTTCAAGATTTTTATGAGTAATTCTTTCGCGCAGATAGTATAGCATCAGTTCCTGAAATGCCTTTGCATTTAGTTTACCACTTGAAACCATTTCGGCCTTGTTAGTCGGCTTTTTCGCTTCGATGATTACACCGACAGAGCTATTAGCACTATTACCATTATGAATGACGAGGTCGTTTCTGCCCTTAGTATTTATATAATGGCTGGAATCGTAATAGGTTTTCTTTAGAAAATCGGAGACAAGGTTTTTATGAAACTCTTCACTTTCCTTGTCATTCGATCGGTCGAGCAATTGAATAAGATTAGCTTTAAAGCTTTCAATTGCAGCCCGGCTTGGTTTTACTTTTAAAAAAGCTTTGTTAAGTGCCTTTTTTGGATTTAACTGTATTAATTTCATCGAAAAAAATCTATCATTTAAAAGTTGGTTAAGATATGTTTTTCATTCGTAATTTAATGAGCAAGAAAAAAAAAGAAATGAGGATTTTTGTTATTTTCGCTTACTAAAATCTTAATCTCATGAGCAAAACCCTTCGTTTCAAAATTAAGCTACTGAAAAGCAAGCCCACCATATGGCGCAGGTTTATCGTTGTTGATTCGATGAACTTTCATGAATTGCATTTAGTTATTCAGAATGTAATGGGCTGGACGAACTCTCATCTTTACCAGTTTATGGACAGTGACGAAATGATAATAAGTGATCCGGAATTAATGGAAGAATTTGATGTTACCAATTCGAAGAAACTTAAGTTGTCGAAATTTTTTAATTCGCCCGGGACTATTCTAATGTACGAATACGACTTTGGCGATGGCTGGGATCATGAACTTACTCTTGAAAAAATTATTACAGATGGGCCTAAATTACTTTACCCTGTTTGCTTAGACGGAGCAATGAATTGTCCGCCCGAAGACTGCGGTGGAATTCATGGATTTTATGAATACCTGAAGGCGATGAAGGATGTAAAGCACCCCGAACATGAGGATATTGTTGAGTGGATGGGAGATTACGATGCTGATGCTTTTAATTTGGAGAAAATTAATAATCGATTGAACACTTATTCTGATATTGAATTATCGATGGAATAATTACAAATATAGAGTTCCGTATCGTTATTAATCTGGCAAACTATTTATCAAATTTATCATCTTTATGAATATTTACTATTGATCTAAATGGGCAAATGGTTAAGTTATATTTGTAACAAGTGCGAATATTATTACAGAGGATCTGCTGGTTTTAGTTGCGGTACGTTTTCCGTTGTGGAGACATTTGTCTGCAATAAATGTAATACACTTTCTGACGTAATCATTGGCGAAATCGGCAATAAAAGCACTGAATGGTTAATTCCATACTCAATGGAGGAAATCAAAGCAGGTGGAAAAAAAATAAAATGCGGCAATTGTAGGAGTAAAGACATTAGTCTTTGGGATTCCGGGAAAAAGCCATGTCCGGTCGAAGGCTGCAAAGGAATTATGAAAGCCGATCCGAGTTTCGGAATAACCTTGTGGGACTAATGAAATAATATTTCAATCATGTTACATCCTTCTGTTCTTCCACAATAAACCTGATCAGTTCATCCACTTCAATCGCAGCCCGCTGACAGGCATCGGCAATATCTTCGCGTGAGACACCTGCTGCAAATGTCTTGTCTTTAAGGCGCTTCTTCACGCCTTTTGTTTCCATTCCATCATAACCTCCCGGTCGCATGAGAGAATAGGCATGGATGAAGCCTGAGAGTTCATCGATTGCATAGAGCATCATATCCATTTTGCTTTCAGGTTGCACTCCAAAATGCAGAGGACCGTGAGAGGCGATGGCATGTATTATTTCTGGATCGGTATTTCTTTTTTCGAGCTCATCAACGATGAGTTTGCAATGCTGATCGGGCCATTGATCCCAGTCAGCATCGTGTAAGAGTCCGGCGATGAACCAGTGATGTTGTTTATCCTGAGGAAGGTTTTCTTTTTTAGCTGCCCAGGATTTCATGACGTGAGCGACTTGTTTCATATGGAGTTTCAGCCTGTCATTTTTCACCCAGTCGTTCAGGAGCTGATGTGCTTCCTCACTTGACAGGCAGTTGCCTGCATTGGCGGGATTTCCGAAACTGGAATTCGTGAATTTGTAAGTCATGTTTAGTGAATTATAGATTCACAAAGTACGATTTACGTTGTAAAAAAAATCAAGCTGATAATTAGCGGCAAAATAAAATTTAATGAAAGGTATAAGTTGTTTTAATCGCAGCTAGTCAAATAGCTGTTCTGATTATTTATTAAATCCAATTTTTGTCCTTACCATCTGAGAATCGAGATGGTTCTTTTCCGATATTAAATAATCAAGAAGATATTCTATATCCAGTAGTCGTGAATTCGTTTTTATTTCCATATCGGATATCGTCGTTTCGATGTTCTTTAATGTTATCGCCTTTGACCTTAGATGAATAAATGTTTTAACTATATTAATATTCATTTCAATCGCTTCCCTGCTTTTCAAGATAGAGGAAACCATTACAACTCCATATTCTGTAAACACTTTAGGAAGGTACTTGGTGAAATTCCCTCTGCCTTCTAAGGTCACAAGTTGTGACCTTAGAAAATCCCATTCCCTCTTACTCAATTCAAACATGAATTCCTCAGGAAATCTTTCAAAATTTCGTTTTACAGCTTGATTAAGTGCTTTAGTAGTAACTCCAAAAAAGGCAGCAAGATCGCTGTAAAGAATAACATGCAAATTTCTAAAAACTCTTATTTTCTGTTCGACATGTATCAGTTCCATAATACAAAACTACGATCAATAGCTACGATTACTGACCATTATATGATGGAACTTATTTAAAAAAATGCTAAATAATAGTTGACTTCTTCTTCAATCTATTATGACGGAAGTTAATTCAGAATTAGTTTGTCTGATTTTAACAGGACAATATGTTTTTTTGAAAAATTACTTTTTAAAGAGTTTTTCACACCTTATTAAACAATGCCACAACATCTTCAAGTCTTTCTTTTGTCAGGGGCTTATTTAAAAAGTTTTTTACGACGTCATGTTCAGCGGCACGTTGATGATCATGATCGCTTAAAGAAGATGAAATCATAATAATACAGCAGCATGATTTAAGAGAAGGCATTGTTGAGAAAATATCCAGAAATCCAAAGCCATCAATTTCCGGCATCCTTATATCTAAAAGAATAACTTGTGGTAACATATGGGGATTATCTTCATTCGTACGAAGATATTCCAATGCTTTCTCGGCCATATCGAACTCCAGAATATTCCGGGAAAAGTTGTGTTTATTCATTACATATTTTGCAATGTATCGGTCTACCTGGGTATCGTCAATGATCATTACATTTTCAAAACTGAAATTTTCTGATAGCATATTTGTTTTTATTGGAATAGTAAATTCGGTATTTCAAGGGTAAAGGTTGTTCCTGAACCTGGCAAAGAATCGATTTCAATTTGTCCGTTCAGTTTACTGATTGCCTCTTTTACGATATAAAGTCCCAATCCGGAACCGTTTGAGTTTGAAGAAATCCTGTAAAACATTTCAAAAATTTTCTCATGATTTGCCTGACTAATTCCGAGGCCGTTATCCTCCACCTTGATCAATGCGCGTATAGCATTTGAATGAACTGATATTTTCACATACGACTTTTCGACTAATGGATTATGATACCTGATCGCATTGGAGATTAAATTATTGAGAATGATGCTTATTCTTCCGTAATCAGTATGAAACAGTCCTTCTGATTCGACTGAATATTGAATATCGACGACCTTTTTTTCGCTGGCCATGTATTTTAAATCAGCGGTGATTTCTTTCATTAATTCGTTAAAATCAATCGGACTGACTTTAATTTTTCCACGTGCATTCAGTGAGTAATCCAATATGTCCTCAATAAATTTATCGAGTCGAGAAATGCTTTTTTTCAGCATTCCCATGTGAGCGACGGTGTCTTCCTCTTTGGTCATTTCATTTGTAATTTCCACAATGCCTTTCATGGACAGTAATGGAGCGCGTAAATCGTGTGAGACGCTGTAAACGAATTTATCCAGTTCGTTATTAATTTTTTTCAATTCCACGTTTTGACTCTGCAAAATTTCCTCCTGCACTTTCCGCTCAGTTATATCTTGAATGGTTCCACTAAATTTAACAACGTCATTAAGCTCACCTGTTACAACTTTCCCGATTGCATGAATCGTAATCATTGTTTCATCTTTTCTAATAACTCTTGCAAAAAAGGAAAAAGACTCATGTGTATTATAAGATGTCATTATTATTTCGCGGGCAACTTGAATGTCTTCTGGATGCATCATTTCGACCACCTGATTAAAATCAAAATTATTTTCGCCGGGTTCGAAACCATAGATCCTGTATAATTCATTCGACCATACAACAGAATCATCTTTCATATTCCATTCCCAGCTTCCTATATGAGAAATTTCCTGTGCATCGGATAAAAGCATTTCATTATATGCCATTAATTCATTTATCTGAATCAATGATGTAATATCACGCCCGGCTACAAGGACACCTTCAACTTTATGATTATTTACGATTGGGCGCGAAGAAACCAGTACGACAATTTTTCCCTTAGATGTTATAAAGGATGTTTCGAAGTTATTAATAGTGGCCCCACTTAATGTCTTGGCACATGATTCAAAAAATAATTCCTTTTCTGCTGACGAACTGAATTTTAAAAGTTTGTCAGCTGGCTGATGCCCTAATTCCTGAATATTAATTTCAAGCGCATCAGCTGCAAACTTATTGATGAATGAAAGTCGATTCTTTTCAGTGATGCTGAAAATCATAAATGGCATTTCTTCTATGAGCCGAATATCCGTAACCATATCGACGGCATTAAACAGCCTGTATCTGCTTAATGAAATAACAGCAGCAACTGAGAAGAATGACATAAATGTAGACGCAAATGGAATGGCTGGCCTGTTTAATATAATTGGCAATATTGTCTGACCTAATAATCCCGCGATTGTAGGCACTGCAAATCCAATCGCGATGAATATGGTTTGCTTTTTAAGTAGTTTGTCTTTGCGTATAGAAAATGCATGGTAAGAAATCAATACAGCTGAAGAAAGAACTAGAGCCGATATCCAATAAACTTGTATGATATCAATCCAATGACCTTCATGAGAATTAACCCAACCCCAGAAGTTATCATGTATATAATTATGGGGATAAATATTAGCCTGATAAAGAAGCACAAAAATCAGAGCAGGGAAATATAATAGAATAAAAGCTGTACGTGACTGCTCCTGTTTTAGAATAGAAGTATAGATAAGTGCGAAATGAAGACAAAGCGGCCCGACAAAAATCCATGCGATGCAAAAAATATTATCCCATTCATCGGTAATCTGTGCTGTTGGACTGATACGGGTAATTGCATCGTTAACCTGCCAGAATGCTAAGGCAAGGGTAAGCAATACAAATACATTTGTCAGGCGATTCTCCGGCAACTTCCAAAATGTATAGAAGACAATTGCCAGATTGAATAGTGCCGGGATAAATGCAATGCTAAATCCGTAAGGGTTGTTGAGGTTGAAATCGAACATATTCTTCGCTCCAAATTATTACGCAATCAGTATATCCCGGGTTAAGACAATTTCAATTAAAAACCTTCATTTAATTTGAGATTGATAGCCATTTGTTTGGGATCAAGTCAGTATTACCCGTCGTTTTACAAAAATTCACGTGTACTTTTCCTGCTTATCTTACTCAGGATGAACCTTTGTGAAAAACCGGACGGTTTTCTCCCTGTAACATTTCTGCATTCATTTTCGTTTTGCATGAATTCTACCAGGTTATAACTAAGTATAATGATTATTACCAAGGCTGACTTCTACATATTATTAACAGCCGGCATTTTATTTTCATCGTGCGGACCAACACGGACCGTGTCGTTTAATATTACACGACCTGCGGAAATTACATTTCCGTCAGACGTGAATACAATTCTTCTTGTTGACAGGACGAAGTTCAGCGACGACATGTTTAATATTCTTGAAGGTCTTATTACAGGAGAACTTCCTGCCGATGATAAAATTGCCGCACAAATGGCATTGATCAATCTGAAAAATAAACTTTCATATTCTCCACGATTCAATGTAAAAATCTACCCCGAGAGGCTTGTTGGAAACAGTATGACTGTTGCCTTTCCTCAGCCATTAAGCTGGGATAAGATCGATCAGTTATGTGCCGATAATGCTTCTCAGATTGTTGTTTGTCTGGAAGTCTTTGATTCTGATTTTATAATTACCCATGGAATACGAAATAAAAAAAAATCGATTGGTGTAGGTACTGAAAAACGTGAAGTGGATTATAAAGAATTCTATGCTCAGGGAGTTGGAAGCATTAACATGGGAATTCGTGCCTATTATAACAGAGAGAAAGTAATTGTCGATGAGCAGATGATCAGTCTGAATAACTCCTGGGAAGGGACAGGTTCAACACCAATGGATGCATTAGCAATGCTTGTATCCAAATCAAATGCAAACAAACATTTGGCAGGCGAGGTTGGCCAGTCCTATGCCTATAAAATATCTCCGCTTCCTATTCGCATATCCAGGCCGTTTTTCGGCAAGTCGCGAAGCGTTCCTGAATTAGCTAAGGGTACACGGTATGCAGATGTTAATAATTGGGATAGAGCCATCGCCGAATGGAAGGCAGGCTTTTCGGACGCGAAGCCTAAAGATGCAGGTAAACTGGCTTACAACATTGCAATTGCCTATGAAGTACTTGGAGAATATGGGCAGGCGTTAACGTGGGCTCAAGATTCATATGCAAAATACGGAAACAATCTGGGTCGCGATTATGTACGTCGTATTGAAACTCGCATCAACGAAGAGATTGTCCTTCGAAAACAAATGAGCGAATAATATTTATCTTTCCGATTCAGACTTTGCTTTTCTTATCTGCAATCGCATTTATGTTCAACACCAAGATCTATTGTTGTAATAACTTTTGTGATTTTATCACAGGCGCCAACTACTATTCGTACATGTTGGCCGTCGCTGGTATTACCCTCTAAAGCATAGGTCGGACAATTTCCTGTTGCCTCCTCGTCTTCCTCCTTACTTTTCGATTCATTAATAATTCCCTGTGCGAGAATATATTCAACTTCGGCTTCGGTAATTTCCCGGCATTCCATTCGGCATCGTGCATGTTTTGTATAGATAAGTTTATGATGACGCCAGTCGCCGACCTCCGTGGATACTGATCTTTCAGGATAGTCCTGTTTGTTATCCTTGCATTTTTTAATGCCGAATGCAACAAGGCCTAAAAAAGCTATTGCGATCAGCGTTACGGTATTCGAGGTTTTTTTAGGAGGCATATAAGTATGTTAGTAAGCGAAGTAAGAAGAAATATGGTCAAAAATCAAATTGAAAGAAACAAAAAATTCCGGCCTTTAGCGTTCTATTCTTCAATCTTCCTTCTTCAATCTTCAATAATCAAAGTTTCTCTACCTTCGCAACCATGAGTACAGAAAAAGGCCCAAACTTCCTGGAGGAAATCATCAGCGAAGATATTAAATCGAAAAAGCATGATGGAAGAGTTCTTACACGCTTCCCTCCTGAACCCAATGGATACCTGCATATTGGTCATGCAAAATCGATCTGTCTAAATTTCGGACTTGCTAAGGAATTTGGTGGTCAGACCAATCTACGATTTGACGATACGAATCCGGAGAAGGAAGAAGTTGAATATGTAGACAGTATAAAAGAAGATATACGGTGGTTAGGATTCCGCTGGGCGAACGAATTTTATGCATCAGATTATTTTGAAACTATTTTTGGCTTCGCATGTGAGCTGATAAAAAAAGGTCTTGCGTATGTTGATGATTCCACGGCAGAAGAAATTGCAGCGACAAAAGGAACTCCGACGGAACCGGGTCATCCAAGCCGTTTCAGCGACAGAAGCTTTGAAGAAAATTTAGATTTGTTTGAGAGGATGCGCAAGGGAGAATTTAAAGATGGTGAAAAAGTCCTGCGTGCAAAAATAGATATGTCATCGCCGAATATGCACTTGCGCGATCCGATCATCTATCGCATAAAACATACGCCGCATCATCGCACGGGAGACAAATGGTGTATTTATCCGATGTATGATTTTGCACATGGACAAAGCGACTCTATAGAAAAGATTACTCATTCAATTTGTACGCTGGAATTCGAAGTACATAAGCCATTGTACGATTGGTTTATTCAGAACCTTGGAATTTTTCCAAGTCATCAGTATGAATTCGCAAGACTCAATCTGAATTATACGGTGATGAGTAAACGAAAACTTTTACAACTAGTAAAGGAAAAACATGTGAGCGGATGGGATGATCCGCGTATGCCGACGTTAAGCGGGATGCGAAGACGTGGTTATACTCCGGCCAGTATCCGTGAATTCTGTGACCGTATCGGAATTGCACGCAGAGAAAATGTGATCGATATAGGACTGCTTGAGCATTTCGTTCGCGAAGATCTTAACAAATCTGCAAGCCGTATGATGGTTGTGATGGATCCTGTAAAGCTGATCATTGACAATTACCCGGAAGGGAAAACAGAAATGTTACCTGGAGAAAATAATCCGGAAGTAGAAAATGGCGGTGAACGCGAAATTCCTTTTGGAAAAGAATTATGGATTGAGAGAGGTGACTTCATGGAAACGCCGGGCAAGAAATATTTTCGTCTCGGACCGGGATTGTCGGTTCGGCTGAAGAGTGCATACATCATCAAATGCGAATCGTTTGAAAAAGATGAGGCCGGAAATATTTCGGAGATTCATTGTACCTATATTCCTGAAAGCAAGAGCGGTCACGATACGAGTGGTATCAATGTAAAAGGAACGATTCATTGGGTGAGTGTTAAAGATGCGGTCAACTGCGAGATTAGAATGTATGACAGACTTTTTTTACATGAGAATCCTGCGACCGAAGAAGGAGATTTTAAAGATTTATTAAATCCGAAGAGTTTAGAAATAATTCCGAATGCCTATGCAGAACCAGCGTTGAAAAATGCGATTCCGGGCGAGATGTTTCAGTTCATTAGAAAAGGATATTTCTGCATGGACAAAGATTCAACACCTTCAAAAAGAATTTTCAATCAGACAGTGGCGTTGAAAGATTCTTGGGCAAAAAAACAGAATGTGGTAAGCTGATTTAATTCAATTAACGAATGTTATGTATTTTCCCAAAGTGATTATTACTTATTAAATAATTTAAAAAAAGGTGTTGGGGAAATATAACTGTTAGCTGCATCCATTTGGTGACAGTGCGAAAATGAACTATTGGACAAAAAATGAATCGTATGCAAGGTCGATAAATCCGTACAGTTATCCCTTCGAAAAATTAAAAATGCAGCAACCTCATCCATAAAAACCCAACGCAAAGTTTCTTCACATTTTATTTTGGCCAGTGGCAGCAGGACCGTTTTTAGCAGCAGCAACTCCAATGACAAGTTTTATTTCGATTTCATTGAAAATAATTTTTGTGCTATTTTATTCATGGCTGCATCTCATCATTTCCGCTTCACAGGAAACAAGGATGCAAAAACCAAATCTTCTAAAAACCCGATTACTTTTTTATCATCCTTAATTCTTCCAAAATCAGTTAAAGATGGGAGGTTTCTCATAAAGAAATTTTGAGAATGTGCCATCTCTATTATAGTGCTTGACAATGAACGGGGATATTTGTACATCGGATTACATTCGAGAATAATTGCTGCAATGCTTGCGCAAAGGTCTTTGTAAGGTTTAAATAATTGCAGTTTATTGTCAGCGGTTACATGTCTTGTCAGATACGCCTTTGCTCCTTCCATCCTAACAATTTCATGCAACAGCTGTTCATCAATATGTTTCGTTTGCACATCATCTTTAACCTGTGTAGAAAGTATCTGAATTATTAATTTAAGTTTTACTTCGGGTGCTTGGATATTGTTGGTATGAACCATCACCTTGTATTCAAGCCAACTCCAATACCACGAAACAATGTAAACAAGTAAACGATGCTTATTTTCAAAGTAACGGTAAATGCCTGCTTCAGTAGTTCCTATTTTTTCAGCAAGTTTTTTAAAAGTGAAAGATTCAAACCCCGTTTTATGAATTAGAACAATACTGTGCAGTATAATTTCCCTTCCCAACTCTGTTTCTTCCGGGTTGCGAAGAAAGAGTTTTTCATTCATTTTAATTTTTAATGATAATTCCATAGATATTGTGATTTTATGTGAATTTTGAATCGTTGTAAAAGTAATTATTATTTATTTGATAGTAATACTATCTTTTACAATATTATTACTATATTTGCCGGAAATAAACTAAAATGAAAATTGTCAAAATTATTACAGCAACGCTCTGCATAAGCATACTCAGTGCCTCTTGTGGACAAAATAAAACCGAAACTGCTCATGCAGAAAATCAAACATCAGCAAATAAAGAAGTTTCGATTAACACACCTGCCGAGGCGCTAGCAGAACTCAAAAACGGAAATCAGCGATTTGTTGGAGGAAAGTTGACAAACATCAATTACCACGAGCAGATTGAGCTTACAAAATCTGACCAGCATCCACACTCCTTAATTCTTTCTTGTCTTGATTCACGAATTCCACCAGAAATTATTTTTGACCAAGGCATTGGAAATATTTTTGTTGCCCGAGTTGCAGGTAATGTAGAAGACCCGAATATTCTAGGAAGTATGGAATTTGCAACCAAAATAAAAGGAACAAAACTTATTGTGGTGATGGGACACAACAAATGCGGTGCTGTTAAAGGTGCTGTTGACAATGCAGAATTAGGAAACCTGACGCAACTTGTTAATCAAATAAAACCTGCAATAACAGGCGACAAATCAAATCCAGATATCATGCTTGACGAAACGGCAAAGAACAATGTCAGAATGACCATCACAGATATTCTAAAAGAAAGTTCAGTATTAAGTGACCTTGTAAATAACGGTAGTGTGAAAATTGTAGGGGCATTTTACGACATCTCTTCGGGCAAAGTCAGTTTCACTGAGTAGCCAATTAAATACAATATTTAAGCAGCATATTAATTGAAAACAATAAATAAAACAAAAATAAAATCAAATAATATTAAAGCCAAACACAATGGACATACAAGATATAAGTAATGCAGAAGATTCAATTCGGAAAGCCTTGAAGAAAGGGCCATGGAGGACACTATTTATTGTTGCAGTCATGTTCATTGTCCTACTGCTATTCAAACCGTGGGTTCAAATTGGTGCGGGTCAAAGAGGTATTGTCTTAAATTTTGGTGCTGTCCAGGATAAGGTTTTGAATGAGGGACTACATTTCAAAATACCTGTAATGCAACAAGTTGTTTTAATGGATGTAAGGGTTCAGAAAGCGCAAACCGATGCATCATCAGCATCATCCGATTTACAGGATGTGACCCTATCGGTGGCACTCAACTATCACATTATGCCCGACAAGGCAAATGTTGTCTATCAAACCATAGGGATAGAATTCAAAGAACGGATTATTGACCCAGCAATACAAGAAGTAACCAAAGCTGTATCGGCAAAGTATTCGGCAGAAGAACTTATAACTAAGCGACCTTCTGTAAGCACAGCTATGAAAGAAGCACTCAGCGAAAAACTCATGGCATCAAACATTGCTGTTGATGCGGTTTCAATTGTCACATTCAGTTTTTCAAAAGTATTTATGGATGCCATTGAAGCAAAGCAAACGGCAGAACAACATGCTTTAAAAGCAAAGCGAGACCTGGACAGAATTAAGATTGAGGCCGAACAAACAATTGCAGCAGCAACAGCAGAGGCAGAGGCATTGCGATTACAAAAAATGAATATATCACCAGACCTCATTGAGCTCAGAAAAATAGAGGCGAATCTCAAAGCGATTGATAAATGGAACGGAATTCTGCCACAGGTTACGGGTAGTGGTGCAATACCATTTATTGGAGTAGATGATCTAAAGAAAAAATAAATACAATGAAAAAGAAATTATCAAGCGACTAAGAATAAGAATATCTACGCAAACAGTTTATCGTAAATTTCCGGCAGCTGGACGATGTGCTTTAAACAAACGAACAGTTTAATATTCAGGTTAATAACGAACGCTTGTTTATTCCTAAAATTACTCATATAAATATTGAATACAAATAATGAGGCACGGAAGAAGAACTGGAATTTCGACTTAAATTGAAAAGTAATATGCTTTAAAATTAAATTTATGAAAATAGAATTTCAAACAATTGCCCATACCTCCAAAGAGGAGCCAAAGAATCTTATTTACGATAAAGGAAACAAGTTTGTCTGTTTTTACATCGAATCTATCAGAAACGAAATTTACTTTCGCCTTGATAATTCACATATAAAAGGAAATATGGTGTGTCATCTATGATTGGTAATTCCCGGATACGATTCATGAGTGAGTGCCTGAAGAGAAACTTTTGAGCTCGCTAATTAAAAGTTGTGCTATCGCTAAAAAGACAAATTAAATTAATAAATCCAACTCAATTAACAAAATAAAAATCAGTGTCGAAATAAATAATTTCTATACTGATAAAATTATCTACTAAAATTATTTTGCAAACAACGCCATACAACAAATGACAACAGAACTTTATTTCTGGATTGCTTTCATCCTCTTCGTTTTGTTGATTCTTGCAATTGACTTGGGTATTTTCCATCGGAAAACTCATGCAGTATCATTTAAAGAATCGCTTGCGTGGACAGCGGTTTGGGTTGGTCTTGCCATGCTGTTCAGTGTTTTGGTTTATTTCTGGAAGGGTCCCGAAATTGCAATAACATTTCTTACTGGTTATATTATTGAATTATCGCTAAGCGTGGATAATTTATTCGTATTTATATTAATCTTCTCTTACTTTCAAGTGCCGATCCAATACCAGCACAAAGTTTTGATTTGGGGAATATTAGGTGCGCTTGTCATGAGAATAATTTTCATTTTCGCAGGCGTGGCACTCATCGCTAAATTTCACTGGATTATCTATGTGTTCGGTGCAATAATTATTATTTCAGGAATAAAATTGTTATTTCAGAAAATTAAAATAATTGAACCCGACAAAAACCCTGTCATACGGTTGGTAAAATATTTGCTACCTGTAACAAATGATTATGACGGTGATAAATTCTTTGTAAGAATCCAAAATGGCATATTGGCTGCGACACCACTTTTTATTGTTTTGGTGTTTGTAGAAACAACCGATTTGATTTTTGCAGTTGATTCAATACCTGCCATACTTGCAATAACTACCGACACATTTATTGTTTTTACTTCCAACGTATTTGCTATACTCGGATTAAGGTCGCTCTATTTTGCACTTGCAGGCATGATAAACATATTTCGCTTTCTCCACATCGGACTATCATTTATTTTAATTTTCATCGGATTAAAAATGGTATTTTCCGAAGTTTACAAAATACCCATTGAATATGCTCTGGTTGCTGTCATAAGCATTCTGCTCACAAGCATTGCTGCATCATTAATATTTAAAAATAAATATGCTACGCAATAAAAGAAACATACTATACACGACAATAGAAGTCATTATAATTTGTGCTATAGAATTTTCTGTTGCCATTGCATCAGTGTTTTTGATTTCATTATACCTAGAAACCCTGTTGATAGTAAAAATCAAAAGAGCAGAACAAAACAGTATACCTTCACATCAACTCAATTAAAACATGGAAAACATTTCAGATTTTTTTAGCTTGTTGCTTGACTCCCAAAAACTAATACATTACGGCGGCTTAATATTATTGCTGATAATCATATTTATTGAAACTGGATTTATTTTTGGATTCTTTTTTCCAGGAGACACACTTTTATTTACTGCCGGCCTATTGTGCGGAACCAACGACCTTGATATAAATATTTTTCTTTTACTTTTTTCAGTGACAGGTGCGGCTATTTTAGGAAACTTAGTCGGATATGTATCTGGAAAATATTTCGGTAAAAAATTATTTGCAAAAGAAAATTCTTTCTTCTTCAAAAAACGTCACCTTGCAACTACAAAATTATATTACGAGAAATATGGAGGAGTATCAATAATAGCTGGTCGTTTCTTGCCTGTTGTTAGAACATTCGTTCCAATTTTAGCAGGCACTATTGATATGAACTTTTTAAAATTCAAACTATACAATATTACCGGAGCTTTCCTGTGGGTTTGGACACTTATTCCAATCGGTTATTTTCTTGGAAATAGTTTTCCCCAATTAATTCATCAATTGGAGTATTTCATAATAGCAATTTTCCTCATCACCACATTTTTCTTAATACATGGATATTTAAAAATTAAAAAACAACAATCATGAGAAATAAAATAGAATCCGTATTTGAAAAAATAATTTTCGCAAGTCGTTGGTTGCAAGCACCACTCTATGCAGGCCTTATCGTAGGCGGAATATTATATGCCTATAAATACATCATAGAACTCATACACCTTTGCAAAACCATCAATGAACTTACCGAAACCGCATTAATGCTTGGCATACTTACATTGGTTGACATTACTATGGTAGCCAACCTGCTTATCATGGTTATCATCGGGGGTTACTCAACATTTGTAAGCCGTCTGGATATTGACAAACACGAAGACAAACCCGAGTGGTTACAAAAAATAGATGCAGGAACACTGAAGGTTAAACTCGCTGGTTCACTCGTTGGGGTTTCAGGTATTCATCTTCTGATAACATTCATAAATATTAAGAGCTATGAATCAGAACATGTAATGTGGCAAGTCATCATACATGTTGTGTTTCTTATTTCTTCTGTTCTTCTTGCATACTCCGAAAAACTTTTAAATCATAAACACTAATTTTATTGAATACAATCATGGGATGAGCGAATGTTTTTCCAACGATAAATTCCACTGTTTAAATGCTGAAACGAAACAAAGTAAAATAATTATTAATACATGAACTGGAAAAATATTATTTGAAATGAGAACTCATACAAAAAAAACCGAAACGCCTTCCACCCGTACTTGCACTTCAAATATTAAAAAGAAGGAAACAAAAGAATTGTAAATAATATCAAATCCCCCCCCCAAACTTTTTATAACAAGTCAATAAAATATCATTTCGAATATTCTCCTTTTCTGCAATTTTTTGTGAAAAGACTTGGTTAGGGACTCTAGTATTTATTTGAAGTAAGTTTTTCTAACCAAGTTCTTCTGTCTTCCGAAGCTTTGTATTCAAATTTAATAACTTTTTTTGTTTTAACATTAAAAGTCAAAATGAGATTCGAATTATATTTTGCGTCAATATCCCAACCGTACGCAACTTGTATTTGGTAACCGAGCTCTTTTACGTCTTCGTTTACACTGTCAACAAAATTGGGTTCCCCGAGTATTATTCCTACTTCTGACTCACCTTTTCCATTCAGAAAGCCCTTTGTCAGAATGTCATCCACCATTTGAAATCTGTATGGATATGTTCCATCCAACTCTTGTTGCCATTTTTCAGAATCAAATTCAGTTTGAAAGCGACAAGAAGTCGAAGCACAAAAAATTATTGCTAAAACCAACGTTTTCCAATGTGCTGTCATAAAATGTTTGATAACGATCGATGTTTATAACTACTTGGGTTTGCGAAGCACATCTTTGTCCCAAGAGGCCGAACGAAATTAAGAAAACTATACTTGACACCAATACGTTACCCCAAGCTGGCATTATCACACTGTTGCCAGCTATTTTTTTTACTCCCACTCATCAATAAGTTCAAAACTTTCTTGTCTCAAGTGTTTTATAAAATCGTTCCTGTCCATGCTGTCAACTGGTCTATAGTGCCAATGATGATAACCAAACTCAAGATTATAGAAATCATTTGTCTGCTCAAATCCTAAGTTCATTATCTTTTTTACGAAGTTATTGAATAGGTCTTTGTCATTCGTGTGTAATTAAATTTTCTTGTGGTCTCTAGAGTCAAATTGGTCTGACCGGTTAATGAATGAACGACACAGTCAATAAAGCCATTCTCAAGGGTGGATGCTTTATTTTCTTTTACAAACCGAACAACCGTCTCCTTGTCCGAAAAATATTTTGCAATCCAAAGTTCTGTTTTCGCATCGTCCCAATGGCTCCAAACGTAAATCCAAAACCCGTCTACGCTTGGTAAGAAATCAATGGTCTTTACAATCGTTTCAAGTAACCGCTCCTTCCCAACGATTAACTTAAATTTAAATACTCCCTCTTCATTCTTTCCGTATGCTACAAATTTTTCTTTTATCAGGTCATAATTGTATTCACCATCAACTACGGACTTTAATATGCCGGAAGGAGAAATGAATTAAGTTTCCTAATTTTCCAGATCATAACTATTAAGACCTTCTTTGTAGTAAACAGATTTGTTTAGTCTTCTTGATTTATCCGGGAGTTCAAACTTTTCGTCAACGTTGTCAAGTCTTATTGTCTCAACCACACTAACATTGGATAACTTAACTAATCTTGAAGCTTGGATTGTCTTTGACATAGCGTCACCTAAATGTGTCCCATAGGTGTAAAAATTGGCATAAGCTCCTGTCCACTTGTCCAATTGCCCGTTAACTAAGAAGTACCAAAATTGTTTGTCGCTCATTAATATGGCTTGGTTGTCCTAAAAAATGGCTGCCAAAGCAACAATTCATGAAGTATAAAACCAAAGACATCTATAAAAACACATTATATATTCTTGGTTCTTGATTCTTGGTTCTTGATTCTTGATTCTTGGTTCTTGATTCTTGGTTCTTGATTCTTGGTTCTTGATTCTTGATTCTTGGTTCTTGATTCTTGGTTCTTGATTCTTGATTCTTGGTTCTTGGTTCTTGGTTCTTGGTTCTTGATTCTTGGTTCTTGGTTCTTGATTCTTGGTTCTTGATTCTTGGTTCTTGATTCCTGGTTCTCGATTCTTGTATCTTAATTCTTGACTCTTAATTCTTGACTCTTAATACTTGGTTATTGCGTCTTGACTCCTACTTACCGTTTTTTCAAAAAGCAAGCCTTCAACACAATTACGCTTCCGTTGATGCGGGCTTCGACTTCTTCGACATCTTCGGTGAGTTTGATATTTTTTACAACAGTACCTCTGTCGAGAGAGCCCGACGAGCCTTTTACTTTTAATGTTTTTATGACGAGGACAGAATCTCCTTCGCTCAGAATTGTGCCATTGCTATCTTTTGTTTCCATCGTTTTTTTTATTGGCGCCAAAGGTATTTAAGATCGGGCAACCGGGTAAAAATTATCCTGCATACTTTTCGTACAACTCAAGTTTGATGATTCTCGCTCTGATGGCGCTTGGTTGTCGCTGAAAGATACGTGCAATCTCATCGAGCGATTTTTTTTCGCGGAAGAGTTGCTCCAGTTTCATATCATTTTGCGGCGTCCATTTCTCATAGGCCTGCGGGAATGCTTCGCGAATGACTTCAATCGTTGGTGGAACAGAGTTAGTTGAGAGAGCAGGTTTTTGCGGATCTTTTTCGAAGACTAACTCACTTTCAGTATAGATGTCTTTGATAAAATTCAGGAGATCCTTCGAAATCTCTGTCGATTTCATTCCAATGGAAATACCGTATTCCAGGTTATTATTGTGAGAGGAATGATTCATATTCAACGTCGTTATCAGCGCTCTTTTTTCATTCGCATAAAACTTCGCATGAAGGCGGGAATGATATTTAATAACAATATTCGGAAATGATTTGAGGAAGTTCGCATCTTCATCGAGCAATTTATAGTGTGCATTGTTCGAGAATTTTCCGAAAAGAATAATGATTTTAATCTTTTCATTGTCTTTATGCTTATTTAATGAACGCTTAAAGTGATGATGAAGCTCGATAAAAGGGCAGACAATGTAAATCCGTTCTTCGGCTTCTTCGATTATAGAGCATAATTCGGAGGGAAGATGAATGCCTGTTACTAGTTTTTCCATGGATTCGCTGATGGTAATTTTCATCACAAAATAAGGAAAAAGATCCTTTCCGGAATTCCAGCAGGCAAAGCATTTACAGGGCTTATGGGTATAAGTTTTTCTTGTGAGATTCAATTTACGGACTCAAACAATTCACTATATTTCGGCCCTGTTACAAATCCCCCATAAATCTTAATAATGAAAAAAACACTACTCTTTAGTCTGGTGCTATTAACAAGTATCGTCGTTCATTCTCAGCAACCATTACCTTACATTCTCGATTTTGAAAATGCAGTCTTTCCTCCGGCAAACTGCGAGACAACTCCAGTCGCATCATCAATTACCTGGCAATACGAACCATCATACAGTGGTTATGGTATTGGCAATGGATGTATGAGTTTCGATAATTTCAATAATACATCAGGAAGTTATGCGCTTCGCCTTCCAAGCATGAACTTTTCGCAGACGGCTCTTCCATATATCCGTTTTGATGTGGCTTATGCTACACAGCCGACAACAATAAACTCAGACGTCTTCGGAATCTGGTGGTCGAATAATGGTACGTCTAACTGGCAAAACCTACAGGGATTTTCCGGGAACTCACTCATTACGGCACTTCCAACAGCAAATGTTTATACTCCTTCTCCTGCCGACTGGCGCACGACAACTTTTCCGCTGACATTTTTGGCAGGAAGGCCGTATGTACGCATAGCCGTTCAGGACGATTGCAACAATGGTAATAAGATCTACATCGATAACATCATCGTCTTTGATTCAGCTACTTCAGGAATAAATCGTGTTGATATTGAAAATAGCATGAATATTTTTCCGAATCCATTCATTAATGTAATCACGATTCAGAATAAAACATCGAAGTCGCATACATCATTCGAACTATACAATCTGACAGGCGAGAAAGTAATCAGCAAAACACTTACAGGCCTTAATAACTACATTGATCTAAGCGATTATTCAGGCGGAGTATTTCTTTACAAAATTATTTCTGACGACGCCGTTAAGTCCGGAAAGCTGATCAGAAATTAATTTTTCGTTTTCATTACAGGTGAACTTTTATCTCGCTTCCTGATCTTCAATATTCAGGAAGCGTATTTTTTTGCTTGAATTTTTTAGTAGTTTTTTTATTGATTCGGATAAAAAAGATATTCAGGTCATTTTCAATATTGTATTTATTGAAAAATAAAATCTCCATACAACGTGTAAATAATTTCATGACATTTTTAAAAATCGAAAAAATCAGGCAATAATCCTGATGAAATATGTACTTTTATGCAAGCACCTTTATTAAATTAAGACTTTAAATTTACTACAATATGTATTACCACATTAAAGACTTCCTGTTGGACTGGGAATATGAAAGCGATGCGACACTTCGCCTCTTTAAAAATCTCACCGACGACACACTACCGAAACAACTCCATCCAAATGTACGATCACTTGGATTATTAAGCTGGCATATCATTCATACTATGCAGGAAATGATGAAGCGTGCAGGACTTGACATTGATGTAAAAGATCAGGTGGACTACAACGGTGAAAGTGCCAAAGAAATCATATCTACCTATGAGCATGCGGCGAAATCAATCACAGAAGTAGTCGGCAAAAACTGGAAAGACAGCGATCTCGGAAAAGAAGACGAAATGTATGGTGAGATGTGGAAACGAGGCATTACACTTACCGTGCTTATCCGCCATCAGGCACATCACCGCGCCGAAATGATTATCCTCATGCGCATGCTCGGACTTCCTGTTGTCGGCATTTACGGACCGGTGAAGGAAGAATGGGCGCAGTGGGGAATGGAAGCCATGAAGTAAGAAAGAGCCAAGAACCAAGAATCAAGAGCAAAGAACCAAGAACCAAGAATCAAGAGCCAAGAATTAAGAATTAAGAATCAGGAGCCAAGAAGGTAAAATCATTAATAAAGAACTAAGGACCAAGAGTAAAGCGCTGATGGGTATGGGGACAAGAATTGGCAGTAGGATCAGATTTTTTCAGGATACTTCTTCCGAAAATATTTAAACTCCAATCTTCAATAACAAACGTTGGCTTTTTTGCGAATTAATGTTATTTTTGCCATCCCTAAAATTGACCTATGGTGTAACTGGCAACACGTCTGATTTTGGTTCAGAAGAGTCTAGGTTCGAGCCCTAGTAGGTCAACGAAGGTAAAAGAAAAGCTGGAAAATCAAAATGATTTCCAGCTTTTTTCTTTCCCACTTAGCATTGGGGGCTAATTTGGGGGCTAATTGGCTGTTGCAAACTCTTTAATGCTTTTCACATGCATTGCTCAGCAAAATATGCTGGAGCGTTAATATTTTTCTTCGAAGTATATTTCTGTAATAATGTTCGGATAGCGACTGCCTTTCATTAAAAGATTGAAGAACATTTTTAACATAATTTTTTGAGAAATTTAAGAATATCCACCAATACCTCTATAATTAATTAGTGTCTGGATAAATTCAAATTCATTACGTTGCTTTGCCTCGTCAAATAAGTTATTCAAGTCATTTATTACATTTTTCATTTTTCTTTTCCTTAAAAATTGTCGAAAGCAACTGAACATAATACGAAGGTTCTTGAAAAGTAGTTTGTAGTCGAAAGCAATATTAAAATAAAAGCTTCTTATAACCTCTTTACCACTTAAACCCAGTCACTTCGTAATCCAAATTCAAGTCCAGGTCTTTTATTTTACACTTTAATCGCTTTGCTTCAACTTCGAGAAATTTCTTGAAGTCTTTATGTTCAGGATGTTTTAATTGTAACGCTTCAATTCCTTTTCTTAACTGTTTAAATCTTGATATGCCATCTTTGGTTTGAAGATTTTTATAGGTAATCTGCATCACAAGAAGGTCCATGTATTCCGTCTTGGGTACATTCGAAAGAGAAAGCCATTCAAAAATTTGTTCTCCAGTAGTTGTGTCATATTTTTTCAAACAATTCTCGACAATTGATTCAAGTCTATAAATGTCAGATTGAATGTCCGGAGTAGATTTAATAATTCTGGCATTCTCCCGCATCTGTTTTACTATAACAAACAAATTTGTCCAAAATATTTTAAATCCCCGATAAATAATTAATTCATCTGCAAAATCAGACATGTCTGTTTCTCTCCGGTTGTCGTTTGCTTTTCGAATTTCATATGCAAATTCCATTAATAATACGTTGCCTGGTGCGCAGTCTTCATCTTCAGTCCCTGCTAATGAATGAACAGTTTCATATAAACTCTTTAAGTCCCAGTAATCACCAAAGATTTCAATTCCTGTTCCATGTTCCGTTGGTCGTCCTATTAACATAATTGATTTATTTTTGCTTTCAATGTTTTTAATCTTTCTATCAATTTATCAAATGGAAGAGACGGCCTGTAAATCATACTCTCCTGCATTGTTTCATAATCTTTTTTCCAGGCACTCATAAATTTATCCGGTGGAATGAAATTTATTTTGTCAGGTGAATGATTGTCATAATCAATTCCTCTCAATGGTGTAATAGTTCTTCGATGTTCTACAATCTCATTGTATAAATCCATATTTTCTATAGCAATTTCTGCATAAGGTGTATCCATCATTTTTTCAATATCATACAAATGCCTGCTTAGTCTATCGACACGAATCTTATCCTCCGGTTTTTGAAATTCCTCATGTAACAGAAAGATTTTTTCTAAAAAGGTCCTTTCCGGATTTACAGAAGGGATTGTGATTACCACATCCGCAAATTCTTTTCCTTTAAAATGCTCTCCAACCAGTGAGCAAAAAGATTTTTCTGTAAATGGTTCTATCATGGAACGACTTCCAACTTCTACCAATACTCTCGGCTGAATATATGCGGCCTGTTTTAAAATGCTTTTATAATTTACCTCGATGATGAGTGGGTCCTGGTCGTTGTCTGTTGTCGCTGCTAACTGAATATTGATATTGTTGAAACCAGCTTTCGTGAATTTTTCTTTGAGTTGTTCAAAGAAGGTAGTGGAAATGTATTGAAATGATTTTTTTCTTAATTTACTTACCTGCGCACCGGTCATTTCCTTGTCAAAGCCCAGAAATTTTCTGTCTAATGCCAAATCAATGTCTTCTGAGAAACGGTCAATTAATCCCCATGCTTTGCTTAGTGACGTACCACCTTTAAAAACTAAATGCGGCGCACAATCCATTGTAAAAACAAGACGAAGGGTTTGTGTTACCCACCAGTCTTTCTCAACTGATTCGGCAACAACATTCATTTTATCACGAATGTTATTCAGGACTTCAAGCTGTTCGGCACCATTTAACATCAACCATTTTTTATATTCCTGCATATCAATTTTTCAAAGCTTGTCTCATGATTTGACGAATCCATTCCGGTGCAAGCATTAGGTCGTGACGAATGTATTCCTGTTTTTCTTTTTTAAGCAGAGTCAGTATTCTTTTTATATCATCCGGACTAACTTGGTTTTTCCCTATTTCACGCAAGGCTTGTATGGCCAGAGAACATAGAGGGCTTTTAGCCGACAGATTTTTTGGTGTAGTTTTTTTAAACTTGATGGTACGATTTCCGACTTTAACAAAACGAGGAGAACCATCAGTTAGATATACTATGTTCAGTGGTACTTGAGTTGACAGCCCTAATGCATTTAATGCGTAAACTCCAGTTGGAACAATACGGGCGTTATCTCTGAGAGCAATTGCATGGGCTATTTCTTCCGTTCCCGGTAATACTTGTCCAACTATCTTACTTTTTTTTGGTCGTGCATACATGCCTGTAGCGATTCGTACTAATACACCAGTAGCAACCAGTCGTTGTAGGGCCTTGCTAATCGCTTTGGCATTGGCAATTTCTACAAAACTTTCAGGAAAAAACACCGTTCCTTTTTTAGTGCTTTTTATTGCAGCCAGGATTCGGTTCTCAACTGTATTGGTCATACTATTGATTATTTCTTGTCGCAAATTTAGCATATATTTGCGACAATGATTTACTCTTTTCTATAAATCTTTCTCAAATTCTAAGGTTCAAATTACTGAAAATTAGGGCATTTTCCCTGTTATAGTATAATATTACAAAGTATTCAATATTAGTTAGATAGGACGATAATTCGTTACTGTTCTGTCACATATTTAGTAAACATTTGCGACAAGAAATGTCATCTATTTTTGAACTCCTAACAAAATGACCAACGCCACCCTTATTTGACAGGCAACTTAATTCGGGCTAATTCAACCATAGCTATTTTAAACCAAAGGAATATTAATTTAAACCAAAAACGCTATAATATACTTAAAATCAACGAAAATAGAAGCCCTAGTAGGTCAACTTGAAGCGTGTCAACAGGCGCGCTTTTTTGTTTTTAGATTTAATTCGAATAAAAATAAAGCTTTTAAGATTCGAAAAAATCAAGTCACTACACCATTACTACACCAATCATCAAATCCACTACACCAATCTGCTGATAAACAATATCACCAAAAGATGCACAGGTATAGCTGTAAAATCATTTTAAGGAAGGAACGCCCACGACTAGATGGTAAATGTTCGCTCAATCTGCAGGCATTTATAAATGGAAAGCGGAAGGTTATTCCATTGAACATTGTTGTGCATCCTGATGAGTATAATCAGGAGAATTCTAAAATTTTAATAATTGGAAAATTAACGAAGCAACAAAAGCAAGACATCTATGATCAAAATATGATCATACAAAATTGTAAAAGTAAAGCCGGTAATATTTTTACCCGGGCGCGGCTTTCTGATGTGGCTCTTAGCATTACTCAATTTGCAAAGCTTTACAATGGCACAATTAATTATAGTGACTTCAATTCTTTTATGCGAAAGGAAATTGAATTGCTTAAAAGTGATATGGATGTTAAAACTATTAAAAGTTATAATAACACTTTGAGTAAGCTTACTAAGTTTCGGCCCGA
>JANPNV010000140.1:0-3702 GCA_031427625.1 Bacteroidota bacterium
CGGCCGGAGGAATAGTAAAAATGCCGATGAATCAAACATTCTGGGGCTCTTACTTTGGAATGTTTCTCGACAAATTTGGTATTCAATGGATGGTTAGCTTTGATCAAAACGAGAAGAAATAACTTACACATAAATGAGGAGTAAAAGGAGATTTCAATTAATAATTGAGGTCTCCTTTTTATATAATGCATACCCGTCAATGTTAACATCGAAAAAATATGACCTCACCCCTCTTATACTTCGAGTCTGCAATTAAATTTATTTAAATAAAATTTTTGAGGGAATAATCACGTTAGAAACTGCAAATCAAAAAACTCTCTAACCCCTACGAAAATGAAAAAAATAATCTTTTCCTCGTTGATGCTTTTCAATATTTATGCATCAGCCGACAATGTAAAGACTGTTAAGTCGGCCGTTAAAAAAGTAACAATTTTCACACAAGGCGCACAGATATTCAGAAGCGCTTCTGTTACTCTCAATCCGGGTGTAACAGAACTTGTATTTTCAGGCATCTCACCGTTTATCAATCCTGCCAGTTTACAAGCCGGTGGCAAAGGCAGTATTATCGTTCAGGACGTAAAGCATAATATTAAATACCCTGAACCGCCAAAACAAACCAATGGAACCTTACCTATTGAAATCCAGAGAGAGATTAGATTAATAGAAGATTCGGTTACCGAACTTGGATTTGTACGTGATGAATTGAATGACAAAAAAAATGCTCTTCAGCTTGAAAAGGATATGATCCTTAAGAATAAGTTAGCGCTTGGTGAAGGCAAGTCCGATTCGCTTCCAATATTAAAACAGGCGATGGAGTTTTTCAGACTTAAATTAAATGACATCAATACACAGATGAATAAAATAAAAAGAAACGAGAAAAATAATCTAACCAGCCATGCCCTTCTGACAGCAAGACTGAATGATTTAAAAACTTACAAGAACAGTGAAGATCCGAAAATTAAATACGAACCCATTCATGAAATAATTGTTACTGTAAGTACTGATGAAATCGCCACAGCATCGGTCGATGTCAGCTACATGGTTTCACAAGCCGGCTGGACGCCCTCTTACGATCTTCGTTCCAGTTCGCCGTCAGAACCGATACAATTAACCTATAAAGCAAATGTGTATCAGAGTTGCGGAGAAGAATGGAATGACGTCAGAATAAAATTAAGTACAGGCAATCCAAACAAGAGTAATATTAAACCTGTATTGCCCCTGTGGTACATCAATTATTTTTCAGGCAACAAGGAAAAACTTTTCTCTGGTTCCGCTCGGGAACAATCTCTCGAGAATATAATCTCTACTGATGAGGCCACAAGTTCATTAAAAAAAGATGTGGACAAGATGTCACCGGCGCAATCAGCTGCCAACTATTCACAGCTGATTGAAACGATGACAAATGTAGAATTTGACATTAAGCTTGCTTATGACATCCCATCCGACGGAGTCAATCATATCGTCTCCATCAAGAAAGGCGATCTTCCGGCAATTTACTATCACTTCCTGGTTCCTAAGATGGACAGTGAAGCATTCCTGGTTGCTAAAGTTACCGGCTGGGAGTCGTTAAATTTACTACCGGGCAGAGCCAATGTATTTTACGAAGGCACCTATGTTGGAGAGACTGTATTAAACCCTTCTGTTATCAACGACACTCTTGAACTATCACTTGGCCGGGATAATGGAATTACAATTACCCGAACCAAACTTCCTGTGAAAGAAAATAACAAGCTCTTAGGCAATGATATTACAAAGACAATAGCCTATGAATTGAGGCTTAAAAACAATAAAGGAAAACCAGTAAACTTAATCATTGAAGATCAGGTGCCGTTGACACAGAACAAAGACATTAAAATTGAAATGAAAGATCAGGGCAAAGCTGATTACAATGATAAAACAGGTTTGCTGAAATGGAATGCAACTGTTGGTTCAAAAGAATATAAGACACTTTCTTTTTCTTATGCTGTGACTTACAATAAAGATATGCAGTTAAATATGTATTAAGAATAAGTCAATAGACTTCTGGATATTATCCGGAAGTCTATTGACTATTTCAAAATGAAACTACATTAGTCCTTTTTCTTTTTTACATAATAATTGCATCTTGCTATTTTAATCACACACCATAATTAAATAATTTTCCAATTCCTGACTAAAAAGTTAAATTACCTATTCATTATAAATTTTTTAATTATTACATCAGAATCTATATAAAAATGAATATAGTAAATTCCATTTGCTATATCAGGTAAACTTATGCTTGATTCAGGGTACTCAATATAATAAACTCTTTTCCCTGCCAAATTATATATTTCCAGAGAATGAAGATTCGGAATTTCTCCTTCAAACGAGAAAAATAAATTACCAGTAGACGGATTTGGAAAAACTGAAATTTCCTGTTTATTCTTTTTACAGCTATTTACTGTTATGACGCTTGAATATTCAAAGCTTCCGTCAAAATCAGTTTGCTTCAAACGATAGTACATCCTTTTTGAAGAACCCTCATCAGTATATGAATATTCATGATAGATAGTTGAATTTCCAGCTCCACTTATTATTCCGACAATTTTCCAGTCAGTTGAATTTGAACTTTTCTCTATAGTAAAATAGTCATTATTAATTTCTGATTCTGTTCTCCAATTTAATTGAATTTCATTCTCGGCACACTTTCCTGTGAAAGAAACCAATTTAATAGGAAGCGGAGTAGCCGATGCATTTGTTGAGGCCAGCACGAAAGTATTGTTTAAATTTGCTATTGTAGTTATGCCTGTACGGGAAGCTGTTGGGTTTTGCGCAGTTCCAGTTGCAGCTAAATAATTTCCAACCAATGCGGCAGTTGTTCCACCTGTAAAAACTGCTAAACGAATATCATTGATATTTCCACTCGACAAATTAGTCATTGTGGCAGCAATCTTAAACGTTCCGGCAGTAACGCCAGAAATTGATGTAGTAAAGCTAGCGTTAAGCATACGAGTAATATTAAATCCTCCATCACTTATTATTGGATTTAAATCAGTAGTTCCTAATGTACTTCCATGACTAACAGTGAAGAAACCGGAAGTTGTTATATTTCCAGTAGAATTAAGTTCGACAGGTCTATAACTATTTGCTGATGATGTTCCCATAGGAAACAAGCCATAGTAATTTCCAGAAGTACTTGTAATTGTTGTTGAATTTAACCAGAAGCGCTTGAAGGTGCCCCCATAAAACCAGTTTGTTGAAGAACTTGATGTACGACTTAGGGAGGATGAAGATCCACTTGAACCTAATGTAAATGTATATCCGTTCAAATCAACAATTCCTGAAATCATGTTTAAGCTATTGCTCGATGTCACATTTGCATTTATTCTGATTTGAGGTATTGTAGCAGCTGAACTATTTAGCGTAAAATTATAAAAGGTAAATGGATATCCGATAATGTCCTGAGTACTTGTTCCATTTAAAGTGAAATTAGCAGAATTTGATACAGTAATTCCTGAAACTACATTATTCGTAATATCACCACTTATTTTAATTGCTGCATTAATCTGATTTCCGAATTTCGGATCAACATCAACTATTATATTATTGAACTGAATATTCGTTGCGGAAAAATCTGGCCCGCCACCCGGAGCTCCGCAAAATTGCACATTACCTGAAGTTGAATTAAACGTATGACTAATACCTGGCTTCCAGTCATGGAATATTTTCAAAACAGCTCCT
>JANPNV010000141.1:0-30298 GCA_031427625.1 Bacteroidota bacterium
ATCATCAATGATTCCTTTTAGAACTTTCAAATCAACATCTTCCAGTTTATTAATATAAAGGCAGCCAACACCTGTTTTATGCTTGCCGAGTTTTTTAAGTGCGGCCGCATGCTCCTTAATACCAATGCTAATGTATAATGATAGATTCGCCTTTCGGGGAGAGAAACCGATCCGTAGCCAATCGACTTCTCTGCCTGTCGTGGGGCTTTTGTATCTTTTAATGCCAAAGCCTATGACGGAGCTGCTCCATAATATGGGCTCTTCGCCGGATGCCTTTTTCATCATTTCCAAAAGCACAAAACTGTCATTACGCTTTTGTTCATCCTTAATGCTATTGATAAAATCCTCCACACTTGCAGCGGTTGGTTTTGTTTTAATCTCAACCAGTTTTGATTTTTTTTCAGCCATTTGAAATTAGTATTTGATAGACAGTAGTTTTACCTAAGGGAGAATGGATTAAAGTACTTTGTTTGTGGGCTCATAGAAAAGTGTTATACCACCAGAAGAAAAGGATTTTGTTTTTATGAGTTTAAGATTTATTCTTTCATTTATGTTTTTAAATAATGATAATCCTTTTCCTAAAATAATTGGTTGTACGCAAAACTGGTATTCATCAATTAAGTTAAGTTGCATTAAAGTTACTATTAAACTTGGGCCGCCAACGAGAATGGCTTTACCTGTTTGTTGCTTAAGTTTTAATACTTCTTCTATAACGCTTCCAGTAGCTAACGTTGCATTTTTCCAATCAACATTTTTCAACGTTTTCGAAAAAACAATTTTGTTTATGTTTTCAATCAATATAGAAAATTCATCCATGGGCTTGTTACCGGTAGGATTTTTTACAATCGGTTTCCACCCGCTTTCCATAAGTTGATAGGTTATTCTTCCGAATAAAATGGTGTCTGCACTTATTAAAAGTTCATTAGCATTTTCATGCAATTCATCATCTGCAATCACTGCCTGGTGGTCGCAAAACCCGTCAAGTGTCATATTGATAGATGCAATAATTTTTCTCATTTATTTAGTTGTTTAATTAATGGAAATTTTTGTAATCAGTTGGAAGTATTGATTGTGCTAAAAGATGTTGTCAATTAGTTAAATAGTTGCCGAGCATGATATACTCGCATCACTATTTTGAAGATAGTAGTTATTATTTTAAATCGCGTTTGCCGTCCTTGTTTATTATAGTCTCTATCCGTTTGTCGGGAACAAGCCATATCAATGCCACTAAAATATAAAGTGCGCCTGCTATCCACTGGTTGAACATTGTTGAAACTATTGCAACTACATATAAAACAGGAGAAATTTTTCCTTTCACATCTTTCCCGATCGCTTTGGCAAGAATAGAATTAGGTCCGTTATTTTTTACTATTCTCGTTTGCAGTATGAAGTAGGCGATAGCAGCCATGAGAAGAATGATTCCGTAAAGCGCCATAGGAATAGGCGCGAAATGATTTTCACCCATCCAGCCGGTAACAAATGGAATAAGTGAAAGCCAGAAGAGCAGATAAAGATTTGCCCATAAAATATCTCCCGTAACATTTTTTACTGTATGCATCATGTGATGATGATTGTTCCAGTAGATAGCGAGATAAATAAAACTGAGAACATAACTTAATACCACGGGAAGCAATGGCATTAAATCAGTCCAGTCATTTCCATGCGGCACTTTGATTTCCAAAACCATAATAGTTATGATGATGGCGATTACACCATCGCTGAAAGCTTCTAAGCGGCCTTTATTCATACTGTCTTTTTTAGAACTTTTTATTAAGTTGAATAAAATTAAGTTTTCTGAAAAACAATCTTTTAAAATTTGACAAAAGCTTACTCTCCTTTAATTCTCTCCCACAATGAAGTTATTGCATCCTTTCCTGCCGATTGCATACGCCCGCGCTGTATGACAAGGTCGTTGTTTGCATTTTCGCCGAGGATGTAACGGAAAACAAAGGGTTCTTCTTTACCGTTCCATCCTCCAATCGTTCCGAAGCGGATATCGTTAAAATACAATGTGTCGCCGCTCATCTCTGCTGTATAGTAATTTTTTGAAAACCGTTTCAGCGAAATTAAATCTTTATCCTGGGGCAATGCAGTCAGCAGGTATTCATTTTTCGGCCTGTACATGAGTTTTATACTGCTGCCTTTATCAAATACAGAACTGTATCCGATATAATATCCCGAATCATTTTTAGCTACCAGATACCATAGCCAGTTGTTTAGCGGTGCAGGAGTTGAGAAATAGTTTGTGAAAGGAATTTTCTGATAGGCAAGTTCGGTACGGAAGTGATTATCGACGATGAGTTTATTGATGCATGCATAACCAATGTAAAGAGTGCTGACGATCAATCCGAAATTTGTCCATATTTTTCGCGATGCTTTTTTGGATTTAATAATCAGCAAGGCGATAAAACTGATAAATATGGAAATGGTATAGAAGGGATCAGCAACGAATAATACATTCATCGTAACACGCCTATGACTAAAGGGCTCGAACCAGCCCGTGCCATAACAGGTCAGTGCATCTATGAAAATATGGATGAACATGCCTGAGCCAAACAAAATGAGCCAGTCACGAAAAAGCATCTTCTTATTCTTATGCCATCGTGTAAATAAGTATGCAAGAAAAGGAGAAAACAGAAGAGCGAACAAAATGGAATGTGTAAATCCTCTGTGAGCAAGCAGTCCGTCTACCTGATTCATCCAAAAGGAAGTGATTACATCGACGTCGGGAATATTGTTTGCCAGTGCTCCCCATAACATGGCTTGTTTTCCAAGTTTTTTGCCGGCAAGAGCATCGCCGACACAGGCACCCAGGACTGTATGCGTAAGTGAATCCAATTTCTTTGTTTTTGTTTACGGTAAATGTAAAAAATGAATTCCCTTTTGGGCTTTCTTTATGGTTTTTTATGAACCTCTATAGCTATTTTCCAAACTGAAAGTTATCTTTGGCGCAAAATCGCAAAAATGCAGGTATCAACAAACAAAGTAGTTACAGTAACTTATAAACTGTCATCGAATCTTCCGGGCGATGATAAAAAACACATTGAGACGGCTGATGAAAAAAATCCGCTCAGTTTTATTTTCGGCGGTGGAATGATGATTCCGGGATTCGAAAAAGGACTTGAAGGAAAAGCGACGGGTGAAGCATTTACTTTCTCAATCGATTCAGCGGATGCCTATGGAGATCAGGATGAAAATGCCATTGTTAAATTGCCATTGGAAATTTTCAAGGTCGATGGCGTAGTAGATTTTAATCTTTTGAAAGTAGGGAATGTTCTTCCTCTAAACGATGATCAGGGTAATGTCCTGAATGGAACAGTAAAAGGATATGATGATAGTACGGTAACGATGGATTTCAATCATCCCCTTGCAGGACATCATCTTCACTTTTCAGGTGAAATAATAAATATCAGAGAAGCCAGTGCGGAGGAGGTATCGCATGGGCATGTGCATTAAGGGAGAACCAAGAGCCAAGAGCCAAGAAACAAGAGCAAAGAACCAAGAGCCAAGACTAAAGAATAAAGAATAAAGAGTTTGGGTAAGGTGATTTATGCTCAATAGAATATTGAGCGAGAAGTATTAAATCAATAATACCTAAGATAAGCCGAATTGCAAATTGCCCTTCAAACTCCAATCTTCAAACATCAATCCCGCGTCTTTAGCTTTAGCTTAAACTTTAGTCTTGGTTCTTTGCTCTTGATTCTTGGTTCTTGATTCTTGATTCTTGATTCTTGATTCTTGGCTCTTGATTCTCAAGTCTTAATTCCTTACTCTTGATTCTTTTGTCTTGATTCCTGACTCTTGATTCTTGATTCTTGTTCTTCGCTTTCCTCAAACTCCTGCTTCAGCCATGCCTTGAAAAATTTCCTGTTTTCCGTTGTAGCATTATCTTTTTTTCTGATTGAGAATTTTTGATAATATTCTTCTGAAGAAGGGCTGAGCGGAATATCCTTCAGGGCTTTCATCGGAGTCAGTATAGTAAGAATAACTTTTTCGCCTTTGAACATTTTAAAATAGGCGGAAATATTTTCTTCAACTTTATTTTCGTTCACTGCAATTATCTCATCACCTTTTCCAAGTCCGGCAATAAACGCAGGAGAACCGGGCATTATTGAGGAAACTACAGTATAGCCGCCTTCTTCAGTTGTTTTAAAACCATAGGTTCTTTCGGTTTCTTCAGTTGATGAAGTCATTACGAGTAAGCAACCTGCTTCGGATAACAACTCTTCGAGAAGTTTTTTATATTCTTCAGTACCATAAACATGATCGAGAAAAAAATCGGCCATGGGTTTTTTTGTAAAATGCTCGACAATCGAAATGTAATCATGTTCTGAATATCCGATTCCGCGTTTTCCGAAATCAACATAAAGCGTTTTCATAACGTCATCCAATGAAGATACAGAATCTGTTGCTTTGCGGATGAGCAAATCAGTCATAAGTGCAGTCAGGCATCCTTCATCATAGATAGAAGTTTTTCGTCCGGGTGCGCCTGGTGTGTAACCATCGAGCCAGGTATCGAATGAGGAATCGGCCACTGAAAGATTGAAGCGCCCGGGATTATCGAAATGCTTCTGCAATCTGACAGAAATTTCTTTGAAAAACTGATCGACAGAATACACTCCGCATCTGGCGAGAAATAAGTCGCCATAATAAGTAGTGACGCCTTCATAGACAAAACCCAGTCGGGAATAATTTTCAGATTTATAATCGTATGGCAGCATATCGGCCGGACGAATAGTTTTAATATTCCATGCATGAAATAATTCATGCGAAGCAACTCCGATGAAATCGATGTACAGACTATCGTTCATGAGCTCCTGACCGGGACCAAGAGCGAGTACTGTAGAGTTGAGATGTTCAACACCATGATAAAATCGATAAGGAAGTATCTGTATGAGGAAATGATAAGTGGTGAATGGAAAATCTCCCATCATTTCATACTGTTCACGACTAAAGAAAATAAAGTCGCGAATGATCTTATCCCATTCCGGTTTGCAATTGCCCTGAAACCAGACGAAGAATTCGCTGTTTCCTGCTTTATATTTTTGAAGCTGAAGTGATGCACTTGCTATTAGAGGACTATCATACAATTCGTGAAAATCGATTGCTGAAAAAACATTATTGCCAGTATTTGATAGTGATGTGGCGACAATATAATTTGGCGGTAATGATAATTCTATTGTTGACGATTCGCTGATCCGTCCTGCAGGAAACATGAGGCATTGAACAGGATTAATATAAATCTGATCTTCATCAACCCAGCATCCGCCTGCATCAGGTTGAGAACAGTAATAATCATAACGGATGGTGATTGTTGATGCACCCTCTGTCGAAACCTGCCAGGTATCCTTCGTAGTTTTTCTAAAAGCCAGCGATTCATTTTTATTGTTGTAAGCCCGCCAGCTTCTGACATTTTTCGCAAAATTTCCAAGCTCATATCTTCCCGGCCGCCAGGATGGTAAATCGATAAGTATCTCCTCCGAATCAATTTCGGAAATGATCATTTCAATTTGCAAAAAATGCGATACGGGATATTGGGCTGATAGTTTAAATAGAATTGGCATAAGACAAATGTAACAATATGCAAAATAGTGAATTAACCATTCCGAAAATTAAATTACAACTTTTTTACACATGTAATGAAATGTTTTTCAATGGCCTATACCATATTGTATAATTGGCAAATTTGCTGATTACATTTTTTACCTTCGCCCTCAAATCTGATTTTTATGAGTTATGATGTTATTGTTTTAGGTAGTGGTCCGGGAGGATATGTTGCGGCAATTCGTGCTTCACAGCTAGGATTGAAAACAGCCATTGTGGAAAAAGCCGAACTCGGAGGCGTTTGCCTGAACTGGGGATGCATTCCAACCAAGGCTCTTCTGAAAAGCGCGCAGGTTCTTGAATATTTAATGCATGCTGAAGAGTATGGTATAAAAGCATCTGGTATTGCTGCAGATTTCCCATCTGTCATAAAACGAAGCCGGAATGTTGCTGACGCAATGAGTAAGGGCGTTCAGTTTCTTATGAAAAAAAATAAGATTGAAGTGATTGCCGGAACGGGTACACTGAAGCCTGGCCGCATGATTGAGGTGAAATCAAAGGACGGCAAGACAGATAAAATAGAAGCGAAGAATATTATCATCGCAACGGGTGCACGATCGAGAGAATTACCGGGGATTAAACAAGATGGCAAAAAAGTTATCGGATACCGTGAAGCGATGGTTATGGAAAAACAACCGAAGTCGATGGTTGTAATCGGTTCCGGAGCGATCGGAGTTGAGTTTGCTTATTTCTATCATTCTATTGGCACGAAGGTGACGATAGTAGAATTCATGCCGGAAATTGTTCCGCTGGAAGATGTAGATGTCTCCAAACAACTTGCACGATCATTTAAAAAATCGGGCATAACGATAATGACGGAGTCAACGGTAGAATCAGTAGATACAACTGGTAGTGGTTGCAAGGTGAATGTGAAAGGGAAAAAAGGAAATGAGATTATCGAATGCGATATCGTTCTTTCTGCTGTTGGAATAACACCAAACACAGAAAATATCGGTCTTGAAGAGGTGGGTATCATTACTGACAAAGGACGTGTTGTTGTAAATGAATGGTATCAGACTAATATACCGGGATATTTTGCAATTGGTGATGTGCTCAACACTCCTGCCCTTGCACATGTGGCATCACAGGAAGGAATAACATGCGTTGAAAAAATTGTAGGACTTCATACTGAGCCAATCGATTATAAAAATGTTCCGGGCTGTACGTATTGCCAGCCCGAAATTGCATCAGTTGGCTATACAGAAAAAGCTGCTATCGATGCAGGTTATCAAATCAAGGTTGGTAAATTTCCATTTACAGCATCAGGGAAAGCAAAAGCCGGTGGCAATGCCGATGGATTCGTTAAAGTAATCTTTGATGCAAAGTATGGTGAATGGCTTGGAGCACATATGATAGGAAGCAATGTAACGGAAATGATTGCCGAAGTAGTTGTTGCAAGAAAACTTGAAACAACCGGGCATGAGATATTAAAATCCATTCATCCACACCCAACTATGAGCGAAGCGACAATGGAAGCGGTTGCTGAAGCATATGGAGAATGTATTCATCTCTAAAAACTATCAGAATAAAATTTCCGGGAATTTATTGAACGATCACTTTTAATGTGATCGCACTTTTTTCATTCTCTGCTTTGAGGAAATAGATTCCTGCAGCAATATCCGATAGCGTAAGAGTATGAAAGAATTCTCCGTTGAAAGATCTTACTTTTTCGTTTCTCACTATTTTCCCATCGGCCGACATTAATTTCAGGAGTAAATATTTTGATGAAGGATCTGAAAGCTTCACAAAAATTCTGTCATGTGCAGGATTTGGAAATACCTGCAACGGTAATATAGCCGCATTGTTCTCAATTCCTGTACTGATTAAAATCAAGACCTGATCTGTGGAGGTACAACCATTTCCATCAGTAACAATAACAGAATACAATCCCTGTGATGATACTGAAATACTTGTGTTGTTACTTCCGGTGGACCAGGAGTAAGAACTAAAGCCCGCGCCGGCATCTAGCACAATGTTTTGTCCGAATGGTAAAAGGATAGTATCCGGTCCGAGGAAAACAAGAATCGGAGAATGAATGCTTGCATTAACAGGAGTGGCACTACCAATACATCCTGATTGTGCAACTGCATAGTATGTTGTCGAAGAAGTAAGCAATGGTGTAGTGAATGTGCTTCCCTGTCCAATAATATTTCCTCCCGGCTGATCATACCAAAGCACACCATCACCAGGCACTGAAGCAACTGCAGACAATGTCAGAATTCCACTTCCGCAGGAAGATGCATTTGTTATAGATGTAATACGTGATTCACCAATTAAGGCAGACACAGGAGTTCTGTTGCTTTGACATCCATTATCAGCTTCAGCATAATAAACCGTAGTAGAAAATAAGAATGGAGTTATAAAATCAGAGCCTGTACCAACGAGCGTTCCTCCAGAGTTTGAATCATACCAGGAAATATTCAGAATTGAATTCGCATGAAGTGTAAGTACTCCCGTTGAACATCTGATGCTATCTGTTGCAGTAGGTGCAGGAGGAACGGAATCAATATCTGCCTCCACGTGAACGCGGGCACTGTTGCATCCGAGACCGGCATCAGCATAAAATATTGTTGACGTAGTGATTGAAGGTGTCGTAAAATAATATCCTGAACCGAGTAAGTTTCCTCCTAACTGTGCATCATACCAATTTACCTGAACAGGCGAAGTGGCTCTGATCACTAATGTTCCGGGGCCACACCGGCTTGTATCATGCACACTTGGAACATTCGGAATATTTACAATTAACGCCTGGACTGTAACACGGTTGCTTCTGCAAGATGTACCGGTTTCAACATAATAAGATGTATTTGATATTAAAGTTGGTGTTGTAAAAGTGGTTCCCGTATTTAAAAGATTTCCTCCTGAAGCAGCACTATACCAATATATCTGCTGAGAAGATGTAGCCGATAATGTTACTGGTCCAGAACCACAACGGGAAATATCATTTGCTACAGGCGCAGAAGGAATGGCATCGATAATAGCTTTTATCAGAATCCTGCTGCTACCACATGAATTTTTGTTTGATTCGGCATAGTAATTTTTTGTTGAAGTAATAAATGGTGTCGTAAATGTTGCACCTGAATCAAGGATTGCAGTGCTGACCGATGAAGCATACCAAAATATCTGTGAGCCTGAAGATGCTGCCAATACAACTGTGCCTGAACCACATCTTGAACTGTCGGAACCTGTAGGAGCAGCGGGAATAGGGTTAATGAAGGCCTGTACAGAAACCCGTGCGCTGACACAACCAACGGGACCAGCTTCTGCATAATAAGTAGTTGTTGAATTGAGTGATGGAGTTGTAAATGTTAACCCTGTTCCGATAGATGTTCCACCTGATGAAGACGAAAACCAATAAACAGTGCTGGAGGAATTTGCGGTGATAGTTAAAACTCCGGGGCCACAACGCGCTACATCAGATAAAACTGGTGTGGCTCCTGTTCCGTTGACAATAGCCTGAACTGAAATTCTTGCACTCCGGCAGTTGTCTCCGGTTTCAAGATAATAGGTTGTTGTAGTTGTCAGGACTGGCGTAGTATAGGTTGATCCTGTTCCGACAGAAGTACCTCCCGAAGCAACAGTGTACCAATAAATTTGTTGCGGAGAGGTTGCTGTAAGCGTTACAATTCCCGAATTACACCTGGCCACATTATTTGCAACAGGAATTGCCGGAACTGGGTCGACAATCGCCTGCGCCACTGTTCGTGAACTTCTGCATGCATTGCCCGCTTCCGCATAGTAGTTTGTCGTTACAGAAATTACTGGAGTTACAAATGTACTTCCTGTGCCAAGCACAGTTCCTCCTGATGCAGAATTGTACCAGTTAATTTGTTCAGTGGAAGTTGCATTTAATGTAACAGTTCCGGTTCCACAGCGATTAACGTTTGCAGAAGTTGGCGCAGGTGGATACGAACTTATAATGGCCTGAACAGGAACCATACCGCTTAAACAATTATATCCGGTAACGGCATAGAATGTTTGGGTCGCTGAGAGAAACGGTGTTGTAAATACAGAACCCGTATAAAGTAAATTTCCTCCTGAAGCGGCATCATACCAGTAAACTTGCTGTGTGGCTGTGGCCGTAAGTGTAACTTCTCCGGTACTACAGATTGTAACATCAGGAGCTACCGGATTTGGAGGTATCGGAATAATTATAGCAATGGCTACGACTCGTACACTAGGACAACCACCATTTGCCTCAACATAAAATGTATCGGTAGCAGAAAGAGTTCTTGTAAATGATGGTCCTGTTCCCAATAATGTACCGCCTGACTGTGACGAATACCAGGAAATAGGAGAAGGAGAATTTGCAGTTAAAGTTATTGCTCCCGACCCGCATCTTGAAGAATCATATGCACTTGGCACAGGCGATGTATTAACAATCACATGCACTTCTACTCTCTGACTAGGACATGTAGTACCTGCTTCAACATAAAATGATGTATCAGAATTTAAAATATTCGTTGTGTATGTTCCTCCGGTATAAAGTAATCCGCCACCCGAGAAAGCATTGTACCACCTCAATGATGGATTACCACTTGCAGTAAGTGCAACTGTTCCCGGACCACATCTATTTCCATCGCTTGTTACCGGAACCGCAGTAATCGGAATTATTGTTGCCGATGCCTCTGTTGAAACACTTTGACAGCTACTACCTGTTCTCGCATAATAATTTGTTGTTTGAGAAATAATTCCTGTCATAAAAGTATTTCCGCTTCCAAGCAGGTTTCCTCCTACTGAGGAATCAAACCAGAAAACAGTATCGCTCGAAGTTGCTGTAAGAGTGAGCGCTCCACTGCCGCATCGCGAATCAGAAGTTGTTTGCGGCGCAGGATGCTGACTAACTACTGTAATTACTGTGGGATCAGAAACTGTCGAACATCCCTGACTTGTAATTCTAACTGTATAAGACCCACTTGAATTTGCCGTATAAGTTGACGAAGTCGCACCCGGAATATTAATATTATTATTTCTCCATTGATAGGTGTACACACTTACATTGGTCGCATTCAAATCAACCGTATTGCCAGAACAAAATGTTGTACTACCGGTAATCGTAACAGGAATAGACAGATTAGAACTAAATGCCCGGCCCGGAGAACCGCCTATGCATCCGGCAAACCAATTGCTTCCATTGTTCGGATCTGCTGTATTTGCTGATAGTTCACAAGTATATCCTAAGCCGTCTGCCAATACAGGCCATGGCGAAATATCCTGATAAAAGAATGAAAGATATAATGTATTTAAATGATTGAAGAGCCTTATCTGATCTCCTGCATTGCCGAAATTAAATCCAAGTGGTCCGATTCTATTTGTAACCGTTGGGAATTGCGACTTAAATTTTACCGAATCTTCTGTTATTACTAGGTATCCATTGGGAGCAATAACAGTTCCCGTTGGGAAATAATAATTATGATTATCGTTACCATCACTCAACCTCCATCCTGAAATATTCAGTATGGTAGTTCCGTAATTGTGAAGCTCAATCCAATCACCGGCATTGTATGCTGAATCAGGATTATAATTCAGTTCACTGACACACATTTTTGCAGTTGTAGAAGATCCGGTAAAATAAGCCGTGACAACATCACTGGAGGTAAAATCATAAGTTACAGACTGATTAAAATTATTTGAAGTAATTATATTCTGTGATCGCCAATGATCGAATATAAATCCGGGATTAGGAATTGCTGTTATTGTTACAGGATTTCCTTTAAAATAAATTCCTGACCATGGAAGTGATGTAGGTGTAATTGTACTTATCTCTATTCTTCCTGAACCAGCTGGTGATGCCTGCAATGTTAAAGTAACCTGACCTCCTAAGCCGAAATCCGTATTGATGAAATTTCTCATCTTAGCAGGACGTGCATTGGCGAAATTCATCATTGTTGTAATGTTGCTTTGCCAAGTCGTCATATTACTTCCCCATTTCGCAAAATGTGCTGGCATATCGTATGACATCGTATCGCGGAATGATTTCATATACGCATCAATATTCGAAGGAAGAAAAATCGTATTCAATAAATCGGCATATCGATTGATAAAATCGCGCTTGTATGTCGGATTATTAAGGATAGCATCAAACATTCTTGAACTATAACTGAAGGCTGCCGGTGTACGCGCAATTGCAAGTCTGTCATCGTTAACGTTACCATATAAAGCTAAACCAAAATCTAAATCATAAACGAAATATCTCAATTTTGAACCGGGAGCATTGGGTCTCCACATTTGAATATTATTTGTCCAATCTCCTATCCAATCTCCATTGTTATAAAATGTTTCAGCTACGAAATAGTCAGTGTAATTTTTTAAATCAAATCTTTCGTTGAAGTAATCATAATATTGTTGAGTTAATGGAGACTGCACTGTAGCATAATTATACAAATCCCAGAAACTTGCATCACTTCCCTCTTGTATCTTAATATTACTTCCAAATTCTTTTAAATAATCAATTTCACTTTTTCCAAGACCGAAATTGTTTTTCATCCAATGATGATCATGATTTTCATTTAGCTGATACACTCCCCAATACGAACCATTCAAATATGCCACTGCAGGTTCTGCAGCCAGATAACCGGTATTTGTGGTTTTCAGAATCCGCTCCATCATCGCATCCCTGAAATGAACGTTGTTCCAATCGGTACCTGAATTCCTAAGCACAATATTGTTGATTTTATCTACATACTGTTTATCCGGATAAATTGGATATATAAACTCACCGGCTCCATACTTATCACTTAATTTAATTTCAAAACTCTTTTGAGCATGTGCACGGGAATAGTTACCATATATTTTAATGTCAGCATCAAAACGTACAACAAGGTTTTTATTCTTGTCATAGTATTCAATCGTTGCAGGCTTTTCCCAATCCTGCCAGAAATTTGCACCGAAAAAAGGAGTTGTTGATGATGCATTGGGGCCCATTACATAAATCCCTGTATTATAATCCCACAGATTTAATGAATCTGTTGTAATCGAAAATGTTGACAAATTTGAATTTGCATTGATTATATAACTATTGGTAATTAAAGGACTAGGGAGATACCCACTTGCAAAAACCACGGCCCTGATAACTGTGGATGAACTTATAATTATCGGTGATGAATAAATCGCACTTGAAATATTGGGGGTATTACCATTCGTTGTATAGCGAATGACGCCACCAGGAGTACTGTTGGTTAATGTGATCGTCTCCGTCGCCGAATAAAATCCACCTTGTCTTGAAAAAACAGGAACGTTTGCATATCCTGTATAGCATATCGAAGAATTGTTCGTTGCATTGGGAGTCGGAATAAAAACATAACACCAGTTAGCAGATCCATCCGGTTTTCTGCAATATGAATTATCAATTTCAAGTGATGGATAGGTAACCTGATCTATTAATGTTCCGGAAGGATTATAAAAATACAATGTTTCCCCATAGCGGCTAAGTTTAAACTTTGCATTAAAATATTCTTTCGTCGGGGCACGAAACCATGATGGCACAGGAGAATATGTTGTTGCACTCGTACTCATTCCAAAAAACAGATAGGGTATAGAGGAAAGGTCATTGTCTGTTGCTGTTTTATTATGAGTTTCAACTGCCAGCACATTTGTGCCATTTTTTAGAAGTTGATTAAAAACAGATGGCAAAATAAAGAATGAATCAGGTTGCAACGACTGATACATCTGAGCTTCATGCACACTGTTTGCAAGTGCGTTCCACGCCGGACGAACTCCTGAAAATCCGATATTTGACCGGGCAATTTCAACACCATTCAGATAGGCAACGAAGGCATCATCATAATCCATCATGAAAACAACTTTCAAAATCTGAGATGTATCCGTTATTGTAAAAGTTTTCCTCATCATCACTGATGCACAAACAGGAACAACAGTTGCATCATCGCCATCGCCATAGCCAATTCCTCCATTACCCGAACTCCAGGATGCCTGATTAAAACTCAGGTTTCTCCAGTTCGTATCTATGGCAGCACTACCAACTACATATTTCCATGAAGATTGAGCATTAACAGACATCTCCCAGTGATCAACTAATCCCTGAACAGTGGAGTCAGATGCAAACACCAATGCCTTCTTTCCTGAATTCACATTATACGATGGAAAAGTAAATCGAAAAGGATTTGTAGGATCATCCGTCAACCCATAACCGGCAAGATTTACAGTCGAGCCGCCTGAATTATGTAATTCAATCCAGTCATCATTTTTACCATTTGAGTTTACGATTCCGGTAATATTGGTCGGACATATTTCATTGAAACCGACCTGACCATTCGCTTCCATATTAAAAAAAAGAAAAAGTAAAACCCAAGCATTCCAGGTTCTTAAACAAAAAAAATTCATGTAAGAATATTTATAAAAAATAGATGAAATGTATTTCCTAACAGCCCTGTGTCCATGTATGATGTGGTGAAAATAATCAAAGTACCCTCGTTATTAAAGCGTTTGTGATGAATGTTCAATAATTGAGGGTAGATGATATATAAAGTGTTGTATGGAAAGCTTATTTAATTCATAACCAATACCCTAAATTTTGGCTTATACATATTTGACTTTCAGTAAAATACATATACAACATCAGAAATCAATTTAGATAACCACAGCAGAAAAACAGGTTCAATTACATATTCACACATATATTTTTGAACCAGCTAAAATCACCAGAAATTCATTCAAATATTAGCTTTGACTCACTATTTCCATAAATTTTATTGATGGTGCTAAACAGAAAAAAGAAACTGTTTTATTTAACTCCAAGACTGTCAAGTTCACGAGTATCAACCGTAGGCGGCATGATGTGATTCCTAATTTTCTCAACCACAAATAGACCAACTTTCCTGGCATTATTTTCAGAATTGAAACCGTTATTTCCCGGAATGGCCGGAATATTTGGCTGATGAACATATACCTTTCCATCGATCATAATATCGTATCCAAATCCACCACGGTCCTTATTCTCAAACGTTTTAACTTCAATTTTTTGTTCAGCGGATTTCGATGCATCAGATTTCTTTTCTAAAACAACTTTTTTGTTCTCTGCAGCATTCGTCACCTCATCCTTATTTGTTAAACTATCAGAAAGCTGAATGGATGCCGGCAATTGTTTAATTTCATTAACGGATGTTTCGCTTTTCTCCTTTCTGTCATTCACACAACCTATAATCAAATAAAAAAGGCAAAAAAATGCAGTGCCTGAAGCATGATATTTCATACGGCGATTTAACATTATCAATTTATACTAATTAAATAAATCACTCAGGTAATTCAAGAGTATATTTTCTTCCCTGATTTTCTTTTTTCAGATATTCTAACAATGGCTTAAAATATTCGAGCATTGCACGGGCACTTAAATCTTCACCCGTCTTATCTTTCAACAACTTTCTCCAGTCAACACTGCTTCCGGGATGCATAATATCTCCAATAAATTTACCAATCTCTTTATTGCCAAAATAATTTGTCTCATGTGGATCCTGATGAAGAATATTTTTAGCAATGTGATCGTGAATCTGAAAAAGGAGAATAAATGATAACGCATAGTCATAATATTGTGCGGGATCGTCATCAATATGCGTCTTCGTAGCAGGATCACAAAGATCCTCTGCTCTTAAAGAGGGAGGAATAATTCCCTGATATTTTTTTGCAAGCTCCCACCACCTCTTGTTCCACTGATCTTCAGGCAAATTATTGGCATACAAATCATGCTCAAACATACTCATGGTTCCTGTACTCCAGGGAATAAATACGACATAATGAAGAGCATCTTTCAAAAGCTGTTTCATATCATCTGTCTTAACAGCAGAATCAACAAGACCCAAGCCCGCAGCAAAAGGCTTTTGCATTGCCGCAAGCCCCATCATGCTCCCAAGCGCTTCATGATAGGCGCGGTTTGCTCCTTCACGAAGTAAATAAGGAACTTCAGGATTACTGTAGCTCAGATAATAATATATATGACCATATTCATGATGTACCGTTTCATACCACTGTGCATTCGGAACAATACTCATAAGAGAACGAACATCTTTTTCAAGATCCATATGCCATGCAGAGGCATGAGTATTTTTTTTATAGCCTGCCATTTTTGCAACGGGATATAGACTCGATTTTTCCCAGAATGATATGGGAAGCGAAGGGAAACCAAGTGACACATAAAATTTCTCACCTTGTCGTGCAACCCATTCTGCATCTTTATGACTTAAAGAACTATCAAGATTCAACCCTTCTACTGTTACCATCTCACTCCAGTCCTGTCCCCACCTGTTACTCAACCAATGTGCAGGCAGATAATCAGGGACGACTTTTGAAGCATATTTTTTTGAGAGCTCATAACGCATGTATGTATGTAACTCACGGTACAACGGAAAAAGTTCTTTATTGAATTTCTGAAGCATGTCAAGCATCTCCTGGCTTGTCATGCCATAATCAGATACCTGATAGGTAAAATAATCAGGATAGCCTAAACCTTGCACTACCTTATTTCGAAGCTGACGAAGATTGACAAGCCCTGCCTTTAAATCCTTACCCACTTCCTTACTTGCCTCCCATGCCCTGCGTCTGACAGTAGTATCTTTCGCTTCTGAAAGAATTGAGTCAATGTCATTGGGCGTTACTTCCTTACCATCAAGCATAAACTTATAGCCGTACAGTTTTTCAGTCTGAGCAGTCCCCGCCTTAATCAATGCCTTAACTGTAGCATCTGCACTCTCAGGGTTTCCTGCTGCGAGGTAAAGTGCTTTTTTTAATTGTCTGATTTGAATTGGAGTAAGATCAGCTTCCCACGTCATGTATTCCGTAGCTTTTTTAATATTCTCATTGCTGCCCGTATACTTCGCAAGAGCTTCATCAGCAAGACCGGAATTATATGCATTCATCGTATCGCCTTCAACGATATGAGTATTTACGGCCCACTGTCCCTCGCTGCTGGCTGTATATAGCTCCTTATATTTCTGATTGTATACATCAAGATATTCTTGAACTTCTTTCTGATGTGTTTCTTTCTGACTACTGCAAGACGTAAAAATAATAGTAGCTCCTGCAATAAAGGCGAGTGATTTTAGTGTTTTAATTCTCATGTGACCGGATTTTCGGGGCAACAAGTATAAATAAAAAACTTTGCGCTTTAATGACTATCTGAATATAGAAAGATTGTCGTTTTTTGTTTTCTTTGCAACCTGAAATTTATACATCATCATTGAATGGATAAAGACGGGGGATTAGCTCAGTTGGCTAGAGCGCTTGCATGGCATGCAAGAGGTCACCGGTTCGAATCCGGTATTCTCCACTTCTTCTGAAGATCGAAATTATTGTTTCATACTCAATCTTCCATTACACAATGTTTAGCTATTGGGAACAGGCATCTTTTATCAAATCTCCTGATGTCGTAATCATCGGCTCGGGAATCGTTGGCCTCAACGCTGCTATTTCTCTAAAAAGAAAAAAACCGGAACTACATGTACTTGTCCTTGAACGTGGAATACTTCCTTACGGTGCAAGTACAAGAAATGCCGGATTCGCCTGCTTTGGAAGTCCTTCCGAACTTTTAGAAGACCTCGGTAATCACTCAGAAGCCGATGTTTTCTCACTCGTTAAAAAAAGATGGGATGGCCTCTTAAGACTCAAAACAATTCTGGGTGACAAACATATTGGCTATGAACCATTAGGCGGCCATGAAATTTTTTCCGGCCACGATAATGAACTTTTCGAAAAATGTTTTTCAAAACTTAACTACCTGAACAGTCAGCTAAAATCCATCACTGGCGTAAATAATACCTATGAAATTTCTGACAATAAAATTTCATCATTCGGATTCAGGAATATCAAACATATAATTCAAAACAAATCGGAAGGCCAGATCGACACAGGACTTATGATGAAATCGCTGCTTACACTTGCAAGATCTTTCGATGTAGAAATTCTGAATGGCGTAAACGTAGAACGAATTGAGGAAGCAAGCGACGGCGTTAATATTTATTTTTCTCCCGCAAATTTCAATTCGCCTTTAATAATCAATGCAGGCAATGTGCTTATCTGCGTAAATGGATTTGCAAAAAAATTTCTACCCGATTTCGATGTTCAGCCAGCACGCGCTCAGGTGCTGATCACTTCACCCATAAGCAATCTGAAAATTAAAGGAAGCTTTCATTTCGATCACGGCTATTATTATTTCAGGAATGTAGAAAATCGTATTCTGCTAGGTGGTGGCAGAAATTCTGATATAGACAATGAATACACCGATCAAATCGAATTGACTACAAAAATCCAGAACAATCTGAACGAACTTTTAAAATCTACTATCCTTCCCCAGGAAAAATACACGGTTGAAATGCGATGGAGCGGAATCATGGGGCTGGGTTCAAATAAATCACCTATTATAAAAAAAACCGGAGAAAAAGTTTTTTGCGCAGTGAGAATGGGCGGAATGGGAATTGCTATCGGATCTCTTGTTGGCGAAGAGGCAGCAGAACTAGTACTTAATTCGCTTTAATAATCCCTTGACTAACATCAAACAACTAACAACTAATCATGCACTTAAGAAAATATGTTGTTAATGGTTTTTACTTTTACCAATCTATAAATCCTGCAAGTGCGTAATAACCTGCTCTTATTTTTACTTTTTATATCGTTCGGTATTTTTACTGCATGTAATCCAACGCGGCATATTCCCGAAGGGAAATACCTACTTGTAAAAACAAATATAAAAACCGACTCAAAAGTTATTGCAAAGGAAAAATTTGAGCCACTTATCAAACAAAAACCTAACAGAAAAATTCTTGGATTATTCCGTTTTCATCTATGGGTCTACAATAAAGGAGTCACTGGCAAAGAAAAAAAATATAAAAAGAGCTTACAGAATATCGGAGAAGCACCCGTTGTACTCGATTCTGAATTAACAGATCGCTCCAGACAACAATTTACTCTCCTTCTCAACAAAAACGGATTCTTCAATGCGCAAGTAACCGACAGCGTAAAAACACGAAAGAAAAAAGCTTCTATAACATACCACATAAAATTCAATGCTCCCTATACCATTCATTCGATAAGTTATGCAACATTAGACACAGGAATAAGTCCGCTTATTAATTATTTTCAGCAGACATCTCTTCTACTTCCAGGTAACAGATATGAAGAAGAAATTTTTTCAAAAGAGCGGGAAAGAATTACAAACAACTTAAAAGACAGAGGCTATTATTTTTTCAATAGAAATTACATTACTTATCAGATCGATTCTTCGTTAGGAACTCATCAGATCGATATTAATCTCTACATCAACCGCGTTAACGAAAACATCGGAAGCGCAGCAATTGGGTCCAATTCAATAATGGATCATCAGGCATATAACCTCAGAAATATTTACATCCAGACAGATTTTAATCCGAAGGATATTAATTCCAATATCACTCAGGATACAACCTTATATAATGGTTATTACATTTTATCGGCCGGCAAGTATAGAATCCTCCGCGACAATGTTCTTGTTAGAAATTTATATATAAAACCCGGCGACAAATACCATCAGACTGATCTCGATTTTACCTATAAAAACTTGCAAGATCTCAATGTCTTTAAATTCATCAACCTATACTTCAGAGAGGTGCCTAGAGATTCCAGTCAAAATGAATATTTACTCGACCTGCAAGTTCAGCTTACACCTGTTGAGAATCAGAATTTCACGCTCGAATCAGAAGCGACAAACACCGGCGGGAACATCGGTATAGCAGGAAGTTTCGGCTATAGAAATAAAAACACATTTCGCGGAGCCGAAGTTCTGGATATAAAACTGAAAGGCGGACTAGAGGCAATCCCGAATTTTAATGATGCCGTAGAGAAAAAAAGATTCTTTTTCTTCAACACCTATGAGATCGGTCCCGAAATCTCACTTACCTTTAAGAAACTTCTTCTGCTTCCATCTGTTGAGAAACTGTTGAAAAGAGATGCAAATCCTAAAACAAGTATTGTTCTGGGATACAATCAGCAAGTGCGCCCTGATTATAACCGCTCCATCACCAATTTTTCTTACAGCTGGAATGCAAATCTTTCTAAACGACTACGTTTACTTTTCTATCTGGCCGATATCAATGCAGTAAAAGTTACCCTTTCTCCTGAATTCCGTGCCAAATTAGAAGGCCTGAATGATCAACGATTATTATACACCTATGATACTCACATTATATCATCAATAAGAACAACTTTAATTTATACAAATCAGAATCTAGGGAAAACTAAAAACTTTATTTATTTAAGAGTATCGCCCGAGGTTTCTGTAAAGTTATTCAACGCAAATCAGAATCCATCTGAATTTTTCAAGGCCGATTATGATTTCAGCTATCATCACTACATCAATCCAATTAACAGCGTAGTTTACCGCCTTGCAATGGGCTTTGGATTACCTTATGGTAATTCGCGCGCTCTGCCTTTTGAAAAAAGTTTTTTTGCCGGGGGAGCAAACAGTGTCCGTGCATGGAGTGCAAGAACGTTAGGCCCAGGCTCCTATAAAAAAACAATTAATATTGAACAGAGTGGCGACATAAAAATTGAAAGCAATATCGAATACCGGTCTGAACTTATGAGGTTCCCTAATGGAATTATACTAGAAGGAGCAGCTTTCGTTGATGCAGGAAATATTTGGACCAGAAACGAAGACATTGGTCGTCCTGATGGAAAATTTGAATTGTCGCATATTATTGAAGAATTCGGAATAGGGGCCGGCTCCGGACTTCGTTTTAATTTTTCATTCTTTATACTCCGACTCGATGCAGCTGTAAAATTAAGAGATCCATCATTAGATCTCTCCAAACGATGGGTATACCCCAATCAAAAATTCGGAATCGGTGACTTTAACTGGAACCTTGCAATCGGATATCCGTTCTGATGCATGTTCAGGAAAATTCCGGAATTAGTTTTTTTCGGATTGACCAATTTATTCATCATTATTCAGCAGAAATAAGCAAAAATAATCACATCATTTTTTTTTAGCTTTGCCTGTTCAACAAAACACATATGTCATATAATAAAATAATAAAATTACTTGGTCCGGGTGCTGATGCAATATTAAATCATCAAAGCAAGACAATTACAAAAGATCATTTGCATTTGCCGGGATCCGATTTCGTCGATCGTATTTTCACTTTTACGAACCGTAATAATTCAGTTTTAAAAAATCTAAATCAACTATATAGTCATGGGCGGCTTTCCGGGACAGGATACCTTTCTATTCTTCCCGTCGATCAGGGCGTTGAACACTCTGCCGGGGCATCATTCGCACCGAATCCCATGTACTTCGATCCGGAAAATATTGTTAAGCTTGCCATTGAAGGAGGATGCAATGCAGTGGCTTCAACTTTTGGCGGTCTTGCTGCCGTTTCAAGAAAATATGCGCATAAGATTCCTTTCATCGTAAAGATCAACCACAATGAGTTTCTTACATTTCCAAATAAGTACGACCAGATTATGTTCGGAAACATTAAAGATGCCTGGAACATGGGTGCTACAGCAGTCGGTGCTACAATTTATTTCGGATCTGAAGAATCAACACGCCAAATTCAGGAGGCGACTAGTGCTTTCCAGCAAGCACATGAGTTGGGAATGGCAACCATTCTTTGGTGTTATCTGCGTAACAGCGGTTTCAAAAAAGATGGAAAAGATTATAGTACTGCCGCTGACTTAACAGGTCAGGCGAATTATCTAGGAGTCACCATCCAGGCTGACATCATCAAACAAAAATTACCAACAACAAATGGTGGTTATACAGAGTTGAATTTCGGAAAAACCCATCCAAAAGTTTACTCTGAACTTACTACAGAACATCCAATCGATCTTTGCCGTTATCAAGTAGCTAATTGTTACATGGGACGAATTGGCTTAATTAACTCCGGTGGTGAATCAAAAGGAGCAAGCGACATGTCAGAAGCAGTTACTACAGCTGTTATAAATAAAAGAGCCGGCGGACAAGGACTCATTTCGGGCAGAAAAGCTTTCCAGAAAACTTTTGCTGATGGTGTTGAATTGTTAAACACGATTCAGGAGGTATATCTTTCCAAAGAAATTACAATTGCCTGATATGCTCTTATTTCATTTCGATAATTTCTCAGATTATCAAAATGATTATTTTACATTAAAAATAAAATGCATCTTTAAACTCTGCAATACAGAAGGGCTTTAATAAATGCTTCAAAAAGATTAACAAGTTTAAACAGATAAGAAAGTGTCCTGGTTCAAACGAATAAAAGAAGGCATTACCACTTCTACAAAAGAAAAGAAAGAAACACCTGAAGGACTTTGGCATAAATGTGCTTCGTGTAAACATATAGTCACTTCGAAAGATCATATTTCTCATATGTCCGTTTGCGAACAATGCGGACATCACGACAGAATCAGTTCTCAGGCCTACTTCGACATTTTATTTGATAATGATGAGGCAACTGAATTGAACCCCTTTCTCACCTCCGATGATCCGCTGAATTTCAACGATACAAAACCTTATACAGAACGTATAAATGAAACACAGAAAAAAACCGGACTAAGTGATGCAATCCGTACGGTTGCTGGTGAAGTTGACGGCGAACGTCTCGTAATCGCCTGCATGGATTTCAGTTTTATCGGCGGCTCAATGGGAAGCGTAGTCGGCGAGAAAATCAGCCGATCCATCGATTATTGCATTGCCAACAAACTTCCATTAATGATTATCTCCAAATCAGGTGGTGCGCGTATGATGGAAGCGGCCTACTCGCTTATGCAAATGGCAAAGACTTCGGCAAAACTCACTCGCCTGGCAGATGCAAGACTCCCATATATTTCCTTGCTGACGGATCCTACAACTGGTGGTGTTACCGCTTCTTATGCCATGCTGGGAGATATGAATATCTCCGAACCCGGAGCACTAATTGGCTTTGCAGGTCCAAGAGTCGTAAAAGAAACGATTGGGAAAGACCTTCCGAAGGGTTTCCAGACATCAGAATTTGTTTTGGAACATGGCTTCCTCGACTTTATTGTTGACAGACGAGAGCTAAAAAACAGAATCTCCACGCTTCTTAAAATGTTAAAATAATAGGGTTTTAGAAAGAATCTGTCCATTCTGGGAAGATCTACAAGTGAATCACAACATCTTTTTAAAGATATCATAAAAGATTTTAATCATATTATTATGTTGCGAATTCTCATTTAAAGTGTACATTTGCCCCCTCATTTAAAGAATTAAGAATTACAATGTTATCTACAGAAGCAAAAAAAGCAATTTTCAAGAAATTCGGTGGCTCAGACACGAATACAGGATCATCAGAAGGTCAGATCGCAATGTTTACTGAGCGAATCACATTCATGACTCAACACCTTCAGAAATCAAAAAAGGATTTTTCAACGCAAAGATCGCTTATCAGACTTGTTGGAAAGCGTCGCAGTCTATTAGACTATTTACAAAAAATCGATATCGAGCGTTATCGTAAGATCATCAGCGACTTAAAAATCAGAAAATAATTAATATTAATTGAAATTCAAAAAAGGCAATTCCAGTGATTGCCTTTTTTGCTTTAAACTAAGATGCAATCATGTCAAACAAAGGAATCGTAAAAGAATTTGATTTAGGTGATGGAAGAAAAATTTCCATCGAAACCGGACGCCTCGCTAAACAAGCCGATGGATCCGTAGTTGTAAGAATGGGAGACTGCATGTTGCTTGCAACTGTCGTATCATCTAAAACTCCAAAAGTAGGCGCAGACTTTCTGCCGTTATCAGTGGACTATCAGGAAAAATTTTCATCAGTAGGAAGATTTCCAGGTGGTTTTCTAAAAAGAGAAAGCCGTATGTCTGAATACGAAATTCTCACCAGCCGACTTGTTGATCGTGCCCTCCGCCCGATGTTTCCAGACGATTATCATGCAGATACGCAGGTAATCATCTCTCTTATATCTGGTGATCCAAATGTACAACCTGATGCAATGGCAGGTCTTGCAGCATCAGCGGCCCTCTCTATTTCTGATATTCCGTTTAACGGACCTATTTCTGAAGTTCGTGTAGTTCGTGTTGATGGTAAACTTATAATTAACCCATACACAAAAGACATCGAGAATGCTGATATTGAATTAATGGTAGCAGGAACAGCCGATAGTATTGTAATGGTTGAAGGTGAAATGAAGGAAGTCAGCGAGAAAGAAATGCTCGAGGCAATTCGTTTCGGTCATGAAGCAATCCGTATTCAATGTAAAGTACAGCTCGAATTACGTGAGATGTGTGGTAATAAAGCGAAACGTGAATATTCTCATGAAACAAATGATGAGAACTTAAAGGCGCAGATCCGCTCATATTGCTACGATAAAGCATATGCCCTTGCTCGTGCCGGAAACCCCAATAAACACGAACGTTCAGCTGCTTTCGATAAACTTCAGGACGATTTTATTGCCACTTTAACTCCGGAAGAAGCCGCAGAAAAAGCCGGCATGATGAATAAATATTTTCACGATGTAGAAAGCGAAGCAATGCGTAATGCCATTCTTGATGATGGTATTCGTCTTGACGGCAGAAACTCAACTACCATTCGTCCGATATGGAGCGAAGTGAACTACCTCCCTTCTACTCATGGTTCTGCCATCTTTACCCGTGGCGAAACACAGGCACTTACATCTGTTACTCTTGGAAGCAAACTTGATGAACAAATGATCGATGTCGCAATGCGTGAAGGCACTAACAAATTTCTCCTCCATTATAACTTCCCGGGATTTTCTACAGGAGAAGTTAAACCCAATCGCGCGCCCGCACGTCGTGAAATCGGCCACGGAAATCTTGCCATGCGTTCATTGAAAATGGTTCTTCCATCTGTAACTGAATGTCCTTATACTATAAGAGTAGTTTCAGATATCCTCGAATCAAACGGATCGTCATCTATGGCAACTGTATGTGCAGGAACGCTTGCTCTTATGGATGCTGGTGTTAAAATTACAAAGCCAGTATCCGGTATCGCTATGGGATTAATTACTGATGGCAAAGGTCGTTTCGCCATTCTTAGTGATATCCTCGGTGATGAAGATCACCTGGGCGATATGGATTTCAAAATTACTGGAACTGAAAAAGGTATTTGTGCATGTCAGATGGATCTTAAAATTCAGGGACTGCCCGAAGACATTATGATAAAAGCGCTGGATCAGGCGAAGGCCGGTCGTCAGCATATTCTTGGCGAAATGATGAAGACTCTTTCAGCACCTCGTGAAGATTATAAGCCACATGCTCCTCGTATTGAGAAGCTGATAATTCCTAAAGAATTTATCGGTGCCGTAATCGGACCCGGTGGAAAAATTATTCAGGAAATGCAGCGCGAAACGAATACGACGATCTCTATCGATGAAGTTAATAACGAAGGTATCATCGAAATTTCCAGCAGTGATAAAGACGGAATCGAAGCAGCTAAAGCTCGCATACGTGCAATTACAGCTGTCCCTGAAATCGGCGGTGTATACGAAGGAAAAGTAAAAAACATCATGGACTTCGGTGCTTTCGTAGAATTCATGCCAGGTAAAGATGGACTCCTTCATATCTCTGAAATAACATGGGATCGTCTCGAAACAATGAAGGGCGTATTTAATGAGGGTGATAGAATAAAAGTAAAACTTATCGAAATCGATAAGAAGACTGGCAAATACAGACTATCGAAAAAGGCGCTAGACCCAAAACCGGAAGGCGCAGATTCGAATGATGGTCGTCCTCCACGTCGTCAACCTCAGGCATAATTTCACATAAATAAAAATTGTATATCAAAAACAGCTTTCGGGCTGTTTTTGCTTTTTATATATCCCTCAAAAATGTAAGATTGGGCTTTAAATAGCTCCTTTTTCACTGTAACCTTTTGTTAAAATCACATCCTGCTTTTTTACCTGAATCGTTCCCCAACATGTAAGATGAAACGTTCAATTAATAAAAATTCTGAAACTAAAGAATAAACACAGCGTTTCACACAGATAATAACTTAACAAAGAAACATAAGGAATGAGACAACTTAAAATTACAAAGCAGGTAACGAATCGTGAAACAGCGTCGCTTGATAAATACCTGCAGGAGATCGGCAGAGTAGAATTGATCACTGCAGAAGAAGAAGTAAGACTTGCGCAGAAAATTAAAAAAGGCGACCCATTAGCTTTGGAACGTCTGACAAAAGCAAACTTAAGGTTTGTTGTATCCGTCGCTAAACAATACCAGAATCAGGGACTCACACTAGGCGACCTTATCAATGAAGGCAACCTGGGACTCATTAAAGCTGCTCAACGATTCGATGAGACGCGAGGATTCAAATTTATATCCTATGCAGTATGGTGGATCAGGCAGTCTATTTTACAGGCATTGGCGGAACAATCTCGTATTGTACGTCTTCCTCTAAATAAAATTGGTTCGTTAAATAAGATAAACAAAACCTTTTCAAAGCTGGAACAGGAATATGAGCGTGAACCTTCAACTGAAGAAATCGCTCATGCCATGGAAGTCTCTATTGATGATATCAAAGATGCCATGCGTACATCTGGCCGTCATATCTCTATGGATGCTCCACTTCAGCAAGGTGAAGACAGTACGCTTATCGATGTACTTGGCGACGATGATCAGCCACATCCTGACGCAAGCTTAATTACCGAATCACTTCGTCGTGAAGTGGAACGTGCTCTTTCGACACTTACTACCCGCGAAGCGGATGTTATCAAACTATATTTCGGACTTGCATTAGGCGAACAACCAATGACGTTGGAAGAGATCGGTGAACGATTCGACCTGACGCGCGAGCGTGTACGTCAAATCAAAGAAAAAGCAATCCGCAGACTTAAACATACTTCCCGTAGTAAGATCCTGAAAACATACCTGGGATAATTGAATTTTGTAAAAAGTCTCATGTAAAAAAGGATACTTCCTTTATACATGAGGCTTTTTTGTTTTTTTACTTTTACCCGATACTTGTTATCGTATACTGAATTCTAACGATTACCTTTGGTCTATGCCAATTGTTGCTCCCTCTATCCTCTCAGCCGATTTTGCCAACCTCCAGCGCGATGTAGAAATGATCAATCGCAGTAATGCAGATTGGTTTCATGTCGATATCATGGACGGAGTTTTTGTTCCTAATATTTCTTTCGGATTCCCTGTACTAAAGGCGATAAAACGTTTTTCAAAAAAACCATTGGATGTTCATTTAATGATCGTTCAGCCCGAACGGTATGTCGAACAATTTAAAGAAGCCGGAGCCGACATCCTCAGCGTTCATTATGAAGCATCCATTCATTTGCACAGGACACTTCAGCAAATAAAAAAATCAGGAATGTTGGCCGGTGTAGCAATCAACCCTCACACTTCCGTTCATTTACTCGAACCACTTATTAATGATATTGATCTGATCTGCCTAATGAGCGTGAATCCGGGATTCGGAGGACAAAAATTTATCGAAACAACTTATTCGCGTTGCTCCGAATTAAAAACAATTATCGTTAAGCACAATTCATCCGCTAAAATTGAAATCGATGGCGGCGTTGATCTGAATAATGCGGCAGCATTGATAAAAGCCGGTGCCGATGTTTTCGTAGCAGGAAATACTGTTTTTTCATCTGCTGATCCCGAAAAAACAATCGCTCAGTTAAAATCTTGCTGATAAATTATTTTGCATAGTCACTTAGATATGCAAAACGCTCTGTCAATTTTCCTTTGTCTAATATAGTAGCTCTTTCAATGAGTCCGGATGAATCATCGCCAAGCAACTCAGGCATCACACGCTCCAGCAAATGTTTTCCAAATCCATCAGATGCATCTCTTGGCAATTCGCAAGGAAGATTATCGATGGCCATCACTGTTATGGCTGCCTTATTAAAAGCATCGGTTTCACTCTCGCTCATCGGATCATAGCCGTAAAATTTATCTTCAATCGAACTTGCTCGTTGTGTAGATGGAATGCTGCCATTGATATCGCAGGTAACATCTGCAATAACACTAATCCTGAAATCCGGATCCTTCATTCTCTCCTTCGTAAACATTATATCAGAACGCGGATCCCAAAATGTACAATGAATCAACAAATCCGTTACTGATGCATATGAATCTTTATCACTGAAATTACATCTGTACGAAGAAGGATTGTGATGAAACTCCCAACTGCTGTATGGAGAATTATCTCTCGAAACAAAATAGTCTTCTGAATGCAATTGAACATACACAGGCTCCCGAAAAGTGTAATTGAGAAACTCATAGGGCGTGACTTTCCTCAGACTCATCGCCCCCAACGTTTCACAGGCTCCATTAGCAACCCTTCCACTTCCGGTAACAACTATTTTAATATTTGGCAGATTCGCCTTCGATAGCTCACTAAACAATTCTTTTTTATCGTGACATAGATTTGCGGGTTTTAAGTCAAACATCTTATACTTTAAACCATACGCCATTATACCGTTATATGCGCCTACAATTCCTGCATACCTTCCAAAACCGATTATTCGGTTATCGTTTTTGTCGACGAGACTTTCATAATCGATCATGGTAATTTTTTTTTCCATCATCGCTTTAAAAAGCTCTTTGTTGTGAACCTGCTTCTTAATGGTATGAGAGAAAAATAAATACTTCTTCCCCGGTAACATATCCTTAATCGGAACTTCTTTAATCCCTATTAATATATCCCTGTCGCTTAAATCTTCCTGAAGTACAATCCCTTCTTCGATAAATTCAGAATCTTTAAAAGCCCGCCACTCACTTGGCTGGACTACGAGATCAACATGCGGATAATCCTTTACAATTTGTTGTGCCTGTGAAGGTATAAGTGCAACACGCTTATCATGAGGAATTTTCCCCTCTCTTAATATTCCAAATCTTATCTTTGTCATTGCCGCAAAGCTATATTTAATTAGTCAATTTACGAGTATGATTACTCCTTGTTACATAAGATTCGTAACTTTCGAGACAAACTAATAATAAATGAAAACACTGATTACTTTTTTTATCTTATTTCAATCGCTAAGTTTATTGGCACAGGATTCTCTCAGTATTAAAGAAGGAGTTTTTTCAATGAGCGAAGGAAATCAGCCCGGTTATTCTGTTGTTGTTCCCGGAGCAAGGCTTAAGGATATTATTTCGGACTGGAATAAATATCTACGCCAAAAGACAAAAAGTAAATTCAAGAAAATAAATGGAGAATATGTTATCTCATCTGCTATTATCTCCGAATTAACTACTGACACAGTTGGCATGTTCACTAAAATTGAAGAACTTTCTGCTGGTGTCCAACTCACATCATTCATTTCAAAAGGCAAGTCTTTATTCATTAGCACTACTTCGGACGCCGAAGTTGGTCGTAAAATTAAATTTTTCATTCGCAATTTTGCGGTAAATGCTTATCGGAATACCATCACTGATGAGTTGTCATCCGAACAAAAAAATCTTAAATCAATTGAATCAGAAATCAAGAATCTTGAAAGCAACAATGACTATCTCGAGAAGAAAACCAAGTCGAAGAACCGATCCATTGACCGCTTGAATGACGACATAAAATCAAATCTCAATTTTCAGGATTTCAAATCGAAAGCTATTTTACAGGAACAGCAGACATTGGCAACCTTTATAGATCCATCGGAATTAAAGACTGCGCAGCAGAAAAAATTAAAAACGCTTGAAAAAGAAAAAGCAAAATTAAAAAAGCAAAACGAAGGACTCAATAAAAAAGTTGATCAGTTAGAAAGCGAAATCAAATCGATGGGAAATAATATCGACAAGAATAATTCCGATAAAATACCAGAGAAAAAAACAGAGTTAGAAAAACAAAAAGTAGTCGTTAGCAATCTCGAAGAGAAATTAAAACGGGTAAAATAGATTGTTATATTTTCAGCTACATATCAACTTGAATTAAAAAATTAAAATCAATAAAGCTTATAACGTGCGATTCGATATTTTAACTGTAGTTCCGTCACTTCTCGAAAGTCCATTCAGCCATTCTATTCTTAAACGGGCTCAATCCAAAGGCATCGCAGAAGTTCATGTGCACAATATCAGAGACTGGGCTACAGGCAAACACAAGAGTGTAGACGATTATGCATATGGAGGAGGCGCAGGCATGGTCATGATGATTGAGCCAATCATTTTATGCATAGAGTCCTTGCAGAAAGAAAGGACCTATGATGATATAATATACATGAGTCCTGATGGCGAGTTACTCACACAGCCCTTAGCAAATCAGTTATCCTTAAAGAAAAATATAATGATTCTTTGCGGGCATTACAAAGGCATCGATGAAAGAATCAGACAGCATTTTATAACCCGAGAAATTTCAATAGGCGATTATGTACTCTCCGGTGGCGAACTAGCCGCTGCAGTTATTGCTGATGCCGTTATTCGGCTTTTGCCCGGAGTATTAAATAATGAATCCTCTGCCCTCTCCGATTCATTCCAGGACGGTTTACTTGCACCTCCAGTTTATACCCGTCCGGTCGATTTCAGAGGACTCAAAGTCCCCGACGTCCTTCTTTCAGGCCATGCCAAGGACATAGATACATGGAGACATGATCAGTCAATAGAAAGAACCAAACAAAAACGCCCCAATCTGCTATAATTCTTAAATCTTGGTTCTTAGTCTTATATTCTTGGCTCTTTATTCTTGGTTCTTGATTCTTTATTCTTGGTTCTTGATTCTTGGTTCTTGATTCTTGGCTCTTGATTCTTGGTTCTTGATTCTTGGTTCTTGATTCTTGATTCTTGGTTCTTG
>JANPNV010000142.1:0-2696 GCA_031427625.1 Bacteroidota bacterium
CGACACTCAAAAAAGCGTGGACGAATTGACAAAACAGTTGAATGGGTAAGGCAAACGCACAGGTGTAAGCACTATTGCAATTCACACAGGCGACACACAAGCCAAAAATTGCAATAGAGCTTTCACCTTTCCCGACAGAAAAAGAATTTAAAATTTTTCTCCTTCCCTTCTAAAAAAATTAAACACCCGACACGCAAACCAACGACTGAAAAGCAATATGGACAAGGACTTTAGCAACTCGACAGACAGAACGCCAGCTGCTAATAATTAAGACTTCATGTGGTCGGAACGACCGAAGATGAAGTCGATGTTGCACGAAACTCCGGCGGTGCGGTGGCCTAATATGGGAATTGAATGTGGTTTTTACTGATTTGTTAATTGAAGCTTTTAAAAATATTCGCTTCTGAAATAACTTAGTGTATTAAAAGTGTTATACTCATAAATTGAAAAGAGTGTTTTGGTTGATGAATGACTGTTTTTTTTCGTTGCAGTACATACAAATTTCAGCTCGCATGACAAGTATTTTTTTAATTTGCGATTTGTAAAACCACCTTTCCGGCAGTCAGGTAACCCCAGCTCGAAATTTCCGGTGGTCCACGTTTGGGCACTTCTAAATACTCTTTGAGAATCATAGTTCCTTTTTTGCAACAGGGACATAAATCAGGATCAAAATTTAATTTCTCTTTGCAAACTTGCTTCCAGTTTTTCTTTTCCGGTTTCTCTCTTTTAGTAGCCGGTTTGCCTTGCATCAAGCATTTTGTAACATGTAATTTATCGGCTGATCGTGCAGAGAATAATCCAAAGTGTCGGATTTTCACAAACGCTTTTGGAAGGACGTGTAATGCAAATCTTCTCAGGAATTCTTCGCCCGAAATTATCAGCACTTTTTTCTTTCCTTCATCACGGTAATCTTTGTAGGAGAAGGAAACCTCTTTATCTGTAATAGTTAGAATTCGGTGATTGGAGATGGCAATTTTATGAGAATATCTGCCGATGTATTCCATCACACCTTTGCTATTGTTGAAAGGACGTTTGGCATAAACCACCCAATCCTTCTTAAATAAATCTTCCGTAAACTTTCTCCCTTGATCATTGATGAGCCCTTGTTTCATCAACTTTCTAAAGCCAGCTACAAACTTGGCGCGGTAAACTTTCTTTATTTCTTTTACTGGAAATAAATAGTTGCCTTTCGAGCGTGTAATTTTCCATTTTGCATTTTCATCGATGCCACCACTTGGAACTATGCAGTGAATGTGTGGATGCAACATGAGTTGTTGTCCCCAGGTGTGTAAAATGGCAATCATGCCGGTGTTTGCACCGAGATGATTTTCGTTTTGAGAAAATCCATCGAGGGTTTTCCATGCCGATTCAAACAATAGATTGTACATTATTTTTGGATACCGAATACAAAGTCCGTTCAACTCATGTGGCAGGGTAAACACGACATGAAAATATTTTACAGGAAGAAGTTTTTCTGAATGATGTTCGATCCAGCGTTCACGGTTGGTGGACTGGAATTTGGTACAATGACGATTCCGACACGAGTTGTAACTGATCCGTGAATGCTTACAATTAGTGCACACATCAACATGGCCGCCCAGTTGAGCAGTCCTGCAATTTAACAATGTATTCAATGTTTTACTGATGTAGCCCGACGGAGAGAATTCCTTCTGGTATGCGTTATTAAATTTTTCGATGATATGCGCCACTTCATGGCGCGGACGCATTACAATTTTCCGTAAAGTGTATCGAACGGGCTGTGCGATGTTTTCCCCAGTGGCTGCATGACATGTAAATACACCATTGTTGTAATGATGTTTGAATGTCCTAAAAGATTTTTTATTGTTACGATGTCAATACCATCTTCGAGCAAGTGAGTTGCATAACTATGCCTGAGTGTATGCACGCATATATTTTCTTTTTTTATTCCGGATTTGGCAACACATTCTCGCAACACCCATTGAATACCTCGTGTGGAATAAGGCATGCCGGGCTTCATTCCTTCGAATAAATATTTCTGAGGTTGTTCTGCAAACAGATATTTTTTTAATCCAGGTACGATTAGTTTTGACAAAGGAACATATCGATCCTTGTTTCCTTTACCAGCTCTAACGTGTACCATCATTCGATCAAAATCTACATCGCCAATTTTTAAGTTTGAAAACTCTGACACACGCAATCCGGTTGAATAAATAAAACATAGAGCCAGTCGGTGTCTCAATAAGTGCGGAGTTTTAAAAAGTAGTTTGCATTCTTGTTTCGAAAGAACGGTAGGAAGAGATTGATTTGCTCGAATAGAAGGAAGATCGATTGATCGTTTGCCAAGTCCAATCAATTTAAAATAAAACCGCAGGCCGTACACGGTATGTTTAAAACTTGAGCGAGAGGGAGAAGCTTCTGAGCCTGCCAATTTACCGAGGTAATCTTGAATTTGTTCCGGATCCAGGTGCTCGGGCATACAACCAAAATGTAAACTAACCGCTGCGATTCGGGTTGAATAATTTTTCAATGTACTTTCACTTCGGTTACTTATTGCAACCTGTTGTGATATTTTTTCATAAGCAGTTCTGAAACCTTCAACATGGTTACATGCTTCTGCAATAATTGTTAATTCTTTTTTTTCATGATAGTTTATTTTATATTACATCCATGAAAGTAAACAATGCAAGGCTACGGAGGCGATAGCCGGAGTTTTG
>JANPNV010000143.1:0-50731 GCA_031427625.1 Bacteroidota bacterium
TATTTTTCGATGATTGAAAAAACTTCATCCTTATTTGTTAAGTCGAGTTGCTCGTAGATGTAGCCACTCTTTTCCTTCATACGGTTTTCTCCACGCGATGTACTGATACATCGGATATCCTCCCTATTCGTTAATGCATAAATAATTTTCTGACCGAGGAGTCCGTTGCTTCCGGTTACAAGGATTGTCTTCATAAATTAAGTTGCAAGATCTCCTTAAGTTTTAATACCTGCTCTTGAGTACCCAGCACGAATAATTTCGCATCGGGCATCATGACGGTATCAGAAGGCGGGTTGATGACGTAATCACCCTCAGCTGTCTTAAAGCCGATGATGTTTGCTCCTGTCTTATTCCTGATATCCAGTTCGGCGAGGGTTTTTTTTCGCATCGATTCGGGAAGACTATTGAAAAGAATTTCTTCGAGGCGAATATTAATTCTACCTGTGATATGATCGATAAATTCAAGAACATCAGGTTTCGTAACGAGGGCGGCCATGTGAGTTCCGCCTATTTTATCGGGCATGATGACATTATTGGCGCCGGCACGTTTTAGTTTATGCTCGGAGCCATCATCAGATGCGCGGCTGATAATTTTCAAATTTGGATTTTTATCACGTGCAGTCAGTACCACGAATACATTGGAGGCATCGCTGGGAAGTGCTGTGATCAACGCTTTTGCATGTTCCAGTCCGGCCTCATCAAGGATTTCATCCCTCGTTGCATCGCCTTCGATGCAAAGCACTTTGGCTTCAGCTCGTATTGAAGCAATGATTTCAACATTGCTTTCGATAACGACAAATTCAACGTTGCCCGATCGCAACTGCTCGCATGCCTGACGACCGTTGCGGCCATAGCCACAGACGATTACATGATTTCGGAGCTTTTGTATTTCTTTATTCACCTGATAGTGTCTGAAAAATGTTCTGAACTCACCTTCTATGACATAACGTGTTATGACAGAAATGGCAAAAGCAAATGTACCAATACTAAAGATAATGAGGAAGGAAGTAAAAACTTTTCCCGCATCATCCAGATCATGCACTTCTTTATAACCGACTGTTGCAATCGTGATGATGGTCATGAAAAATGAATCGATGAAAGAGTAATCTTCGATCATCCAATAGCCTGCGACCCCAACAATCGTTACCGTCAATATCAGCCCGACTGCTAAATAAAGCTTTTTGAAATAATGAAAATTGGATAAGTGTGTTTTATTACTCATGCTACTACACTAAATATTTTTTGAAATGTAGATAAATTTAAGGTGCAAATGGAATTTGAGTTCTCTGATTTTTGAGAATTACTTACGATTTGCAGATTCGTGAACAGATTATATTATTCTTCCTCCGTATTTTTCATTTTCATAAGTAAAGTGTAAGCTCCTTTGGTTACAAAAGTTTTGTTTCCCAAATCCATGTTATCGGGGAAAGCGATTTGCGTGAAACCATTTTCGGTATTGACTGTCGTTACTTCATGCATTCCGTAGCTATTTTTTTCGATTTCGGTGAAAATAAATTGCTTGCCTTCAAAACGAACTATTGCATCCGTTGCAATGACAAATGCGTCGATGCTTTGTACTTCTATTTCTGCATTCATAAACATTCCGGGGATTAACGATTTATCGTACTGCTCAAAATGACAATGCACTTCAGCACTACGGTCGCGACCTAAGTCTTTTCCAATTAAAATAATTTCGCATGGATATTTCTTCTCAGGATTTGCATTTGTATATGCAATTAGTTTTTGCCCAATGAAAAGTTTGTTGATGTCTCTTTCAAAAATATTGAGTCCAAGATGTATGTCGGTTGGATTTACCAATTCAAATAGTATGTCGGATGGAGTGGCGTATTTCCCGATATTCATGTTAACATGTGAAACATATCCATCAATAGGTGAAGTTATGTTGATGCTTCTTGATAAATTATTTTCAGTAAGTTCTGTGGGATTGATTCCGATTAGTTTCAATTTTTCACTTAATGATTTTACTAAAACATTTTGTATAGTGAATTCTACTCGTGTTTGCTGATACACTTTATCGCTTACGGCTTTGCTTTTGTTGAGTTCTTCCTGTCGGTTGAATTCTGCCTCTGCAAAAAGCAGTTTTGCTTTTGCCGTTAAATATTCCTGTTGAAGAGTGATATATTGCTGGTCTTCCATTACTGCAAGCACTTCGCCTTTGTTGATATGCATACCTGCAAGAAGTTTTGTTGACTTCAAATAACCGCCAAGCGGTATACTAATTGAAACCATGTTTTGCGGTGGCACATCAATACTGCCATTCACTTTCAGTAATGATGAAATACTGCGTTTCTCAATTTTCCCTGTTTCAATTTTAGAATTCCTGAGTTGTGCATCGGTGAGTTCTACTACATTTTCAGTTGTCGGTGATTCAGCTTTAACCTCAGGTTTTTTGCTGCTGCATGCGCTAAGCGTTGTGATTGCAAAAGCTATGATGATATATTTGTTCATTATCGTAATTTATTTAGAAGTTAAGAAATTGAGTTTAATGATAATTTGATTTAATTCATTTACTGCATCTGCATAATTGCTTTGAATTAAAACTGCGTTGTTGATTAGAATTGTCCATTCCAAATAATTGATGTCGCCACGTGCAAAGAGCTGGTTAGCTGTTTTGGTAATGGTGTTTACATTTAGCAAAGCAGTGTCTTCATAATACTTTAAAGTTTGTAATTGCGTTTGAAAGTTCATGAACGCTGTTTGATATTCATTTTTCATTGCTTGCAAACTCAATTGATATTGATTTTCGGAAATTTGCTGAAGAGTTTTGCCAGATTTTATTTTTGCCCTTTGCGAGTCAAAAAATAACGGCACACCTATCCCAAAGTGAACTGAATTGAACTTTGTCGAATTGGGATATAAAACATTATCCGCTCCTGTTCCTTGTATGCTTTGGGAGCTGTAACCAAAATTTAATTCAGGAAAGAGTTTAGATTTTTGTAATTGTGTATTGGCTAATGAAATCTGTTTTTGCTGTTTCAAAACTTTCAATTGCGGATGGCTACTGATTGCTGATGTGTCTAATATTGAAGTGAAAATCATTTTTGAATTTTCTGCTTGCGGCATGAATATGGTTTCAGTATTCAGTAACAATTGAAATTGCAAATGCATAATTTCGATATCGTTTTTCAACTTGTTCAATTGAATAACAATTTGCCCACGTTGGGTCTCAGCTATTATTTTTTCCAACACATTACTTTCGCCATTGATAAAACGCAGATTGGCTTTTTCCAAAAACGAAACATAAACACTATCGCTTTGGAGCAAGATTTCTTTCTTCTCATTTAAATAAATGAGTAAGTAAAATACTTCGCTGACATGTTTTTTTAGTTCTGCTTCTTTTAATGAAATGTTCAATACACTGTTTATGTAAGTTTCGTTTTGAAGCGATTTTTGTCTGGCGTAAACAGTAGGGAAACTTATTGATTGTGAAATTCCAAACTTAGTATCTTTATAAAGGGAATTGATTTGTCCGTATTCGCCTGTGAGGTTGGTTTGTGGAATGTCCACAGCGGCAGCTTTTAGTTGTTTGTGATATTCTGCATTCAGGATTTCATTTTTTACTGCCAAGTTGTTTTTCATTGCTGTGTCAATGGCATTTTGCAAAGTAATTGTTGTTTGTCCCTTTGTATTTTGAAAAGAAAAAACTACGAACAATAAAATTGTTGTAATAATTGCAGAATTTCCGTTTGTTGATTTATTCTTTCCGATTCTCTCAAACAATATGTAAAGAATTGGCAAAACAAAAAGTGTAAGAAAGGTTGCAATCAATAGTCCGCCGATTACAACAGTTGCCAAGGGTCGCTGCACTTCTGCACCTGCACCGTTACTAAATGCCATTGGTAAAAATCCAAGTGACGCAACAAAAGCAGTCATTAGTACTGGTCGCAAGCGGTGCTTTGTTCCTTGCAAAACAATTTGCCCAATGTCGGTTTCCCCTGCAGCTTTTATTCTGTTGAACTCCGCCAGCAAAACAATTCCATTTAATACTGACACTCCAAACAATGCAATGAAACCAACTCCTGCACTGATGCTGAAAGGCATTCCACGAAGTGCTAAAAACAAAATTCCGCCAATGGCTGAAAGTGGAATTGCTGTATAAATAAGTAAGCTTTGTTTGATTGAACCGAAAGCAAAAAAAAGAAAAAGAAATATCAACAACAGCGAAAGTGGGACTGCAATTGACAATCTTTTTTTCGCTGCAATTAAATTTTCAAAAGCTCCACCGTAAGTAACATAGTAGCCCGTTGGCAAATGCAAGTCTTTTTTAATTTTTACCTCCAAATCATTTACAATGCTCTGTACATCTCTGCCTTTTACATTAAAGCCAACAATAATTCTTCTCTTTGCATCTTCTCTTTGAATTTGACTGACACTTTCCTTAATGGAAACCTCAGCAACCTGATACAACGGAATTTGCGTTCCGCCTTTAGTAGGGATTAAAAGATTTTGAACATCTTCTAAATTTTGTCTTTGTTCACCCGCAAGGCGAACAACCAAATCAAAACGCTTTTCATCTTCATAAACCAACCCACTGCTTTGCCCCGCAAATGCAGTGTTCACTACTTTGTTTATATCCTGAATGTTTAAACCATATTGAGCAATCATGTTTCGTTTGTAAGTGATAATGAGTTGCGGCAAACCATCTATTGGTTCCACATAAATATTTTCTGCTCCATTTATTTTGCGTGCAACATCACCCAACAACTTTGAATATTTTGAAAGCGTGTCCAGGTTTTCTCCAAAAATTTTGCAAACAACATCTTGCTTTGCACCTGTCATCAATTCATTAAAACGCATTGCCACTGGATATTGAAAACTGAATGTAACTCCAGGAACATCATTCAATGCTTCATTCATTTTTTCTGATAGCTCGTTCCATGAATTTGCGGAAGTCCATTTCGATTTGTCTTTCAAAATAACCATCATGTCAGATGCCTCCATTGGCATTGGGTCGGTAGGAATTTCTCCGCTTCCCGTTTTACCAACTACTTTCTCTACTTCTGGAAACTTTGCTAATAAAATGTGTGCTGATTTTAAAATTGCTTCAGTGGATGTTGTGATATTGCTTCCTGTAAGCACCCTTGTTTCAACTGCAAAATCTCCTTCTGGTAATTCGGGAATAAATTCTCCACCCATTCTTGAGTAAACAAAAAGAGAAATCAGTAACATAGAAATTGAAATTCCGATTACTGTTTTCGGGAAATTCACAACTCTGCTTAAATATTTTTGATGAACACCAATAAAGAAGTCCATCATTCTATCTGTGATGTTTATTTTGCGAGAAACATTTTTTGAAAGAAACAATGCACTCATCATCGGAATGTAAGTGAGTGAAAGAATGAAAGCACCCAACAATGCGAATGCAACCGTTTGAGCCATTGGTTTAAACATTTTTCCTTCAATTCCCTCAAGGGTAAAAATCGGGAGATACACTATCAAAATAATTATCTGCCCGAAAACTGCACTCTTCATCATTCGGCTTGATGAACGATTTACGGTTTCGTCCATTTGCTTTTGATTTATGCGTGTAATGCTTCCGAACTTATTTCCATGAACAATGCTGTGCATAACCGCTTCCACAATAATTACTGCACCGTCCACAATTAACCCGAAATCCAATGCACCTAAACTCATAAGGTTTCCGCTTACGCCAAACATATTCATCATGATTACTGCAAACAGCATGGATAAAGGAATTACGGAAGCAACTAAAATTCCAGCTCTGAAATTTCCCAAGAATAAAACCAAAACAAAAATCACAATCAATGCACCTTCCATCAAATTTTTTGAGACCGTTCCGATAGCACTGTTAACCATTTTTGTTCTGTCAAGGAATGGTTCTAACTCCACACCTTCGGGCAAAGTTTTTCTGATTTGAATTATTTTCTCTTTTACATCTTCAATCACACGATTGCTGTTGTCGCCTTTCAACATCATCACAACTGCACCTGCAACTTCACCTTCATCGTTGTAGGTGATTGCTCCGTATCGTGTGGCGTTTCCAATTTTCACTTCCGCAACATCACTGATTAATAGTGGTATTCCATTGTCCAAATTTTTCACTACAATGTTTTTGATGTCATCAATGCTTTTAATCAACCCTTCAGCACGGATATACAAAACCGTTGATGCCTTCTCAATGTATGCACCGCCTGTGTTTTCATTATTCTTTTCTACTGCAGAAAATACATCGTTGATAGTAATGTTGTTTGCTTTTAAAACAGATGGATTAATTGCAATTTCATATTGTTTTACCCTGCCGCCAAAGCTGCTCACATCGGCAACACCTTTCACACTTATCAATTGCCGTTTCACAATCCAATCCTGAATTGTCCGCAATTCGGTTGCATCATATTTCGTTTCATAACCGTGTTTCGGTTTTAAAACATACTGATAAATTTCTCCCAGCCCCGTTGTAACAGGTGCTAACTCTGGCGAACCAATTCCTTTTGGAATTTGCTGCTCTGCAATTTTCAACCGTTCCGTTACTTGTTGTCTTGCCCAATAAATATCCACGTCATCATCAAACACGATTGTGATTAGCGACAAGCCGAACCGTGAGAAACTTCGAATTTCATGCAGTCCGGGAATGTTGCTGCTGGCTTGTTCAATAGGAAAGGTAATGAGCCGTTCAATATCGGGTGCTCCCAACGAAGGCGCAGAAGTGATTACCTGCACCTGATTGTCGGTGATGTCTGGCACGGCATCGATCGGCAATTTTGTGAACTGGTAACTACCATAACCAATGAGGGCTAAAATGAAAAGTCCAACAATAAGTTTGTTCGTTATTGAGAATGCAATGATCTTATTTAGCATGATTTGGATGTTAATGAAATGAATTAAGATTGCTGGTGCGTAAGCGCCAGCAATAGCTTTTGCGTTCCGATTATAATCGGAACTCTTAGATTCATTAACAGAATTGAGGAGGCTGCCAGATCGTGTTGAGAACGGCCGCAGAATAAATCACTACATTATTAGTGGCAACCGAAGCTTTTTCGGAAACAATGTGTGGTTCACAAAAGGAAAAATTGTGGTCGTGATTAAATACAACATTGCTATGCATGGTGGCACAATCATTTGACTTGAAAGGTAAATTGTCGTGGTCGTGATGTTCGTTGTCCGAATGATTATGAGTTTCGGAATAGTGTTCGTTTAAAAAATCCGCTAAGGACTCATCAGGTTCCTGATCGTGATGCTCTAAAAAGTGGTGAAGCAACATTGGCAACTTCAATAGTTGATGAAGTTCTGTGTTTGCAGACAAAAAAACAAAGAGAAATGATATTGCGACTACCTTTTTCAAGGGGCAAATATAATTAAATTAAGATAATTTTTGCGACGAAACGGAAGAAAGCGTTAACGAAATCTTTCTTTCATTTTTTTCAGGTTGGATATGTTGTTAATAAAAAAAAATGAAAGAGTGTTTTGCGTGATTGTAAAGAATTCTTGTGGGTGAACTATTTTTTATTTTTTTGTGCTGTTACCGTTAGAAGAGGGGTCAGTTGTTGACCGAAGTTGTCAGAAAAAGGTTGTTAAAAGTCCATCAGTTTCAGCTCGCACAACAGCAAATTGAGTTGTGTATAAAACTGACCTCAGTAAGTTCAGAACAATTATAAAAAGCAAAAAATGATTTGTCTTTTTTATTTATTATCGAGTGCATTAAATTTTTAGCCGCTAACCAGTTTTCGCTATTGTAAGCGTTATAGAATTTAATATATAACTTGTTAATTTCCTTTTCAATATTTTTCATAGTAGTCTGAAATTCCCACGCTCACCAAGCATGACACATTACGTTTAAGCATTGCTTCATCATTATTTTTTACCGAAATATAAAAAAATTTGTTGTGGCAATTCGGTGTTATGTCCAGTGCAACTCATTCTACAGTCAGCTTACCAGTCCAAATAGTCTGCAAACCTGAATGTAGTTGCAAAAGATAAAGCTGAATGTTAGCGGGCGTTTTACGATCTCTTTTTAATCTGTTTGGGTTTTAAAAGTCTGTAAGAATGATAAACGGTAATAACCTCAACTAAATTTGAGTTCTGTATCCGATAAATTAATCGATAAAATCCAACAATTCTCGAATTTCTTTACTTCCAACTTCAGGTACTATACGTCCTGAATAAGGATAATTTTCCAAAATTAGTGCTGCCTCAAAAAAATCTTCTACTTGGATGACTGCATATTTAGAAGAATCTTTTGCAATATAATTTGCAATATCCTCAATGGCTTGTAGCGTCCACCTTACTTCAACCATTTCTTCAATTTGGTTTTGGCTTCTTTACTTGAAACGGTTTGACCATTATTGGCTTACTCGATACCAATTTCAATCTTCTTCAAAATAATAAGTCGGTCAATCAATTCTTCCATAGAAAAAGTTGCTGGAAGTGAATTTACAGTTTCAATGACTTTGCTTCTTTTAAGCATGGCAAATGTTTTCTCAAAAATACTAAAAAAAAATAACAGGATGTGACAGCCTCTATTTAAAATGCCGCTAACATTTATTCTCCAAATCAACCCCAAAAATCATTTCGCAAATCCCACACTGATGATATGTAATACATGAACCCTTCCCAGAAATCATTTCCAATCCAAACATGAATCGTTAATCAACCCCTTCATCCAAAAAAACTAAAACTCAATAAAATTTCAATAAACCTGATTTAGGTTATTATCCTAAAATCCACCTACAAGAAAGTATAATTATCTCACAAAATCAACTGATCAAAGATCCCAAACAGATGTCCTTCTGGCCCACACATAGTTTTTCATTTTCAGCCAGAAGGCAAGGATCATGTAAAGAATGATTGGCGATCCGATGGTGAGAAAGGAAGCGTAGATAAAAAAGAGGCGGATAACGGATGAGCGCATGGAAAGTTTATCTCCCATCCAATTGCAAACTCCGAATGCCTGTCGTTCAAAAAAATCACGGATGGTATCTATTAGGTTCACGGCATTCTGTTTATTAGCTGGTTTCCGATAATGCAAGTTAGACATTTTTTTTCTGAACAATGAACGATCTTCAATTGTAACAGGGCTTGCGAATCATAGGCCGACGATGCCTTCATTCCTGTCTCCTTCCATTTGCTGATGAGGTGATTCTCTTCTGCTGCCAATTCTTTCAGCATGACGATTGCATTTTCCGACAACTGGCGATTACCATTGTATTTTCCGAAAGCATATAAAAAAGGGATGCAGGTATTTATTAAAATATTATTGATGGAAGTTTCTCCTATTTTCTTTTCTTTATATCCGGCAGCTTTTCCAAAATGATAATGAGTATTCCAGTAATCTGACGGCTTCGCTGATAGCATTTCTGCTATTTTATTCAGCGATCCGGCTTCGGAGAAAAGTTCAAAAAGATAGGTGCTTTTCCAAAGTATTGCCGATAACTGGGCAATTCTGACTGCAGGAAAATTCACAGGACGAAGTCTCAAAAATTTCCAGGCAGAGAAGGGTATATTCTTCAGCGAATATTTTTTTGCCAGATGCGAATAGATAATCGCAAGCTTCTTTTCATACTCATCTTCCGACGAATTATTCAACATACCGGCCTGACCAAACAGGAGTGCTTCTATATTTTCCCTGAAGTCTCCTTCTTTCCTGATGTATTTCAATGGCAGACTACGTGCAAGCATTTCGAATGGCATTGCATTGAGTTGAAAGCCAAAATTCCTCGACAGGTATTGATAGAAACATTCTTCCCAGTCGACTTTATTTCCCTTTAACGATATCAGAATCATCTTGCACTTTTCTTCCATCCTCTCCGCAATCATCCTGTCGAAGACAAGATTTTTAGTCTGATCGCTTATCTCATTTAATCGCTGCTGACAGGAAACCCAGCCATGAGTGCCGATTAATTTCAGGTAGTTGTCCCATAGTCCCGCCTGAAATCTGTTCTTCAATTCGATGGCAGGAATTCTCGTGCCATCCATTCGGAGTGTTGAAGTATCGTTCACATATACGACATGTAAAATGCAACTGTCGTATGAAGGATCGTTATGATGATTATGGCGTCGCCAGTCGCTAGCATGAATATGAATTTCGACATTGCCCGACCAGAGCATGCCGTCAATTCTTAGTTGTGCATTAAAAAAATCGGGACCAGCATCAGTGTTGAGCTGGCCGGGCTTCACGATTTCGACAGGACAGCCGTCATCGCTTCGCAAATTTGTGTTGTCGAATAAGCGATGTTGCCAGAGATAATGCAGAAAAGCTTCCGTCACTTTATTTTTTCTTCAAAGTAACGGTGGCTTCCGGAAAAACCGGTTTATTAAATGAGACTTTCGAGAAGAATCTGCATTTCGGCCTGAATTTTCTTCGCTTCCATGGCGGATTTTTCGGCAAAATCTTCGCCCGACGAAGCATAGATAATCTGCCGCGATGAATTCACGATCAATCCGCATTCGCTATTCATTCCTGCTTTAGAAATTTCTTTCAGATCACCGCCCTGTACGCCAACTCCCGGTACGAGGAAAAAATTATCGGCTGCAATTGACCGGATGTCGCTGAGTAATTCTGGATGAGTCGCTCCAACAACATACATCAGCTGATCTGCTCCTGCCCATTCTTGCGAACGATGAATGACTTGCTGATACAATTTCATTTCCTGATTTGAACCGGGCGAGCAGACATCAGAAAGCTGAAAATCCATAGAGCCTTCATTGCTTGTAAGGGCAAGAAGTATCACCCATTTGTCTTTGAAATTCAGGAATGGCAAAACGGAATCTTTGCCCATATAAGGAGCTACAGTAACAGAATCGAAATTATAAAAGTCGAAGAATGCTCGGGCATATAACTCTGATGTATTTCCGATATCGCCACGCTTGGCATCGGCAATGGTGAAGAAATTTTTCCCGATAAGTTTCATCGTCTTGCTCAGACTTTCCAATCCTTTTGGCCCCTGCGATTCATAGAATGCCAGATTGGGCTTGTAAGAAATACAATATTCAGATGTTGCTTCAATAATCTGTTTGTTGAATTCAAACAACGGATCATCGAATTTGAGAAGATGTTTTGGAATCTTATTGATATCGGTATCGAGTCCGATACACAGGTAAGATTTCTTTCTCTTGATTTGTTCGAAAATCTGTTGACGCGTCATGCGACGAAATTAGTATTTGTCCGGTTAAATTGTTTTAATTTGATTGGAATAAAAAAACGACTATGGCAAAAAGGCATCTGGACAAACAACTAACACTTTTCGATTCGACGGCCATCATTATTGGGTCGATGATTGGGTCGGGTATATTTATCGTTTCGGCCGAGATTGCCAGAAAGGTAGAAACGCCGGGAATGCTCCTTCTAACCTGGGTGATCACTGGGATAATTACCATTTTCGGAGCTCTGAGTTATGGTGAACTGGCTGCTGCAATGCCAAAAGCCGGTGGTCAATATGTATATATTAAGGAAGCCTTCGGTCCACTTTACAGTTTCCTATATGGCTGGACACTTTTTGCAGTGATACAGACGGGGACAATTGCAGCTGTTGGAGTAGCGTTCGCAAAATTTACGGGTGTTTTCTTTCCTGTAATATCGGGTGATAATTATTTATTCAAAATGGAATCCTTCGGAATAAATACGCAGCAGGTGCTGGCTGTTTTGCTCATTATATTCCTCAGCCTTTATAATTTCAGAAATATAAAAGCCGGAGCGGTTCTACAGAATATTTTTACGGTGTCGAAGGTATTGGCCCTTCTTGTGCTTGTCGTACTCGGTCTATATTTCGGTCTGAGTGGTATGGGAAATTCGGATCATTTCACCCCTATGTTTCCTGATGTGATAACCTTAACTACGATCGGCGTTTTTGGCGCGGCTATGACAGGTTCATTATTTTCGGCTGATGCTTGGAACAACATTACGTTTACAGCAGGCGAGGTAAAAAATCCTCAGAGGAATCTTCCTCTCTCTTTATTAATGGGAACCTCCACCGTTATCATACTATACTTACTGGCCAATATCGCCTATATATATGTATTGCCGATTGAGCAGATTCAACATGCAGAGAATGACAGAGTAGCAACGCTGATGATGAATACCGTTCTGGGGAATAGCGGAAGATATTTTATGGCGGCGATGATTATGATATCAACCTTTGGTTGTTTGAATGGAATTATTCTCACGGCGGCGAGAGTTTATTATGCGATGGCTAAGGATAAGATGTTTTTGCCTTCAGCTGCGAAACTCAACAAGAATGATGTTCCGGCAAATTCACTTATGATGCAGTGCATCTGGGCCTGTCTTCTTTGTTTTACGGGAACGTATGGCGACTTACTTAACTACATCATGTTTGCTGTGATGTTATTTTACATACTGACCATTTCAGGATTATTTGTTCTGAGAGTAAAGCGACCAGATATGGAAAGACCTTATAAGGCATTCGGATATCCGGTGATACCGGCCATCTACATTATCCTTGCGTCATTAGTGGCTATGAATATGCTCATCTATCAGAGTCAATTCAGCCTTTATGGCTTGATAATTATTCTGACTGGAATTCCTGTGTATTACTTTTTTAAAGTACGAAGTACGAGGTAAGAAGTGAATAGTGAACAATGAACAGTGAACAGTGAACAGTGAACAGTGAACAGTGAACAGTGAACAGTGAAAATCTTCTTTGTAATAAAAAGGCTCCTCAAAAAGGAGCCTTTTTATTATCGTTTGATTTTCGTTTTTGGTTTAGCGCCAAGTCCAATTGGACTTCCGACTCTTGTCATTGCACAACGGAAACCCAAATCGTTCGTGCTTTGATTTTCGTCAGTGAATCTTCTTGATCCAGGAGACATCCAGTAAGCGCGGTCTTTCCATGAACCACCTTTGTAAACTCTGGCTTTATCATTAATCAATGATGTCAGACCGTAATCGTATTTAATATTTTCCACTTCATCACCGTCAAGGTAATTCATGTTATCAGCTTTTGTATAATTACGTCTGTCGGCAGTTTCCTCGGCTGTAACTTCGCGTAATGGAATGCGACCCAGACTATCTTTCTCTGTAATCGCACCTTCTTCGTCACGTATCTGTGTTTCGAAAACATTTCCACGGAAAGGGTTGAAATCACTTTTATCTTCAGGAGAAAGCGGACGGTAAACATCCATTACCCATTCATTCACATTACCGGCCATGCAATACAAACCATAATCATTTGGCCAATAAGAATGCACTGGAGCAGGAATATCTGCATTATCATTTAAGAATCCAGCTGTACCCATGTTATCACCGCGTCCGCGTTTAAAGTTGGCAAGCATTTGTCCTTTATATTTTTCGTCTTTGTTACGAACGATATGTCCGTTCCATGGATATTGACGGCGATCAGTTACACGCTCATATATAGTATTTCCAATTTGGGCAAGGGATGCATATTCCCATTCGGCTTCAGTCGGCAGCCTGTATTTAGGAAGTAGAATACCATCTTCCATTCTTACTTTACGGGTTCCATTAGCCCCAGAACTTGGGTTTAGATCGATGAGGTCGCTTTTTACCAGACCTTCATATTGTCCGGCCATGTATGATTCCGTGTTAAAGTTATCTTCGTTAATCTGGTTTGGATTAACACGCATAATACCTTCTCTTACCAGAATTTGTTCGTTTACACGATCCGTTCTCCATGCACAAAAGTCACTGGCCTGAAGCCAGTTAACTCCTACGACAGGATATTGCTGATAGGCAGGATGGCGTAAATACAATTCGACCAGTGGCTCATTATAGGCCAGCCTGTCTCGCCAAACGAGTGTATCGGGTAAGGCTTTATTATATACTTCAGGATAATCGGCTCCGAAAACTCTTGAAATCCAGTATAAATACTCAAGATAGTGGATATTAGCTACTTCGGTTTCGTCGATATAGAATGAACTGACAGTAACGCGGCGTGGAATATTATTCCAATCCATTGTAATTTCTTGTTCAGTCCGACCCATTGTGAAGGTACCTCCTTCGATGAGTACGAGACCCGGACCGGTTTCTTGTTCATCGTAAGGCACTTTTTCAAAACCACCATTCTTGGGATCGTTATAATTCCAGCCAGTAACCGAAGATTTTTCTTTGTTACAGGACGCGAAAAGCAGTGTTAATGCAATAAGGCCGAGATAATTCCGACGGAGTGTCTTAATCATTTTTTTGGGAGTCGTTTTAATAGGTCAGGAACGAAGGTCAAATATATTTATTTTATTTAGAACACTAGAATGAAGGGCATTTTATGGTTCTGAATCTTTTCTTTTTGGGATGACATCCTAATTGGAGTCCGACCGAAAGCTCATGCGATCCGGCGGAAGCATTGTATAGTTTGGAGACAGTTACGTCGTAACTATATCCGAACTTGAATATTCCCTGTTGGATTCCGACAAGAGCGATAAATGCATCGCCTCCACGATACCAAAGTCCGCCGACGAGGGGAGCTTTAGATATATAGAACCCGATATTATATTGTTTGAAGTCACGTTGTTTCTGGTAGATAAAATTCGGTGATATATAAGTAGAGCCGTCGCGGCTGCCGGCAATAGGAATAACTGCACCGGCATGAACTGTAATTTTCATGGGGAGTTTACTTCCTTCTGCAGAACGTATATAAAATTCCTCTGGCTCGGTAAGGTGATTAACAGCGATACCACCGTAGTACTTGCTGCTGTATCCAAGTATTCCGGCCGAAAAATCCCAGAAGTTTTTATTTGTATTGGGACGCAGTTCCTGTGTTTCATAAATGAAACCATAACGTGGGTCGATCATATCACCAAACGTCAACTTATCCCAGTCAACTTTTTTCTGAAAGTATGTTCCCTGCATTCCGAATCGCACAGAAAATTCGCGGGTAACATTGAGCTGATAGGAATACATTCCGCTGATATTGGAAGTTGTCAATGTTCCTTCACCCGCTTTGTCGTTGAGGACTAATAATCCGAGGCCACCACCGAGTGCTTCCACATGCTGATCATACGATGCAGTATAGGTTACGAAGGTTCCGGTAAGTGCAGGCCATTGATTTCTGTAATTGAGAGATATTCGCGGACATCTGGATGAACCGGCGAATGCTGGATTCAGATACAGTGGATTGGCATAAAACTGAGTGAACTCAGGATCCTGAGCAAAGGCTGTTCCGGATAATCCAATAAAAATAAAAACCAAAAGCTTCCTGAGCATTGACGAAATTTAGCTTGGTATTACGTGAGTGAAGATAGAGAGTTACGCAAGTTTAGTGGACCTTTCTGATCCTCCGATTTCAATTGTAAGAATTATCTACAATTTTAAACAATTTTTAGTCAACACACCAAAAATAATTGTCTATAAATTGAATAATTTGCAAGGTTGACTGAGTCATGAGAGTTTCATATCTTTTTTCAGAAGTCAATTCTTCAAAATTGTATTGAAGAAAGTGAACATAATTATCGATATTTTTGTACGTGAATAAAATATAGGGCGTTAAGAGTCGTTAACAGTTCACCACCTGCATTTTAATTCATTTTTCTTTAAAAGTCAGCCAATGCATCTCTCCAAAAACCTTATTGTATTTTCAACTCTTCTGTTTACAGCATCAGTGTTTGCAGGCGAAAAAGAGGCCTCTTACAAAATTGAGTGGCTTCCCGTTTATGAGAAAAAAATTTCGCCGGAGACATCATTTCGTTCGCTCAACTTTACAGGAGCTTCTTTTGATGAGAACTTCAATCCTCATTTTGATATTACACAACCACTAAGTGGTTTTGCGTCAGAGATTAAAGCAGAATTGAAAAACGTTATTACCGAACCGCTTACTGATATTAGTCTCGTTAGAAATATTGCATCTGTCGGAAGTGAATTTTCAATAACGACCAGAGTAGTTACTCAGAAAAAAAAGCCAATCGCTTCCATTTCAATATTTCCAATAAGAAAAGGATCGGCTGGCAGTTATGAAAGACTTGTTTCTTTCGACATTGACATTCAACCGGTTTACACTTCGAGCAGGATTTCTTCGGTGCGAACTTATGCATCGAGTAGCGTTCTTGCAACCGGCGACTGGTATAGGATAGCAGTATTGCAAAACGGTGTTTATAAAATTGATTATACTTTTCTGAAAAAAGCCGGTATTGATGTAGACAATATTGATCCGACAAAAATTCAGATTTACGGCAACGGTGGTGGAATGCTTGCTTTCAATAACAGCACATTCAGATACGACGATCTTCAGCAAAATTCAATCTTCGTTTCCGGCGAAAGTGATGGACATTTTGATTCTCAGGATTACATTTTATTTTTCGGCAGCAATCAAACGCGATGGAACTATGTTCAGAATAGTCGTCAATTCAACCATCAGGTAAATCTCTATGCTGACACGACCTATTATTTCGTAACAATAAATAATGTCACGCCTTCAAAAAGAATTCAATTGCAAAGTTCGGGTAGCGGAGCAAATACGACGGTTACCACTTTTGACGATTACATTTATCATGAAGCAGATTTATACAACTTTCTTAAGTCGGGCAGAGAATGGTATGGAGAATCGATGGACAACCTGAATAACACCATATCCATAGCGTCTACAATACCAAACATAATCACTTCTGATACTGTTTTCCTCCGCTCAAGTCTGGCCGGAAGGGCAACAGCAGGAGGCGTTAATTCATATATATTAAGCATCAATGGAGTTTCACAAGGGTCACAAACTTTTTCGAATGTGGGGACATCAACACTTGACCCGTATTTTATTCCTGCATCAATGAACAAAAATTTTTTCATTAACAGTTCAAACCTTAATGTCAGCTTTACGCTAAGTTCCGGAGATCCAGGCGCCCAGGGATGGCTGAATTATTTTGAATTGAATTTCAGAAAAAGTCTGAATGCATCAAATACAGGAAATCAGTTTATGTTCAGGGACAAGAATTCTGTCGGTGTTGGAAATGTCAGCGAATTCAGAATTAGCAATGCCAATGCGAACTATATAGTTTGGGATATAACTGATAAGCTTAATATTAAGCAGCAAGATTACACACTTTTAAATGGAGTAATAAGTTTCACTATACCGACAGATCAGATGCATGAATTTATTGCATTCGACGGACAGCATATGCTTGTACCATCTTTTGTTGGTACTGTTCCCAATCAAAATCTGCATTCTCTTGCGCAGGCGAACATGATCATTGTTACTAATCCATTGTTCTTGTCACAGGCCTATGACCTTGCTGATTTTCATCGTTCGCATGACAACCTTTCTGTTGTTGTAGCTACAACACAACAGATATTTAATGAATTCTCGAGTGGCGCACAAGATGTTTCAGCGATAAGAGATTTTATAAAAATGTTTTATGACAGGGCTACCACTGCTGCAGATCTTCCCAAATATTTACTGCTCTTTGGTGATGCTTCCTATGATAATAAATACCGCATTTCGGGCAATACGAATTATGTTACCTCTTATCAATCGGCAGGATCATCTAATTTAACACAGACTTATATTTCTGATGACTTTTTTGGATTGCTTGATGACAATGAAGGAGACTGGACAAGCGGAGAAATAGTTGACATGAGTATTGGCCGCTTACCGATAAAGTCAACGGCAGAAGCATCCAATGCTGTTGCAAAAATTAAACATTATGTGGCTGGCAATAGTCAGGGACAAAAGAATCCGACTTTGGGAACATGGAGAAATACGGTCTCATTTGTTGGTGATGATCAGGATCAGAATACGCACTTAAGACAAGTCGACACACTTGCGAACAGGATTATTAAATCCTATCCGATATTAAACGTCGACAAAATTTATCTTGATGCATACAATCAGGAATCGACGCCAGGCGGACAAAGATACCTTGACGCTCAGAAGGCGATTATAGAAAGAGTTCAGCGCGGAACATTATTGATGACCTATATTGGTCATGGTGGCGAGTTAGGCTGGGCGCATGAGCGTGTACTTGAGGTAAATGATATTAATAGCTGGACAAACTTTGATCATCTGGCTGCTTTTCTTACGGCGACGTGTGAGTTTACGCGTGTTGATGATCCGACGAGGACATCGGCCGGAGAGCTTACTTTTCTGAATCCAAACGGAGGAGCAATCTGTCTCTTCACCACATCTCGACTGGCCTTCTCAAGTTCTAACTTCAATCTTTGTCAGAAATTCTTTACCCACGTTTTCGATAACTCGAGCGGGCAATATCCTACATGTGGTGAGGTATTTGAGAAAACGAAGGTTGATTATTTCCAGGATCCATTCGTTAGAAACTTTCTGCTTATCGGTGATCCGGCTGTACGGATAGCTTATCCACAATTTTCGGTAAAGACAAAGACTGTAAATGGTATTTCTGTTTCACAGCCAATCGATACATTAAAAGCATTAAGTCATGTAACAATTACGGGTGAGGTTCAGGATAATTCAGGGAATTTGATGAGTAATTTTAATGGAACAATTTTCCCAACCGTATATGATAAAATGGTGACCTACTATACGCTGGGGAACGACAGAAATGATCCGTATGGAAATGTATCGATGGTACAGCCATTTAAATTGCAGAAAAATGTAATCTACAGCGGTAAGGCAAGTATTGTAAATGGTGTTTTCAGCTTTACGTTCGTCGTACCAAAAGATATTTCGTTTCAGTTCGGCAAAGGCAAGGTTAGTTATTATGCAGACAATGGACAGCTTGATGCGGCAGGATATGACACGCTTGAAGTAGTAGGTGGAGTAAATTCCAATGTAGCTCCTGATGGTGATGGACCAAAGATTCAACTTTACATGAACGATGAGAAGTTCGTGAGAGGAGGACTTACCGACAAAAATCCTGTTTTATATGCCATCATAACAGACAGCAGTGGTGTGAATACTGTTGGCACAGGAATCGGTCATGATATGACAGCTGAAATGGATTCCAAATCAGAGAAGAAATTTGTTTTGAATGATTATTATGAAAACGATCTTGACAGCTATCAATCAGGAAAAGTGAGGTATCAGTTTAAGAATCTTGAATCAGGGCCCCACTCTATCACTTTTAAAATATGGGATGTTTTCAATAACTCAAGTTTAGCAACCACAGATTTTGTAGTAAGTGAAAGTGCGAATTTAGCACTTGACCATGTGCTTAATTACCCGAATCCGTTTACCACTCATACTACGTTTATGTTTGAACATAACAGACCATATGTTCCTTTAGATGTTCAGGTACAAATTTTCACTGTTTCCGGGAAACTTATTAAAACCATTTCAGATAAAATAACGACAGCAGGTTACCGTTCAGATGCGATGCAATGGGACGGGCTTGACGATTATGGTGATAAGATTGGACGCGGCGTTTATGTATACAGGCTGAGGGTAAAAACGATTGACGGTCAGTATGCTGATAAGTTTGAAAAACTCGTTATTCTCCGTTAACCTAAACCTAAATAATTTATTCACGTATATTTGGACATTATCATTTAAAAATAAAAATGCATTTAAAACTAAAAAAGGCATTATTAGGTGCCATCGTATTGCTTTTATCGGCAGAACTATCTTATGCCCAAAACATTACCAAGGATGATTTCCTGGGTCAGATTAATACCATTACTACGTCCGTTCCGTTTTTGCAGATTGCTCCGGACACACGTGCGGGTGGAATGGGCGATTATGGCGTTGCTACCACACCCGATCCGAATTCCATTCACTGGAATCCGTCGAAGCTTGCCTTCATCGATAAGAAAGTTGGCTTCTCTGTTTCCTATACGCCATGGCTTCATGCACTCGTGAACGATATTAGTCTCGCTTATATTTCCGGATATAAAAAGCTTAAAAACGATCAGACCATTGCTGCATCACTATTATATTTTTCTCTTGGAAATATTGATTTCACAAATGAAAACGGCGACCGTTATACTTCCTTCAATCCGAATGAATGGGCTGTAGATGTTGCTTATTCAAGAAAACTCGGAGAAAATTTCTCGGGAGGACTTGCATTAAGATACATCTATTCAAACCTGACGGGTGGCGTATCCATAGCGAATGGAACAATTAGCACGCATGCAGGACGCTCAGTGGCTGCTGACCTTTCGGGGTATTACAGAAAAGACGTAACGGTATCTGACAAGAAATCGTTGCTTGCCTTCGGTTTAAATATCTCTAACATTGGTACGAAAATATCTTACACAGATCAGGCACAGAAAGATTTTATTCCCACGAACTTCCGATTAGGATCTAATCTGAAAATCGATCTTGATCAGTACAACTCAATCGCATTTGGTGCTGACATTAATAAGTTACTCGTCCCTACTCCTCCTGTATATTTCAAAAACAGTGTTGGTGGCGACAGTCTGGATGCAAACAATCAAAAGGTTGTTCAGTTTGGAAAAGATCCATCCAATATAAATGTGGCCTCTGCATTATTCAGCAGCTGGTCTGATGCTCCGGCAGGCTTTAAGGAGGAATTAAAAGAATTTACATATTCAATTGGTGCAGAATACTGGTACGATAAACAGTTTGCCATACGGACAGGTTATTTTCATGAGGCATCTACAAAAGGTAACAGACAGTTCTTTACAATTGGTGCAGGTATCCGTTACAATGTATTCGGTTTTGATTTTGCTTATCTGATTCCAACAACACAACATAATCCGCTCGAAAACACTTTACGCTTTACATTGCTGTTTGATTTTGATGGCTTGAAGAGTAATACTGACGATAATAGTGATAAGACTGAATAGTTTCAAGAACCAAGAGTAAAGAACCAAGAGCCAAGAGCCAAGAGCAAAGAACCAAGAGCCAAGAGCCAAGAGCCAAGAACCAAGAGCCAAGAACCAAGAGCCAAGAACCAAGAACCAAGAGCCGAGAGCCAAGAGCCAAGAGTAAAGAACTAAGAACTAAGAACTAAGAACTAAGAACTAAGAACTAAGAATCAAGAATTGAGAATCAAGAATCAAGAATCAAGAATCAAGAATCAAGAATCAAGAATCAAGAATCAAGAATCAAGAATCAAGAATTGAAATTTTAGAAATAAAAAAAAACATATTTTTGACGGCGGATGAATCTCATCCGCTTTTTTTATTAAATAATATACAGCATGAGAATAGGATTTGGTTTTGATGTACATAAGTTAAAAGAAGGCCGGAAATTTATTCTTGGCGGTATTGAGATACCGCATTCGAAAGGTGCCGAGGGTCATTCAGATGCTGATGTGATGATACATGCCATTTGTGATGCTCTCCTTGGGGCCGCAAACCTGGGCGACATTGGCATCCACTTCCCTGATACTTCTGATGCGTATAAAAACATCGACAGTAAAATTCTATTAAAAAGAGTTTGTGATTTACTGGCCGAAAAAAAATACAGGATTGGCAACATTGATACAACACTGTGTTTGCAGGCGCCGAAAATTGCAGGGTATATCCCGGAAATGATAAAAACACTTTCAGGAGTAATGAATATTCCGGAAGAAGATATTTCTGTGAAAGCGACTACCAATGAGAAGCTCGGATTTATCGGAAGAGAAGAAGGCATTACCTGTTATGCCGTAGCTCTTATCGATAAAATCAAATGATATTATAGAACAAAGTCGTACGACAAGCCATAAATAAGCTCATTGAACCCAGACGACCGTTCATGCTGAAAAAGGATATATGGATTAATACTATGCGTTCTGTTAAAGTCATAGGAGAATCCGGCCTCATATCTCGTAGTTGTAAATATATGACCTCTTTCTTTTACATTATCTAATTTATAAAACACTTCCGTAGATAAGTATGGGGAATATTTTTTATCCAGTTCGAATTTTATGGTAATCTTGGAACGTAGATTCCATTCAGGATATTTACCGTCTTCGCTTGAGTATATATCACTGTATTGCTCCTGGATTCGCTCGCGAAAAGTGATGGAAACAAATTTTACTTTTTGTTTATAAGAGGCATCCAGGTAAAACCGATGACGCTTGCTGTAGTAATTTTCTTTATTACTATTCATAAACCGGTAATGTATAGCTGCCTTAAGCTTTTTTGATAAAGAATACTCCATTGCGATGTCACTAATCAGAACATCAACAGTTGAAATATCGTGATTAAGCCTCAACTGTTCAGTGAATGAAGCAAGGATTTTTCGGGTTATCTTCTTTTCAAACGATGTGCCGACCCATAATCCAATATCGTCAATTTGTGCCTGCGACTTTTCATTCGCTAGCAGCAATATTACCATGAGGATGACGTATTGTCTGAAAAGTGTTGCCACATTAAGATTTTTTATCGGACTTCTTGTCTTCGTAATAATATATCTTAACCACCGCTACATCTTTAAGAAAGTCAATGCGCGTTACAGTTACACGATGAACATTTAACCCAGTCCTGTTACGCAAATCCTGCACAAGTGCATCGTAATTCTGCGGTTTAATCATTTCAATATTTTCGTATTGCACATTCTTAACCAATTCATTTCTGACGAGCCAGTTGCCGTCTAATGTATAGGTGAATCCAATAAGAATAGCATTTATGATTCCAAGTTCAAAATATGTGGCTTTGCTGACGGCGCAAATCAGACCCATGGCAATGACAATAAAAAGGTAAGTCATGTCCTTGGTCGAAATCCCTTCAGTCCTGTAGCGAAGCATAGAGAATACGGCGAAGAGACCGAAGGCCGCTCCCATCGACATATCTACCTTATTTAATAAATAGGTAATGATGAAGATGATGATGTTGAACAGAAAAAACGTAAAGAGGTAATCTTTTTTCTTGTAAATTTTAAAATAGATAAATCGTACGAGAACAAGCATTGACAAAATGTCGATCAGTAATCGCAGAAAAAACTTATCAGAAAGTTTATCGAAGAGTTCGAATTGGTTTATTGGATCATTCATGATGCATTCAGAAGTTTTTGAAGATATAAAAGTGTAGGTTTAAAATTATTTTGTTTTATTTTTTCGTTGAGGCTGATAACTCCCAGGCAATATTTGCTGATGGATTTTTGCTGAACGTGATATTTTCGCATGAGGGAGACAAAGGCACTTTTATCTTTAACGCTGCCTTGTTTTACTTCTGCAATGACAAGTCCTGAAATTGGGATTGTCTGATCTTTGTCAATAAAAGTGAGCTTTGTATCGATGGTTAATCTTTCTTCCGAGTGCTTACTTACAAATGTCATACGACGATAGTTGACCCAGAGTTTGGCTACTAATGAATCTGGATTAACATTTGAAAGAGACTTTACAAGGTTGTGTGAAGTATCACAGAGGTAAGAAAATATTTCCGGCCTTTTTACTCTGTCTTTGATCGTGCGGCCCTTGCTGTTTTTGAACTTTACCTCGAAGAAATGGAGATTTGATTCAACATATTTTCTTGCCCTGAATTTATATCTGTTCACCCTGCCATTGTGATGACGCAAATAAAGATCGAAGTTCTCTGTATCAAAATAAAGAGTCTCATAATGGTTAAAGCGCATATTATTAATTTCGAGGATATAGTAATCCTCTTTCATCATATTTAAGACTACAGGAAGTATGTTGTCTTTAAACATGAATTTAGTATCAATACGATCCTGAAGCTTTACATTATCCATTTGTTTCAGGGATACCGGATCAAATGCACTTAATATTTCTTCGACGTTTTTCAATTATTTAGTACTCGTAGGTATAAATGATTTCTTTGATTAATTTACCCGTAGCGTCTACCGTTTTCTCCTGTACTAACATTCCCTTCTTTTCGTACACATAAAATACTTTTTCAAGAATGTTATTATTTGAATCCATAGTAACTTCTGTGGCCTTGTCTCCATTTGCATTGTATCCGAAAACAACTTTGTTTAATAGTTTGCCTGTTGGATCCATATGAACTTCTTCAACACGGTCGCCTTTAGCATTATATTTATAAGTCTTCTTCTTTTTTACCTTACTGTCTTCTGCATAAACTATCTCTGTCGTTTTATCACCGTTTTTGTCATAGGTATATGAGGATCGGCTTTTTACTTTTCCATCTTTATCGTAATTGATGTCCTCAAGTACATTCCCTGAACCGTCTAATTTCTGATTCACGGCATCAACAGTAGTTTCTTTTCCGTTTTCGACCGTAGTATGGGTTTCCTTGAACGACTTTACTTTATTCTTTTTCAGATCCTTTTTGCTTTGCGCATAGGAGGTTGAAAATGCAAGAGTAAACAAGGTGATTATAAAGATTAGTCTGTAATTCATTTTAGTAATTGTTGTCAAGAATGGTAATGGTCGGCACTGTAACGACCGAACCGTTCGATTTAATTTCAACATCTTCAAAAAGTGCAATCTTCCTCGCATTGAAATTTATGGTTCCGTTATAGGCACCTGTCGTGTCTTTTGTGTAGGCAAAAATCCTGTATTTACCTTTTTGCAGATATTTAAATTCATAGCTCCCATCATATGATGTACTATAGTCATTATCATATGTCGTATGATCCAATCCATAAATCACATAGACCTTTTCAACTCTTGCAGCGTATACTTCAACGGGTTGAGGAGACTGAAAACCGTGATCAAAATCATTGACCATGACCAATCCTTTAATGGTTGAGGTTCCGCCTATGCCTTCATCTTTTTTACATCCTGAAAGCAGGATGACCATTGATGACATGCAAATCATTATGGTTTTTTGAACGAATTTCATGCGTTTATAATATTTTCGCAAAGATGAGCAATATTTTCTTCTTCACTATGTAGAATAGGTTAAGAGCTTTCTGATACGTCAAACTGTTAATTGAGTTATTATAGATTAGAGAAAACCTTGCATTCCTGAAATACAACGTATCTTCTTTAATAATTTATCATTTTGGAAAACGAAATTACCCAATTTTTAAGTATTTACTTTATTCTCATTACATTTAAGACCTAATTTATGATATGAAGAATGTTGAAATCGTCTGCCGGCTTACAGTATATGATGATCCTGCAGAATTAAATACCTCTGACCGTCAGCTGATGGAAGAAGCCAAATTGAGTATGCATGATGCGTATGCACCTTATTCCAACTTCAAAGTAGGCGCCGCTGTCCTGCTCGGAAACGGGAAAATAATACGTGGGAATAATCAGGAAAATGCCGCCTACCCGGTTGGTATGTGTGCTGAGCGTGTTGCCATCTTTGCAGCCGGCGCAAATTATCCGGGCATTCCAGTCGTCGCAATTGCAATATCTGCTCAGTCAGTTCATTTTCACGTCGACAAACCTGTTTCGCCCTGTGGCGCCTGTCGTCAGGCTATTGCAGAATATGAACATCGGTTTAATGGCAGTATCAGGATGATTATGGCAGGAGAAACAGGAAAAGTTTTTGTTTCTGACAGCATCAGTAACCTCCTTCCCTACCAATTTACTGCCGATGATCTTAATACTAAATGAATGAAGCAGAAACATACCTCGTCGAGACAATAAAAAGTTTCAGGGGATTGAAAAGTAATGCTACAAAAGCCATTGAACAGATTACTGACGAAGAGTTGCATTACAGACCTGATCCGGAGTCGAATACTGTTTCAATCATCATACATCATATGGCAGGTAACATGTTATCGCGTTTTACTGAATTTCTTACGACAGACGGAGAAAAAGAATGGAGAAAAAGAGATGAGGAATTTGAGAATACATTCTATTCCAGAGATGACCTAATTAAATTATGGGACAAAGGTTGGGATTGTCTTTTAAAAACATTAGAAAGTCTGACGGTTGATGATCTGACAAAAAAAGTATTTATCTGTGGAGAATCGCATACAGTAATTCGCGCATTACTTCGCCAGCTTGCACATTATGCATATCATACAGGACAGATCGTTTATATTTGCAAGCATCTACGATCAAAAGAATTTAAGTCATTGTCAATACCGCGCGGTCAATCAGGAAACTACATTCCCGAAAAGCGCTCGTAAATATATCACACTTGAAAAAAGCGAAACATTTTCTGAAACTTAAGGGAATTTTTAGTCTTCTGATTTTATTATTTTCTGTTGTTACGAACAATAGTTACGCTCAACGAAACATTAAGGATACCACTATTGCTTTTCCCATGATCGGAGCGACTGTTGCATTCCAGATGCCGGGCGGAGATCTCTCAAAAAGATTTGGAAACAATTTTGCAATTGGAGGAGTATTCCAGTGGAAGCTTCGCAACAATTATATTTTTGGCATAAGCGGTGATTTTTTATTCAGCGATAATGTAAAAGAGAACAATCTGCTCGATGGTTTTAAGACAGCAGATGGAAATATAATTGATGGCAACGGTCATTATGCTTCAATTATACTCTATGAAAGAGGATTAAAGTTCGACATTAAAGGCGGGAAAATATTTCCATTATTCGGGCCTAATATAAATTCCGGTCTTATGACCACTTTCGGCATTGGCTACATCCAGCATAAAATATTAATAGACACACCCGGAAGTTCAGTGCCATACCTTGAAGGTGACTACAGAAAAGGATATGACAGATTGAGCACAGGCATCTGTCTAACTCAATTCGCAGGGTACATGAATTTCGGGAACAAACGTTTAACAAATTTCTATGCCGGCCTGGAAGTAACAGAGGCATTTACAAAAAACATACGTAATATCAATTTTGACACAGGGCTGAAAGACGATAAGTCAAGAATAGATCTGCTTTTGGGAATTCGATTCGGCTGGGTATTCCCAATGTATAAGCGTATGGCTGATAAAATATATATCGACTAAGACTGTGCGAATTATCTATGATGCAGCAATATTTCTTTACAGCAGCGGGATTCGTATTGCCTCGTTAACCGGCAATAAAAAAGCAGGGCTATGGATTGCCGGACGAAAAAACCAGCAAGAAATATCGTCGCCGCAATTAAAGAAATCAAAAAACCGTGTTTGGTTTCATTGTGCTTCTCTTGGCGAGTTTGAACAGGGTCGGCCTCTCATCGAAAAAATAAAATCTTCAGACCCATCCGTATTTATCATTCTTACTTTTTTTTCCCCTTCCGGCTATGAGATACGGAAAAACTACACCTATGCCGATCTGGTCTGTTACCTGCCTATCGACACAGCTAAAAATGCTGAAGATTTTATCGAAGCAATTTCGCCGGGTTATGTAGTTTTCATCAAGTATGAATTCTGGTTACATTACTTTGAAGAACTAGCGAAAAAGAAAATTCCGCTCTTTATTGCATCAGCAACATTCAGACCCTCTCAGATTTTTTTCAAATGGTATGGATCCTTTTTCAGAAGAATGCTTAAGCATGTGACTCACTTTTTTGTACAGGATGAACTATCGGAAAAACTTTTAAGATCGACTGGATTTACAAACACAACAATTGCAGGAGATACGCGCTTCGACAGAGTCAATGAGATTTCTGCAAAATCAATCCGCCTTCCACTGATTGAAGAATTTCGTGGAAACAATAAATTATTTGTTGCCGGAAGTACATGGCCAAAAGACGAAGTAATTCTAGATTCCCTTTTTCCTGAACTAAAGAAGCACGATTTCAAAATAGTTATCGCACCTCATGAAGTTTCTCCTGCAAGGATTAAAAGTTTCATTGATAGACTATCATCGAATTTTTCGGAAGATGAGATATGCTTATATTCCTCTGAAAAGATTCAAAGCAACTCGCGGATTCTGATAATTGATAACATAGGAATGCTCTCCTCCATTTATAGCTATGGAAATATGGCATGGATTGGCGGAGGTTTTGGCAATGGAATTCATAACATTCTAGAGGCTGCCACATATGGACTTCCGATTATGTTTGGCCCTAACTATAAAAAATTTAGGGAAGCGATAGAATTGATAGATGCAGGCGGTGCATTTTGCGTACATAATTCTGATCAGGCATTGAATATTTTTTCGGAACTTGTCAGAGATGAATCTCGTTTTAAACAAAGCGGAAAATTTTCTTCAGACTATGTGAGATCAAGGGTAGGAGCATCAGATAAAATTATGACACTAATTTCAAAAATGATAACGGTATAATATAATTATCCATTGAAAAAAAATTCGGTGTTTTCGATTATCGTTTTCCTTTTAATGTCAATACAATGTTTTAGCCAGAATGAAACTTATTATATTGACAATGGTATTATTTCATTTCGCTCCGAGGCGCAGCAGGAGTTAATAAAAGCATCATCAGGAAGTTTACTGGGATTAATCGAACCGGCAAAACGAACATTTGTATTTAAAGTACTTATACGAACCTTCAAAGGCTTTAACAGCGCCTTGCAACAGGAACACTTTAACGAAAAATACCTTGAGTCAGAGAGGTATCCCGAGGCAACATTTGTCGGAAAAATTATTGAAGATATTGATTTAACTATCGATGGGAAATATGAATTACGTGCCAAAGGAAAACTCAACATTCACGGAGTTGAGGTAGACAGAATTATAAAAGGCGAGGTGACTGTCACTAATGGTTTTATTCATATTGAATCACATTTCAATATTTTATTATCAGAACACAATATCAAAATTCCGAAAGTCGTACATGAGAAAATTGCCAGTGAAATACTAGTTGATTTGAATGCAGACTTAACAAAGAAAAAATGAAAGTTTTTCGATACTTTTTATTTGTTGTTTTGATTTCACATGCATTCTCGTCTGCATTTTCCCAACAGCCCTTATTCAAATCATTCGATATACGTTCCGAAAATACACGACCGCGAATTCTGAAACTTTTCCTTGACAGTAATGGAAAGATATGGTGTGGTACCGATCAGGGAGTTTTCACATTCGACGGAATAAATTTTACAAAAATATATAGTACGGACTCATCAACATCCATTGTAAGCGCATTTTTTGAAGACAATGTTTCCCGCATCTGGGCAGGTTTTGAGAATGGGAAGATCGTAATCATAAAAAATAAAACAACGACGGTTTTCAATACTACAGAAGGTGTTTTAAAAGCCGGCATATCAGCATTTGCTCAGGATAATGAAAACAAAATATATTTTTCAACTAAGGGCGAAGGAGTTTATTGTCTGGATGGTGCCAGAATCTATAATATCAACCACGATGATGGGTTGAGCGACGATTATTGTTATTCGATGATTGTATTACCGGGAAATCAGATTTGTGTAGGAACAGATGCGGGATTAAATTTTATTTCTGTACATGATGGAAAAAAAACGATTAAAACATTAGGCACTTCTGAAGGATTGCCTGATGATATTGTCAGAACACTGGTATTTGACAATAAAAATACTATTTGGATTGGACTGCAGGATAAAGGAATTGCACGATTTGATTTAGACAAAAATAAATTAATTCCGGTAACACTTAAGAATCCATGGGATTTGGGGCAAATCAATTCGATAATGCCGGCAGACAATAAATTATGGATCACAACTGAAGATAAAGGAGTGATAATAATAGACCGGAATGGCAACAGAAGCAGTCTATCGCTGGATGGCAACAGAAATATTAAAGCCAATGATCTTTTAACTGATCATGAAAATAATATTTGGGTTGCAGAGGCTATTCATCTTTACAGGACAAGTGGTAATAAAATTTCTTACCTGCATAATATCGGAGTTAAACAGTTGAAGTTTATCCATTGTATTGTTGCTGATAAAAAAGGAGACATCTGGTTTAGTCCTGATCAACAACTTGGGCATATTTACAAATCACCTGATGGTCAATTAAAATACGAAGAATACAAAGTGCTGAACGAAAAAAAAATTGATATCTTTTCGCTGTATTTTGATCCTTATGGTTATTTATGGATAGGCACACTAGGAGCCGGAGTGATACGATTTAATACAATAACCGGACACGTCAGAAAAATTTCGGATTTGACAGACCCTGCCAGCTCAAGCATACTGTCGATAAACGGATTTGGTGATGCTGTGTGGATAGCCGGATTTAATTCGGTTAATCTTTTCAAGATTACCAAAAAAGGAAATGACGATAATGCCGTAATCATCCGGCAGAGCGACTTTGACACTACACGGATTCTTGAAGATTTTATTTACTCCGTTTTTATTGATACGAAAGGCAACGCATGGCTTGGTACCGATGGACATGGTATTTACAAATACGACGGGAATGTACTCTCCAATTTTCCTGTAGCTGATAATGCAGTACATAGTATTACAGAAGACAAGAGAGGTCGTATGTGGTTTTCAACAGCAGATGCAGGACTATTATTTATTGATACAGATAATACGATACATAAATTTCAAGCAAAGGAGGGGTTATCGGATCCTTCTCCTTCATCGATTCTGTGTACCCGGGAAGGAACAATTGTCATTGTTCATGAAAATGGATTTGACGTTTTGAATCCGGAAACGGGAAATATAATTTACCATAGTTCGGAAGAAAACCTATCAGATATCAATCCTGATCTGAATTCGATTACGCTTTCGCCCGACAGCACAGTCTGGATCGGCACAGAGAAGGGAATAATCTGCTATAAACCTTCAGCTGATATGAAGATTGAGAAACCTCAAGTTATCCTTCAAACAGTATCGGTGTTTCTTAATCCTGTCGACTACAGTAACAGGAAAATTTTCGACGCCGATGAAAATAATTTACGATTTGATTATAACGGCTTGTGGTATAGTGATCCACAGAGGGTAAATTTTCAATATAAGATGGATGGTCTTTCCTCGAAATGGGAGAAGACAAAGGATCAGACAATTACCTTTCCGAAACTTCCGGCCGGAAAATTCACATTTCGGATCAAAGCATCACTAAACGACAATTTCGATAAGGCAGAAGAAACTACCTATTCATTTGAGATCTTACCTCCTATTTGGCAACGATGGTGGTTTAGATTGATTACCGCTGCAGCAATTGCCCTGATTATACTTTTCATTGTTCGACGTAGGGAGGCGAGACTACGTAAATTTGACCGGTTACAAAAAGAAAAAATAGAATTTCAGTTTGAGACTTTGAAAAGTCAGGTAAACCCACACTTCCTTTTTAATAGTTTCAACACACTTATTTCCGTTATTGAAAATTCTCCAAAACAAGCGGTCGAGTATGTAGAAAGATTATCGGAGTTTTTCAGAAATCTTGTAAATTACAGGGATAAAAATTTAATTTCTGTTAGAGAAGAACTCAGTCTGTTGAATAACTACCTCTTCATACAGAAGAAAAGATTCGGAACAAACTTAATTTTGGAAATCGAATTGGATCAAAATATAAGAAACAATAAAAGCATACCTCCGATGACGCTTCAGCTTCTTGCAGAGAATGCAATCAAGCATAATGCAGTATCAAAAGAAACTCCGTTAATAATAAAAATTACATCAACAAAAAATCATTTGACAATAAGTAATAATTTAAATGCTAAAATAAAAGAGGAAAGTTCAGCCGGCTTTGGTCTTCATAACATCAGAAGTATGTATCAGCTGCTGTCTGATGAAAAAATTGAAATATTGAAGACGGAAAATAATTTTACGGTTATCATTCCTTTGTTATAAATCTGACATGAACATATTAATCTTAGAAGACGAAGAACCGGCAGCATTAAGACTGAAAAAGCAGCTTCTTGAAATTGAACCAACAGCACAAATTCTTGACATACTCGTCAGTGTTCGTTCGGCCGTTGAATGGCTGAATACCCATGCAGCCCCTGATCTTATGTTCCTTGATATAAATCTGGCAGATGGATCGAGTTTTGAAATATTCGAAAAGTTGAATGTAGAATCACCGATAATATTCATAACGGCATATGACGAGTATGCGATTAAGGCGTTTAAGTTAAACAGCGTTGAATATTTATTGAAGCCCTTTAAAAAAGAAGAGCTGGTTTCAGCAATCAATAAATACAAGAAAATCTATGGCGGAAAAAAAGAGCTTCCTGATATTCGGATGCTAATAGATACCATGAAGGAAAAACAAGATCCTTTTAAAAAGAGATTTTTGATTCGTTATGGAGAACATATAAAAACTATCGACATAAGTCAGGTCGCCTATTTTTACACTGAGGAGAAAATTAATTTTTTAAAAACAAAAGATAATCACTCATATCCTATCGACTACAATCTCGATAAGCTAGACACCATGCTCGACCCGGAAAGATTTTTCAGGATAAACAGACAGTTTATAATTAGCATTGAATCTATAGGAGAAATGTTCTCATACAGCAAATCAAGAGTTAAGATAATTTTGATTCCGCCAATAGAAATGGATACCATCGTCAGCACCGAACGGTCACCGCATTTTAAGGAATGGCTTTCGGGCAAGGAGTAAAAACCTGTTCAGCAGGTTAAAACTCCCATTCAGCAACTTATAATTTTCATGACGGCATTTGGGCTGTACTTTTAAACTATAAATGTTACAAAAGAAAAATATCATTCTTGATGCCGCATTGGCGCTGTTACTATTCATCATCATATTGTTTATGATGATGCTTTCATCTTGTAAGCATGAGCCTGATATTTTACCCACTTCAGAAATACTCAACGGAAATGGCAACGGTACAGGCGGAATTCCGCTTCAATCTACATGCGATCCGGATTCCGTTTACTTTCAAACCCAGGTATTACCCTTGCTTGTATCAAATTGTGCAAAAAGTGGCTGCCATTCACTTGCCGATCACAAAGAGGAAATTATATTAAATAATTATTCAAATGTAATGTTGACAGGCGATATTGTTCCCGGGCGGGCAAGGAACAGCGATATTTACAAGGTATTGATAGAGACGGATCCAGATAAAAGAATGCCGCCTTCTACCCCACTAAATAGACAGCAAATCGATCTTGTATATAAATGGATTGAGCAGGGAGCAAACAATAACACTTGTACAAATTCATGTGATACGAACAATGTGACATTCTCAGGATCCATATTTCCGATAATACAAGGCTCCTGTCTCGGCTGTCACTCAGGAACTTCACCAGGTGGACAGATTTTACTTACAGATTATCAGCAAATTGCAATTATTGCTCAAAATGGCAAACTATCGGAAAGTGTTAATCATATCGCCGGATATCAGCCAATGCCAAAAGGAGGAAATAAATTACCTGATTGCCACATTGACCAGATAAGAATCTGGATAGAAAATGGAACATTGAATAATTAAAAATGAAAAACACCGTTTGGAACATTATAGTCTGTGGTATTTGCCTTAATCAGGCAGGATGCTACTATGATGTTCAGGAAGATTTACATCCTTCATTATTCTCCAATACTTGTGATACATCCGTTACAACATATACAAAAGTTGCATCTATCCTCAGTGTAAGTTGCTATAGTTGTCATTCACAAAGTTTAGCTTCAGGAAATATAAATCTTGATAATTATGCCGGAGTAAAATCTGTTGCAGATAATGGCAGGTTAATCGGATCGATTGAACATTCGGCAGGTTTCAGACCAATGCCACAAGAACTTTCGCAATTATCGGTATGCGATCGTTTAATAATAGCAAAATGGGTTGCCAATGGCAGCTCAAATAATTAATTCAGAAAGGTCACATCAAATGTCAACAATAACAAAAGCAATGAAAAAAAGAATCTTAATAACTATTCTCCTAGCACTTACAACAGGAGCAGGCTTTGCATTTTATTTATTCAACAAACCACATCAGAGTATTGCTGATGTAGATCCTGTCTTCAAACTCAATGCACAATCTTTGATTGGCGAATATGATCACGATGAAAATCTTGCTAATGCAAAATATCTTGGAAAAGTAGTAGAAGTAAACGGTGTTGTTTCTGAAAAAATCAAAGACAATTCTGGTAAATGCACCATTACATTACAAGGAGCAGATCTAGCAGGGGTTGGTTGTGTATTTGACCCTTCAGCACAAAGCAAAATTTCAGGAATGAAAGAAGGCGAAAGGGTATCTATTAAAGGCATTTGCACTGGAGTACTTATGGATGTAGTGCTTGTGGACTGTGTTCTATCCTCCAAAAATTAATCCAACTCGTCAAACCAAAAAACAGCTATGAAAAAATCATCATTAGTACTACTATTATTCTTTGCAACACTTGTCGTAAACGGACAGTCACGATTTTATACAAAGAATGGAAAAGTATCGTTCAACGCAACTTCCTCATTAGAAAAAATAGAGGCGACAACTGAGAAGGCTACAAGTATTTTGGATATGTCTACAGGAGCATTGGAGTTTTCTGTGCTGATGAAAGCATTTAATTTCGAAAAGGCCTTAATGCAGGAACACTTCAATGAAAATTATATGGAGTCCGATAAATACCCAAAAGGTGTTTTCAAGGGGACAATCGTTAACCTAAGTACATTGGATCTTAAAAAAGATGGAACTTTTCCGGTTAAAATAAAAGGCACGCTTACTATGCATGGAGAAACAAAAGATGTTCTTGCTGATGGATCACTAACTATAAAAGAAGGCGCACTTGTAGCAGGCAAATCTGATTTTAAAGTAGTGCTAGAAGATTATAAAATTGAAATTCCTTCGCTTGTTAAAGATAAAATTGCAAGAGAAGTAAAAATTTCAGTTGACGCTAATTATACGTTACTGAAATCATCCTGATAATATCCTGTGTTCATTTGGTAAGCCCTTTCACCGGAGATTAAAAGCACGGTATGAGAGGGTTTTTTTATTTTACTATGGCAGTCATTAGGTAATCAAATGAAAAAAGGTCAGAAGTTTCAGGAGAAAACAATAGGATCAGTATAAATACAATACGCGGAAAGAAATACTGCATGTCCCACATGGCTTTCACAGAGCTGAAGGCAAAGGCCACAAAAAGCATGTCAGCAGCAAGAATATATAATGAGAGCGTCTTAAGAAGGCCAAGGAAGAGCAATACGCCACAAATAAGTTCCATTATAGAAGATAAATAAATAAGAGGACTTAACAGAGATTGGCGAATATGAATTTTACCCATTGGAACGGAGAACGTCTTAACGACATTCACAATTTTTATGTTAAATATTTTATCATATCCCTGAAAGAAAAACAAAATACCGGTGACGGTACGAATCATGAGAATTGCAACGGCATCATTATATATTTGTGAGATCATAATCAAAGATAATAATTCAAATAGATTGATCGTTAACACTCAGAAGGTTTTCCTATTTAACAGAATTACCATAAAAGCAACTCAGAAGGATACTTTTATGCAATCAACAGTGACCAACCGATAATCTCAAAGTTCACTCAAAAAGCTTCTTTGAGAATTACATAGACTCCGTGACTATGCTCCCCGAAACCAAAATCGATTCTCAGATTAAGTTTTTCTTTTTCATGCAGCATGATCCTCAATCCGCCACCATATGCATAATGAAACTTATCGATACCGTATGCATGAACAGTACCGGCCACTTGCCCGGCAGAAATAAATGCGGCTACTCCGAATCGCCAGAATAGGTATTGTCGAATCTCCGTCTGAAATGCAATCATGTCCTGATCGGAATATCGTCCCTTGTAATAACCGCGCATAAGTTCGGTGCCACCAATCATTGATAAATAACGAAGTGGCGCCGGACCACTATTCATTCGTGTATATGCCTGTCCGCCGAGAACCCTGTTTCTCCCAAGTGATACAAATTTTCTCAAATCAATAATATAGCTGGTGAAATTAAAATTGCTTCCAATTTTACTGGTATAAGAAGTAACATTAAATTCTGCGAAACCACCGTCGCTGGGGGAATATGCATTGTTCCGGGTATCCCATGTTAAAAGTAATCCAACACCAGAAGTAAATCCACCATTTCTACCCGCTACACTTTGGGCATCGAAAACACCACCGGCTTTATAATGAAAATCACTAACATCCTGCAATTCCAGATTTATGCCTGCATAATATTTTCTGTACAATTTAAAAATGAATTGAGGATTAAAAAAAGTCTGTTTCAACCTATACTCTTCCTCATCACTGCGAAGTGTTGAATTGCCGATACCCCAAAATTTATCAGGGTAATAACTATATGAGCTTTGCAATCTGAGAATTTCCTTTTCTCCAGGGAAAAAAACTGTTGAGCCTAATACTAATACAAATTGTTCTCTCAATGTATACAGCGATACGAGATTTATATCGGATGTTCGTAAATGATCTTCGTTCTTCTTCGCTTTAAAAAAAAATGCACCTGCACCTCCAAATCCCCAGCTTGTTTCCGGAGACCTGATCAAAAAAGGGAATACAAGAAAACGTGAGGAGATGCCCTTGGGAAGAGTGTCATCTACAGAGGCCTCACAATTCAATGTAAGGGATGAAAAAATAAGAATAACAAGGAAAAGGCGCATTTATGGAGGCCAAGATAATGCATACCATTCTAATTTTAGAGTATTTTTTCGAATCCTAGTCGCGGAAATATAGGTTAGATTAAAAGGAAAAATATCAATACGACAACCTGAATAGAATATACATTTAAACTTTCAAAAGCATATCCGGAAAAAATTCGAAATGAATTAAAACCATTCATCATATAAAAATCTCTTCAACTAAAATTAATCTTCAGAATCAGAAATTTATCCCTTTTATTTGCGTTTCGAAGAAATGAATAAAATCGCCCTCTGCCTTTTCCTGCTATTCTCAGGAACTCATCTGCAAGCACAAATGCTACCCGTAATAAGTGCGGAAAATATTTTTAACAAAAATTTCAATCTTCCTGCAGATTTAAAAGGAAAGTTTTCGCTTTTATGTTTTGCATCCTCATCAAAAGCTCAAGGAGATCTTGAAAGCTGGCTCGACCCTGTTTATCAGAAGTATATTGCTAAAACTGGTTTAATGGATGACATGTTTGATGTGAATGTTTATTTCATACCTGTTTTAACAGGAACAAATTTTTCTTTTGCCGCTTCCATGAAAAAGAAATTTTATGAGAATAGTCAGGAAGATTTAAGGCCTCATATATTGTTTTGTAAAGAAGAGGGAAAAGGAATTATTGCTTCTTTAAATATGCAAAAAAGTGATATTCCGTATTTCTTTCTTCTCGATAAAGAAGGAAAAATTATTTACAGGACTACAGGTAGGTTTACTGAAGAAAAATTTGATTCAATCGACGATTTGATTGAGTAGATATTAGCTATCTGAGTTGTTCACTTCCATGAGTTTTTCCAATGAGCCATTTAGTAAGCCCTGGAAAAGTATGAAAAACCTTTAGTGATGTTTTAGTAACCATAGGATTTCCTGATATTTTTTGAAGGTTTCTTCCCCAGAAAAGCCGGCTAGCAAATGCGGCTTCCCATTTTATTCTATATTCTTTTTCAATTTTTTGTCTGGCATTCGTATTTATTCCGATGCCGGGCTTTGCATTATGGATAAGGATTTCTGATAGTATTTTTGCAGCATGAATAGCCATAGCCATTCCGTTTCCACATAGAGGAGTTATTAAACCAGCAGCATCGCCACAAAAAAACAAATTGTTTTCTACACAGGGTTTTCGATCGAATGATATTTCGTTGATGACTTCAGGTTTTTCTAATACATATTCTGCCTCAGAAAAATACTTCTTTATGACCGGATTTGTAAAAAGCACTTTCTGTTCCAGTTCAGCAATCGATTTAAATTCCACTCCTGGCCTTCTTTGATATAGATAACACAGATTATATTTATCATCTTCAATCTTTACGATACCACAGTAACCGCCGGGGAAATTATCTAGACCAATTTCGTTTAAAGGATAGTTGAGTTTCACATGATATTTCACGCCCATATATCCAGTATGCTTTGTCATGAAACTCCGGTTTAGGTTTTTATCGAGTACGTCCCGCTTCCCATAACTGCCTATTACAAAGTGTGAACTGTATATTCCGGATGAAGACACCACCTTAAATACGTCGTTGAAAAATTCAAGATCGGTGACACGATTGTTCTCCTTTACATCAACTCCGACTTCGCATGCAATTTTCATCAGAGCATGATCCATTATAAACCGACTTATTCCAAAACCTCCCATTCCGAGTTCTGACTTTATGCATTTCCCTGAAGGATCAGAAATTCTTAACTGATTAATTTTCGAAGCGCCATAATCAGAGGGCTTAAACCCCAATGCAGTTAGAAAACTAATTACTTCATTACTTATATACTCACCGCAGACTTTGTGAAAAGGGAAAAATTTTTTTTCGAGCAGTAATACTTTGAATCCAGAACGGGAAAGTAAGATGGCATTGATGAGTCCAGCTAGTCCTGCTCCGACTATTATGACATCGTATATCTCAGAGATACTTTTTTTTTCAGACAACATCGAGTATCATAGATTCCATAGTCAGGCCTGGACCAAATGCGCAGGAGAGAATTTTTTTTCCTCGATCAGCAGAAGTTAATTGCTCGAAGTACTTTTTTAAAACAAAAAATACAGTAACTGACGACATGTTCCCATACTTCTTGAGTACATCATACGAATTCTGATTATCAGCAGTTGAAATTCCTAGTGCCTTCTCACAGGCTTCAAGTATTTTCACACCACCGGGGTGAAAGGCGTAAAAGTCGATATCAGACTGACTTAAACCGGAACGGTGAAATAATTTTTTCATCAATGCCGCAATATTATCTCGTATAAGGTCAGGAACGTAAGAACTTAAGCGTATATCAAAACCATGGTCACCGATTTTCCATGCCATTTCATTTTTCCCTGAGGGTTCAAATTCGGAATAAAATTTCCTTAATGAGAATCGGGCCTTGCTTCTGTCGCCGGAGGTATCTGAACAAACAATAGCTGCTGATGCGCCATCAGAAAAAATGGCATTGGCGATAAGCTGATCCTGCGACAGAATTTTCTGATAATGTAATGTGCATAATTCCACTCCTGCCAGAAGAACGATTGCTTCTGGCTGTGCCATGACAATGTAATTGGCCATTTTTAATGCGTTTATACCGGCATAACAGCCCATGAAATTAATGCATGTACGTTCGATGTTTCTTTTCAGGCCCAGCTTTTCGATAAGCTGAATATCGATACCAGGAGCCGACATTCCAGTGCAGCTGAAAGTAATAAGGTTAGTGACTTTTTCGAGAATGGAAGGATTGTGTTGAACACAATCCTTTACCGCATCATAACAAAGATCAGAAGCATGAATATCGAAAATAGCCATACGTTTTGATATTGAAACCGGATCTGATTTTCCGGCCGGATGAAAAACCATATTATCGGGACTATCTTCTTTTCCAAATTCTTCAAGTACGCTATGGCGGGAAATTATTCCACTGTTCTGAAAAACTCGTTTAAGCATTAGCCGGTCAGCCCTGTTAATTCCATTGGCCGACTCTAATATATTATGATGGAGTTCCTGGGATATTACATGAGCAGGCACTGCTGTCCCGATCGAATCAATAATTGCAGTGTTAGGCATTTCGTTTATAATATGATTAATTTGCAATTTACTAATAAGTGTCTTACCATTTACCAGAAAGAAAAATGATCGAGCTCAGAATAAAAAATATATTGCTGCACCTTCGGCTACCCTTTTCCTTTTTTTTGTTACCTATTTTTATTTTTTCATTAAGTCAATCGTTGAGTATCGACAAATGGAATAGCATAATCATATTCATTTCGCTTCATTTATTTATATATCCCGCAAGCAATGCCTATAACAGTTTTATGGATCGTGATACTGGTAGTATCGGTGCGCTAAAGAATCCACCTCCCGTAAGCAGAGGCTTATACCTGGCAAGCATATGGCTTGATATTATTGGCGTACTGCTTTTGTGGTTAATTGATTTCAGGTTGATTTTTTTAATGCTTGTTTATATCGGTGTATCGAAGTCGTACAGCTGGACTGGAATACGATTAAAAAAATACCCATACATTGGATGGTTGACTGTTGTCGTATTTCAGGGAGGATATACATTCATGCTTGTATCTATGGCGTCGGAATCTGTTTTTTCTATCGAATGGTTTTCATTGCAGAAGGCAGAGTGCATGATATTATCTACATTACTTATCGGTGCATATTACCCACTTACTCAAATTTATCAGCATGAAGAAGACAGTAAGAGAGGCGACTATACTATTAGTTACCGGCTGGGTATTCGTGGTACATTTCTTTTTTCCGCCTTATTGTTTTTTGTCTCCGTAATGGTGGCATTGCATTACTTTGGTAATTACTATAGTTATACACAATTTATGGTCTTCTGTACTTGTCTGCTTCCAGCCATTATTTACTTTCTTATTTGGTTTTTAAAAACGGAGAATAACATAAAATATGCGAGCTTCAGTCATGCCATGCATATGACAATAATTTCTTCGACTTGTTTGACTATTGGATTTATTATTTTGTTTTTAATCAACCATTATTAAAAAATAAAAGGAAGAAATAATCACTAATCAATAATCAATAATTGCTAATAAATTTTTCAAGAATTACATCTCTCTCCTTATAAATCGGATATTAATAAATTAGACAGTATTGATATCGGTGCATACTAAAACTCGTGATGATTGAGCATTTTCTTCCTTTTAATTACTGTAATCGACGTCATCAGATTCAATTCATTTTTTCAGGAACGGGTAAATTTTAAATTATTTTGGAAAGTCTTACAAAATAAATTGAATGAGCATTCGGAGGAATTTGAGATAAATATTCAGGAATTCCAGATAACAGAATGCAATATAGTGATAAAGTCAGAAAACCTTACAGATGAATATAGACACAAGACAAAGGAAAAGCAGGAAAAACCAACAAATTCATCGCATATCGCAAGAATAACTTACAGAAAACCTATAATCTGACAGTTGTAAGAAGCTTATCCCAAACCCCGATTTTATTTATGCAAATGAGCGTAAATAGAGTTGGATTATAAAAATCATTACCAAATGGGATATTATCTACCACATAAATCTTACTTGCGTCCTCGCTTAAAAGCAAGAAGGGTTCAAAGATTAATAATTATAGCAACTACAAGTATTTCATTAATTTCTGCTGGGATTATTTTTGCTTCATTGGAATTTGGCAGTACTAAAAACGTATTGGCTGATGTCACACCGGAAACATTGATTGTTAAATCCGTCGTTTCACAACTTTCCGTTAATCATTCACTGATTGTACCGGACCCTTCGATTCCTGTCGAGCTTGCATTTTTTACTGTTGACGCTAATGGCGACAGGGCTGAAATAAAATTTGCAACGCAAACAGAATACGATAACGATTATTTCACTATTGAGAAATCGGAAAACGGAGGAATATTTACAGAATTTGCATGCATTGAAAGTGCAGGCGGAGCTACACTGGGAAGCTTATATAGTATAACAGATATGAAACCGGGAACGGGAATGACATTTTATCGACTGAGGCAAACTTCTGATAATGGACATTCATCATATATTGGATTGGAAAAAGTTATCATGAATACGAATGAAACCAATCTATCACTTTATATTGATCATATAGGACCTCAACCTTTCGATAAATATTTTACAATTGGATATTACTCCGATCGCGAAGGCGGAGTTGCTGTAGAAATTTTTAACAAGACCGGAAAAAAAATCTACAAGTCATATACAACTGCAAGCCGCGGCTACAACACATGTAGGTTTACACAAGGTGCCGACCTGATACAAAATGAATATACAGTCAGAATTGCAAATTCATCAGGAGCATACACGAAAAAAATTCAAAAGAAAATATAAGTAACTATTACTTGCCCTGAAAAGACTTCATATTATTGAAGTCTTTTTTTTGCACAATAAATTGCAACAAAAGATATCCGGCAATATTTCTATTAATCCTTGATGTAGATAAGTTTGTAGCCAGAGACATTCCGGTAAGGAAATAATAACAGGAAGCTGGAACGATTTTTTTACATTTGTATAAAATCAGAAGTAAATGTCATTTTCGAGAAATCCCTGGTATTATAATTTTGCCGTCAAACTATTCATATTTATTGCCGTCGTTACTGTATTAATTGCCGGGAGTGCAATATTTATTCCTCTCATGATTGCCATCTTCTTTACCTTTCTTTTGTTACCTGTTTCAAGGGCATTGGAAAGAAAAAAAATCCCGAGATTTATAGCAATTTTAATCAGTATTTTCATTGCATTATTTCTATTTAGTGGAGTAATCTATTTTTTCATCAATCAGTTAAACAGTTTTCGTGACGATTTACCGGAGATACAAAATCAGCTTTTGGCAAAAGGAGGCCAGATACTTATCTGGACAGAAGAAATAACTGATATTTCACCGGATCGACAAATCGATTGGCTAAGAAATAAAGCAACTGAATTTGCTAAGGATGGACCGACAGTCATCATGGGCATATTTTCAACAACAGGTAATTTCCTTGCCCTCTTTGCACTTATACCCTTCTACATTTTTTTCCTCACTTACTTTAGGGAAAAGTACAGACGATTTATCATTTTGGTTGATAAACATAATCATCGCCGGACACTTGACATCATTAAAAAAATATCATTTGTGTCGCGCAATTATCTTAAAGGTGTTTTTCTGGATGTTTTAATATTGTCTATTCTTGGTTCAGTTGGCTACCTATTGCTTGGAATTAAGCATGCTATTCTTTTCGGAGTGATGGCGGCTATATTAAATATTATTCCATATATCGGTGTCCTGATCGGAAGTTTGTTGCCCATTTTAATGGCTTTAATAACAAAGGATGAAATCGGGTATGCAGTTGGTGCTGCAGGTGTAGCAATAGCTGTACAATTTATCGATAACAATTTTATTTCGCCTTATGTTGTCGGATCAAGCGTCAGTATTAATCCGTTAACTGCCATAATTGTATTGCTTGCAGGTGGATTATTATGGGGAGTTGCAGGAATGATATTGTCCATTCCATTGGCAGGAATGATGAAGGTCGCTTTTGATAATATTGAAACATTAAAACCCTATGGATATTTAATCGGGGAAGAAGTGAACTTCAAAGGCAAAGGTTTTTTCAATTCGAAGGTTTAAGAATACATTCCGGCGATGATGGCATTAGCAAATGAATTTTAATTTCTATCTGCTCCTATTCCTTAATCAGAATCCTGCCTTTTGAAATTCCTTTTTCGTTTTTAACAGAAACAATGTAAATGCCCGGAAAAAGTTCCTTTGTATCTAAATTGTTTACGGTAGAGTTTACAATGACAGAGAGAACAATTCTTCCTAACACGTCAGAAAAAATTATCTCTGAAGATGACAAATTATTCCCATCAAGTGTAATTGTTAATTTGTTATTGAATGGATTCGGAAATGCCTCATAATCACTTTCAGTTTTTTCAATAGTATTTATTGACGAAAACAGACAGGCATTATCGTTTGCAGGGTTTACAGAATTTTGAATGAGTACAAAACTACTATTAGGCAATCCAGAAGATTCGGTAAAAACAATTGGCTGATATGGCATAACTATATTGCTGTCGACAGGCGTAGCTGAAGACTCATGGCATCCAGTCATCCCATCAATGTCAGTCTTAACAACAAGCATTTGAGAACTATCATTAACTAGAAAATCTGTTGTAAAACCCGTCAGAAGATAACCGCCATCGGAAGCAATATTACTTCTGTATGCTTCATCCTGAAGTCCATCACCATAAACTTCCATCCAAAGTAAATTGCCTGCATCATCCGTTTTCAATAAGAAAACATTCGTGCTATCGCTTCCTCTGGCATGACCATAACCGAGGCTCTCAGTATATCCTGATATGATTAGTGAGTTGTCGGTATTGATGTGGATGTCGTAAGCAGCATCACTCTTTACTCCGCCAAATGTTTTTGTCCATTGAATGTCTCCTGCAGAATCGGTTTTCATCAGCAGAATATCAAAATCTCCGGCACCGAAAGAAACCGTTGAACCGGTTACAATAAATCCGCCATCTGAAGTTTGTTGAAGAGCTGTAAATTCATCCCAGAGCGTATCGCCATAAATTTTAGTCCATAAAAGATTTCCGGATGCATCAGTACGAAGCAATATTCCGTCTGATTCTGGAGAACCACCGGGAAAAGTAAGTTGTCTTCCAGCAATAAGATATCCGTTATCGGGAAGTTGAATGATGCTTGCCCCTGCTTCTGCTTCAATGCTTCCATACGATTTTGTAAATACTGTATCGCCATTGACATCAGTTTTTACGAAGAAGATATCGGAATTTCCTGCTGTCAGACTGGAAGAATTTCCAACTGCTGCATATCCATTATCTGAAGTTTCGATAACCTGAGTAAATCCATCGTTTCCAATTCCGCCGTATGCATGTGACCATAATAATTGTCCGTTCGTATCAACTTTAAACAAGATTGCAGAAGTAGGGAATCCGGATTGAATATTACTGCGGCCGGCGCTTACGATATTTCGATCGAATGTTTCGATGGCATATTCTGAATTATCGTAGTCAGTTGTCCCATAAACGAAACTCCAGATGGTCTGGCCTGTACTGTCTAGCTTTACGAGCATGGCATCGGCACTTCCCTGGCCAAAAGAAAGTGTCGCTCCGTTTACGATATAGTTATTATCAGATGTGCTGAATGCTGTTTGCGCACGATCGTGGTTATTCCCGCCTATTAGTTTATGAAAGTTGTACTGAGAATAAGTATGGAGAGAAATCAGTGTAACAACTGAAAACAAAATGTATTTTTTTGACATTTTTGGGGAGTTGACGGTTAAAATAAAAAATCAGTATGGATAGCACAAGGTAAGAACAATTGTTTCAATACAGATAGAACAATACAGCTAAAACCCAACATATTTCCATCTAAGAATTGGCTGAATTCATTTATTAGACAAATAGATCATTTGATTAATTTAGTCATTCGAAAAAAAGTGAAAAACTGTTGAAAAAAAACTATATCTTAATCAAGATAAATGATTGCGTTATCATGATTATTCTGAGTGATATTCAGAAATATGTTTTAAATTTAATATTCCACTGTAAAGTGAGGTAAATAACTTTTAATCATTTGTAAAATGATATTCTATGAAAACAAGAAATAATATTCAAAATTTAATTCCGTCTTTGAAAACAACATTTTGTGTAATAGGTATTCTATTTCTTTCTTTCATTGGTAATGCTCAATACAATTCCTCTGATCTGGGTTTTGGTTATTTATATGTCGGGACAAATAATGCGACTGTCAATACTAGTGCAGATTTCGAAGTAACACAGACTGTATTGCAAAACTTTCCAAATGTAAATACGAAAGTTGATCTGGAAGATGATGTAGCTTTTCCTTCATCATCCTCGCTATTTTATGTCAAGGCATATGTCGGAGGACGTTTCCAGATTACAGGCACAATGATGTCGTTGCACAGGAGTGGCGACAAATACATCAGCAGACAATTTGCTTATGGTGACTCCGTATATGAAGTTGGTGCTCGAGTAAAAGGAACATTTAATACAGATTATTATTCCGTTTCCCTTCGGGTTTCCATCATAAAAAATAATAAAATAACTGCCGGCCTGTCGCTGGGTGGAAGGGTTTTGAAAATGGATGCAGGAATTGATGCATCATCATATGGATATACATTTTCAAATTCCGGGTCATTTACAATCCCTGTGATAATGCCCGGTGTACATGGAAGCGTCTACGTTTTGCCAAAGCTTCTTGTGCGTGGTTCGCTAGAATATTTCTCGTTGAAATACAAAGAGTCAAAAGGCAGTGTACTTGAGACACAGGTTACGGCAGAATATTATATTCTCCCCAACCTGGGAGGTGGAGTCGGTTATAGCATTTTGGATATAACGGCTGAAGGACTTCCAAAAAACAACATTTTCCTGCGCGATGTGAATTACTCTATAAAGGGAATAAATCTCTTCGCTGCCCTTCGTTTCTAAGAATTCCACTATCTTTAAACCCGCTCAAAACGTTCCTGTTCAAACCTTGGACAGTTATCGAAATTTTGAATTAAATTAATCCACCTGATGAATGAATATCGTCAGGATAGAATAAAAAAACTACAATGTCATTAACTACAACTCGTTTCCCCGAAGTAAAAAATTATATCGGTGGAAATTTTACCAAGTCCGCCAAAAAATCGATGGACGTAATCTCGCCACTTGATGGTTCGGTCATTTCCACTGTTCCGCTTTCGTCTATGGAAGATCTGAATGCGGCAGTTGAGTCTGCACAAAAGGCCTTTGTCATGTGGTCGGCTATGCCTATCAAGGAAAGAGTACAGATATTTTTCCGCTATAAAACACTGATGGAAAAAAATCTCAAGGAACTAGGTGCACTCGTGCAAGAAGAGAACGGCAAGACTCTCGATGAAGCAATCGCCGAAGTAGAAAAAAGTATAGAACTTACTGAATTTGCTTGCAGCATGCCTCAATTGATTCCGGGAAAAATTCTTGAAGTGAGCAGAGGTGTAGAATGCCGCATCGATCATAAACCACTTGGCGTTGTAGCGTCCATTGCGCCTTTCAATTTTCCTCACATGGTACCGCACTGGACAATCCCCAATGCGCTTGTCCTCGGAAATTGCATGATCCTGAAACCATCGGAACAAGTACCCTTATCATCGAACCGCATGGCAGAAATGCTGAAAGAAGCGGGTCTTCCTGATGGCGTTTTTAATATCGTTAATGGTGACAGAGAAATTGTAGAGGCGATATGTGATCATCCCGGAATATCGGCAGTATCATTTGTTGGGTCTACAAAGGTTGCGAAAATCGTTTACCAAAGAGCAACATCAAATCTTAAACGTGCACTGGCGCTTGGTGGTGCAAAGAATCATCTCATCGTAATGCCCGATGCGCATCCTGATATGACTGCGAGTAACGTAACCGCATCGATGAGTGGCTGTGCAGGACAACGTTGCATGGCTGCGTCGGCTATGGTTGGAGTTGGAAATGTAGATCACATCATTGCTAAAATTTGTGATGAAGCAAGAAAGATCATTCCCGGAAAAAATCTCGGCGCTGTTATCAGCAAGGAAGCGCAGGAGAGAATTAACAGATATATTACTGAAGCCGAAAAGGCTGGAGCAAAAATATTAGTTGACGGACGAAATGCAACTGTTGCAGGAAAGGAAGACGGATATTATGTTGGGCCTACAGTTATCGATTTTGTAACTCCTGATATGGCAATTGCGAAGGAAGAAGTATTCGGTCCTGTCATTGCGATCATTCGCGCTAAAGATGTCGAGGAAGCAATTAAAATTGAAAACAGTTCGGAGTATGGAAATGCAGCATCCGTGTTTACACAAAGCGGCGGTGTTGCAAGAATGATCATGGAAAAAGCAAGCGCGGGAATGATTGGTATTAATATCGGCGTACCTGTTCCACGCGAACCATTTTCTTTCGGCGGATGGAACGACTCCAAATTCGGTGTTGGTGACATTACTGGTGAAAGTTCCATTGGCTTCTGGACGCAGTTAAAGAAGACATCTATCAAATGGAATCCGGAAGCGAGAGCGAATTGGATGTCTTAGTGATGTGATAATTAGCTGATGTGATAATGTGATGATATAATTCCGAAATTTTTGATATAAAAATTTTAGGTTTCAATTTAAATACATCTGAGCTTGAATTAAAAGAAAATCGATCGAATTAATAAATCATCACATCCTCTGCATAGTTGCACACCAAAACAATAAATCAACACCAACACAACATAATCACATCAGCACATCAGCTAATTATCACATTATGACAACAGCAACCCTCACCGAAAAAGACATCATCCTCAACAACAATTTAGAATATACAATCTTCTCCTGGTCGAAACAGGCAGGGTTAAATCCTTTGAACATTAAAGGTGCTAAAGGAATTTATATTGATGACAGGAGCGGCAAACGCTACATCGATTTTTCTTCACAGCTGATGAATATGAATATCGGTCATGGGCACCCACGTGTGAAAGAAGCTGTGATGAAACAAATGGAAGAAGTAAGCTTCGTTCATCCGGGAATGATTACTGAAGCTCGCGGTGAACTGGGGAAAAAACTAGCTGAGATAACACCTGGATCGCTAAAGAAAACTTTTTTTACGAATGCAGGAGCGGAAGCCATAGAGAATGCAATTAAGTTTGCGCGTCTTTATACTGGTCGCCCGAAAGTCGTTACACTCTATCAGGGTTACCATGGGGCATCGTACGGTGCTATGTCGGCCAGTGGCGATCCTCGCGGTATTCCTCATGACGGACAAGGCGCGCCGAATTTCATTCATGTGGAGAATCCATATTTTTATCGTTGTCCATGGAATAGTACTACGCCCGAAGATTGTGCAGAAAATGCTGCAGCGCATATGGAGCGAATAATAAAATATGAAGGTCCGGGAACTGTTGCTGCCATCCTGATTGAAGGAGAAAGCGGATCGAGCGGATGTATTAAATATCCTCCCGGATACTGGAAAAAAGTAAGAGCAATTGCTGATAAGTACGGAATCCTTTTGATCTGCGATGAAGTAATGAGCGGTTTCGGACGGACAGGAAAATGGTTCGGAGTGGATCATCATGGGGTAGTTCCTGATATCATGTGTTTTGCAAAAGGACTTACCTGTGGTTATATTCCACTTGGCGGAATGATTATTAAAGAGGAGATAATAAATAAGTTTAATGATAAGCCCTTGCCATTAGGTCTTACCTACTCCGGACATGCCGTTGCCTGTGCTGCAGCGAATGAAGTTCTAAAAATTTACGACGATGAAAATCTGATCAGTAATGCAGCGGCTATGGGAAAACACATGGAAGCAAGAGTTGAAAAGATGAAAGAAAAACATCCATCAATTGGTGATTACAGAAATACAGGTTTATTGGGATGTATTGAAATTGTAAAAAACAGGAAGTCAAAAGAACCGATGGCACCATGGAATGCTACAGCTGATGAGATGGTTATTATGAATAAGGTAAATGCAAAACTTTTAGAACTCGGACTTTTCACTTTTGTTCGATGGAACTACATCTTCACCGCTCCTCCTTTATGTATAAACAAAGATCAGATGGATGAAGCGTTAGATATTATTTCGAAAGCGATTTCGATTGCGGATGAAGCCGTTGTTAACTAAAATTAATTTGAGAATTTGAAAATGGAGGTTCTTCCAGTTTTTTGCGTCAATCAATAATCATAATTTCAATTATTCGAATGAAAGAAAATATTATAATTGCATAGGTATACCCGAATTCACATTCTCGCTTTCTCATATTCTCAAATTAACGAATGTCCCTAACCAACCCCGACCTCGCCCCTGTTCCTGCCGAGCGTCGCACATGGAATACGTGGAACTATGCTGCTTTGTGGATAAGCATGAGTTTATGTATTCCAACATACATGCTTGCAAGTTCGTTGATCGAAGGCGGAATGAACTGGTGGCAGGCAATACTTACAATATTTCTTGGCAACACGATCGTACTGTTTCCGATGATACTTAACGGTCATGCAGGTGCGAAGTATGGAATACCATTTCCTGTTCTCGCCCGTGCAAGCTTTGGAGTTCGCGGCGCAAACATTCCGGCAATGCTAAGGGCTATTGTTGCCTGCGGATGGTTTGGCATTCAGACATGGATCGGCGGGTTTGCTCTTTACCAGATGGCTCATGTATGGTATCCGGCGATTGCAAATCTGCCGCAGATATTTCCTGACTCATTCGGATTACAAACGGGTCCGGCAATTTTCTTTTTTCTATTCTGGCTGATAAACATGGCTGTCGTCAAACTTGGTGTTGAAAGCATCCGGAAACTTCTTGTATTCAAGGCATTTTTTCTCCCATTCGCAGCGCTTGCATTATTATTCTGGGCCATTGCAGCAGCAAAAGGACTGGGACCAATACTGGCACAGCCGTCGAAGTTTCACAGCTCATCTGAATTCTGGAAATTCTTTTTCCCTGCCTTAACGGGAATGGTTGGTTACTGGGCTACGCTATCATTAAACATTCCCGACTTTACCCGTTATGCAAAAAGTCAGCGGGCGCAAATTGTCGGACAGGCAATCGGCCTTCCGCCATCGATGACGCTTTTTGCATTTATTGGAGTTGTCGTAACATCATCGACGATGATTATCTATGGAAATACAATTTGGGATCCGCTCGTGTTGGCTGGAAAGTTCGAAAGCAAGATGCTTGTTAGTTTTGCAATGATTGCAGTTGCATTGTCAACTCTTGCAACAAACATTGCGGCAAACATTGTTAGTCCGGCTAATGATTTCTCCAATCTGGCACCGTCAAAAATCGACTTCAGACGCGGCGGATATATAACGGGGATAATCGGAATATTAATATTTCCATGGAAGCTTATTGCCGACCCGAATGGTTACATTTTCACATGGCTCATCGCCTATTCAAGTCTACTTGGACCTGTCGGAGGAATTATGATTATCGATTACTTTTTCATTCGTAAAATGAAACTCGATCTAGAAGGTCTCTATTCATTCACCGGTATTTACAAATATAAAAATGGAATGAATCGAACAGCTGTTATTGCATTGCTTGCTGGAATTATACCGAACGTTCCGGGATTTCTGATTACGATTAAAATAATAAGCAGGGAGTCTGTTCCGTATTGGATCGGCGACCTTTACAATTATGCCTGGTTTGTTGGATTTTTTGTTTCATCCGTTATTTACTATCAGATGATGAAAAAAAAGAATATTCAGGTTTTGGTTAAGGGTGTTTAATAGGCGCAAGATAAATTACGAGCTGCTATTGAAACATGAAATGGATTTGATTTTTTCCAAATTGAAAATCTGAATACCGATTGGAATCGAGAGTACGTCTGAAATATCTTTCATGAATGCTTTATGCGTCAACGACATTATCGTTATAAAATTAATTGTACCTCTTATTTAAGGTTGTTGGTAATCACGTTCGATCCCTTCGGGGTCGCAATCTGTGGCCTGTTTGTTTCTATAAACATTTGATCCCTTCGGGATCGGGTTTATTGATGGGTTAAAAAAATAATTGAAAATCTGAGATTTTCTTCATGCTATTTTATGACTATAAATTTAACCATTGGCTGGCTTTCTCCAAGAATCCCTGCAGAGTACACTCCGGTGTTCAGGTCAGCTATACTAAGTCTTCCATTGTTCAGTTTTCTTATCAGAACAGTTTTTCCCAATACATCGACA
>JANPNV010000144.1:0-5940 GCA_031427625.1 Bacteroidota bacterium
ATTGCACGCTATCGTCAACATCAAGGTGAACATCCCTCGGACGCTTGGCTCTATGGAGTGTTCTGCGTTCTCGGCAAGATTCCCGCAGCGCTCGGTGTCCTAAGATTCCAGTGGGAACGCTGGACCGGCAAGCAGGCAAAGATCATGGAATACAAAGGGCGGCAAGCATAGAGCCTGGAGCACGGAGGCTGACGAGTGCGGTTAGTAGAAGTCGACAGACCTCTGGATACGTCACCAGGCACAACCAAGAACCAAGAACTAAGAACTAAGAACTAAGAACTAAGAATCAAAAATCAAGAACAAAGAACAAAGAACAAAGAACAAAGACTTCGTACTTAAAAATAATTTATCATATCTTTCTGATCATAATTTAGGTAAATGCATTAAATTTGGGAAATGCATGCTGAAAATTTTGGTTTCTATTAACTATGCCAGCAACACGAAAGGCTATACGTACAACATTACTTAGTATCGTTGGGAATACCGGCATTGCTATGACAAAATGGATAACAGGTTATCTTGGAAATTCATATGGCCTGATTGCAGATGCCATAGAATCTACATCGGATATCCTCGCTTCATTTCTTGCTCTTCTAGGAATTCGTTATGCCAATAAGCCGGCAGATAAAAATCATCCTTATGGTCACGGCAAAGCTGAGCCGATAATGACATTTGTCGTTGTTGGATTTTTAATAGCTTCGGCAGTAATAATTATTTACGAAAGCATACAGCATATTCGGACTCCTCATGCATTGCCAGAAGTATGGACACTTTTTATTCTTGGTCCAATAATAATTATCAAAGAAATATTTTACAGAATTGTAGTAAAAAGAAGTAGGGAAACAAAAAGCACCTTATTAAGAGCAGATGCCTGGCATCATCGAAGTGATGCTATTACATCCCTTACTGTTTTTGCAGGAATAAGTTTTGCCATAATAATGGGTAAAGGCTATGAGACAGCCGACGACTGGGCGGCCCTTGTAGCTGCAGCAATAATATTATTTAACAGCTACCTGATCTTCAGGCCTGCTTTAGGTGAAATAATGGACGAACATTTTTACGACGATCTTATAATTGAAATAAGAAACGTTTCAAAAAAAGTGGAAGGAATAATTGATACAGAAAAATGCTTCGTAAGAAAATCAGGATTTAAATTTCATGTGGATTTACATGCTATTGTAGATGCGGGTATTTCAGTGAAGAAGGGACATGAACTAGCTCATAATTTGCAGAAGGAAATTATGTATTCAATCCCAGAAATCGCAGATGTACTTGTGCATATTGAACCAGATGCAGAATAATAATTGGCAACTCTGGAAAACTTGAAATTTTATTGCAGGAATATCATGAGAGGATTGTAAAATACTTTCCTCTCCTCCTACTTCAAATTATGAAACACTGCCTGAACGTCATCATCCTCTTCGAACCGATCTATCAGATTTAGTACTTCATCTTGTTGCTCCTCATTAAGCTCTACAAAAGTTGTAGGTATTCGTTCAAGAGCAGATTTCTTTACTGGAATTTTTTTATCGTCAAGTCCTTTTGACATTTTCCCGAAATCTTCATAGGCAACATAGATGATCACTTCTTCATCGTCAACTTCCATATTTTCCAGTCCGAAATCGATCAACTCTAACTCAAGTTCATCAGGATTAATAGACTTATCTTTTGCTATCCGGAAAACACCTTTACGCTGGAACATAAAATCGAGCGAACCGGTTTTTCCTAATGCACCATTACCACGGTTAAAATACATTCTGACATTTGCAACGGTACGGGTTGTATTATCGGTTGCTGTTTCAACTACGAATGCAACACCATACGGTCCATATCCTTCGTAATATGTTTCCTCAAAGGTGCTTTCCTCTTTAGACGATGCCTTTTTTATAGCACTATCAAGACGATCCTTAGGCATGTTTAATGCTTTTCCGTTCTGAATCGCTACCCTCAATCTCGGATTATACTCCGGGTCAGGGCCACCACTTTTTACCGAAATTGCTATTTCACGACCAATCTTCGTAAACGCCTTTGCCATCTTATCATAACGCGCAAACATCTTATGTTTACGCTTTTCAAATGCACGACCCATAGTGATTTTTTATTTTTGTATTCGTACTGCTTGTATTAATAATGTGATGAAGTGATTTAATTTCGAAATGAATTAGTCGACGATAAAAGTATAGACTTAATTTTAATTAGCTAATCATCACATTCGCTAATTATCATATTAACGAATCAGTTATTAATGTACATCATCATCTTCTCTCTCACTATTCGCCTTTGCCTGTACTTCACTTCCCGGTTTGCCAATCACTTTATATTCGCCATCTCCACTGAGAATTGAGGTGTATAAAGACTTATCATTTAAGAGACTTGCCGCTTTAAAAACATCTTTGTCATTCTTAAATCCTGTTTCCAGTCTTCCCTTCTGATAATAATATCTGGCTGCGATTTCACCCTCGAGAATTTGTTTGATTTCATCACGATGATTTTTCAGATCCTGCGATTTATTTTCCATCATTTTCTTTTCGAGCAAAGCAAATTCATTCTGAATGGCTGAAAAATGTTTATCATTTTCTGCAGCTCGCTTTAATTCCAGAAGTTTCCTCTCGCTTTTATCAGTGTAATTATATTTTTTATCCTCAAGAAATTTGACGAAATCATTATACTCTGCATCTGTTATCGTGAAATTCTTCGCTGGCGCAATGGAGGCATGTTCCCGATAATACTTATTCGCATAATCAAAAAAGAGATAATTGCTAAATAAAGCAATAGCAAGATTACTGTAATTGCCCGGATCAGTATAAATATCAGGAAAGATTCCGCTACCATCGAAAACAGATCGGCCATTTTTAGTTTTGAACTCAGTAATAAGGGAGTCAGCAACTTTTACAACACTGCCATCAGAATTCCTATGAGTATAATCAAGTGCCTGAATGCATCGTCCGCTAGGTGTATAATATTTTGCAATCGTTACTTTTAGCAATGTATTATATGAGAGGTTATATGTCTGCTGAACAAGTCCTTTTCCAAACGAACGCTGACCGACAATTACACCACGATCTAGTTCCTGCATAGCTCCGGTGACAATTTCTGATGCTGATGCAGAACCGCGATCAACAAGAACAACAAGAGGAATATCAGAATCGACAGCAGTCTTACTTGCAAAGTAATCGATATTCATTTCACGGATCTTTCCTTTCTGCGCAACAATTTTCTGGTTCTTATCTACAAAAAGATTTACAATGTCGACGGCTTCCCTTAATAGTCCGCCGCCATTTCCTCTTAGATCGAAGATGACGCCTTTTAATTTCGGATCTTGTTTAAGAGAGACAAGTGCCTGCCTGACATCTTCGGCAGAATTTTCGAGAAACTGTGAAAGTTTTATATAGCCTGTAGTTTCATTAATCATTCCGTAATAAGGAACATTTTTAAATTTTATTTCGTCGCGAACAATTGTTTTTTCTATTGGCTGAGGAACGCCTTCACGCTTTAAGATGAGTTTTACAGACGTCCCCTTCTGACCTTTCATGTAATCAGTAACATCATCAACCTGTCTGTTTAAAGTGCTGTTACCATTTACAGACATAATCTTATCGCCTACCCGTATATCAGATTTCTGTGCAGGGAAACCTTCATAAATCTCACTGATCTCTACTTCGCCGTTTCTCTGATGAACGAGTGCTCCGATACCGCCGTATTCGGCAGAGATATGAGTCATCTTATAATCTTCGATGTCGCTTTCAGGAATATAAACAGTATAAGGATCCAGAGTACGAAGCATGGCGTCGATACCTTTCTTCATCAATTCACCTGGCTGAAGACTGTCGACATAATAAATATTTACATCACGGAATACCATTGTGAAAATGTCGAGATTCTTACTTACTTCAAAATAATAATCTTCTACGAAGCTTATCGAAACTATTGCACTGACAGAAATTGCAAGGACGATAAGAAGTTTCTTTTTTCTAAGCATCCAGGGTTTTAACCATTGCATCATAATATATCTGAGATTTGATTTTTTGAATTGTGATAACGACTATTCGTAAAGGGTATTTTAGAAGTTTAATTAAAAACCTCTTCGGTTATATTCTGAATTTTAAGCCAACGCAAATTTACTCTTTACAATTTTAATATGACTAAGATGATGCATGGAATGCCAAGCATATAATGCAAGTGCAGCAACAAGCGTAAATTCTTTTTTTGATTCAGGATGATAATACTTCCGTTCAAAATCCTGATCATTCATATTTTTCAATATTTCTACCCAGCGCTTGTGCAATGCTTCCAGCAAATTCAGTGAAAGTCCTGGTGCTGCCGTTTTAGAATCCTGAAGTTCGGCCCAATCGGCCTCTTTGTAGGGTCGTATGGTTGGAAGTTCTTCGGTGAGTGTCAGCTTAAACCGTATATAAGCATTCATATGACTATCGGCCAGATGATGCACAACCTGCCTGGCCGACCACCCTCCGGGTCTGTAAGGAGTGTTCAACATCTCCTCATTAAAATCTGCTAATTCACTTCGTAACATTGACGATAATTCATCAAGGATATTTATCCATTTGGCCTTATCAGCCGGCGAATACTCTATTGGAGGTGAAAACCTTCCGATCGGGTACCGCAATTTTTCAAGAACTGAATCTTCCATGTAAAAAAGATTATTGATTGACGGATGCGAAATTAGTGATTTTTGAGAATCGGCTGACAACCAAATTTCTTTACTTTGCCGAAAAATCAGTTAAAAGATGTTAAGCCGTTACAAAATCATATTCCTTTTCTTCCTTCCGTCAGTATTACTGTCATGTCATTCTAAAAGACATGCCGATAAGATGTTTTACAATGGAAAGGTCTACATCGTAGATAATAATTTCAGTATGGTTGAGGCTTTTGTCGTTGAACGAGGAATAATCAGGTCTGCTGGTTCCAACGAAGATATAAAGGATGATTATAAAGCAGATGAAACCATCGACCTGAAAGGCGCTACAGTATTTCCGGGATTCATTGACGCTCATTGTCACTTTTACGGATATGCAACAGACCTGTTGAAATGTGACTTATATGGCACGACGTCTTTTAACGAGGTTATTGACAGACTGAAAGAATATTCGAAGACAAATAAGTTTGAATGGATTTTGGGTCGCGGATGGGATCAGAATGACTGGGATGAAAAAAGTTATCCTTCAAAAGAAAAACTCGATAGCCTTTTTCCCGATAAGCCTGTATTCCTCATGCGTATAGATGGTCATGCGGCACTATGTAACAGCAAGGCATTAAATCTGGCTAATTTAATGGCAAATGAGAATATTTCCGGGGGAGAGATTATTCTGAAAGACGGAAAGCTCACTGGATTGTTAATCGACAATGCTGTTGATCAGGTTAAATCAAAAATACCACCTTTTACACGCGACCTCATTGAAAAGGCATTAATTGAAGCGCAGACAAATTGCTTTGCTGCAGGACTTACAACACTTGACGATGCAGGGCTTGGCAAGGATAGTATTGCCTTATTATCAGAAATGCAAAAGTCTGGCAAACTGAAAATGAAAATATATGCAATGATGTCTGATGATCCCTCGACATTAAAACATTTCTTTGAGCATGGTCCATTAAAAACAGACAGAATGCATGTGAATTCCATCAAAGTTTATGCTGATGGTGCACTTGGCTCGAGAGGCGCCTGCATGAAACAGGAATACAGCGATCAGAAAAATCATTTTGGTTTTATGCTTCATAGTGTAAAATATCTCGAAAAAATTTCTGAAGAAGCCTATAACCATGGCTTTCAAATGTGTACTCATGCCATTGGTGATTCGGCTATTAAGGTTGTGATAAATGTTTACTCTGATCATCTCAGCACAGAAAATCACAGGCGATGGCGCATCGAACATTGTCAGGTAATAAGTCCTGCCGACAGAAAAAAGTTGGGTGACTATTCGATAA
>JANPNV010000145.1:0-20897 GCA_031427625.1 Bacteroidota bacterium
GAGTTATTATCCGGTCATTAGCAAAGAAAGCAGACAACGTATTATATTAGTAATACGAAAAACAAATCTACACCGATGGTGTAAAGACACAATCGAGGAAATAGCTGCGAAGCTAAACCCAAAATTAAGAGGGTGGATTAATTACTATGGGAAATTTGGTAAGTATGTTCTTATTCGGTTGTTTGGTAAACTTGAAGATCGACTGGAAAAATTTATTATGAATAAGTATAAAATAACTTCGCTGTGGAAAGCAATTGAAATGTTAAGTAACATTAAGAATAGCCAACCGAAGTTATTTGCTCATTGGAAGATTGCTTACCCAAGGTAGATTGAATAACAAGAGCCGTATGAAGGGAGATCTTCACGTACGGTTCTGTGAGCGGATTAGGCTGAAATGTCTTTTCCTACTCGACCTTGCTACCCTAAATTTCCCTCTCATCTTTTTATAAAAATAATAAAACCAACGACGCTTCGACGACCATTTCCGCCAACTGGCGGATTGTTTTGAGCTGTGTGATATTTATCCACTTTTCAAGGCTCATCGGTTATGAATAATTTTAAAATATGATATGGAGGATAAAAAACACCAGCTGTTTTCCTTATTTAGCCTTTTACATTAACAATGAGTAGAGCAAATACGAAACTCGAAACAATAGCGATCCGGCCAAGCATTCGGGGGTATTATTTTATCGGCGAACAGGGTAAGGGTAGGATGAAGTACGTCGCAGGGGGATAGAAAATGTTAAGTTTTATCTACCACATCCACATATAACTCTTCCACTTTTTTCCTTGCCCACGGTGTTTTTCGTAAAAAGGTAAGGCTTGATTTAATGCTGGGATCTTTTCTGAAGCAATTGATTGGAATAATCCTGCCGAGTTCTTCCCATCCAAAATGATCAACCAGATGCTGAACGATCGCTTCGAGGGTAATACCGTGTAAGGGGTCATTGCTTTTCAATTGTTCAAAATGATTTTTGGGATGATCAGAAACAAAAATTCTATTAGCGACTTAAAATACAATATAAAACAAAAAAGTCAGAGACCGAGGCTTCTGACTTTTGATTTTGTGACTTAAATTAAGCGGCCCGGACGGGACACACTTTTTAATAATGTCTATCTATATAAATGATTAATATAGGTTTAGAAGATTAAAATTTATGTTTAGAATTTTATTTCTCATTACATTTTTTAAGATTCTAGCGCCGCCATATTATATGCTTTTGCATATAATATGTAACAATTTTTGTGTTTTATATGTATAAGCATATAATTTGGTAAATTTGTATAAAATCGATGCATAAGCATATAATGAAGACTTTATCACAATTTGTTAAAGAAAAAAGAAAAGAAGCCAAACTTACCCAGGAAGAATTTGCGGAACGAGCGGGAGTAGCGCTTACAGTTATTAGAAAAATCGAACAGGGGAAGGAAAATCTAAATCTAGAAAAAGTAAATCGTGTATTAAAAATGTTTGGTCATTTATTAGCTCCAGTAAGCCGCAAGGAATTATCATTAAAGAGAGAACAAAGCAATGAGAAGAGCGGAAATATATTATAAGGATTCTCTTGCCGGAATACTTACTGAAACCGATGAAGGTCAATATATATTTCAGTACAACAAAGAATATACAGCTAAAAATCCAGATCGGTTCATTACTTTTTCTATGCCTGTGACAGAACATCCTTATATCGATAATCGGTTGTTTCCGTTTTTCGAAGGTCTTATCCCTGAAGGATGGCTGCTGGATATTGCATTAAAAAATTGGAAAATAAATCCGAATGATCGTATGGGGTTATTATTAGCCTGTTGTCAAAATTGTATCGGTGCGGTAAGTGTAAAAGCAATGGCTGAAGAAAATGAATAAATGTTTGTATTGTTATAAAAAATTAGTGGGAAATCATGATGGAGATTTTCATGAACAATGCAGTCTTGAGTTTTTCGGAACTAAAACAGCACCGCTGCTATTATACTCATTGAATCAGATGTCAGCGTTGGCAAAAGATGTTGTAGAGCGAAGTGTATCAGTACCTGGGGTCCAACCCAAATTATCTCTTTCATTCGTGAGTAATACTTTAGCTGATGGGAATAAGGGCAGGTTAACCGTTGTAGGAGCATTAGGAGGAAATTACATATTTAAACCACCCTCAGAACATTTTCCGGAAATGCCCCAAAACGAAAATCTAACTATGCGGATTGCTGAAGCCTTTGGAATAAAAACAGTAAAATCAAGCTTGATCCGATTGCAATCAGGTGAGCTTTCATATATCACGAAAAGAATTGATCGAACGGACAGTGGAGAAAAAATTCACATGCTTGATATGTTTCAAATATTAGAAGCATTTGACAAATACAAAAGTTCAATGGAAAAAGTTGGCAAAGCAATAGGCCAATATTCCGATGACACGCTATTAGATCAATTATATTTTTTTGAATTAAGTGTATTTAATTTTATTACAGGAAATAATGATATGCACTTAAAAAATTTTTCGATGATTAATTCCGGAAATAAATGGTCGTTGGCTCCGGCATATGATTTATTGAACGTGTCAATAGTAAATCCAGAAGATACTGAAGAGCTTGCATTAACGCTCGAAGGCAAAAAGAAAAAACTGGGACGTGCAAACTTTGAGCATTTGGGGAAAATTCTAAGTCTAAATGAAAAACAGATTGAAGGTGTTTTTAAACGACTGGTAAAAAACAAATCTGTTGCAATTAATTGGATTGATAATTCATTTTTATCAAATGACTTCAAAAAAAAATATAAAATCTTTTTAGAACAGAAATATCGAGAACTCTTTGGGAAAAATTAGGTGCATGAAGATGTCTATATCTGAAGCATAAAAAAGCCTTAAAGTTTTGAACTTTAAGGCTTGAAATTTATAAGCGGTCCGGACGGGACTCGAACCCGCGACCCCATGCGTGACAGGCATGTATTCTAACCAGCTGAACTACCGAACCGTATTAATTACTGTTTACTGCTTTAATTTTTTCTCCGGCGACCCCAGGCTAGGCATGTATTCTAACCAGCTGAACTACCGAATCGTATTGTTTACTTTTCCTTAAAAATGAAACAGTATTTTAAGGAGTGCAAAACTAAGAAAATTTCGCTGTAAACAAATCAATTGGTGAGAAAGAAAAGTGCTTCTAGGAGAGCCTCATTTGCACTGACTTAGCTCATAAAGAAAAAAAATGTCTGATTTTTCGGGAACTTTATTCATGTATTTTGCATCTGTTATCAGGGATATGGACGACAGCATTTCTGGACTTCCATGATTTCCCCTATTGTAAAACTTAAACCCATTAAATCTGTGAAAAAGTCAATTCCACTCTATTACATGATGCTGCTGGCTGTTATTAGCGTTGCTGCAATTGTGTTCCTGTATTCCCGACCTCCTGTGATCGTCGAAAATAAATGTACGGACCTTCAGATTAACATCATGAGATCCGTCGATTATAAATATACGAAGCCTCTTCTGCTTCTCGATATTTATCCTGAAGACCCTTCTTTCTTCGGTGTTAAAACAAGCCTTCAGTCCTTTATCGAATCGGAAAAAGGGACAGGGAAACTTCAGTCAGCTTCTGTCTATGTGCGAAAGGTTAGTGGCGGTAAATGGTTTTCTGTAAACCCCGATGAACAATACAGTCCGGGTAGTGTCATGAAGGTGGCCATGCTGCTCACATACCTTCGTGAAGCGGAGTCTAATCCTTCTGTATTCGATCGTAAAATTAATTTTGTTAACCATTTCAGCGAAACGCCTGTGCAAACGATTGTCAGCAATGTGCTAAAACCTGGGAAATCGTATACGGTTCGTGAGCTGCTTGATTACATGATTATCGATTCTGATAATGATGCAACCGCTCTGTTGAACAACAATGCAAACATGAGCATTTATTTTTCCATGCTTAAAGGATTGAAGCTGTCACGTCCAGGAATCAATCAGCCCGATTACCCTATCAATGTAACTCAATGCAGTTTCTTTTTACGAATGCTATATGCCTCAACATTTCTGTCACCCGAAATGTCAGAATATGCATTGGAACTTTTAACAAGGAGTAAATTCGATATTGGAATTACAAAAACTCTTCCCCATGAAATTGCTGTCGCTCATAAATTCGGTGAGCGAAATTCTACTGATAATATGCAACTCCATGAAACGGCCATTGTGTACTTCGAGGATTCTCCTTACTTGATTACTGTTATGACTAAAGGAAAAGATCAGGCCGAATTGTCTCATGTACTTGAAGGTGTCAGCAGTATTGTTTTCGAATATATGAAGAATGTAAAATCTTAAAATATTTTCTGATTAATCTGATGATAGTCTCTTATCTTGTAAGCGAATTCTAAAAAAATAGTATCATGAATAAATCAGCTGTCCTACTCATCGTTTATTCGACAATTTTTTCATTTTTCACTTCTGCTCAGTCGGTCGACTACAGCCTTGTCTGTGTCGATAGTGTCTGGTATGAACCGGGAACTACGGGAATCATCAATGTCAGAATCTACAATGGCGATTCCCTTCACATGAATTATCCTTCGGTTCAGATCGTAAACCCTTCCGGCGATACGATCAGCAACGTCAATAATCTTGTTAATTTCTTCGCTCATCTCGGTGGCATATACCAGACTTATTCGGATACAATTACTATCAATGGCATCTCTGACTTCAGCGGATATAGTTTTATTATGAATGAGTCTTTCGGAAGTAGTAAAAGTGTTATTCAACTTTGTGCTACATCTGGAATTATCGATGTTAAAACTGATGCATTTATGTTTTTCCCGAATCCGGCTACGGATTATATTACGCTTCAGAATTTACCAAATGGTCAGAATGATATTTCTATCTTTGATAGTTCCGGAAGACTCATCCTGCAAAAATACATCGATGAAAATTTTTCATATGTCGATTTAACGGGAATAAGTGCGGGAGTTTATTTATTGAAGATTATTAATCGTAACTCAGTTATTTCGGGAACAATCATCGTACGATAGTTGTTTTTTCTACCAGTCTGTTTCAAGACGTAAGAATCAACTAATAGAAAACCAAAACGATCCTCCGTGTTGCTCTACGTTTTTTAAATTTGGATGCGACCAAAACGGCTCCAGCGTCTTACTTAATTCTTTGTCTTCGTAAACGAAAAAGGCAGGAAGAAGTACATTGTATTTCGCAGGATTGGAAAGCAGGAATGCCGCTAACATATATTGCTCATTGTAAAAACGGTCGCACATAAACTGCGGATAATCATAGGGAAGATAGATATCATGCACATGAACGATTACACCTTTTTTCAAATAAGGTAATATGTCGAGGAAGAATATCATGACATCGGAATTCGAAAATAATCGATGCGAATTATCGATAAATAATATATCGTTAGCTTGAAGATTATTTAAAATAATGTCGTAGTCATCAAGATTTTCAAACGGTTTGCGAATAACCTGATCGGCAAGATGATCAATGTTTGCACGTGGAAACGGATCGATTGAAATGACCTTCGTCTTCAGATTATTTTCTTTGATCGCTTTACGAGCAACTTTCGTTGAGTTTCCTGAACCTACTTCAATGTAATAGTTCGGCTTAAATTCTGAGACCATCGAATATAAGGAGATGATGTCAAGTCCCGGTAGATATTCATTATTCCAGCTCGGATTGTCTTCATTGGTCTCTACACTTTTTTCTTTTATCGCTGTTAATGCAGGTAGATAATTCCTGAAACTCTCCAGCCTTTGTATATACGCTGAGCGATTCGCATTGATAATGTCGTAAAGTAATTGATGTGGCTTGTCGTGACTGTAGCGCGGCCGCGGACTTACCTTGTATTCGAGATGGATCGATTGAAACTTTGGGGAGAGAAAACGATAGATTGATTTTATCTTATTTATCATCCGTCAATGATAGAGAATTTGTTTCCATTTTAAAAATAGCTTTTGTAAAACAAGTGAATTTCCATTTCTGAAGTGAACTAATTCTGGACGAAAAAATATTTAATCAGATTTTATGGCATTGTAGCCAACAAGTGCCAGTATTGCACCGATGATGGGAGCAAGTAAATAAATCCAGAGCGATTCTAGTTGTCCGGAGACTAGGGCAGGAGCAAGCGAACGTGCGGGATTCATGGAGGCACCACTAATAGGGCCGGCGAATGCTGCTGCTAAGAGTACAAAACCGCCAATGGCTATTCCGGCCATCAATCCTTTTTCATTCGAGCCGGAAGAAACACAAAGTATTACAAACATCAGGAAGAAGGTGAGGATGATTTCGAGAATAAAACTTTGTATAGCTGTTCCATGAGGATTGGTAGCGCCAAGCATTACATTTTCCGGAAAAAGAAACTTTAAAATAATACTGGCAAATAATGCACCTGCTAGTTGGAAAGCGATATAGGGTATTACCTGTTTTTTAGGAAATTTCTTCGAGATTGCAAAGGCGATTGTAACTGCAGGATTAATATGAGCGCCAGAAATATTTCCGATCGAATAAATCATAGCCATAACGATTAGTCCGAAGGTAACGGCTATTCCAAAGGGAGACACTTCACCGGCAGTCTGCTCATTGATGATAATAGCACCGGTCCCGCAAAATACTAGGGTAAATGTGCCAATCATTTCTGCGATGTATTTTTTCATTTCAACCGATTTCATTGATAAGGTTTTTTACAGATAACTTAATTTGATCTCTGATTTTTCTTGTCTGTTCGAGTTTGTCTTCATCTGTTCCTGCTAATGAGGAAGGATCTTCAAAGTCCCAGGAAATTTTTTTATGTAACCCGGGAAAGACAGGACAGAGTTGTGAGTTCTTTACATCACATACGGTTACGACATAATTGAAAATATATCCGTCCTTATACAATGTAAATACATCTTTCGTCGTATTCTTCGATATGTCGATGCCATCTTCAAGCATTACCTTGATTGCAATGGGATTCAATCTTCCGGGTTCGAGTCCGGCACTAACAGCATCGAATTTATCGCTGCCAAATTTTTTCATGTAAGCTTCGGCGATCTGGCTTCTTGCGCTATTGTGAACACAGAGAAAAAGTATTTTAATTTTTTCCATTGATCGTACTTAACAACATTTAGTTGAATTGATTCTCAGATCGAACAATGCGGCTAGTGACTGTTTAGCTTTTTCCCATTCCTTCTCATCGATGCAGTAACAGATTTTCGCGCCATCGATTTCTCCTTTTATCAATCCGGCATCTTTCAGTTCTTTCAGATGTTGCGATACTGTTGATTGCGATAAGGGTAATTCTTCTACGATGTCGCCACACATGCATGATTGTTTTTTTAATAGCAATTCGATTATCGAAATCCTTGCCGGATGAGCAAGGGCTTTCGCATATTGAGCAAGCTTATTTTCATGCTTGCTGAAGTTAATTGATTTCGTGGATCCCATAAATATCAATCGCAATATTACGATAATAATTAATATCGACCAAATTTTCAGAAATATGATGGCGAATAATCTCGAATGTTAAAGGATTAATTTATCCTTCCCCGGAAACAATCTGTTTTTCTTTACAACCACTGCGTAGTTAAAAATTAGGTGCATAGTGCGCTTGGGAATATGCAGGAAATGCAAAAGAGTTCAAGCTAAGTTGATATCTGAAAATAAAAATAAATTTGTTTAATTATTTTCCGCCTGATTTAGAAAAATAAATCATGGGCGTGATTTAACAACGGTAATGTTGTTCTCGATCAGACTCTGATCAGCAGATTCTACAATGCTGTCGCCGGTCAGATCGCGCGTTACATATCCAGTTTCGAAAAAGCCACAAGAATTACTTATCAGGTTATAGTCAGTCATATCGATAGAGCCATCCTGGTTTACATCACCGGAATAAACGGCAAAATTTCCGTCGCCGAGATTTTTCATCCGGTTTCCGTAAGCTTTGGTTTGAAAGTCATTGAAAAGATATGTGATGGCCGGACTTGAGCAAAGTACAGCGGCCGCGCTCCATGTTTCGAGTCCGTTTCGATGCCTGACGATCAGGTAATATGAATTACCTGATACTGCAGATGGAAATGTAAACTGAACGGTACCGTCTGTTTTAAGTATAGACGTTTGACTATAAAGAACAGTATAAGGCGAAGTGCCGGAAGCCAATTGCAAAGTTACCGTGTCACAATGCAATGGTTGTGTGGCAGGATTTGATACGGCTTTCATCATTCCAGATCCTAAATAAAATCCTTCAATATAAAGTTTGAGGTTTATTACCTGCGAACATGAATTTACTGTTACAGCTATAGCAGATGAAGTTACGGAGCATCCGCTTGGTGCTGTACTTGACACAGAATAATTTCCGGCCGTGTTAACGGTAATTGTCTGAGTCGTCATACCATTTGACCAGAGATATGCATTTGCTGGTTGAGTAGTGAGTTGTACAGAGCCACCCGAACAGAATGTAGTTGGTCCGAGAGCTGTCACACGAGGTGTATCAGATGTATAGGTGAGTTTTATGTCGTCTATTCTGAATTGAGGTGTTATTCCGTTTTGGCGGAATTGTATTTGTAAGTCCGATACAGAAGGAATTGTACCACTGGCTGTGACGTATTGCCAATTGGCAACTCCGGTTGTTAATGGCGGAAATGTAAGTGTTGTATTAAAAACTCCGCCGGTTCCTACTTCAACAATTAATTCACTGCCGTTAGATGCTGTAGTGCTTTTATAAACGCCAAAGGATAATGTAAAATTTGTTAAACCGACAGTATTAATTCCTGCAATTATAAAATTCTTTCCTACAGTATTTGTAAGGAATACGTTGGCGCCGCCTGAAGCTGTAGTATATCCCGATGAATTCGTTGTGTTTCTCACATCTCCTGTACCTGACATAGTGAATGGAATATTTTGAAATCCATTATTCGTTTCATGTACGGCAATTGTAGTTGTGGTAGAAACTGTTCCAATGTTTTCGGTAAAAACAGTGTACGTTCCATAGTACTGTTGTACTGTAACAACAACCGGTGATGATGTTGCATTACATCCTGCAGGATCAGTCAGAGAGACTGAATAACTTCCGGCGGCAGTTGCAATTATGGATTGTGTAGTTGCGCCGGTAGACCAAAGAAAATTAGTGCCGCTTGCGGCCGTCAGTGTCACAGAACTTCCATTGCAGAAAGTTGTTGCACCTGAAGGAGTGATTGTTGTTGATCCTGCTGAACCAGGGTTAATAACTATAGGCGACATTGCATTATTGGAAGCATTGATGTCTGGAGCAAAGGAAGTACTGGAATTGAAAGTGTAATTTCCAGGTGAACTCATATCAATGACAGAATTAAATGTTACATCCAGGGTACTGCTTCCAGCCATCGTTCCACTCGAAATAACTTTTGAGAAAGATTGCACCGTTGCATTGGGTAATGTTACCTGCATATTAACGGTCAGGTTGCTGAGTGAAAAGTCAGCGCCATATGTTGAATAATTTGTGACTCTTACCTGCATAACTTTTCCGGGCCCCGGACATACAGGCGATACAGGACTTAACAAAGCGGTGACTCCAAGATCTATAGGATTGCAATTATTTAATTGGAGATCGAAGTTTGCAAAAACGGGAATGTGATCAGAAGCATAGTAAAGTGCAGTTGCAACATTTGCTGTGACAGATGTATTAGTTGGCGTCTGAATAACGGATTTGTTATAATGATTTCCGTCGTTACCATATGGTGTAGTAGATCCTGCTACATAACTCATGCCTCCTGCCGTATTGATTCCTTTAGAGAATAGCATCAGGTCGAAACGGTCGTCGAGTCCTCCGAAAGATCCACCGTCACCGATTGCCGTATCGCGGGATGATTGAGTATGGTAAATCGAATAACTTGGATTATTCCATATTCCTGTCATTACAATCGGATCTATAAAATGCCCTTCGTTTCCCGGAATTACCTGAAGTAATTTTGTGTATGCTGATTCTGTAGAACCATAAAAATTAAAATCTCCGCATACAATAAAGTATGAACCGAGAGGCAATGCATTAGTTACCTTCCGCAGACTATCAACTTCAAGAGCCCGCTGAGCTTCGTTGGTAGTTCCTGTGCTGGCTTTTAAATGTACTGCATAGATTCTTATGGTATCGCCAGTAAGAAGATGTACAAGTTTAAATTCGTTGATGTCGCGCAAGTCTGTTGTAATCGGTTTGTTTGCAACAAATGAAAATTTCGAAGTCTTATAAAATATTCCATTATCAGTGTCGAACCCATTAATGAAAGTGCCTGCAGCATATGTAGCTGAAGTTGCATTCATCACATTCGACAAAAAGCCATTCATGCCTGCCTGAGAATTCATTTCTTCAACTACTAAAATATCAGCATCGAGTGATGACGTGATTGTTCTGAAATATGGATTTCGAAATGCGGTATCTGCTGTAATCGTTCCACTTCCAGTTACAGGATAATGAAGCAGATTATAACTGATAATTTTAATACGATCGAATCCAACAGTAATGTAATTGGTTCTTGTTTTTACGGAAGTGCCTCCCGGACCTGTAACAGTGAGCGTGACCGTCTTTGCGCCTCCGGTCGAATAGGTAACGTTATGTGGTCCTGCCGTCGTTGCAGTTGAAGGTGTAGCACCCGATCCAAAGTTCCATACGTAAGATGAAATTGTCCCCGTGCTTGTACTTGTAAAAGTGATTGATTGTCCAATACAGATTCTTAAATTATTTGCAGTAAAGTCTGCATTAGGATCTGCCCCATAAATATTAAAAGTAACTAAAAGAAAAAACAGCGATAAAAAGGATTTTTTATTCGATTTAAAGTAATAATTAAGGAGTAGTGGTAAATAATGCTTCAATTTCTGTAAATAATGTAGTAAGTTTTTTTGGATTGCCTTTGGCAGGTATACTTACAAAGCTAATAAAATAAGCCATACCTAGCTATAGCAGTGTGAATTAAGTTGCTTTTTATCCAATCAAACGGAAACTTATTTTTCCGCAAAATTATTAATGAAAATCTCAAACAATGTTAATCTATTCCAAAATGTATCTCACCAAGCCGCAGGTATTATTTACCGCATAATTGGATAGTTAAATATTAACTTGTCGGAAATTTTGAAATGGAACCGGATTCAATAAACTAAATTATATACATCAAAAATAATCTTTGCATGAAAAAATTCTTGACTAATGGAAATACAGATATCGCCCTTCTTTTTCTTCGGATAGTTGTTGGCTCATTTATGATGATCGGATATGGATGGGGAAAACTCTCAACCTTCGGAGAGAGGTTTCATGCATTTGCCGACCCATTCGGATTTGGAATGGAAATAACATTTTCGTTTGCAGTGTTAGCCGAATTTTTCTGTGCCGGACTAATTATTATCGGACTTTTTACAAGAATAGCAGTTCTGCCGATTATGATTACGATGTTAACTGCCGCATTTATTATTCATGCAGAAGATCCATGGGGTAAAAAGGAATTCGCATTGCTTTATTTTATTCCCTTCTGCTCAATATTTTTATCCGGTCCCGGAAGGTTTTCACTCGATTATAAATTGTTTAAAAATGGCTAGTCGAAAAATTACTGACCGTTATAAATGACTCGAATCGTCTTGTTAATATTCTCAGATTTAAAATTCATTAAATAAATTCCAGCCGGTATTCCTTTACCGGTAAGATTTAGTGTGAGCTGATTATTCCCCGATAGAAAATTTCCATTTGCAACAGAGAAGACTTCCTGACCAATTGTTGAATAAAGGACGATATTTAACCGACTACCGTTAGCAATGTAAAATGCTATTTTAGTTTCTCCTCTGAATACGGAAGGAGAAACCATAGCATCAAAACCATTATTATTTATTTCCGGAATATTTACAGTGTGTTGCAGGAAATGTGCAATAACCGTATCGCTACCAGTCAGGTTTAATTCGGCGTTCTGCGCATAAACGTTTGGTATTACGGAATGGTGTAATGTTTCCCATCGTTCGAATGTAAAAGCATTTAAGGTATCTGCATAAGCATTAAGGTAAACAGGAATGCCTCCGTGATAATTTCCTGACCATGGGAAATCGGAAATCGTCAGCGAGTTTAACTTGACTTTTCCTGTCCCAATCGGATCAGCTGTAATGGTAAGCGGATAGGGGCCAGTCAGATTATAACAGGAATCCATAAGTGAAGGCAGAATGTTGCAACGCTGCTGAATGTAGTCTCTCAACGTCTGCACATTATTTTTCCATTCTGTATAGGTGCCAAACCATCGCAGTGCATGTCTGGTCATTTCAGGATCGATGACGGCTGTAATACTATCAAGCTGGCTAAGCATATAATCACAGCCGAAAGTTGTGTTTGATAAATCGATGTATCTGCTGATGTAATAATTGTTGAAAGTCGGATTCGTGCGAAGCTTGTTGAGAATATCAATATGGTTTTCCGGATCGTTCAACCCTGACTCCACATTACACGGTGCTGCATTTGGCCCCTTATCAGGAATTCCAGTATAGTTGGCATAAAAACCAAATACTGCATCATTGTCCCATAAAATATATCCCCATTTCTTATGCTGCCCCGTTGAGTCTAATCCGCGCCACCATCCTGTATTGTAAATTAGCCAGTCAGAACAAACAGTTAAAGAATTTACTATTACATAATCGGCTAAACTGGCAACATCAAGTGTTGAGGTAACATTATCCCAAACGACAGGATCATTCATGTCGCTCGTTAGTACATATGTTCTGAATAAATCCCAGTCGCTAAGCGCCTGCGCGCCTCCGTACTGAGCCCATGTGCTTCCCCACGTTTCGATGTATTGAATATTGTATTTACTCTGATGGTAATAATAATCCGTGTAATCCTGATCATCAGGATTTTCTCTTATGTCATAAACTCCCCAATATTTTCCATTGATGTAGACAATACATTTTGTTCCTATCCGAACATCAAGAGAAAGTCCTCCTGATTTAGAAAGATTCTGCACATAGGCATCGCGTAGATGCGCACTGCCGGCATTCGATGAATGATGTGCAGCCGGATAATTATCATCGCCGGCAGCTCGTAGAATTACCCGTTGAAATTCATTTCGGGGTGTCTGACTAAAAAGTTGTTCCTGCAAGGCATAGCTGTATCCAAACTCATCACGCATGATGAAGTCAATACTTCTCTGATCGTTTGCCCATGAATCCTGCCCATGACGATTGAATTCTCCGTAACCTGCAGTTTTCCTTAATCGATTCATTCCAAAATATTCAATAGTTCCTTTCGGCTTCAGGCTTCCGTTTCCATTGGCAAGATCAATAAGGCTATCTGATGATATGGAAACAACAGGAAGCGTAGGTAAGTCCTGAACAATATATGTCGCAAAATTTATAAATGAAGGATATACAGTAGAAGTAGATGCAATGGTAATTGCTTTTAAAACTGTTGTAGAATCGATAGTGACAGGCGTAGTATACATCGTTGATGCTGATGTAGGCGTTGAGCCATCAGTTGTATAATGAATTGTAGCATTTGTTTCTGAAGTCGTAATTGTGACATTAAACATTGCCCCATAAAATCCAGCAATTCTGTTGAATGATGGCCGCATTGCATATCTCTGTTTTGCTGAAGCGGTAATGTTTGCATTACCTGGCGAAGGTGTCGTATATATATTCCAGTTTGCACCGCCATCAGGAATTCTGCCGTATGAATGATGATTCTGTGTGGCCGTCAACATCACCTGATCCGTAATTGTTCCTGATGAATCAGCAAGGACGATTGACTCTGTCGGAAGTTTTGTCTGTGTCAGTTTGAAATTCGTATGATAATTTCCTCCTAACGATTGGTTGCGACCAGATAACCATACAATCTGATATGAGTTACCATTTATAATTGTGTTAGGAGGGAACCGCCACTTCTTTGGTTGAGCTGGTTTGTCACTTAGGTAATATCCGCCGATGTTTACAACAGCCGGTGAATTGTTATATAATTCTACCCAGTCTTCATAGTTGCCATAATCATCGGTAGTAAGCGACCAGTTAGAACAGGAGTATTCATTGATTACAACTTGTGCATGAATATTATTTGCAAAAAGAAAAAGCGCAATCAACGAGAATAAAATAAATTTCATGGGAGGAATTTATGGGAGAATAAGGAATCAGGTCCAGAGAACTATCGGGACAAGAATCAATGAGCGATTATATTTTTTTGTCGAGGGAGTGAGGCCATACTAATGTTTTTCAGAATATTTTCAAGAAGGAATTATAAAATTTATTCTTCTATCTGAATTGGAAAACCTGTTTCAGGTCAGATTTTAAAGGTGCTAAAAAAATCAGGTTTTTGTAATATAGATAAAAAATAATACAAATAAAATAGTTGTTAATACATTTATTGTAGCAATATTTTTTAAAATTTGCGCTTTCTAACCACATGAAATTCTTTGGTACGTTGATGAACAAGGTTGCTAATGTTTTCGCAGACTTTAGCACCACAAAGGAATTTTTTTAAAACTTTATATCTGAATAATAAACGAACCCCTGCTCTTAACTGAGATAGGGGTTTGTTTTTTATCGATTGTCGATCAGTTGGGAATTGAATAGAAAATGAGGTCGATCGCGTAATTCAGTCAAGGCCAAACAACGATTTTTACTTTTTTGAAAACTGGTTTTACAACATCGAAGCAAATCATTTGGCCTGATAATGTTTTGGCTTCGGCTTAGTCAATGCCTCGCCCGGTTGTGGCACCCAGTGATGTAATCCACCTGCGAGATCATCATTAAACTTGACAGGAATATTCCCTGCCAATGTTCTTTCTTTCCAGGTAATTTTTTCTGTGCCATCGTCTCTTCTTTCCATTGTAATACATCCTTCGACCGGACAAACAAGCGAGCATAAATTACATCCTACACAGTTTTCTTCGATGATGTTGGGAATGCGGTTAAGCGGATCGTTTGAAAGGCTGATTGCCTGATGAGCACCATCTTCACATGCAGTATAACAAAGCTGACAGCCAATACATTTCTCTTCGTGAATGTCTGCAACTACTTTGTATTTTAAATTGAGATCTTCCCAATGCATAATGTTTGGTAATGCTTTTCCGCGGAAATCGTCAAGTGTTTTAAATCCTTTCTCGTCCATATACTGTTCGAGGCCCACAATCATCTCGCGGATAATTCCGAAACCGTAATGCATTACTGCAGTACAAATCTGTACTGATGTGGCGCCAAGCAGAATAAATTCAACAGCATCTCTCCAGTTTTCTATTCCACCGATTCCGGAAATCGGAATTTTAAATCCTGGATGCTGAGCGCAATTCTTAAGCATGTTCATGGCAATGGGTTTCACTGCAGGACCACAGTAACCGCCATTCGTGCTTTTTCCATCTACAACAGGGAAAGCAACAAAATTATCAATGTCAACACCGACAATACTCTGAATCGTATTGATGAGTGAAATAGCATCGCCGCCACCATCCTGTGCGGCTTGTGCAGGACGGGTAATATCGCTGATGTTCGGAGTGAGTTTAACGATGACAGGTTTGGTCGCTACTTCTTTAACCCATCCGACAATCGTCTTCAGTACTTTTGGCTCTTGTCCGACGGCAGAGCCCATTCCTCTTTCGCACATTCCATGCGGACAACCGAAGTTTAGTTCAAGTCCGTCTGCGCCGGCATTTTCTGCATCTTTAACAATCTGATGCCATTCTTCTCTTGTCTCTACCATCAATGACGCAATCACTGCATGATGAGGAAACCGTTTTTTTACTTCTTCAATTTCGCGAAGGTTATCACTTAAGTTTCTATCTGTAATGAGTTCGATATTATTAAAACCCATCATTCTTGTGTCGCGATAATTTAATGAACCATATCGACTCGAAACGTTTACAACAGGAACACCCAATGTCTTCCATACGGCTCCGCCCCAGCCTGCATCAAAGGCCTTCATGATCTGGTAGCCGCTGTTCGTCGGTGGAGCAGAGGCAAGCCAGAAAGGATTAGGGGATTTTATGCCTGCGAGATTAGTTGAGAGATCAGCCATCGTTTTGTTTTTTTATTGATAAAAATATTTTAATCAGTAAATGGAATTGCTGCTGGTTATTAAAGGAGATATTTTGCAATTGCTATTCCGGCCTTCTTGCCATCGGCAGCCGCATTCACCACTTCCTGTCCGCCGCTGACTGCATCGCCGGCTGCGAAAAATTTCGGATTGCCTGTCTGGAAGGTTTCGGCTAAAACTTTTATTCTTCCCTTCTCGTCGAGAACCAATCCTTTTATGGAAGAAAGAAGATCTTTTTGCTTCGATTGTCCAGTGGCTTTGATAACCCAGTCGCATGTAATTGTAAATTCGGTTCCAGGAATGTCTTTCAGTTTCCCATCTGATTCACTCGTTCTGATAAACTTCACTCCTGAAACTTTTCCATCACCGGTAATTTCAACAGGAGATATATTAAACATTCCTTTCACGCCAACACCTTTTGCAAGATCGTATTCGAAGTCGTAGGCGCCCATGCTGTCATGGCTTCTGCGGTATGCCAGCGTGACTTCCTCAGCGCCCATCCTGGCCGATTCGCTGGCAGCGTCCATGGCCGTATTTCCTCCGCCCAACACTACTACTTTTGAAGGAACTTTAATTTTATGATGATTCATTCTTAACTCCTCGACGAATTCGACAGCACCGAAACAATTTTCCAGATTTTCTCCGGGAATATTCAGTGATGAAGTCGAACCAAGTCCGATAGCAATAAATATGGCATCAAATTTATTTTCAAGATTTTCAAGATCCTTATTTGTTTTGATCGGGCTGTTATAGTTTATCTTAAAACCAAATTGTTTTTCGAGATAAACCATTTCATCCAATGCCTCTTTGTTTGTAATCTTATAGGGAGCGACACCGTGAACTGTAAGTCCAGACGGTCTTTCCTTAGCTTCGTAAACGATAACCTCGCAACCTGCCAGACGCAGTTCGCATGCGCAGGAATTCCTGCCGGTCCGGCGCCAATGATCGCAATCCTTTTCGCATTGGGCACTCCCATTACATATAATTTTTTCCCCGAATCCATTGCTGCAGCAGTCGCATAGGATTGTAGCCTTCCGATTTCAATCGGCTTTACATTCTGATTGTTGTAAACACAGGCGCCTTCACATAATACTTCTGTCGGACAAACTTTTCCGCAGGCATAACCGAAGTAATTTGAATCGTAAATGGTCTTTGCCGAACCGATATTATTTTTTGTATTGATCTGTCTGATGAATGTAGGAATATCAATTCCCGTTGGACAGGCAGTAATGCATGGTGCATCATAGCAATAGAGACAGCGCGAACTTTCGTAATACGCTTCAGTCTCATTCATCAATGGCTTGATTTGCGAAAAATTCTTTTCGAAATCAGCTTCACTTTTTGGTGGAGGAAATTCTGACATAGGAGAAATTAAATTCGATATTATCGATTTTTGTTGATACCAATCGTCAAACAATATAAGAAACTATCGTGAAAAGTTTTGCTTCAGCAAATAGTACTTACACAATGAGCGATTTTCTAAAGTTCTGTCAGCTTTCCATAAGTCTCGGGACGACGGTCACGGAAGAACTGCCATACTGATCTTACTTCTTCAATCATATCAAGATCGAAGTCTGCAATCAGCAATTCGTCTTTATCTTCTGATGCCTGGGCGAATATTTGTCCGCGCGGATTTACAAAGTATGATGAGCCGTAAAACTTACCGAGATTCCATGGTTTTTCTTCACCGACGCGATTGATGCAGCCCATGAAATATCCGTTTGCGGCTGCATGAGCAGGCTGTTCGAGTTTCCACAGGTACTGTGATAAACCGGCAACTGTCGCCGAAGGATTGTAAACGATTTCTGCACCATTCAGTCCGAGCACGCGCGCTCCATCAGGAAAGTGTCTGTCATAACAAATATAGACACCCACTTTTGCATAGCGTGTCTGGAAAACCGGGTAACCGAGATTTCCCGGCTTGAAGAAAAATTTCTCCCAAAAACCTGACGTATGTGGAATGTGATTCTTTCGATACTTTCCCAGATAGGTTCCATCTGCATCGATGACTGCGGCCGTATTGTATAAAACTCCTGCCTGCTCTTTTTCATAGATCGGAACGATGATGACCATGCTGTATTTCTTTGCATACTCCTGCATCAGTTCTGTAGTCGGCCCCGGTACTGTTTCGGCAGACTCATACCATTTTTTATCCTGGCCCGGACAGAAATAAGGAGTATTAAAAATTTCCTGAAGACAGAGAATCTGCACACCTTTTTTTCCTGCTTCGTCAATAAAAGGAAGGTGTTTCTTCACCATTGCATCTTTGATTTCCTGAACGGTTCCCTGGCCTTCTGTTAATGGAAGACTCATCTGAATGAGCCCTGATTTTACTATACGCATATCTTCAAATGGTTTTACTTATTTAATTTATTCGAATAATTTGAAAAGTCAATGTATTAAATTATTCCATTCACTTTTTGTCTTTTTACAAATTGGCCGTAGCCCGGCTTTACCTGAAGCATATTATTATCAACTGCTACCTGTCCGCGCATGATGACTGTCTTAGTCTTTCCTTTAACCTTCCATCCTTCGTAAGCCGAATAATCTACATTCATGTGATGTGTCTTTACTGACAATGTATGCTCTTCATTCGGATCAAAGATAATCAGATCGGCATCAGATCCGGGAGCAAGAGTTCCTTTTTGCGGAAACATTCCGAAGATTTTTGCCGCATTGGTAGAACTTATCTCGACAAATTTATTGAGAGAGATCCTTCCTTGATTCACGCCTTCCGAAAACAAAAGTTCCATTCGATGTTCGATGGCAGGATGACCGTTCGGGATTTTCGAAAAGTCGTCTTTGCCCATCAATTTCTGTTCCCACTTAAACGGACAGTGATCGGTGGCCACAACCTGCACAGTGCCCTGATTGATTCCAGCCCACAACGATTCCTGGTCTTTCTTTTCTCTTAGCGGCGGACTCATTACCCATTTTGCCCCGTCGAAGTTTTTCTCATAGAGCGATGCATCGAGGATGAGATATTGAATACATGTTTCTGCAAACACTTTCTGATTTCGCTCGGCGGCCTTCCTTACATGATTGTGTGCGCCTTCGCAAGTCATGTGAACGATATATGCAGGAACCCCGGAGTAATAGGCCATATCTGCGAATCGTCCCGATGCTTCTGCTTCCGTAATTTCCGGCTGCGACAGATAGTGATAAAGCGGCGCCATATTTCCCTCTGCACGATTCTTAGCTATGAGGAAATCGATCATATCGCCATTCGTAGCATGAACGGTTACCATGCCTCCATTTTTTTTCACCTCATTCATCAGCCCGACCATCTGTCTGTCGTCAATCATCAATGCTCCCTTATAGGCCATGAACGTCTTGAAAGAAATTATTCCTTCCTTTTCAATCATCGTCTTTATTTCCTTCTTCGTATTCTCGTTGAAGTCAGTCACTGCCATGTGAAAGGAATAGTCACAACAGGCTTTTCCATTCGATCTTCCCTGCCAGGCTTTCAATGCATCGTCTAAAGATTTACCCTGCGTCTGCAGAATAAAATCGATGACCATCGTAGTGCCGCCAAATAGTGCTGCCGATGTTCCGCTTGTATAATCGTCGCTCGAAGAAGTTCCCATGAAGGGCATGTCGAGATGAACATGCGGATCGATACCTCCGGGCATAATCAGTTTTCCGGCTGCATCAATCGTTATGTCGGCTTTCGAATCCAGATTTGTTCCGATGGCCGAGATTAATTCTCCTTCAATAAACACATCAGCATAATAGGTCTCTGATGCAGTAACTACTTTTCCGTTTTTTATTAAAATAGACATGATATTAATATTGACATGATGAAATTATCTTTAAATTGGAATAGGTAAATATAGATAACGGCTTTCGAAATGTGAGGTCTTGAGCATACTTTATATATTTTATAATTGGCTGAATTACTAAATGTTATGAAGTGAGATTTTCAATAGCAAAACTTGATTGAAACATTTTGGAATGTAATGTCACTCCTAAACAAACTTTCTTACCACTTTTTGACTATCGCACATAATTTCTAAAGAATTAATTTCCGTTAAAAGCCTCAGCTTTGATTCCACTAAATTGTTTTCTCCATATAAATTCCTGCCTTTATTGGTTGACAAGCGTACCTGCTTTATCGAATTTCTTGTATTATTAATAAAAGCTACAAAAATTCAGAAAAAAATTTCTCACCGGTTAGCCCATTGGGGGAAAAATTACTTCCACTATATGCGGTTGGAATTTGGAATTGTTTGTTTTTCATTTACGTATTTAAATGAACAGTTTTTTAATTAGTGATATTGCCGCGAGAAAAGGGAATGAGGGTAAATCGCGGTAATTTCTTTTGGCGCAAGCCTTTACTGATTGTGAATCTACTAATCAGACTTGTATCAGAATCAAAAATGTAGTGGAGGGTGTAAATCAAATCCTGACCATTGGAGCTAAGCAGGTCAATCTGACGTCAGACCCTTTGGGATGATGATTATGATCGTTCCCACCCTTGGCCACTACCTATGATCTTTTATTGCATATAAAACCCATCCGATAATCAACTTATTCAATTAAACATGATTTAAAAAATCACCCCGTTCATTCCTGTGATATTAATTTGATTGAGGCGGAAAAAATTGAGCTAAGGAATAACAAAATTCAGTATCCAATATAACAAATGCTGATCACATTATCTATAGTACAATGCAATTATCATTTAGATCCCGGTAATTTCAAATAATATTAAATTGATTCGTGGTCTGATCAAATTTTTCAAAATGGAGAAACTTTAACTTCTGAATTTTATCCAGACATTACTCAGAAGTAATTTACAGCTTTCAGAAAAATATTCTGATCTGATATGAGTTACTATCTCAAAGTTCCCCAATATCTTCATTCCAGAGCTTCGGATTTTCGTCGATAAATTTACGCATCATTTCCTTGCATTCGTCAGAATCGATGTTGATTACTTC
>JANPNV010000146.1:0-39580 GCA_031427625.1 Bacteroidota bacterium
GTTATGCGAAATGATATAGTATTCAGACTAGTTCTGACAATTGAGTAATGACATAACATTTTGTATCTTTGAATCTATGAAAGTTTACGCTGATACCTCGACTATTGGAGGATGTTTTGACGATGAGTTCAAGGAACATTCAAATGCTCTGTTTCGGGAGTTTGTATCAGGAAATAAAATTCTTATGCTTTCTGATTTGACCGCGTAGGAGCTTGAATTGGCAAGAAAAGAGGTCAGGGAAAAGATACAAGAGGTTCCCGTCGTGCATCGAGTTGACATTGGGGTTTCTGACCAAGCCATAAAATTAGCAGAAACTTATATTGAAGAAGGAGCATTGACAAACAAAAGTTACAACGATGCTTTACATATAGCTCTTGCTACAATTTATTTTGCAGACGTTTTAGCGAGTTGGAATTTCAAACATATCATCAATCTAAATCGCATCCGACTTTATAATTCAATTAATTTAAAACTAGGTTACAGAATGATTGAAATTAGAACACCAAGAGAAATTTTAAATGCGAAAGAAGATGGACAAGGATAAAAAATATGACGCAGTACAAATGATGCGTGAAATACGAGAGAAATTAAGTTTGAAATACTGGAAACATCCTGACATTTTAAAAAAGGAGATGGAGGAAATACGTAAGAAGTATAATTTTAATTTGACATCAGCGCCGAATAATTAATTTTTCATCTCTGTAGTTGAAGTACCATATTCGCATAACATCGTATAGCCAATTTTAGAAAAATACATCGACAATAAATAAATAGACCTAATTCTGACAAAATGAATATCAAGAACTTCGAATTCAAAGCCAAAGTCGACAATATAGAAGATTACGAAAACAAACTATTAAAACTAAACCCTATTTTTAAAGGCACAGACCATCAAAAAGACACATACTTTAATGTTACAAAAGGTCGACTAAAATTAAGAGAAGGCAATATTGAAAACTCTCTAATTAACTACGACAGAGAAAACATAAACGACTCGAAACAATCAGACATTATATTGTATCAACACAAACCTAATGTCGCATTAAAAAACATATTGACACAACAACTAGGTGTAAAAATAACTGTAGACAAAAAACGTAAAATATATTTCATTGACAACGTAAAGTTTCATTTCGACATCGTGGACAGTTTAGGAACATTTATCGAAGTTGAAGCAATCGACAGTACAGAAGAATTTACAATAGGACAACTTAAAGAACAATGTGACAAATACTTCAATTATTTTGGGCTAGACAAATTGCAGTTGGTGGACAAATCGTATAGTGACCTTGTAGAAACAAAATAAAAAACTGGCTATAACAGCACCTACAAGAAATTGGCGGTTCAGTGGTTAAATGAAGCTTTGTGCTTCGTATCAAGTTGTAGGTAAACGAACAGTTGTGCTTCTAATCCCTTCTTTTTTTTACTTCTTTAATCCCTCCCTGTTGACTCGGAGTTTGAAATAAGTTTAATGTAAATGAATGTATGAATCATGAAACTTATTTCTGGAATTGTGTAACACTGTTCGTAAACAAAGATCTCACCTTCGTGCCATTGTGAAAATTCATTCGCAATGAAAAATAATAAAAAATGAGCCACGAAAAATTTCAAGTCTGTATTGATGCCTGTAACGGCTGTGCATCAGAGTGCGAACATTGCGCAACTTCTTGTTCAAACGAAAAAGACGCTCAAAAACTGGCACAGTGTATTGAGCTTGACCGCTATTGTGCTGACATGTGTCGAACTGCCGCTGCTTTTATGGCGAGGGCAGATGAGCATACAATCAGCTTTGTAAATAAGTTTTGCAGTTTATGTGCAGAGATATGTACTGCGTGTGCCGTAGAATGCGAAAAACATTCACACATGGAGCATTGTAAAAAATGTGCAGAAACATGTCGTAAATGTGCTGTTGAGTGCAGCAGCATGAGCAAAATTGAAGCAGTAAAAAATAATTAATAAACTTTAAAACCTAAAGTTAGGTATATGTATGATGGCTATCATTTTTGGGGAATGCATCTTGTATGGTGGTTCATTTGGCTAATCTTTCTTTTTTGGATTTTTGCAACGCCTTATGACGTTCCCGGACAACGAAAGAAAAAAGATTCTCCGCTTGATGTTTTGCAGAAGCGATTTGCTTCAGGGCAAATTACTAACGAAGAATATCAGGAGAAGAAAAAACTTTTGTAAATAATTTTTCCGGAAAAGGTATACGGAAAGTAGTTAAGTTTTATAAAAAAACGAAACGTACTTTACGTTAATGCCTGTGCGGATGCAGTTTTGATTTTCAAAAACCTTGGTTGGTTTGGTATAAAAACACAAAATAATAAAATGGGCAACAGCAAACCTGAAGACCGATAAACAGCGGAACTGAATAAGATATTAAACAAAAAACGGATTATGAAAACAAAAAAAATGATTTCTACCATGTTTGCCTCATTGCTTATAATGGTATTATGCTTTACTGCAAATAATGTGTCGGCTCAAGCTAAAAAAGATTCTACAATGATGAAGGAGTGTTGTATGATGAAAGACGGAAAAATGGTGTATCATAAAGATGGAAAAATGACGCCAATGGACAAAGACATGACCATGAAAAACGGCACTAAATGTATGACTAATGGTGAGTGCATAATGAAAGACGGTAAAAAAATGAAAATGAAAGAAGGAGATTGTATGGACATGAGTGGTAAGATGGACAAATACGACAGTAAAATGAAGCATGAAAAATCCACAGCTTACACTTGCTCAATGCATTCGGAAGTAAAATCAGATAAGCCCGGCAAATGTCCAAAATGCGGAATGAATTTAATAGAGAAAAAATAAAGTATTCAAAATATTCAGACAACAATGAATTTGATGGACGGGCGACACCGAACTGAAAATTTTTTTAAGAGATTCTGTTTTGAAATCCAGAACAGAATCTCTTTTTATTAAAAAACATTAAAAATAATGAACATGAACGATAAACTTTTAATTGCAAACATGAATTACTATCATTCAAAATTACTGGTAAATGTAACCTTCGATGAAGCCATCGAAAAAGTAACGGAAGCCTTGAAAGCTGAAGGTTTTGGCATATTGACATAAATTGACATAAAAACTACATTAAAGAAAAAATTGGATGTGAACTTTTATAACTATAAAATTTTAGGCGCATGCAATCCGCCTTATGCCTACAAAGCATTACTGGCAGAAGATAAAATCGGAGTTATGCTACCTTGCAATGTGATTGTTCAGGAAAAAACAGCAGGCAACGTGGAAGTTTCGGCTGTTGATCCATCAGCATCTATGCAATCCGTTGACAATAAAAATTTGCGTGATATTGCCACCGAAATAAGAATCAAGTTGCAAAAAGTAATTGAAGCTTTGTAGCATTATATTACGATGTAGTAAAAGAGCATTTTAAAAAAATAACATGATAAAAAAATCAAGTTCAATTCACAGGTTCATAAAGGTTTCTTTGTCTTCATTTATTCTTTTCAGCCTGAGTGCATTTTCAGCATACAGTCAAGAAATGCCGAAAATGAATACCGATTCTGCAAGTAATAAAACAAAGCAAATGAGCGATGATGAGGAAATAGCTCATTCATTCTTTACACACATGGGTATGCCCGAAGCCGTTGGTGTTTTTAGCTTACGACTTGCTGCATTGGCAACTCGAATGGATGACACCCAAATGAATGGCACAACTCAAATGGGAGGCAAAACAAAAGCTGATTTTGCGTTTCACTTTGAAACTGGTCTTTCGAAATTTGTTGGGCTTCACATAAGAAACGATAGATTTTTAGATAACACCCATACGGAAATAATGTTTCAGTTTGCCGTAATAAGAAGTAAAGATGGCATGAGTGGATTTTCTCCCGTCATAGAATTTGAAATTCCTACAAAGAAAGGCGCAAGTGGTATTAATACCATGGTAGGTTTTTCCACCGCCTTTGTCAAGTTCCGTTTCGCTTTTAATCAGGTAATCCATTATAATCCCCAAAAAGATATGGTAGATGGTAGTGCTGCATTGGTTTATAAGGTGAACAAAAGAATATTTCTTGTAGTTGAAATTTTAGGCGAAAAGATGCCACACGAATCAGCCATCATTAACCTGCTTGGAGGAATAAAGGTAAAACTCAATAATAATTTCATACTTGGAATAGCCTATCAGCAACCGACCACAACGAACAAAGACTTTTCATCACAATACATTTTTCAACCGGATATAGAATTGAAAAGGTAACAATAGAAAAAGATGAAAACAGAGTAACAGCATAACTGAAGACCGGACAACAGCGGATCTGAAGAAAAAATTAAATAGTTAAATAAAATGAAACAAAAACTTCTTTTTCCCATTCTCGCTCTTCTGCTGTTTGCAGTTGGATGCGTTGTTTATTCCGTAGTTTCTTCTGATAAGGATGATACCGCGGACTTCACAAAATACAAAACATACGCTTGGCTTCTGGACAAAGACAAGACAGTTTGTGCTTCTAAATCCACTTCTTCGCCAAGCCGCAAACCGGTATTCTCCGAATCAACCGTCTCTAACGATTGTCCTGTCGGAAAAATTCAATGAATTACGAATTTGAGGCCAACCATTTAATTAAATAATTCATCTCTTTTAAAACCACTCAAACCCCTATTCCATAAGGGTTTGAATAATAATCGTTTATATTGCCGTTTAATTTACATTTCCACACTACCGACTACTTCTATCTACCACACTAACCAATTTACTTACAAAACCAATCCATGAAACTCACCATTAAATCTGCCGTCCGGACAGCAATTATGCTTTCGGCGGGAATCCTCATTTCATTTCAAACCAGTTCACAGGTATCCAGCTATACCTTTGCTCAATCCGTAGCAACGTATACAGCAGTCACAGGCGGAACAGTACTTGGCGATACTGCGAATAATGACAACAGTTTTGCGAATCTGAATATCGGATTTACTTTTTACTACAACGGGCAGAGCTACACGCAATTCGGAGTAAATGCAAACGGATATATTGGGTTCGGAAATATTGGGTTCAGCTCATTCACTGTTTTAAGTTCAAACTTTAATACGAATGTTATAAGCGCATTAAACTATGACTTGCAAGGACAGGCGGGTTCAGAAATCCAATACCGCACAACGGGCACTGCACCAAACCGAACGCTCATCGTTCAATGGAAAGGTTACAGATCAGCAGCAGCCACTGGCGACAATCTCAATTTTCAGATCAGGCTGAATGAAACTTCAAACTCTATCGATATTCGTTATGGTGTATGCACTTCGACTATTGCGAAAACATCGCAGACAGGTATCAAAGGAAATAACGGGACAGATTACAGCAACAGGTATGTATCAGATACAGTAAATACATGGGCAACTTCAACAGCAGGAACTGCGCTTAACAGCACCTGCAAAATAGGTGTGGGATTTAATCCAGTATCCGGACAAACTTATTTATGGACACCGGTACCTCCGGCAGCACCAACAACACTTACGTTTACGAGTATTTCTGTCACAGGACTAACCGTTAACTGGATCGATAATTCAACCAATGAAAATTCATTCGTAGTATATAAGTCTACGGATAACATAACTTATACAATAGCTACAACAGTTGCATCGACATCTTCTGCCACTACCGGTAATGCATATTCATATTCTCTCTCAGGTCTTAATTCCGGCACGCTATATTACTTTCGAATTTTTTCGAATGGAAGTGTTCCTTCTGTTACAAGTCTGAACGGAAGCACCCCTACTCTTTCAGGAACTATTTGTGGAACATTTAAGATCGGACCCACAGGAACGTATCCATCAATTAAATCAGCAATCAGCGCCATTCAGGCAAATGGACTTTCATGTTCAGTGATCCTCGAATTACAAGCCGCTTATACAAGCTTTGCAGATTCATTTCCTGTACAAATTCCATTTCTTGGAGCAAGTTCAACAAAAACACTTACACTGAGACCAGAAACCGGTGCAACAGGAAAATTACTGAATGCTGCAAGTTCACAGATTCTCGACTTCAATGGTGCATCTTGGTTTATACTTGACGGACGCGCAGGTGGTACAGGATCAACAAGCAATCTTGAATTGTTTGATTCCTCCGCAACAGGAAGTGCGTTGAGATTTATTAATGATGCGCAAAATAATATCGTTACTTATGTAAGTATTAAGGGAGCATCTTCCGGCGGACAAACAAGTGGAGTAATTCAGTTTTCAAACGCTGCAACAACGGGAGGAAACAGCAACAATACAATTACAAATTGCGATATCACACAGAGTAGTGCATCACCACAAACATTACTTTATTCCAATACTAATGTTGGATCAAATAATTCGAACACAGTTAGCAATTGCAAGTTTCATGACTGGTATTTTAACGGGGTGTCGAATTATGGTATGAATCTCGGTACAGGAAATTCTGCATGGACGATCACAGGAAACAGTTTTTATCAAGCCGTGGCTCAAACGTATGTTTCAGGAAACAATACAATGGGTGCGATTAATATTTCAGGAGGACAGGGAGTTGATTATAACATTACCGGAAATTTCATCGGAGGATCTTTACCAAATTGTGGAGGCGCAGCCTGGACAATAAATGGAACAGCCGGACCACGATTCAATGGAGTCAGCTTAAACGGTGGAACATCAGGAACATCAGAAGTGCATGGTAATACTATACGAAATATCAGCCTTACTACCAATGCAGCCGCTGGTGGTGGTCCCGGAGGCGGAGGCAATACAATATTTAACGGAATAATAATAAGTGGTGGAAATGTCAATTTGGGAACGACAACACCGAATATAATTGGAAGCAACAGTGCGGCAAACAGTATTGTTACTATTGCAGCAATAAGTGGCGCTCAAACCGTAGGAATTAATTGCTCATCACAGGAAACTGTTTCAATTGTCGGGAATATTGTCGGTGGTATATTTGCTAACGATAGCGCAGCGACCATCAGTACAAGCTGTGTAGGAATTCTTGCGTCGGCAGGAATTGTTTCAATTCGTAACAATGCTATCGGAAGTTCAACAGTAGCAAACAGCATAACAAATGCTGCATCGAACGGAACCGGAAACAATTCAGTTATCGGCATATCATCCGGAAACACAACAAGCAGCACAATTTCCGGAAATACGGTTCGCAACATTGCGAATATTTGCACAGGGACAGGAAATGTCGTTGCAAGAGGAATCTCAGCAACTGGCGGTGTTAATTCTATAGCATCAAATATAGTCGATAATATTTCCTGCTTTTCTCCGCAAAACGGTGTTGGTTTAAATTCTTCGGTAACAGGAATTATCCAATCCTCTAATCAGCCCATACAAGCTGTCATCGGAAATTCAATTCGCCTACTTTCCAATAAAAGCAACACAGGAAATGTAGGAGTTACAGGATTGTATTATAGTGGCGCAAACACCGGAGTCAATGTTATTGAGAAAAACAGAATTTACGGACTTAGCGCTCCACTTGATACATCAGTGGCTACAATTACAGGGGTTCATATCAACAATGGAAGCACAGTGATTGTAAACAATATGATCACTATCGGAACTGACACTTCAGGCGTGTCAAGTACCTCTGCGAATGAATACAATGGAATACTTAAAAGCGGCAATGGCGCAAACAAGTTTTATTTTAACTCGATAAATATTGCCGGAACAGGTGTTACCTCACGTGTTGTTAACTCATACGGATTCAAAAGAACAGTAACAGGATTAGATACATTGCAGAATAATATTTTTGCAAACAACAGATCCAATACTTTTACTGGCGGATCACATTACTCTATTTCATTGAATAATGATTCTATCTTCTCCGGAAAAAATAATTTATTCGGAAATGGCAATGGTTATATGACAGGTTTACTGAATGCTACAAATGCCAATTCATTATTTGACTGGTTTACTGCAGCACATGTCGACAGCAATTCTCTTGCAGTGAATCCTAATTTTCTTTCAGCAGTAAATATCCATATTAACAGTGCATTCGTTTCCTCGCTTGAGTCTGCAGGATATACTATCGCCGGATACGCCACGGACTATGATAACGATGTTCGACCTGGACCAATCGGATCCATTCACGGTGGAGCAACTGCTCCTGATATTGGCGCTGATGAATTCGACGGATCATTAATAGCTGTTGACATGGGAACATATGCTTTAGTGAAACCAACAATCGGTTGTCATTCAGCAACAGATTCAGTTATTATTTCAATTAAAAATTACAGCTCTCTATTAATAGACTTTTCACTCAATCCTTTAGCCGTGCATGTTTCTGCATCAGGAGTAAATCCGGTAACTTTTCCTATAACGAATATCACAACAGGAACACTTGCTGCAGGAGCAACGATGAATGTCGTTATTACGAATTCATATAACATGTCTGCACTGGGTTCATATATCTTCAATGCATATGCTGTCACTACAGGCGACATGCAGGCGACAAACGATACGTTATCGTCAGTGACAATTCAAATTTCCGGAGGAAGTGCTACTCCATCTCGTACGACTCTCTGTTCGGGATTACCCGTTACATTAAGTCTGGCCGGACAAACAAATGGTGCTTCCATTCAATGGCAGGTTTCAACAAATAACATTAACTGGTCGAATGTTGCCGGCGCTGTTAATCCAACAGTCACTGTTACTCCATCTGTTAATTCATATTACCGTGCCTTGACTTGCGGAATTTATAATTCAAATGTCGATACGGTTACTCTTGTTTCAGTCGGTGTTCCTACAGCAGTTACCGGTGCGACGCGTTGTGGTGTCGGCTCTGTCACTTTGCATGCAACGAGTCCGAACTTAATTGCATGGTTCGATTCTTTATCAGGAGGAAATCTTCTTGATACTGGTGCAGCATTCATAACCAATGTTACTGCATCAAGAGCATTTTATGCAGCAGCCAGCGGAAATGTCAGCGCAGCAAAAAGCATCACTACTACTTTCGCAGGTCCAAATAATTCAGGTGGCATCATGTTCACGATAACAGCCATCAGCAATGTAACAGTAACTGGTTTTGACGGACAAAGCGGAACAGGAACAAATACATGGGGAATTTATTTCCGACGTGATAATTTCCTGAATGTACCGGGAAGTAATACAAATCCTGCCGGATGGACATTTGTTGATTCGGCATCCAATGTTGTTTCTGCAGGCGCAGGATTACCAACAACAATTCCGATCAACATGTCAGTATTGATTCCTGCCGGTAAAACATATTCATTTTATGTAATGGCTTTCTCCGGTCCGAATGTTATCTATTCTATCGGTACAGGCCTCGGAAATTCAAATGCATCGAATACTGAATTACAGGTAAAAGATGGTTATGCCGGACAAACATTTAACTGTACAACATCGCCACGTGTATTTAACGGAAACGTGCGATACAAAACAAGTTGCCTCAGTAACAGAGTTGCAGCAAATGTAATCGTCACTGCTCCAACAGCAATAAATGCTATTGCTGCCACATCCACAATTTGTGAAGGAGATTCTGTACATCTTACTGTTACCAGTACGAATGCAAATTATCGCTATACATGGACATCAAGTGCACAAATTAGCAGTAGCACAGGTGCATCAGTATATGGTTTCCCTACTGGATCTTCTGCATTTTATGTTCAGGCAACGGATTCCGTTTCGGGATGTTCTAATTTAGATACCGTTTCAGTAACCGGACATCAATTACCTTCAATTAACATTACTGCAAGTAGCGATTCGGTTTGCGCTGGCGACACAGTAAATCTAAATGTAAATCTGCCATTAAGTTATCCTATCGGAAATGGATTTGGTTCAAACAACTCTACTACATATCCTGCACCATACGGAAACAGCAGCTTCGGAGCAAGACATCAGATACTCATTCTTGCCGATGAAATGATTGCATCAGGAATGGTTCCCGGATATTTAAACAGCTTATCATTCCAGGTTACCAACACAAATGGCGGTGGAGATTTATCAAACTTTACAATCAAAATCGGTAATACGGTAAAAACTGCTCTGACAGATACCTTCCAGACCTCAACAATGACGACTGTTTATACAAGTGCATTATATACTCCTGTTGCCGGAGTGAATACTCATGCATTCAGCGCTCCATTTCATTGGAATGGATTGACGAACATACTCATCGAAACATGTTTCAATAATACCACTGCAACTGTCAATGCAAGAATGAGACAGACTAATACCTCATACAACAGCTGTACACATTACCATACTGACTCTCTCAACAATTGTACACATACAACTGGAACTGCAGTTAATCAGCGACCTCTGGTAATATTTGGAATTCGTAATCAATTCACTGCTCATTGGACATCCAATCAGGTATTAAGCAATGCAAATTCACTTACGCCTTATTCCATACCATCTGCAACTGATGTATTTTATGTAACAGTTACTGATTCAATTACAGGATGTATGAACAAGGATTCAATCACAATTACAGTTGATTCTCCACCGATTGTCAACCTTGGAAATGACACATCTGTTTGTGGTTCGATTCTACTCAATGCCGGAAATCCCGGAGATACTTATCTCTGGAACGACAGCTCTCAAAGCAGAACACTTTTGGCTGACACGACAGGTATATATTCTGTTACCGTTACACATCTGGGATCTTGCATATCTGCTGATGCAATAAATGTAATTGTAAACAGCCTTCCAGTTGTAAGTCTTTCCTTAGCCTTTGATACAATTTGTTCAGGTGATGGTATTCGTACATTATCAGGAGGAAGTCCGGCGAACGGAACATTCAGCGGCACCGGTGTTACAGGAAATAATTTCGATCCGAATGCAGCTGGTGCAGGTTTCCATCTTATAACTTATACATACATGGATTTAGTTAGTGGATGTTCTAACACGGCAACAGATTTTACACTTGTAAATATCTGTGCAGGAGTAAATGAGCTGGGAAGAAATTCGCTGATAAAAGTTTTCCCTAATCCTGCATCAGGCGAGTTTACGATCGATCTCACTTCTATCACAGAAAAGTGCTTCGTTAAATTGATGACTCCGGAATCTCAGATTATAATGAGTACTAATCTTGAAGGTTCCTCATTACATACGATCAGTCTCGATAATCTAAGTAATGGAATTTATTTTCTTCAACTTAGCACAAAGAATGACAGTTACATTGTGAGATTAGTAAAACAAAATTGATTTAGTAAAAATCAAATGAGAAGCGGTCATGGCATAAGCCATGACCGCTTTTTTTTATTCAATATATTTTAACTCTTTAAAAGATTTTTTTACATGAGACTTTGTGTTATTACAAATCTGAATTACCAGCTAAATATTCCAGCCAGAAATAAATAGATTATCTGAATCCCCGAATTCAGCATGAATCTTTACCAACCTATTCTCCCATTACACCAAAAAAATAGAATTGGAAATAAAAAAATGCCTGGTAAACACTGATTTACTTCAGAATTCTTTGCGGCTCTTGCTAGGATTTTTATATTTGTATGATTAGCATGTCTAAAGAAGGCCGTGGACACCACTCTTAAGCCTGTTTTCGCTGCTAAATAAAACAAATTTGTGAACCAGGGGTAATATTTTCTTTGTTAACCTCTGTTTATTAGTGCTTTAGGCGTTTCGATTTTGTTAAATTTTTAACCATATGAACACAAAAAAAACAACCGGAGAGGGGAAAATTACCGTCAAGGGAAAATTCCTCTATTCAGGAAATGAAAAATTTTACATTAAAGGTGTCACATATGGTACTTTTGCTCCTGATACTGAGGGCTTTCAATTTCCATCAGCCGAACAAGTAGAAAAAGATTTTTCCATGATGAAAGCGGCAGGATTTAATGCCGTTCGAACCTATACCGTTCCATCTACTCAACTTCTTGATATTGCGTTAAAGCACGACCTTAAAGTAATGGTCGGACTTCCGTGGGAACAGCACATTACCTTTCTCGATGATCATAAACGCAAAAAAAAAATTATCCAAAACGTTGGCAATTCAGTAAGAAGTTGTTCTACTCACCCGGCGATTTTATGCTTTACAATAGGAAATGAAATTCCCGCACAAATCGTCAGATGGTATGGCAAAAAAAGAATTGAAAATTTTCTGAGAGAGTTATTCAAAGCTGTGCGAAATATCAATTCCGAAGTACTTGTGACTTATGTGAATTACCCAACGACAGAATATTTAGATCTCAGTTTTTTGGATTTTGATTGTTTTAATGTTTATCTCGAAACACCTGAAAAACTTTGCTCTTATATAAACAGGCTTCATAGTTTATCGGGAGACAGACCGCTCGTACTTGCTGAGATTGGACTTGACAGTTCAAGGAACGGACTAAGTAAACAAGCAGAAGTTTTATCGTGGCAGTTAGAAAATATATTTTCAAGAGGTTGTGCAGGAATGTTTGTTTTTGCATGGACTGATGAATGGTGGCGAGGTGGATTCGAAATAGAGGACTGGGATTTCGGAATTGTAAACAGACAACGGGAAATAAAACCTGCATTGACTGCATTATCAAATTCTCTCAGACAAGTTCCTGTTACTATTGATAACTATCCAAAAATTTCTGTTGTCGTATGTACTTATAACGGCGCTTTTACAATTAAAAAATGTTTAGAAGGAATTCTTGATCTTGACTATCCTGATTTTGAAGTGATCGTTGTAGATGACGGATCAAAAGACAGCACAAAACTTATCGTAAGTGCATACCCGGTTAAATTAATCAGCACGTCAAATAAAGGATTGGGGCAGGCACGGAATACAGGTATGCATGCTGCCAACGGAGAAATTATTGCCTACATCGATGATGACGCATATCCGGATCCTCAATGGCTGAAGTATATTGCGCAAGCCTATGAAAGTACCGGACATTCCTGTATTGGAGGACCCAACATTGCGCCGCTGGACTCAGAGTTTATTTCTACATGCGTTGCAAATGCTCCAGGGGGACCCATACACGTCATGCTTACTGACGAAATCGCAGAACATGTTCCGGGTTGTAATATGACATTTCTTGCAACGGCATTGAAAAAAATAAATGGATTCGATTCAATCTTTAGAAATGCAGGAGATGATGTTGATGTATGCTGGCGCATTCAAAATGCAGGAGGAACAATTGGATTCCATCCTTCAGCAGTAGTATGGCATCATCGGCGAAATTCGCTTAAGGCTTATTGGAAACAACAAATGGGCTATGGAAAAGCAGAAGCTCTTCTCGAATCAAAATGGCCAGAACGATACAATAGCTTTGGACATATAACATGGGGTGGAAGAATCTATGGCAACGGAGCTACATTGCCAATAAGAATGAAGAAAGATAAAATATTCCATGGCACATGGGGATCTTCTTTGTTTCAATCCGTTTATGGTGGATCCGAAAGTCATCTCACTTCCATTCCTCTTATGCCAGAATGGTATATTATCACATTAATGATTGGAATTCTTGGCACTCTTGGTTTCATTTGGGCGCCTCTACTTTTGTTTATCCCTATATTTATTATTTCAATTGCAATTGTACTTGCACAGGCGATAAAAAGTACGCAGATGAATTCTTCCCTGACAAGAGAGCAAAAAAGTAATCCTAAATATTATTTACTGATAACATCATTGCATTTAATTCAACCAGTTGCTCGTCTTTATGGAAGAATAAAAAACGGACTCACACCATGGAGAAAAAGAGGCGCATCTATAAAACTAAAATCATTCCTTTTCTTTTTTGGAAATAATTTCAGTCACTGGTCTGAAGAATGGAAATCATCAGAAGAATGGCTGACAGCAATTGAAAAAAACCTTACTGATTTAAAAACGCGGGTTAACCGTGGCGGCGTTTTCGATAAGTGGGATCTTGAAGTAAAGAATGGTTTATTTTCAAAAAGCAGATCCATTATTACTATTGAAGAACATGGAGCAGGCAAGCAACTTCTCCGATTCAAATCATGGTCAGTAATCTCTCTAACAGGAATTATTATTCCTTCACTGTTTATATCACTTGCCATATTTGCAGAGATTAATAATGAAATGCTCATTAGTGGAATTATTGGAATCCTTGGAATTGCGATGCTTCTTAACCTTTCTATTTCAGGAGCAAGAGCTATGAATAATTTCTATACAGCGTTTAAAAGAATGACTGATGCCAGTAAGGCAATCGAACAAGTAATTGTAGAAACCAAACCTGTAGAAATAATTTCTGAAGAAAAATCGTTTAAGCCCATCCGACGAGCTCAGTTGTTGAAAAAAGTCGAGAATGAAAGCATCGAAAGATAATTTTAAAATGAAAAATTATCGTGTAGTTTTAAAATTATTAGGATACATCGGAAGGTATAAAGCAAAACTTTTTCTTTTGCTTTCAATTTCATTTATCGGTGTTGGATTTGAAGTATTAAAACCGATCCCTGTTAAATTTGTTATTGATAATGTTCTTGGGGGACATCCAATTTCAGGTTTCTTCCAGAATATTTTCAGCTATGCAGGAATTCCATTAGATAAAAACAGCTTCTTGTTTTTTTTGATTATCTCACTGATTGCAATAATAATAATTGCTGCCACTATTTCACATATAGTCTCCCATTACACAACGAAATTTTGTCAACGACTTGTTCATGATTTGTCGGTAGATCTTTTCGACAAAATGCAACGTCTGTCACTTACTTTCTATTCACGTAACAATGTAGGCGAAATGCTTCAGCGTCTTTCGGGCGATGTGTATGTTGTCTATGCGATGGTTGCCCAGATTATAATTCCCTTTGTTACCTCTGTCGCATCACTTGCAGCCATGTTTTACATTATGGCAAAAATTAATTTACTACTTGCCTGCATGGCCATTGCTACCGTTCCCGCACTTGGATTGCTGTTATTTTTCTACAACAAACCAATGACTAATTCGACGATCGATCAATATTCTACGCTTGGAAAATTATCGGCATTCGCCCAGCAAACACTGAGCTCAATTAAAATTGTACAGGCATATGCGAGAGAAAATTATATTAACAAAAAATACAACGACCATAGCAGCGAATACAGTCATGCCTTTATTAAGTCTACAAAAATTTCCGTCTCCTATGTTTTACTTACCTCTATAATCACCGCTATTGCCGGAGCCCTTGTCGTCGGAACAGGAGCTTATCTCGGACTGCAGGGGAAAATATCTATTGGCGATTTGTTTATTTTCCTTGGTTATATTGGTGCATTGTTTGGTCCGGTTAACTCACTATCTTCAACAATCGCCAATACAATAACAATTGCCGCCAGGGGAAAACGCATATTCGAAATAATGGATAGCGACGAAATTGTTTACGAAAAGCCGAATGCCATTACATTAAAAAATGTCAAGGGAGATATTGTCCTGCACAACATTACTTTTGGATATGATAAAAGCAATGCAGGATCAAGAACAATTCTGAATAATTTTAATCTGCATGTAAAAGCAGGAGAAACCGTTGCAATTGTTGGCGCAACCGGCGCAGGAAAAACATCTCTTATCAGTCTCCTTCTTCGCTTCTACGATCCTTGGGAGGGAAGAATTCTCATCGACGAAACAGATATTGGCGATGTGACCCTCTCATCACTCAGGAATAATATTTCAATGGTGCTACAGGATAGTTTGCTTTTTCCTGTTTCCATCGCAGAGAATATCACATTCGGCGATCAGACAATTTCTATGGAGGAAGTAATAAAGGCAGCTAAAGTTGCGCAGGCACATGATTTCATATGCAAACTTCCTGATGGATATAATACCCTTGTCAGTGAAGGAGGAGTATCCTTATCAGGAGGAGAGAAACAGCGTGTTGCTCTTGCAAGAGCATTCCTGCGCAAGTCTTCAATACTTATTCTGGATGAGCCTACATCATCTCTTGATGTGCAAACAGAAGCCCGAATATTTAACGATCTTGCCGAATACGCTAAAGGAAAAACTGTTTTCATTATTTCTCACCGCCTATCAACGATTCAAAAAGCCGACCTGATTGTTACTATTAAAGACGGCGTCATCGCTGAAAAAGGAACACATGAATCATTGTTGAATAAGAACAGCGTCTACGCCGATCTTTACAGATATCAGCATCTGAAAAATTAACGACCATGGATAAGCTCAGAATAATTGTGGGAGGAAATATTGGCCTGTATCCCACTGGAGGAGCTACGTGGGATTATATCCAATATCCCTTAGGTCTGAAAATGCTTGGTCATGATGTTTATTATATTGAAGACACAAGACAATATCCGATTTTCCAGAAAGATAAACGAGCATGGGATGATGCAACAGAGTGTATTGTATATCTTGAAAAGGTAATGTCAGCATTCGGTTTCAAAGACCGATGGGCATATCGTGATATCGCAAGCGGAAAATCATATGGCATGAGTGAAGATAAAATAAGGAAACTATGCAGCTCGGCGGATCTTTTTATTAATATTTCATGTTCTACTTTCCTTCGTGATGAATATCTGAAAATCCCCTCCCGTATACTGATAGATTCAGATCCAATGTTTACTCAAATTCAATATGCAAAAGAATTAGCAGGCGAAGAAGAGGCCAAATACTGGAATACAAAAATGATGATAGAAAATCATAACTACCTTTTTACATTTGGCGAAAATATTTCTTCTGAGGATTGTAAAATTCCGACCTTCGATTTTAAATGGCACACCACCCGTCAACCTATTTGCTTGAATGAATGGGAGAATAATATTACTATAAAAAAAGGGCCACTCACAAGTATCATGAATTGGTCAGGAAGAAATAAAATAATCTACGGAAATAATCAATGGGGTCAGAAAGATGTTGAATTCGAAAAATACAAAACCATACCGCATCAAATGCCAGAAAATCAATTTGAAATTGTCATTAATAAACCATTAAATTCAGAAAGTATATACAATCCGGAAGTATTACAAAGTCTGGGATGGAAATTATTATCACCGGATGATGCTGTTGCTAATACTGAAGATTATCGTAAATACATTATAAATTCCTGCGCAGAATTTTCAATTGCCAAAGAAACATATGTAAAATCAAATAGTGGTTGGTTCTCATGTCGCTCTGCCTGCTACCTCGCTGCCGGAAGACCTGTCATCACAGAAGAAACCGGCTGGTCGAAGTACATTCCTTCAGGATCAGGTTTGTTTGCATTTGACAGTGAAAAAAAAGCTGTTGAAGCCATTAACACTATAAATTCTGATTTAAAAAAACATTCCGCTGCGGCGAAAGAAGTTGCAAAAGAATATTTTGATAGTAATGTCGTATTGACAAATATGCTCAACAAATTAATTTAGCAGAATGACACCAACAGGAAATAATTTACAATTATTAATACCGGGAGTTGCAATTAAAAACGACTGGGTTCATTTTCCAATTCCTGTAAATATGAGAGTAGGCAAAAATACAGTCATCGACTCCTCTTTCTGCTTCAAAAAATTTTTCTCTGCACTTCCTGATGGATTGAATCTTGGAAATAATATAACCATACAATCATCAGAACTTGCAACAGAAATAAATGGATATATTGAAATCGGTGATTATTGCAATATCATGGGTACAACTATAATTGCCCACGAAAAAATCAGCATTGGAAGTTATGTTTACATTGGTTTTGGGACTACAATCGTCGATACCGATTTTCATCCGCTCGATCCAGGAAAAAGAATGACAGATACAATTGCAATTTCTCCTGCAGGAAATAAATCTCAAAGGCCTGAATTTAGCTCCTCTCCGGTTGTTATTGAAGATGATGTCTGGATAGGTTTCAATGTCACAATTTTAAAAGGTGTTACCATTGGGAAAGGCGCCGTTATTCAACCCGGATCAGTAGTTACAAAAAATGTTAGTGCAGGTTCAGTCGTCTCAGGAAATCCAGCTCAGTTACAATCCAATGATTAAGAAACCGGCACAAAATATTCTTACCGGAAGTGATGGAAACAAGACTATCGAAAACGACTGGTATCATGGTAATCTTCCGAAGAATATTATTCTCGACGATTTCTCATACCCTGATACCGCTTATTCATTTAGCAAATATCATTCTGAAAAATCAACCGGTTTTACTCTTGGCTATGGCAGCGGAAATTATGGTCATAGCAATTTCATCGGCGGACGAAACGGTAAAATTAACATTGGAAAATTTGTTGTACTGCAGGGAATGAATATCATCTGTAATTTATCTGTAATAATAAAAGATCATTGCATGTTTTCCTGGGGCTCACTAATAACCGATTCCTGGCTTTTAACAGAAATTATTTCTATAGAGCAAAGAAAAAAAATACTCGCACAAGCATCTGAAAGTTCATCACGCAATGTTGATTTCATGAACCCCCAACCTGTGGTTGTTGAAGAAAATGTATGGGTTGGATTTAAAGCGCTCATTCTTCCCGGTGTTACACTCGGACGCGGCTGTGTAATTGGAAGCAATTCTGTCATTACTAAAAACATTCCTCCCTATGCAGTTGTTGCAGGCAATCCATCGAAGATATTGCGTTACCTCGACCCTACAGATACAGATGAACTAAAAAATAGTATGCTGAAGAAATTTTTGATCAGCTAAACCCTGCTTATGAAAATACTAATACTGGGTTATATTGTTCGTGGCCCCTTAGGCGGATTGGCATGGCATCATTTGCAATATGTTCTTGGACTAAGAGAAGAAGGTCATGATATTTTATTTATAGAAGACAGCGACAATTTTGAATCCTGTTATAATCCTGAAACAAATGAAATGTCGGTTAATCCGAAATATGGCCTCAATTTCATTAACGAACTTTTTAAAAAATTCGAACTGGAAAACAAATGGGCCTATTTTGATGAGCATACAAATTCATGGTTTGGCACATCGAAAGAAAAAGTAATACAATTCTGCAATGACGCTGAAATTGTTTTGAATATTTCAGGTGTGAATCCTTTAAGAGAATGGTGGTTGAAAATTCCCAATAGAGTTTTTATCGATACCGATCCTGCATTTGTGCAGATCAGAAATCTTACTATTCCCAAATCGTTTGAACTTGCCGCTGCCCACAATCATTTCTACTCATTCGGCGAAAATATTGATAACGACAATTGTCTGATTCCTGATGATGGCTTTTCTTGGAAAGGTACACGTCAGCCTGTTTTTCTTCCTGCTTGGAAATTCTCCGATCCAAAATTGTCGGGCAAGTGGACTACAGTTATGCAATGGGATAGTTATAAATCTCTTTCTTATGAAGAGAAAAACTATGAAATGAAATCGGCATCTTTCCGTCCTTATGAATCGCTTCCACTTCTATTGCCGGATGAAAAATTTGAGCTTGCCTCGGGAAGTGCATCGGTGCCTCACGATTTGCTTAAAAAAAACGGCTGGCATGTGATAAGCTCATTATTACCAACACGTGATGCATGGACTTACCAAAAATATATCAATGAATCGAAAGGTGAATGGAGTATTGCCAAACAAGGTTACGTGATGAGCAACAGCGGATGGTTCAGTGAACGAAGTCTTTCCTACCTCGCATCCGGAAAACCGGTCATTGTCCAGGATACAGGTTTCAGTAAAAATTTCGAAATGAAAAAAGGGGTTTTTGCTTTTCAGTCTATTGAAGATATTTTAGATGCAGTTTTTCAGATTAATAGTGACTATGCTTTTCAATGCAAGCAAGCCCGCAATTGGGTTGAGGAAAATTTCAGTTCGGAAAAAGTTCTTCGAAAATTATTGTCCGGAATAAACAGCTAACGGATACTTCATCATGAAAATTATTTTTTCACGATAAATTTTTTCAGCAACTCATTAAATTTTTCAGGCTGCTCCAAATTTGACATGTGTCCGGCATCTGGCAAAACATGAAATTCAGAATTCTTAATTTGTTTATGTAAAGATTCGGATAATGCTGGTGGAACAACGATATCGTTTTCACCGCATATTATCAAAGCAGGCACCGTAATTTTCGGAAGATAAAAACATGTTTCATCTCTTTCCGCAAGCGCCTTCAATGTTCTGATCACCGATTCTTTGGAAACAGATAATGTAACGCTCCTTAGTCCTTCAACAATATCCTTTTTCTCGGTATGAGACTTATCGGAGAAAATATTTTTTATGAATGTATTTATCCATTCAATTAAGCCACCGTCATCGATAAATTTAATTGCCTTATATCGCTTTTCTTTCCCCTCAGAAGAATCGGCAAGACATTGAGTGTCGCATAAAATGATTCCGTAAAAACGTTCTTGGTATCGACTTATGGCATTTAAAACAATGTAGCCGCCCATTGATAATCCGCAAATAAATGCTTTATCAATCCTGAGTATATCCATTAATCCGATCACGTCATCAGCAAATAGTTGCATGCTGAAATCATCATCACCTGCAACGGAATTTCCATAGCCACGAGTATCTATGGTGATAACTCTTGTAAATTGTGACAGGTAATCCAATTGCGGCTTCCATGATGATTTATCGAATGGAAAACCATGAATAAATATGACTGGATTGTCACCAGTCCCTTCATCGTCATAACAAAGGATCGTATTATTTATTTTTATGGTGATGTCCTTGCCGGCTGATTTCATTTTAGGTTATTAAAAATTAAAAATACTCTTTTTTAATTTGGAATAGTTAATTATTTAAAGAAAAACCTATTCGGCTACTATTTTTTCACCCTTCGACTTAAGTTAATTTAGATTTATATACTTTAGCTTATTCAATTAAACCTCTAAATTAACGCACATGAAAAAATTAATTTTTTTATTTTCAGTTCTTCTTGCAACTGTTTCATGCATGAAGGAAGAAAAACATGGCAATGATAATTCATCTGCCAATGCTACCAGACTTATGGCATTTTATGATCAGGTTATGAATGCACATAACGCGGACATGATCGATTCATTTTGCACTTCGGATTTTATAGACCATCAGCCATTTCCAGGCCAGGGGCCCGGCGCTGAAGGATTGAAGGTAACAATGAAAGATTTCTTTACTGCATTCCCGGATTTACATGTGAAGGTAAACTTCGTCAAAGCATGGGGCGATACAACAATGGCGCATTTTACCATGACGGGAACAAACAGTGGAATGTGGATGGGCGGACCGCCATCTAATAAACAAATGAATATTGACGGAGTTGATATATTAGTCATCAAAGACGGAAAGGCTTCTGAACATTGGGGATATATGGAAGAATCAAAAATGATGCATCAACTTGGAATGGGTGGATCACCAGAAGCTCATAATGATATGGAAATGAAAAAATAAAATATTGCAAGTACTTTATTTGGCAATTTTATAAAATAAAAAAAATCCCCGGAAATTCCTGGGATTTTTTTATGATTAGTTTTCATGTTTATAATCATTCCTTTATCACCTTCAGAGTATTCTTATACTTCTCACTCATAATTTCGAGATAATATATACCTGCAGAAATACCTTCCAATTGAATCGTCTTGTTTAATTGTCCGTTAATTATTTTTATCTCTTCTGTTCTCAGAATTTTTCCCTGGATAGAAATTAATTTTACCGTTACAACTTTCGAAGGAATATCTGAGACCTCTATCGTTACTTTTCCGCTTGTAGGATTTGGATAAATCTTAATCGAATTATTTCCTTCGATGTTATTCACAGCGGTAAGAATATTAACTACGATATCATCTGATGCAGTACATCCATTATTGTCGGTTATCGTTACAGCATAAGTACCCTGTGCATTAACATTAATCTGCGATGTAGTTGCATTGGTCGACCATAAATAATTCGAATATCCTGCACCGGCATTTAAGACAATTGTTTGTCCGCTTGCAATCGTAAGATCAGGTCCGAGATTAATTACAGGAAATGGATTTATTACTGCATTGACTGATACAGGAGAACCCGAACAATCTGAGTTCGCACTTACATAATACGTCGTGCTGGCAGTCAGTACGGGAGTTGTAAATGTTGCTCCGGTTGCAATGACAGTTCCGCCTGGCTGATTGTACCACTTAATTGAATCAGCAGATAATGATGAAGCAGCGGAGAGGGTAATCATTCCCGGCCCACAGTTATAACCATTAGTTACAGAATTAATAAGCGTTGCAGTAATTATTGCATTTACGGGAATTCGATTACTTATACATGTATTTCCTGTTTCAACATAATAGGTCGTACTGCTTGTGAGGTAAGGTGTGATGAAAGTCGAACCAGTTCCTAACAGATTTGTATCAGTTTGAGAATCATACCAGAATAATTGTTCTGATGATGTTGCTTGCAACACAATTGTTCCTGCTCCGCAATTGGATTTATCTGAAGCTATTGGTGCAGCAGGAATTGCATTAATAATTGCATTCACTACCACACGTGTACTGCCACATCCTGAATTACCCGCTCCTACATAATAAGTAGTTGTTGAATTTAATAGTGGTGTAAGAAAATTTGGACCTGTAGCTAATGCAACTCCGCCTGTTGCGGCAGTATACCAACTTATCTGCTCAGCCGAAGAAGCAACCAGTGTCAATTGACCGGAACCGCATCTGGATGCATCAGCAGTTAAAGGAGCAATTGGATACGAACCAATAATTGCCTGAACTGCAATTCGGGAAGTTTTGCAATCATTTCCGGCCTCAACATAATAAGTAGCTGAAGCGGTAAGCACCGGAGTTGTATAACTCGGTGAATTTGCAAGAAGGTTTCCATTAACCGCAGCGTCATACCAATAAACTGACTGTGGCGATGAAGCATTTAATGTAATACTTCCACTATCGCAACGCAACACATTATTTGTAACAGGCAAGGCAGGTGTCGAAGATAAAATTGCGTTTACAGCAACACGATTGCTCTGACATGTATACCCATTCGATGCATAGTATATCGTTGACGACGTAATCGCAGGTGTTGTAAAAACTGTACCTGTGAAAATTGAATTCACACTGGTTGAACTTGTAAACCAGTTTACCTGCTCTGTAGCATCGGCAGTAAATTCTGCTGAGCCGGCATCGCAGACAATTACATCAGATATAATCGGATCGGCAGGCACAGGATTTACAAATGCAAGGACCATCATCCGCGCACTCGGACAACCACCATTGGCTTCTACATAAAATGTATCTGTTTCGGAAATTACAGGAGTAGTAAATGTTGCTCCGGTTCCGAGTAATGCACCACCGCTTTGTGTCTTATACCAGAAAACAGGATCAGCTGATACTGCCGATAATACAACAGCGCCATTGCCGCATCGTGAACCATCGGCAACGACAGGGCTTAGCGACATACTTATTGTAACGCGTATTTCTATTCGTGAGCTCGGACAAATATTTCCAGTTTCAACAAAAAATGCAGTATCGTTATTAAGATTATTTGTTGTGAAGGAAGTTCCTGTTGCAAGCAATCCACCACCTGATGTTGCATTATACCATCTGATGTCATCAGCTGCATTAGCTGTCAGAGTTATTATTCCCGGACCACATCTAGAGGCATCACCTGTTACCGGTGCTGCAGATGGAAGCATTATGTCGGCAAGTGTTGCAACCGGATTACTTGGGCAATTTCTTCCTGTCTTTGCAAAGTATGTTTTAGATTGCTGTAAATACGGGATGAAAAAAGTATTACCTGTATACACAAGGTTTCCGCCTGTTGATGCATCATACCAGTAAACAGAATCAGAAGATGTAGCCGATAATGTTAATTCTCCCGGGCCGCATCGTGCTGCAGCAGTCGTCACTGGTATTGGTTGTTGAGATACTGTTGACACAGCCAATGCAGGAGATTCCGCAGAACATCCATGGTTACTTATAACAACAGTATAATTACCTGCTGTTGTTGCACTGTAAACTGAATCAGCTGCACCATTTACAATCGCTCCGTTTTTCTTCCATTGAAAAGTATTTCCTAAAACCCGGCTTGCATTTAATACTGTACTGCTTCCGGAACAAAATGTTGTACTTCCTGTAACAGATACAGGTACACCAGTCGTGGTACTGTAAGCCTTTCCAGGTGATCCTCCGAGGCATCCGGCAAACCAGCTTGTAGCGGCATTCGGATTCGAAGTATTGGAAAGCAATTCAAGAGTATATCCTTTTCCGTCGGCAAGTTCAGGCCATGGAGCAAGATTCATATAGTTGAACGAAAGATAAAGTGCATTCAGATGATTAAATATTCTGATCTGATCACCGGCATTACTGAAGTTGAATCCTGTAAGTCCGATCCGGTTTGTCACATTTGGATAAGTTGCTTTAAACTTATTACTGTCTTCAACAAGAACCAGATAACCATTGATTGCAATCTTTGTTCCTGTCGGAAAAACAAAATTATGATTATCGTTTCCATCACTCAATTTCCATCCTGAAATATCAAGAGCGGTTGTTCCATAATTATGAAGTTCGATCCAGTCGCCGGAATTATATGCTGAATCTGCATTGTAATTTAATTCACTCACACATAACTTTGGAGTAACTGACGACCCCGCGAAGTACGCTGTAATCTTATCATCTCTGTTGAAATTATATGTTACAGACTGATTCGGATTATTGCTCGTGATAACTTTCTGAGAGCGCCAGTGATCAAACGTATAACCAGGATTCGGAATGGCTGTAATCGTTACGGGATTTCCGTTGAAGTAATCTCCAGTCCATGGATATGTAGTAGGCGTGACAGTACTTATTTCAATTCTTCCGGATCCGGTAGGTGATGTCAGAATTGTTAAAGCAACAATACCTGACATTCCAAATTCTGACTTGATATAATTTTTCATAATATCAGGTCTTGCATTTGCAAAACTCATCATGTTACTGATTTCAGAATTCCATGTATTTGTACTGCTTCCCCATTTTGCAAAATGTGCGGGCATATCAAACGACATGGAATCTTTAAATGATTTCATGACTGAATTAATATTTGACGGTAGGAATATGGTATTCATTAAATCGGCATATCGGTTTATGAAATATCTTTTGTATGCAGGATTCTTTAACATTGCATCAAACATTTCCGAACTGTAACTAAATGCTGCAGGATTACGCGCCATACCAAGTCTGTTATCGGTAACCATTCCTTTCAAACCTAAACCATAGTCAAGATCATAGACAAGATATCTCCATTTAGCACCGGACTTTTTTGGCTTCCACATTTTAATATTATTTGTCCAGTCGCCAATCCAGTCACCATTATTATAAAAAGTCTCTGCAACAAAATAATCAGTGTAATTTTTCAGATCAAGCATCGAGTTCATATCATCATAATATAAAGACGATGTGGCCGATTGTGTTGTTGCATAGTTATACATTGTCCAGAAAGACTGATCGCTTCCCTCCTGTACAAATACAGTTGTACCTGCTTCTTTTAAATAGTCAATTTCTTTTCTGTCATAACCGAAATTATTTTTCATCCAGTGCTGGTCATGATTCTCATCAATCTGATAGACTCCCCAATATTGACCATTGAGATATGCAATTGCGGGTTCTGCTGCAAGGTATCCTGTGTTGGTCGTTTTGAGTAACCGTTCCATCATACCATCTCTGAAATGAACCTTATTCCAATCAGTACCTGAATTCCGAAGAATGATATTATCAACCTTGTCAACCCATGACTTTCCGGGATACATCTGATAATCGAAAGATCCTATACCATAACTATCTCTTAGTTTTATCTCGAAACTTTTCTGCGGTTTTGCCCGAGAATAATTTCCATAAATTTTAATGTCACAATCAAATTTCACAACCTGATTTTTATTTTTATCATAGTATTCGATAGTAGCAGGTTTTTCCCAGTCCATCCAATAGTTTGCTCCCTTGTATGGCGTTGTAGCTGCAGCATTCGGACCTGTGGCATAGATGCCGGTATTATAATCCCACAGGTTTAATGAATCTGTTGTTATTGAAAAAGTAGATAAGTGAGTTGTCTTTCCAATTATATAAGTATTTGTCACTAACGGACTCGGCAGATAACCATTCGAAAAAACAATTGCACGAATTGTCTTTGTCGCTGAAACTGAAATTGGCCCGGAATAAGCAGGACTTGATGGTATCGGAGTGTCACCATTAATAGTATATCTGATCACTCCTCCCGGTGTTGAATTTGTAATTAGTATTGATTGTGTTGTACTATAAAAACCTCCTTGCTTTGAGAAAACCGGAGCTGTAGCATAACTTGTAAAACATGTAGATGAATTATTTGTCGCTTCAGGAGTTGGTGAATTAACATAACACCAGTTTGATGAACCATCAGGAATTCTGCAATAAGAATGATTGATAGCAACCAATGGATACGTCTTTTGATCGATGTTTACCCCCGCAGGATTAAATAAATAAAGTGTTTCTCCAGAAGCACTAAGTTTAAACTTTGTATTAAAATATTCTTTCACCGGAACATGAAACCATGATGGCTTCTGAATGTATGTTAATCCGGGAGTCCGTATTCCAAAAAACAAATAAGGAATAGAAGTAAGATCATCTGAGTTTGCAGGTGTATTATGTACTTCAATCGAAAGAACATTTATGCCTGGCCGTATTGCAGACTTCATTAATGTAGGAGAAATGTAGAATGAGTCTATCGGTAGACCTCTGTAAGATTTTGCTTCATGAGAATTTGTCGCGAGATCATTCCATGCAGGTCTGAATCCTGCAGTTCCAATATTGGCTCTTGCTATTTCAACTCCATTCAGGTAAGCAACGAAACCATCATCATAGTCCATCAAAAAAACACCTTTCACAATTTGCGATGTATCGGAAACAGTAAATGTTTTTCTCATCATTACAGAGACACCAACAGGAATAGTAGTATTATCATCAGCATCACCAAAACCAATTCCACCATATCCTGAACTCCATGCACTTTCATTAAAGCTAATGTTACGCCAGTTCGTATCTATAGCTACACTTCCAAAAGTATACTTCCAGATTGCACCTGCATTAACAGGCATTTCCCAATGGTCGGCAATTTGCTGTGTACTATGATCCGAAGCAAATACAATAACTTTTTGTTCCGACCCAAGACTGTAATTCGGAAATGTAAATTTAAATGGTTTATCTAATTCATCTGTTAATCCATAACCTGCAAGGTTCACACTTGTCGTTCCCGCATTATGCAGCTCAAACCAATCATCATAATTATCATTCGAATTGGTGATAATGTTAATATTCGTCGGACAGATTTCATTGATGACAATTTGTGCAGAAGCGCCTAGCCAACTAAATGTTGAAGCTATTATTCCGATTAAGAAATTTTGTGTAAGAAATTTTCTCATTTTTCTGTTGATAAAAATTGATTTGGAGGATATTATTCGAATTATGGCTCAAACTACTTCCGCACCTACCCTCTTTGCTAAGTTGAATGGTAAACGGCAAGAAAGTGTTGGCTAAAGATTGTTTTTCATATTTCTATGAAAACCCTGAAAACAGCCCTAAACGCTAAAAATAATAGCATGCAAGCTTTTTCTTTGACCGGCGAAGATAGTAAATGACTTTTAAAAATAAGAGAAAAAAACCCGCAAAGCCTTGATTCTATTGACAATCTGGGGGAAAGTAGATTTGTCATCCATTCTGACGAATTTTTGACATTCCTAAAAATAGAAAATTGAATTATGAATCAGTTCAATAATAACTGCCTAAAAACTGAATGGAATCATCAATGTACAATAATTATTTTCTGATGGGTTAACCTGTTATGTTCGTCTGAAATAGTTACAAAATAAACTCCATCTACAAAGTCAGTCGTTACGATAGTAGCAATTCGTGAATCAGTTTTGTTCGAATCAAAAACTTTTCTTCCATTGATATCGAACAAAGAAATTCTTACTGATTTATTTCCGCTAATATTTTGTATTGTAATTTTATCATTCGCAGGATTGGGATATATGCTGTATTCTGAAAAAGTTTTTATTTCATTTGTTGTTGTAATAAGTGGGAGTTCCTGTCTGTCGAACATTATCTGAGCAATGGGTCTTCCGAAATTCCCAAGTGTATTCATGGTCCATGTCGTATAAGCGAAATCTCCCGAACATGTTATTGCTGGATTGGGTTCTGTGGCAGGATCGATTACTGAATCGTTATACTGATCAGTAACTGAAAACCAGCTTCCGCCGGAACTGAAATTGAAATCTTCTATGGATGTAAATAGTTTTGCAGAGTCCGTATTATAACCCGTTAAATAAAAACGATCCTGAACACTGGAATATGAAGCATCAAAAGTTCCGAGACTCATATCATTCACAGTTGGAAAAACACTTTCAGAAAACCAATAGTCCGTTAGCGCTGCCTGCATATTATATATAACCCAAGGAATTTTATATGTAGACGTGCCTGTGGAATCAAGCGCTTTCGCCATTATCATCACCGATAATCCCGAACTGTCATTATCCGTATATGAATTTTGACATACAATTTTTAAATAACCGGCCCCCCCAACAGGAATTCCTGCAATCGAATTGATACTTATAGGTATTGTAAATCCCGAATTTATCGAAGTGGTATTTCTGCAAAAATTAATTTCTAATGCTTTCATATAGGATATAAAATACCTTCCATTACTCCATGCCAGTGAATGTCCATAACCGATTGATGCATTATAAATATTTTCAGATGATGAAGAGTCCAGCAAATAATAATTATAGTTATTGATGGCAGTATCAGATGCCACCAGGCAGATAAGTGAATCTGTTGAAGTCGAATCGCCAGACTGCGTAGAATACACAATTGCCACACTATATCCATTGGAACCGAAAGCAGGATTTTCCCAATCCGATGCCAGATGAATCTGTCCTATACCATATGTTCCATCACCAAAAGTTCTGCTATAAGGTAAATCGGCACCGGTTAATCCGTCAAAAACTTTTACGCCTCCATATGGATATGGAAATGCAACGCTGAATTCATAATAAGATAGATAAACGCGCAATGAGTTCGTGTCTTTCCCGGCGACTATCAGATCATAAACTGCAGCACCATTATGTGATCCGCCAATCGCAGCAGGAAATGATTGCCAGGTAAGTCCGCTGTCTTTCGAAATAACCATATTTATATCTGTACCCGGAGGACTCATATGGTCTGTTGAAAAAGCGACATAAATCCACCCGTTAAAAGCGACGGCTACATCGCTGTTTAAGTCTCCAAGCTCAGGATCATAATGCGCGACGACGTCAGTCCCAAAATTAAGCGTTGAATTTGTCTGGGGGATTTCAGATGCCTGACTTCTGGTCATCATAGTTAAAAAACAAACAGCTATGATTTGTACAATAATTCTATTCATAATGAAAGGATATATAAGGTAAAAAAATTGATTAACGGTTTGATCAAATGTAAGTCATAAATCTATTTAAATGAAGTCACTTACTGATGATTTTATCAAAAAAAGAAGGAAAAATCAGGCGTTTACTAAATCATACATATATATCGGCAACAGGAAACAGAATGCCCGGCAAGGAAAACCCTATAGTTGGCAAAATAGAATTTGGATCAATCAAATATTTTCCTATTTTTAATACTGTTGCATAATTGCATTTATAAAATTTTCGATTAATCCATTCATTGTTATGAAGAGGAAAATCTGCATTCACTTTTTATTGTTTCTGACGTGTTCAGCATCATATGCTCAGTTAGTAATAAACTCCGGACTCACACCACAACAACTTGCTAACGGTATTGCCGGTCAGGGAATAACTGTTTCGGGAATTACATTTACAGGAGATCCTTCCATGGGCGCCTCTTTTACAGCAACCGGAACTAACCTAGGATTAACAAATGGAATTTTACTTGCCACTGGCACTGCCAATATTTTTGCAGGCCCAAATACAAGTCAGAGTACAGGAACAGATATGTTTATAAATGGCGATCCGGTTCTTGATAATCTTGCTAATACAATTACATACGATGCATGTATTCTTGAATTTGATTTCATCCCTCAAAGTTCTATAGTAAGTTTCCGATATGTTTTTGGTTCGGAAGAATATCCTGAATTCGTATGTTCACAATACAATGATGTCTTTGCTTTTTTTATTTCGGGTCCCGGAATTTCCGGTTCTATGAATATGGCACTCGTTCCCGGAACCTCGACTCCTGTTGCAATTAATACAGTTAACGTTGGCGTATCAGGGACAAATGCTACACTAGGTACCCCATGCGGACTAACACATTCAAATCTCTATGTAAATAACACTCCTGGAGCTACAGTCGAATTCGATGGATTTACAATTCCAATGGTAGCGCAAGCTATTGTACAACCCTGTCAGACGTATCATTTGAGAATTATGATAGCAGATGCTGGCGACGGAGTTTTCGATTCAGGTGTTTTTATCGAAGGGGGCAGTCTGTTTTCGAATCCTGTTGTTAATGCTGGTATTGATCAGAATTTTTGTTCAGGCGGAAATGCTGTGCTCGGAATAAATTCTGCTCCCGGATATTCATACAATTGGATTCCATCTACAGGATTAAGTAATACTGCTATTTCAAATCCAACCCTTACACTTGTGAATAATGGAAACTCACCGATCACAACTACATATGTTGTGACTGCAAACAGTGGCACATGCTTATTTACAGACACGGTAAATGTTATTGTAAATCCTGCACCGGCAGCATCATTTTCTGTAAACCCTTCACAAGCTTGTGCAGGCGAACCAATAACCATCAATTATACGGGAACACAAGCAAGTAATTATAACTGGACCTTTGGAAATGCGACAATACTATCCGGCAGCGGTGGCGGGCCATATCAGATTTCATACTCTGCAGCTGGTATAGATTCTGTTTTTATTACTGCAACAAATCCCGGTTGTTCGGGAAATGCTGCGCAAAGTATTTTCATAAATCCAATTCCGGATGCATCATTTTCTATTCAGCCAGATGCATGTCCGAATCAGGTTGTTCAAATAGTATTTAACGGTAGTGCATCACAAAATGCAAATTACATATGGGATTTTTCGGGAGGACAAATTTTCTCTGGTACTGGTGCAGGGCCTTATCAGGTAAGCTGGTTAAGTCCGGGCTTACATACTATTTCTTTATCCCTTACTGACAACAATTGTATTTCGTCAGACATCATGCAGATTAATATTGCACAGCAACCGGTTGCATTTGCGGGAAATGATGCAACTGTTTGTGCAAATGCTTCTCTTCTGCTTGGCGAAACTTCGCAACCGGGATATTCCTATCAATGGATTCCGACAACAGGACTCGATGATGCAACCCTATCTAATCCGACAAGTGTTAATACAAATACAGGACTCACAGCTCTCATTAATAATTACACGGTAACTATCACCAATCAGCAAGGATGTACGTCATCAGATAATGTAATGATCACAGTTAATCCAGGAATAAATGTAGATTTTGTAACCAATGGAAATCACTGCTTGCCAGATAACAAAATAGATTTTACTATTCAAGCAGCTTACCCTGCAGGATCTATGTTTAACTGGGACTTCGGTTCCGATGCAACACCGTCTACATCATCACAAGCTAATCAAAACGCAGTATCATATAGTACATCAGGCACACATGTAGCAGTTCTGAATGCAACTTCAGGAAATTGTGCGATGACACCAGTAATCCACGAAATAGAAATTTACGACATACCGTCTGTCGATTTTATGACTGACGATTTGCAAGGTTGTTCGCCATTGCAAGTTGATTTAAAAAATCTTTCTGCTGACGTTTCTAATAATTTTTACTGGACGATTAGCGATGGAAGCAGTTCCCATACCTTAAACACAACAGCCTCCTTGGTTACTCCCGGATTTTATGATGTAAGTCTTATAGCAACATCAGCGCATGGTTGTTCAAAATCCGTTTCGAAAAAAAGATACATTACGGTTTATGCAACTCCATTTTCATCATTTGCTACAAACCCATCAGTTGCAAGCATTGAATCGCCTGTCATTTTCCTTCAGAATAATTCACAATATGCTGATGAATACTTTTGGAGTTTTGGCGATAGCACAACAAGTACGCTTGAAGATCTTTCTCATGTTTATCCTGCAACCGGTATTTATACAATTTCCTTAGTTGCAAGAAACTCATTTGGCTGTATCGATACTTCCTTCGGGACAATAGAAATCAATGAGGGATTTAGTTTTTTTATTCCTAATTCATTTACTCCAGATGGCGATGGAAAAAATGATTTCTTTCAGGGCTATGGAATCAATTTCAAAAGTTATGAGATGAGCATTTATAATCGTTGGGGCGTCAAGATTTATGAAACATCAGAATACCTAAAACCATGGGATGGAACTATAAATGAAAGAGAAATTGTTCAGAATGAAGTATTCGTCTATAAAATTCTGATTACCGACAAATTTAATGAACCGCATAATTTTGTCGGCTCTGTAACGATGATAAAATAATATTTATAAACTTCTTTGACTTTTTCTGGTTCTTTACCCTTTTTCAGAAAGTGCCATTAATTTTTATTACTGTCCTGCACTTTCATTGTTCTAAATATTCATCAAACATTTTGTTGCCCATGATGAATTTTATTGTCAACTTTTAACAATCCGGCTATTAATATCTTTTTATCTGACCAGTTAATCCAATCTAATCTCCGTTTATTTTTGAAAAAAAAACATGAAAAAAATAATTACATTATTTTCCATTTCATTAATAACTTCCTATTGTTTTTCGCAAGGAGTCTGGTCGCAAATGACAACCTGTCCGGGAAGTGCAAGATATCGAGCGATGAGTTTTGAGGTGAATGGCAAGTGCTACATGGGTACGGGCTCTACGGGTGGTGGAATCAGTCAAAACCTAAAGGATCTTTGGGAATACGATGTCACATTAAATGTCTGGACGCAAATGGCCGATTTGACCGGTCGTCCGAGAACCAATGCGACTGCGGCAACAGTTGGAAATTTTGGCTATGTTGGATTGGGCTCAGATAACAATTCGCTTCTTACCGACTGGTGGCAATATGATCCTGCATTAAACGTATGGACTGCAATGGCAAACTTCCCAGGCCGCGCTCGATTTGGCGCTGCTGCCATAACATTGCAGAACAGAATTTTCACAGGAGGCGGGTTAGACAGTACGCAAACAAGTTCCTTGTCTGATTTCTTTGCCTATGATCCTGTTGGAAATGTTTGGGCAACGAAGGCATCGATGCCTATTGGTGTATCATCGCCTGCGACTTTTACGATTGGCACGAAAGGATATTTTGTTGGTGGCGCTACCAATGGTTCAGTATCGGCAACCACTCAAAATGCAGAATATGATCCAGCAAATAACACATGGACTACAAAAGCGCCATATGCTGCAGGCAATACCTTTTCAGCAATTGGATTTTCACTTTATGGTTATGGTTATATGGGAACAGGATTTACTGGTAGTCTTACAGATGTAATGTACCGCTATAATCCAGTTGCGAATAACTGGACTCAGGAAACGAACTGGCCAACGGGAATAAGGCAATGGGCTGTATGTTGTGTGAGTGGCAATAGAGCATTTGTTGGCACAGGGAATTCAACTGGTGGATTATTATTTTCTGACTGGTGGGAATTTATTCCTGCAGTAACTACATCAACAAATCAGCTTGAAGAACAAGTTAACGGATCTGTCCGTTATGATGAAAACACGAAAGAAATTATTTTCGAAAACAAATCTAACAATGTAGCTCTCAATATTTACAGTGTTGATGGTAAACTTGTTTTTTCAAAAACACTTATTGAATTGAATGAACATATTTCATGGAATCATCAGGGAATTTATCTGATAGCATTAAATAATAATTCTACAACGAAAATTTATTGCAGGTAATATCAAAAAAAGCGGATGTGATGAATTGATTATTTTATAATCAGCTCATCGCATCCGTTTTATTTTCATTGTTATTCCATACTTACTTCGAGACAAGTCAGGGTCTTTGTGCAGTAATCAAATAAGAATACTTGTTTCCGATAAGAGCATAATCCGCAGTCTCTACGATTCCATCGCCGGTCAGATCCTGAAAAATATAACCACGAAGCATTAAAGCCAGTGCATTATTCATTAAAAGAAAATCATGCGTTTCGATTATGCCATCTTGTATTCCTAATGTGGATGTGGCAGCGTCTGTTATGTCTCCGCTATACATGGCAAAATTTCCGTCACCGAGGTCGAGTAAATTACTTCCATAAGCTTTACTTCTGGAGTTTGAAAAATCATACAGCATATTGTCACTTAGTAATAAAGGCGAAGAACTCCATGTCTCGATTGCATTTCGATGGCGCATTACCAGATAATAATTATTTCCGATCACAGCAGGAGGAAAAATGAATGTGCCGTTTCCATTTATATTGATTGTGCTTTTTGTGCTGAACAATAAATTATAAGGTGAATTTTGCGAATGCAATTCCGCGATAATTGTATCACAAATAGAAGGATAAGAAACAGGACTCACAGATGCCTGCATTAATCCGCCACCACGGTAAAATCCTTCGATGAATATTCGAATGTTGAGTGACAATGAATTAGTAATTGAATAATTATTACCACTGCAAACAGTACAGTTTGATGAATTAGTAACACAGATAACACCGCTTACTATTCCTGAATTGGGAACTACAGCCTGTATGAGATTGGCATTAACAATCGTAAAACCAGATGCAGAAATTCCGGTAATCGTAACGGAAGATGCGCCTGAAAATCCGGAGCCGGTTATATTAATGACTGACCCTGGCGTGCCGGATGAAGGAGTAAAACCAGTAATGGAAAGAACAGGTGAAACATTCACAGCGACAGAAGACGTACCATTACAACCGGAAGCATTACTTGTCACCGTTACAAAATAATTAGCAGAACTTGCTGGATTGATATCAGGATTCTGAAGTGATGAAGAAAATCCCGAAGGTACAGAAGCCCACGAAAAATTAAAAGACTCTTGAACTGTATTGTTGATCGTAATACTCCAGCTACGGATGCGGCCTGTGTCCACCGATGCAAGATCAGCAACTTTCAGACTCCACGTTCCATTTGCATTACCTATTAGCGAGCTGAAACTACCGTCCGGTTTATATGAACCGGTAAACGGAGCTGCACCTGCACTAATAAGTGTTGTCGCAGACATCGTAAATATTGTATTAGTAAAATTATCACCTCCACTACCTCTTCTGTTGCTAAGGTATATTGAACTTCCTCCCGGCGAGATCAGCGAAATAGCAAGATCACCATCATATGTATGAGTGAGTGTTAGCTTAATAGAAACAATAGATGTAGCACTAAGCGTAACTGGATTAATTCCCGAAATTGTAATTGGCGAAGTAACACCTGTTGTATTATTATCAGGAATGAAATACTGATTGTTGTTTGTAAAAACCAACGGAATATTTTGTGTTCCTGCTGCTGGTGCTGTTGTTGAAAGATGAACAACACCACCATTACATACAGGAGCTGCAGGATTTGCAGAAGCAACCACATTCAATTGAGTAGCATTAACTACAACAGGCGAAGAAGTTGCTGACGATGAACCGCAAGTAGTTGAAACAGTATAAGAACCCGAAGTTGTTACAACAATTGACTGCGTTGTTGCGCCGGTTGACCATAAATAATTACTTGCGATATTCGATGTTAATGTGACACTGCCGCCGGAACAAAAAGTTGTTGGCCCTCCGGCAGTAATGGTTGGAGCTGCACTTTGTTGTGTAAGTGTTATAGGAACTGCTACCCAGTTATTCGTCTCATCACTTTCTAGAAAATCATTGTTCGGGTCGGTGATCGACACAATGAAATAATCTCCATTACAAACATTATTAAGTGGAATCGGATCATTTAATGAAATGCTATAGACATCATAGTTGCCGGGATATATCCCCTGTGTTAAACCACAACCTGTATGAAATCCTAAATTCTGATTGGGTACTGTGGTAAGTGTATTGCCATTGTTATCCTTGCATTCGCCGGCATTACCCGAACAGGTTCCGAGATTAATCAAACAAAAACTTTGCTTTGTACCTGTTCCTACTATGGGCCATGTTCTTGCATCAGGATTTGAAGTAGCCGTCCTCAATGTATAATAGGCCCAGTTATCGACATGCAAATGTCCATGTGTCGAATGATAAGTCATAGCACCTGCAATGCGATCATAGAATGTTAATGTATCGTTACCCGGAACCTTCTGATAAATTCGCTGCTTTACAATATGTTTTATTTCCTGGCCATTTGGACAAACAGTTCCGCAAGGCACATAGGTTGTTCCGCAGAAACAAGAATCAAGTCCGTAAATTTCAATGGGGCCATAACCTATATTCGGAGTGGCATTTGAGATATAAAGAAAACCGGGAGTCTCATTGTGGTTATTCATTATTTCTTTTGCCGAAGCAGTCATGTCTGGCAAAAGATCACATCCTGCTGCACCACCCGGACAAACAGCTGATGGCCATACATAGGTACCTGTAGGTCCGCTTCCGCTGCCTCCAGAAGAAGCAGACCGTGGAGGATTATTTGTGAAAGCAAGACTCACATTATGGATTGATCCTGTATCCTGATTGGCCTGGTCAGAAACAATAAATTTCCATATCCCATTCGGATTTTGTCTGTTATTAAATGAACTTACATCGCCTGAGGCAAGAAATAAACCCGTGTAAGGTGCAGTTCCATTGCTGAAAGCTGTCCCATCCATACCGACGCATGTACCAGTATAGTTATCTGCTGAACCTCCCTGATTTTGGATGAGCGTTACTATATTTCCATTGGGCGACATGAGTTTTATTAACAGATCTCCCTTATACGTATGAGTAATATTCATACATATATGTGCGATACCGAAACTTGTATCTATTACGGATGGTAGTCCTGAAACAGAAATGTTGATGGTGTCTGTCTGCAAATCATATATGTACTCAAGTCCCGACCACGAAAAAGTCTGTGCTTTTATATTAATAGATAAGACTGCGAGAATCGCCAGGGTAATGAATTTTTTCATAAAATGTTTGTTAGGTTTTTAAATATAAAGAATCGCTCCTGTTCTCACAAAACAATTTTTAATAATCAATTTTATGTCGTTTTTAGTGGCCTTTGGCATTATATGTCTCATCATAAACGACTTTTACCTGATGAAATATGACAATCAAACAGTCAAAAAAATCATTGCCTTTTCAACTACTCTCATCGTCATTAAATTGAACGGCCTACAATAACCCTTACATTTACTGTGAACATCAAAAAAATCTACACGTTGAACGAAAGTTATTATAATTTTTAACTTCATCATCAATTTTAAAATTACAAACTGAAAATAAAAACCCCACAAATGACAAACTATAAAACCAAAAAAAATCAATTAGTTCCATTGCCAGTCTTCTATAAACGCGTATTGCGTAACCTACTGATTGCAATTTTCATAATAGCATTTTCATTGTTCGCTGGAGTATGGGGGTATATGGGTTTGGGACACCTGCATTTTGTCGATGCTCTTCTGAATGCCAGTATGATTCTCAGCGGAATGGGGCCTGTAGATATTCTTACTAATGATTCAGCTAAATACTTTGCATCATTCTATGCTTTATTCAGTGGCATTACATTTCTTACTACATCAGGAATTATTATTGCGCCTATTCTTCACAGGTTATTGCATAAATTCCATATTGACGATGAGGAGAGAATGACTGAATAAAAAAATAGTCAGAATAAATTTTCTTCCTATTCAATTTAGAATGCTTTAAAAGTTATTCCGACTTTGCAATCCGTAATCCGCCAGCTAATTTATCACCAGTTACGTTTAAGAAATAAAGTCCGTTGCTTTGTTCTTTTATAGAAAAAATGTGATTTTCATTTCCAGAAACATTCCAATTACGTATCAGTCGTCCGTCTGCAGAATAAAGTGTTATCACATATATTCCATCAATAGGTAAATTGATTTTAAATTCATCCTTAACCGGATTTGGAAATAATCGGATCGCTCCATCAGTTTCAGTTTCAGTTAATCCGTCACAAACCATTACATGCATTTTTTCATCAGCTGAACTGCTGCAATCGTGAATATCGGAATAGATATATGTAATCAAAAATTCTCCCGGACCTGAGACAAATGGATCAAACTGAATTCCCGAAACAACTCCGATACCATGATAGCTGCCACTAACTGGCGAGCCGCCTGAAAGCAGAAAGGCACCTGTTCCATAGCATACAGAATCGACGGGCAGACTGAATGACACAACTGGCAATGGATTAATAACAACATTCGTAGATGAAACTCCTGAACATCCTGTTGAATCGGAAATTACTACCTGATATAAGCCGGAATCCGCTAAGACAGAAACAGGAATCAAAGCCACGTCTCCAATTGCGGTGTATCCATTTGGCCCTGTCCATGAATATGAAGTTCCTCCAGCTGTAGACAAGTTTATGGATTGCCCTTCGCAGAATGGACTGTTGTTTATGATTGTGCTAATGGCACTTCCGTCTTTAACTCCTAAACGAATAGATAAAGAGTGATCGTTGAAATTTGATATGGCAAGATCCATTATACTATCGTTGTTAAATTCTCCAACCGCAAGGCTTGTCGGATAGGATCCGGCAGAGACAGAAGTCGTCGCAGGGAAATTACCTGCGCCATCCCCAAAGCACACTGTTACATTGTTACTGAAATAATTTGCAGTTGCCAGATCGAGGTGAGAATCGCTGTTGAGATTTCCAATAGTTACGAAATAAGGATTTTGTCCGACTGGAATTTCCAGATTGCCGCTAAATCCTCCGGTACCATTTCCGTATCTGATAGAAACTGTATGAGCCACATAATTTGCAGTGGCGAAATCCTGATTTCCATCTTCATTAAAATCGCCAATAACGACACTGTAAGGATGACCACCAACAGGGATTTCAACCATACCATTGAATGTGCCTGTTCCGGAACCATAACGCATCGAAACCGTATTTGCTCCACTGTTCGCTGTTGCGAAATCTAAAATTCCATCGGTGTTAAAGTCACCAAGTGCAATACTGTTTGGAGCAGATCCTACTGGTATATTAAGTGTTCCTCCAAAAAAGCCTTGTCCATTTCCAACGCGGATAGAAACAGTAGCATCATTCAGATTTGCTGTAGCAATATCCTGTTTACCGTCATTGTTAAAATCGCCAATAACAATACTCACTGGAGTATACCGTACATCGCATACTGGGAGAACGGTGAAATTTCCTGATCCGTTTCCGACGAGAAAAGTAACGGAATTATCTCCGGAGTTTGTGACAGCAATATCTTGTTTTCCATCTCCGTTAAAATCACCAATGGCAAGACTGAATGGATGAGAACCAACAGGAACTTCAGTGGTTCCACTAAATCCTCCGAGTCCGTCTCCAAGTCGTACAGAAATTGTATTATTTCCGCCTTCATGAGCTGCGGCGAGATCCTCTTTACCATCATTATTAAAATCACCTACAACAACGCTTAACTGATTCAGCCCGGTATTTACGTCATTGCTGTTAATGTAATTTCCTCGACTGCATGATGGCTTGTTTACATGAAGCGTAAATGTTTTTATTACAGTGGTTCCAGCCGAACTGATGCCTTTCACCTTGATAGAGTATGTTCCAATAGGTTTTGGATTTACTACCATTATTTTACCTGTGACCGGATCACCAGTAAGAACACCTTGAAAATCAGACGAGGTTGAAACAGTCATCTTCACTGTATTGGATGGAATAATACTTGGCGTGCGTACAAGCGAACGACCTACACCGCGGCAGTCCGGGACCAAAGCGGCCGTTAAAGCCTTGAGTCTCCGCTTCCTTGCGCACTTCCTTTTCGATCTTCT
>JANPNV010000147.1:0-3659 GCA_031427625.1 Bacteroidota bacterium
TCTTCGTTGGCAGATTCAATTTCTTCTTTTGAAGTTTCCAGTTCTTCATTTACCGTTTGCAATTCTTCGTTGCTTGAAACTACTTCTTCACTGGCACTTTGCAGTTCTTCGGTAAAAGCTTCCTGCTCCTGTGCAATTGCAAGTGCATCAGCGTGTGCTGCTGCCAATTCCTGTTCTAATTTTTTTATCCTGCGGTCTTTTGCCGCCCCGATAGCTATCGGGGTGTTTTTTCCGCCTTTAAGCTGTTCCGAATAAATTTCTGTTGGTTCCTGCTCTGTAAAAAGAATTAAGAGTAATGGTTCATCCCACCCGATAGTTATCGGGTCTATTTCAAGTGGTACAATTTCCAAACTTATAATTCTGACTGCAGAATTTATTTTTACTTCAATTCCGCTTTTACGAATGCGGTGGTTTGTTTTTATGACTTTTGAAATTGCATTGCGCAATTCAAAAGCGATTTCGGGTCGTGCCATTTTTAAAATATTAAAAGTGGCTTTGCCTTTAGGGTGTGTGAGAAATAAATCGGTGGTGCCGCGAAACTGTACAATTTCCATTTGGTAATTGATGACAACACTTGCAGGCATAAATTCAGAAACAAGCACAGCATCAATGGCGTTGTCAAGTCCGTGGTGATTAACAGTCCCGATAGCTATCGGGCTTCGTTTTGTTTTGTTTTTTTTGTTTCCCGGAATATTTTTTTCGGTAACGGTTTGTTGCGCATAACGTGGTAATAGTGCAGGCAATGTGCGGGCGCCCGAATTTATTTTGCGCGAAAATATTTTATACTTTTTATTAAAACCCGCAAAAAGATTTGCAGAATGACTTATGCTTTCTGATTTGCCAAGCATCAAAAACCCATCATCATTTAAGGCATAATGAAAAGTGTTGACGGCTTTTTTTTGTGCCGGGTTATCAAAATAAATAAAAAGGTTGCAGCAACTGATAAAATCGAGACGCGCAAAAGGCGGGTCGAGCAAAATATTATGCGGAGCAAATACGCACATATCGCGCAGAACCTTGTTTACACGAAAGCCACCATCTGCTTTGGTAAAGAAACGCTGAATGCGTTTTGGCGAAACGGATTCCAGGTCGTGCTTGGTGTAAATGCCTATACGCGCCTTGCTTATAGCCTGTTCGCTTAGGTCGGTTGCAAATATTTGAACGGGTATATTAGTTGCTTTGCTTTCCTGAATTTCGAGCAACATCATTGCAATGGAATATGCTTCTTCGCCTGTGGCACAAGCTGGAACCCATATACGCAGCGACTCCCCATTTTTTTTTCTTTTGAACAGCTTTGGAAAAAGAGCTTCTTTTAAATATTTGTGCGTGTCGGTATCGCGAAAAAAACTGGTTACATTAATTAATAAATCCTGATACAGAATATCTATTTCTTCCCCACCCGACTGAACGCCATCTTTGGTTCGAACGGATTTTTTTTGCGAAAGCAGTTTTGCATATTCCTTAAGTTGCGTTATTTTATACAGCAACATTCTGCGAATAATACGCCTCTTGACGGTGGTCATTTTATACACGCTGAAATCAACACCGGTGGCTTTGTGTAATAGTTTTAGAATAATTTTTAAATCAGGATTGTGATTGTCAATTAAATCTTCTTCACCGTTTTTTACACTAATAGATTTTATAAGAGGATGTTTACTTAAACGCACTAATTCGAGCGCAATTTCTTTTGGCGATAAAATAAAGTCAACCATACCTGCCGCAATTGCAGAGTGAGGCATACTATTGAATTTTGCAGTATCGTCTTGCGCAAAAGTTAACCCGCCTTCCTGTTTGATGTCTTTCATGCCTACTGTCCCATCGCTTGCGCTGCCGCTAAGAATAATACCAATAACCCTTTCTTTTTGTGCATGGGCAAGTGAGGAGAAAAGAATGTCAATAGATATGGCCGCGCTGGTTTCTGAACGGGGAATTAATTTTATGTGTCCGTCTGTTACTTCAATTCCTTTGTTGTATGGAATGACAAAAACATTATCGGGCTGTATTAAATCCATGTCATCTATCTCCTGCACTAACATTTGTGTTTTCTTCGACAAAATTTCAGTCAACATGCTTTTGTGGTCGGGGCTAAGGTGCTGCACATAAATAAAAGCCATGCCCGTGTCGGCCGGAAGATATTTCAATAACTCCATCATTGCTTCCAACCCGCCTGCTGATGCGCCAATAGCAACTACCGGAAAAGTATTTTCTTTCACTTCTCCTTTTGCCGGAGATTTCTTTTTGGTTGAAGTTGCTTTCATATCAATGAAGTATGGTTTGATTATCTGAAATCCTTTTGTAAAGTTAACAATGTAAGTAAGCAGTAGCTATAAAAAATGCAGTTTAATTCAATCTAAACGGGCGCATTGGGCAAAATGAAATGTGAGGTGACTTTGCATTGGCTTTTTGTGCAGTTGAGCTGCCTCTAATTTTATTTTATGAAGGATGGCAAACACGGCTTTTACGACCTTGCACAATGTCCGTTTCTTGCAGGAAGTTTGACGTTTTAGAGTGGCAATAAGGTTGGGCATAAATTACTATTAACGCAACTCATCCCTTATATACCATCTCTACTATCAAAATAAAAAAACCTATTTTAAACTCCCAAATACTCAAAATTAAAAATCACAATTCCCCCGCCCTCACTATCAACTCCGCAATATCCAAAACCTTAACACTACCTTCCTTATTAAAATTCTTCTCAACCTTCTGTCGTCCTAGTCATACAAAACGGACAGGCAAATGCGAAGACATCGGCTTTCAGGGCCAGTGGTTGTTGCATGCGCTCAATGCTTACGTCTTTCTTGCCGGCTCGGGTTCTTTGAACGTTCGGTCCGCTGATTTGCGATGAGCGGACATTTTGCATCTGCCAGCCGGCGGATTTTTTCGGAGAACTCAATGTCTTATCCTGAAACAAGTTTATACAAAAAAGTCACCCTAACCGAAACTACATTTATTTTAAATGCGTTCTTCTTTTGTAATAAGATTTTCTTTAATGGCATCGGTGTGCATGTGATAATTTACTTTTACAAGAATGCGTCGTAAGTTCCCATTTAATTTTAGCCGGCCACTTTCATCGGCTTTCAGGCGCTTAGACGCCGTCATTTATTTATCCTCGTTTAATTATTTATACAACCATTTTTTTATTAATCTGGTATATGAAGGCATCAGAAGATAGACCATAATAAAAACGATAATACCTGAAATAAAAAATGAATCTACAAATCTGTTTGGCGGAAAATATAGATTTCTTAATAATGGCAACAGAATAAATGGAATTACGATAGACAAAGGATAGATTGCCGACCATGTTACGAAATATTGTTTCCATCGAACAGGTGGCTTTTGATTTTCATCTTCCGGCGTAAAAAGAAAGTCTAAACCACTTTTAATAATATACTTGTCCCCCATTGCTAATAGCGGATTTGCTTTCTCAATTAATTTTTTTCTTACATCAGATTCCATCCAATTCCTGAGATTTTTAATCGTATCATACCGAATTATAACAGTATAAGTAAATGTCAAATTCCGAATAGGACGAATTATTTGCAAGTCAATGTTTCCCGCTGATCTCCTGCAGATGGGTCCAATTTCACCAAGCCAATCCTCGTATTCCTGATGCTTCCCTTCTAAAATATGATGTGTGACTACTACGGATGCTC
>JANPNV010000148.1:0-6503 GCA_031427625.1 Bacteroidota bacterium
TATTTCAATCTGTGATGCAGGACTTCCGTTGCCGGCACTCTGTGTGAATGATACTCTAATCATTACAGTTAACGCTGTGAATGATACGCTAATTGTAGCAAACGATTATATCACGACAAATGAAGACTTTTCAGTAAGTGGTAATGTAATCACCGTTGCTGATTACGATCCGGACGGAACAACTCTTACCGCCAATACAACACCTGTTGCTGGCCCTTATCATGGAGTTATCAGTATTAATACTAATGGAAGTTTTACCTATACGCCGTCTGCTGACTACTTCGGAGAAGATACCGTTGTGATTTCAATCTGCGATTCTGGTTTTCCTTTACCGGCAATTTGCCTGAACGATACATTGTTTATCACAATAAATCCTTTTAACGAAGCACCGATTATAGGTAATGACGCGATAACGACCGATGAAGATACTCCAGTGAGTGGAACTATACTTACTGCAGCCGACTGGGATCCTGACTTTACTATACTAAAAGCAAATACGACTCCTGTAGCTGGTCCTTATCATGGTATCATCAATATAAATACAGATGGAACCTATACATATACTCCTTCAAACAATTATTATGGAATTGATACCGTAATTATTGCAGTATGCGATTCAGGTGTACCACTTCCGGCACTTTGTGTGAATGATACACTTATAATAACAATCAACCCGGTCAACGATACACTTATCGTCGCGAACGACAATATTGTTACGAATGAAGATGTCCCTGTGAGTGGCAACGTTATTACGGCTGCTGATTACGATCCGGATAACACTACACTTACAGCAAATACAGTTGCTGTAGCTGGTCCTTACCATGGAACTATTAATATCAATTCGAATGGAAGTTACACCTATACTCCGGCATCTAATTACTATGGCGAAGACACGGTGGTGATTTCTATATGCGATGCTGGGCTTCCTATGCCTGCTACTTGCCTGAATGATACTTTGTTTATCACAGTGAATCCGGTGAACGACCCTCCTGTTATTGCTAATAATACAGTAGTTACAAATGAGGACAATCCTGTTAGCGGAACAATTCTTTCCGTTGGCGATTATGATCCAGATGGCACGACATTGACTGTGAATACAACTCCCGTTGCAGGACCTTATCATGGAATCATAATTATAAATTCTGATGGAACATACACATACACACCTTCACCAAATTATTATGGAACAGATACAATAATTATTGCTGTTTGCGATTCGGGATTCCCACTTCCAGCAATATGTGTAAATAATACCCTGGTGATTACTATAAATTCTGTTAACGATTTATGTAACGCTAACAATGATACAACTGATGTTTGCTCAGACGCTACTCTTGTGGTAAACCCTCTTGCAAACGACACCGATATTGATGGTGACTCACTGTTTATCTCAGCCATCGTTCAGCCATCAAATGGAACAGCTTCTACGAATGGAATAACAATAACATATACGCCTAATGCCGGATACTTCGGACCGGATTCAATTCTTTATACCGTTTGCGACAATGGCATTCCGCAGCTTTGTTCGAATGCTATGGTCTATATCGATGTTCATGGTCTTACTTCAATCAACATTCTCGCTTCAGAAGTGTTATGTTATGGTGGCAGCACGGGTTCTGTGTCAACAACTCCAACAGGCAACTCACCATTTACTTATGCATGGAGCAATAGTGCAACGACTCGAGTGATTTCAAATATTCCAGCAGGAACATATTGGGTAACCATAACTGATTCATTGGGATGTTCGGCAAAAGACACAGCAATTGTTAGTCAGCCATCTGCACCTATATCAATCAATGCAATTGTTACAGATGCAAGATGTTTCGGTGACAATTCCGGGGCTGTATCGATTAATGTAAGTGGTGGAACATCGCCATATACTTATCAGTGGAACAATAGCGATACGACACAAAACCTTTCACAAGCGTCAGCCGGAAATTACACACTCGTAGTGACTGATGCTTATGGGTGCATGGATTCTGTTAACAGTACCGTTTCTCAACCCGTAAGCACTATATCAATTGCATCAACAATGAATGCTTCCAATTGTCTTAATAATACACAGGGAAGTATTGATATCACTGTTTCAGGTGGATCTCCGGGATATTCATATTCATGGAGTAACGGACAATTGACTGAAGACATATCAGACATTGCAGGTTCTTATACTGTAATTGTTACAGATATTAAAAACTGTCTTGATTCGACAACAATAAATATAACAGATAATTCATCCTTCGTCATTTCCACCACTGATTCACTTATGTTCTGTGTTGGTGATAGTGCCCTATTAACTTCAGCAACAAGTGCAGCATCTTACCAATGGTATGAAAGCGGCAATGTGATTTCAGGTGCAACCTCAGTAAATTTTGTTGCCACACAAAGCGGTAATTATACGATGACGATTAATGGCACTTGCGGAACATTGACATCAAATTCGATTACAGTATCGGTGGCATCACCACCTTCGCTTACGATAATAGGTACTACAGAAATCTGCTACGGATCATCCATTGCACTCTTTGCAAGTGGAGCGACCAATTACGTATGGACACCTTCAGCAAGTCTTCTTAATCCTAACTCTGCAAATCCATCAGCATCTCCACTGGTAACAACGACCTATTCTGTTACAGGATATAATCAGGGATGCTCTTCTGATACTCAAACTACGATTATTGTACACCCGCTTCCTGTAGTAAATATTACAGCAGGACCATATGATTGTAAAAAAGGATCTCAGTTGATGGCAACAGGCGGAAACAGTTATTTATGGATGCCGATAACCGGTCTTGATTTCAGCAACATTGCCAATCCTGTTGCAATACCTGGAGTTTCTACTACTTACATTGTTGTTGCGAGAGATTCTAATCTTTGTTCGAATTCCGACACGATAGATATCAGAGTTAATTGCGATTCACTCGGAATTCCTTCCGGAATATCGCCTGATAACGATGGTGTAAATGATGCATGGGTTATCGATGGACTCGATAGATATCCTGGAAATAACTTAAAGATATTTAACAGATGGGGAAATATAGTTTACGGTGCGCGTCCATACAATAATGACTGGAAAGGGAATTGTACAACCGGCGGAACATTGATAGGAGACCAGCTACCCGACGGAACATACTATTACATTCTTGAACTTGGAGAAGCTGGCAAACCGACACGTACAGGATATATAGAGATCCGACGATAAAATATTACGATGAATATTGATGAAACACAAAAAGAGATGAATACGATTCATGAAACAACAACCAGGTGTAAGAAGGCGATAAGCCTTCTTACTTTCCTGCTCATGTTATGTCTGAAATCGAATGCGCAGTTCGATCCGATGTTTACTCAGTACATGAACAATGAGATGTTTATTAACCCTGCTTATACAGGTACACGTGATGTATTGGCGGCAACTCTGCTGTATCGAAATCAATGGGCGGGACTTGAAGGGGCACCGAAAACTCAGACATTTTGTATTCACTCACCACTGGGTGATTACAGCGGAGCCGGTTTGTCGTTCATGAATGAAAATATCGGAATCACCAACATAATCCGTGCGAATGCAAATTACTCGTACAGAATACAAACAAGCGACTTATCACATCTTTCATTCGGTATCGATGGCGGAATAATCAATTACCGTCAGAGCATGCAGGATCTTATTCTCGTCAATCAGAATGATCATTTATTTACACCCAATCAACAAAATGTATTTGCCCCGAACGCTGGTTTCGGATTATTCTTTTATAAAAAGAATTTCTATTTAGGACTTTCTACTCCAAGGATGATAAAAAACTCTTTCAGGCCAAATTCTTCGTCAAAGGTTCAGAATAGTGCATCGCCAAAAGACTGGCATTACTATCTAACATCTTCAATTATTATTGACGTCTCTGATGATTTTAAATTCAAGCCATCCATCATGATGAAAGAAGTTGCCGGTGCTCCTATTCAGGGAGAAATATCACTACAAGGACTTGTAAGGGATTTCTGGTGGTTTGGTACAAGTTATCGATCCGGTGATGCCCTTTCTGTAATTCTGGGAATGCAGATGACACCACAGTTACGACTATTTTACTCATATGATTACTCTTTTACCCCACTCCAAAGTTATAATGCGGGTACACATGAAATAACCATTGGCTATGATTTTACGTTTAAGAAGAAGAGAATTACTTCTCCCAGACTATTTTAAATCAAAAATTAACAATAATTGAAAATGAAGAGGTTTAATAAATATTTCATATTGTGCTTTATGGTAATGCCTGGCATCGCTTTCGCTCAGGCCAGCCTGAAAAAAGCAAATAAACTCTATGATAATCTCTCATATTCTATGGCAATACCTGAATACCTGAAAGCATTGAAAGATGAGCCGGGAAATTCTGAAGCATTAATCCATCTTGCCAATTGTTACAGACTAATCAACGATGCAAAAAATGCAGAAATCTGGTATGCCAAGGTTGCAGAGATTCCATCAGTAAACCCAACATACATATTATATTATGCACAGGCTTTGATGAGCAATGAAAATTATGCTGAAGCCGAAATCTGGATTTCAAAATACAGGGAATTAAATGGACACGACGAAAGAGCTGAGCGAATGATTGAATCTCTTAAAAATATAAATTCGCTAAAAGATGACAGTTCTAGTTTCCTAATAACAAATCTTTCGGTCAATAGCGACAATGGTGACTTTTGTCCGGTTTATTATAAGAACGGAATTGTATTTTCCTCTTCACGTACGAAAGCTGAAATTATACAGCGAACACAAACCTCGACAGGATTTCCATTCTATACAATTTATTTCGCAAAAGGAAAAGAAGATAAATTTGCAAAACCGGAAATTTTCTCTTCTTCCATAACAACAAAATTTAATAACGGCCCTGTTTGTTTTAATAAGGCCGGAAATGAAATCTATGTTACCAGAAATAATATTGAAGATGGTAAAATCAGAAAAAGCGACAGCGGCGAAGTTAAACTCAAGATTTTTATACTTAAAAAATCAGGTAGTGATTGGGGAAAAGAAGTAGCCTTCGAACACAACAATGATAATTACAATTGTGCACACCCTTGTATATCACGAGATGGGAATAAATTATATTTCACTTCCGATATGCCAGGAGGATTCGGAGGAATGGATATATATGTATCTGACAAATTAAAAAAAGGGTGGGGAACTCCTGTTAATCTTGGATCGAAAATAAATACTGCCGATAACGATGGATTTCCATTTATTGATGAAAATGGCGGATTGTATTTTGCAAGTACAGGTCATGGCGGCTTAGGGGGCTACGATATTTACTACTGTTCTAAATCGACAGATGGATTTTCAAATCCTGTGAATATGGGCTATCCGATAAATACAGCCAGCGATGACTTTGCTATTGTTCAGAATGAAGAAGGAACTTCGGGTTATTTTACTTCAAACCGTATTGGCAAAAACACCAACGACGACATTTATTATTTTAAGAGAATGTCTGTTATGATGAATGTTATTGTTTATGATGTTAAAACGAGAATGCCTTTACCTGCATCATCGTTAAGAATCCTTGAAGCAAATTCGCAGAAGAATATTGAACTTTCAAGTAATGGCGGTGGAGTTAAAGTATTTCTGACTCCAGGAAAAAAATACAAACTAATAGCACAGAATAACAAATACTCTACTGACACTATTGATATCGATGCCGATAAATATTCGGCTGGTTCATTGCAAAGTCTGTCAATCCCTCTTCAAAAATCGTTTGTTAAAAGTTACATTGCTGGAAAGATTGTCTACAATGTCGATAGCATTGGAATTGAAGGTGTAGAAGTGAGAATAGTAAATAAAGAAACTGGCGAAGAGAGAACGACAACAACTGCTTCTGACGGCTCATACCGATTCGACAATCTGGCAATGGACTCCCGTTATCTTCTTGATGCACGTAAATTTGATTGTGTATCGATGCCGGTTGAAGTTTCTACGGAAGATTTTGATGAAAAAGCAATGACCACATTGAATGTCTCGCTTAAATGTGTTGAAGATGTAGTAAAACTTGAAAATATTTATTTTGATCTGGACAAATACGATTTACGACAGGATGCTAAACCTGAGCTTAATAAAATTGTCTCATTAATGAAATCAAATCCAGACATCAGAATCGAATTACGTTCACATACCGATTGTCGCGGTGATGCAAAATACAATCTATGGCTATCGGAACGTCGCGCCAAGTCGGCTGTTGTCTATCTAAAGAAAAACGGAATTCATATATCCAGAATGATTGCAAAAGGATATGGGGAAAGCAAACCGGTCAATGGCTGCGAATGTGAAAGCAATACAAGAGCAAATTGTTCGGAGGAACAATATCAGGCTAACAGGAGAACAGAGTTTAGGATTTTATCAAATACTCATGATGAAGTGTTATCCCAACGAAAAAAATAATCAGCATTATTAGATATTTAAGCGGAGAAATTATCTCCGCTTTTTTTTTGATATATTATTATTAAAATGATCAGAATTCTCAATG
>JANPNV010000149.1:0-41205 GCA_031427625.1 Bacteroidota bacterium
ATAATCCCTGGCACTGCTATAATAATACTGTTCGGGAAATTCAACAATGCCTTCCTCCACAGGATTATTATGAATATACTTAATCTTCGAAAGTGTGAACTTCGGACTGTAGACTTCTTCTGCGTGGTTGTTATATTGCCATAACTGATGTGCAGATTTCTTTGTTTGCTTTTCGCCGCCTTCCTCGAATATTTTTAGCAACCATGCTTTTCGGCTTTCCGGGCCTAACCGAATTTCATTAATCAAGGTTCCACTCGTAAATTTCTTAAAGTCGCGCATCACCTTACTCAAATCAGAATTCTTAGCCCTTGCAATCAGATGAATATGACTTGTCATTATTACATAGCAGAAAATTTCCAATCCCTTTTTTTCTATACAGTAATTCATACTGTCGCAAACTATTTGCTTATAATTTTCTCTGATAAATAAGTCAACCCATTCGACAGTGGTTAAAGTCATAAAATAGGCGCCTTCTTGTTTGTGGATTTGGTAGGCATGAGGCATTTTGCAAATATCTGTTGGAAAGTCCCGGTTTTCCAGCCAATATAAGTTAGATAATATAATATGATTTTCTGCGAAATTTAATTGTATACTATTAACTTGCAATTTGAAAAAATCTAATAAAAGTTTTTTCCCAAGGATAAATGTATACTCGATGAAAACTGAAGTACTGTGTGCGGCTGAATCCCCCTGCGCACATGGCCGACGCGCAAAGAGTCCGCCGAGCGGGAATACTTTATTTATCGATGGCGTCTATGAAGATGATTCATTAAGCATCTTAACTTATAACTGGCTAGTAGATAATTCAACTACGTATTCCGGCAATCATCCTGCTATAGCAACTAGCTTTGGTGACCATGTTATTCAAGTAATTATCAGTAATAGTACAAATCAAAATTTAGATACTATTATTTTTCATGTGAGCAGATTTTCTTGTGAAGAAGAAAAAATCAGAAACGAAGAAGAATATATCAACAATGTGAAAGACTATATTCAAGTGTATCCCAATCCTTCTCATGAAAAATTCACTGTAGACATTGGAATAGAATTCGAGAATGCATCGCTACGAATAATTGATCTTTACGGCAGAATAATAAAAACATACAAACTTGAAAATTCAAAATTAGATTTGAATGGACTACCGAAAGGAACCTACAATCTTAGATTTGAAATTGATGGCATATCCTATTCAAAATTATTAATTTTAGAATGAGACTTCGATATTGTTGTTTTCTAATCCTGATATTTTGCTTTATCAAAGCCGAGGGAAGGATTGGAGCTGGCATTTCAACATCATTCAATCAAATTTTATCTTATAAAAGAGACGCATTTCGTTTATATCCACCAATTGCAAAGCCTATTTATTTTTTTCCTTCAATAATTTGCGCAGCGGATTTGAACAACTTTACATTAAATGGATCAATTGGGTTATATAAAACGAATTTTATTTATCATTATGAATACAGTTCATTCTTTGAATACTTTTATTTTCAAAATTCTCATTTAAGTTTTTCATTCGGAGTAGATTATAAAGCAGTAAAAAAGGGAAACAGTAATGTCTTTTTAGGAATTGAAAACATTATTGAGTATTCTTATAATGCAACATTAAAGAACGACTATATGATTACAGTGGCTAAGAAAAATCGACTTAGCTTTAATCAATATTTAATAGGGCTACGATTTGGCTATGAACAAATGCTTAAGTCATCTCTCTCATTGAAATTTTTGATTCACTATTCTTCATACCCAGTAACTAGGAAATCTGTTGTCAATGAAAGCTTTTATTATAATTCATTGGGACTAGCGGTTGCTCTTGTAAAATTGTTTTAAATAAATTTAAGAAATGTCTAAAGATTTGCATTCGCTTAAGTACGTCATCTTGTTTCAATTTTTTATGATGAATATGTCATGGAATGTTAATTCTCAACTTCCGAATTCTTGGTTGAGCGTACCAGATTATCCTGGAAACGGTTATCAGTATTTAACGGCGTTCAGGGGCATTGGATCGGTCTACGCAGGAACAGGCACCACATTAAATGCTCCATTCGCTAGCACTGATATTTGGGAATTTAATTTTAGTACTAACCAATGGACTGCTAAAGCTGATTACGGCGGAAATCCAAAACGACAAGCAACGAATTTCACAGTAAATGGAAATACCTATCTGACAGGAGGAGATTACTCCGATATGTGGATGTACGATTGCACCTCAAATATCTGGACACAAAAATCTGATTTTCCTGGAATCAGCCGCGTCGAAGCAGTCTCATTTGCAATTGGCGATAGTGGCTATTTTGGCACTGGATGGGATGGAACTTATAAGAATGATTTTTGGCTTTATAATACAGTGACTAATTCATGGCAGCAGAAATCTCCTTTTGCAGGAACTGGACGGAGAAGCGCCGTCGGATTTGCTGTAAACAATTTTGGATATATCGGTTTAGGATATGACGGCACAAGCCGAAAGGATATTTGGCGATATAATCCGGTTCAAGATAGTTGGCAACAAATGAATGATTTTCCGGGTGATGAAAGATATTTTCCTGCAACATTTACGATCAATAATAGTGCTTTCATTGTGGGAGGTGAAAATAGTACAACGATTTTTAATGACTGCTATGTCTACAGTGCGCCGGCAGATGCTTGGACTCAAAAAGCATCTTATCCTGGTAACGCAATATCTGCAGCGTCCGCTACAGCAAATGATAGCTTTGGGTTGGTAATTGCCGGCAACACTGGCGGAGGATTTACACGAGAATGTTATAAATACATTCCTGAAGAAAGTATTGTCAATATAAGTCCGAACTTTCCATTGTTCAAAGAGTTCACATTCTACTGGAATGACAATAACCACTTAAAAATTCAATTTTCAGAAAAAATTGAACTTTTATATCTATATAATTATAATGGTAAATGTTTATATCATGAAAAGTTTTTGGGTAATAAAAATGAAATATTAATAGAAGTTAGCCAAACAGGGATTTATTTCATTGAAGTTTTTTATCAAAATAAATTAAAAAAGGAAGTTATTAAATTTACCAAGGAATAATAAAATAAATCAAGCAAAGCAAAAAATTTGAAAATAATTAAATGAATTTCTATCAGAGAAATACTAAACCATTTTTCATATATTAATTTTGCGGTAATGAGTAAACTGCGAGAGTTTTGCGAATGGGATTTATATTGTTTCGTTTAAGACTGAGGGTAAAAATCTGGTGAAAAGATTTGTGAAGGAATGATACAAAACATAAGTGGGGCTTGGTATTTCCTGCTTACAGGAACCTATTTTCCTTGCACTCAAAATCTCCGAAGGGCTCCGAATAAATTCCGATGGCTTAACGCAAAGGAAACAACTTCTTTACATTCCAATGTACCTTGACTTTCGATGATATAAATGTCCACATATAGATTACTTTGCCCCCTGTATATCCAGTATAATTATAATACTACCGTTTTGACATCAATCTTAAATTTCCGCAATCAAATAATAAAATATTTATCCTGCTCGGCAGAATCTTTGCGCGTCGGCCATGTGCGCAGGGGGATTCCGCCGTATACAGTACTTCAAATTAGATTTTTCTTTGAGTGATTTTATTTCGCTAATACAAGTTATGTAAATTTAAAACACCCGCTCGGCGGAATCTTTGAGTGCAGGCCATGTGCGTCAAGGGGATTCTGCCGCAGACAGTACTTCACTTTTAATCTTATGTACATTTATTAGTATTGCAATTCAATCTACGGAATAATTTCTTAGCGTAATCTTCAAGCCAAGTAAATAGAAATCCCGCAAACCAGATTAGTGCATGGTTGGCATTACTGCAGGCTAGTCGAATCTTTGGCGTTAGCCTGCAATGGTAGATTTCGAACAAGGTATTTCAGATGCGCTTAAATGATAATTGCTTTCCATTAAATTTCACAATTAAATATCTATCATTTATTGGTTGTTATTCCTATGCAAATACCGACATCTTTGCGTTATGCCTCATGCTTATCAGATACACAAACAAGAAGGTGCTTATTTTATGACTTTAACCACTGTCGAATGGGTCGACTTATTTATAAGGGAAAAGTATAAGCAGATTATATGCGACAGCCTGAATTACTGCATAGAGAAAAAAGGATTAGAAATTTTCTGTTATGTAATAATGACAAGTCATATTCATCTGATTGCAAGGTCAAAGAATTCAGATCTGAGTAAAGTTAGGCGTGATTTTAAAAAATTTACGAGTGGTACATTAATTAACGATATACGACTTGGTAGAGAAAGTAGAAAAGCATGGTTACAGAAACTATTTAAGGAAGGCGGTGAAAGGCAAACAAAAAAGTCAGCACATCAGCTTTGCCAATATAACAACCATTTAGAGGAAGTTTACAGTCCGAAGTTCACGCTTTCGAAGATTAAGTATATTCACAATAATCCCGTGGAGGAAGGCATTGTTGAGTTTCCCGAACAATATTATTATAGCAGTGCCCGGGATTATTCCGGATTAAAGGGTCCCGTTTATGTGAGCATGTTAAATTTACATAATCTATATTAACCAAATAAAATCACTCGATAAAAGGGTGGAAATCTAAAGCTGAAGTACTGTATGCGGCGGAATCCCCACTCTCGCAAGGCCAACGCTCAAAGAGTCGCCGAGCGAGATGGGATGGACTAAAGAAGTAAGAGGGATGAAGTAAGAAGTTTTTTCTCAGCTAGAAGCAGTCTAAGCGGGTTCTTTAAAATCATCAGAAAGCAACTTCAAAATATCTTTCTCAATTTTACCCGGCTTCGTCGATGGCGAATAACGTTTGAATGGAATTCCATCTGCAGTAATTAAAAACTTCGTAAAATTCCAGCGAATTTTTTTTCCTAAAAATCCTCTTAGATTTTCTTTAAGAAATTTAAAAAGAGGATGAGCATTCTTTCCATTAACATCAACCTTCTCTGTTAGCTGAAATGTAACTCCATGTCTCAATTTACATACTTCCACCATAGACTCGTTGGATTCCGGTTCCTGTTTACCAAATTGATTGCAAGGGAAGCCAAGTATTACCAAACCTTTTCCTTTGTATTGTTGATAGAGCTTTTCTAATTCTTCAAGCTGTGGGGTAAGTCCACATTTAGTAGCAGTATTTACAACTAAAATTATTTTCCCTTTCAGAGAACTCATTTTAATTATTTCGCCGCTTGGTTTGGAAACTTCTAAATCGTAAAAATTCAATTTGATATTTGTTTAAAATATGAGAGCGTATAGATTTTATTTCTTACCAGTCCTTTGCCCCTGTATCTTGAACTTTGTGTTTTATTAATTGTACGGACTGGAATTTTAACACAAAGAGCGCGAAGGTTAAATGCGAAGATCACAAAGGAATTATTATAATGCTTTACGATTTGCCATTATCTTTGACGCAAAGGTACTTCTTCATTAACTAAACACACACAATTAATTTGCTCTCTTTATTTCGTAAATCATACAGCGGTCTTTCCCGTGATACCTGGACGCTCGGCCTCGTTACACTGGTGAACAGAAGCGGCATGATGGTATTACCATTCATGACTATCTATTTAACGTCGGCCATGAATTTTTCAATTGCTCAGGCAGGCATCGTCGTCGCTTTTTTCGGAATGGGAAGTATGATCGGTTCGTATGTCGGCGGACTATTAAGCGACCGTTTGGGATATTTTAAAGTGCAGTTGATTAGTCTCATTTTCGGCGGAATATCATGTATGTGTCTTGCATGGATAAAAAGTTATTGGGGATTATGTATAGGTATGCTCGTAACGAGTGCGCTGCTCGATATGCTCAGGCCTGCTATGACTTCAGCAATAAGTTCATTCGCAAAGCCAGAAAATCTTACACGATCTTTTTCATTGATACGGATGGCAATAAACATGGGAGCAGGAATCGGTCCTGCCATCGCAGGAATTCTCGCCGGCTATTCTTTCCGTTTAATTTTTATCTGCGATGGAATAACAAGCATTGCCGCCGGCATCGTTTTGTATTTTTATTTTCATAAAAGGATTCGCGCTACAAAATTTATCAAAAAGAAAATTTCGATAAAGGCCTCGCCATTGCAGAGCAACACCTATGTTTTATTTGTAGTGTTTTGTCTGTTATATGCAGTGATTTTCTTCCAGCTCTTTTGCACACTTCCACTTTATTACGATCAGGTCTATCATCTTCCTAAAAAAATGACAGGTTACCTGATTGCGCTTAATGGAATTATCGTTCTACTATTCGAGATGATGCTTGTCTTCAAACTGGAGAACTCTGTTCATCCGAAGAAAATAATTATTAGCGGTGTGTTATTAGGTGGAATTGGATTGGTGATGTTGAACTTTTTTCAATCGGGCTGGATTTTAATTGTCTCGATGATCGTCCTGAGTTTCTCCGAAATTTTCGCAATGCCTTTTATGATGACGGTAGCAGTATCACCTTCCGATCCATCCAACCGTGGCATGTATACAGGCATTTATTCCACTGCCTGGTCGGCCGCATTTATTCTCTCTCCAATCATCGGCACAACTTTAATTACTCACTTCGGTTTTAATGTACTCTGGTGGACAATGGGGGCTCTATCAATTATCACATTAACGGGATTGTGGCTTGTTGTTCCCCGAATAATTATGACGTCAAAGATTAAACATTCATTGTAAAGTAAAAAAAGATCTGAAATTCTGAATCATTTGGCTCATAAAATCATAGGACAATAGTTGTCAAACCGATTTCAACTGAGCAAAATGATGGTTTTTGTCTCACTATTTTATGTGATTCAAATGATCGGTTTTGGGGCATATGTCATTTTTGACGCAATTTCATTTGAAATCATTGAAATTTGAAATATTTCGCATATGAATATTTTTAGGTGTGTTTAATAATCATCGAAATAATCAATTTTTCGAAGTTTTCGACAAATCATTCACCCTTAAAATCGATCAACATGCATAAAAAAATACCCAAAAGAGCGCTGCAAGATTAGTTTGCTTGCATATGAAAAAGTTTCTCTCCCTCATAATCGCTCTTGGCTTCATAGCCACACAAAATGTATCTGCTAGAACAGGATTTGCCGTTTCGAATTCGAACTGGAATAATAATTCCACCTGGTTGATTAATGGCTTGAATAGTCTTCCAACATGTGGCGACACACTTACAATTCCGGCAGGAAAAACAGTTACAATAAACTCACAGGAGAATTATACTTCTTGCGGACAAGGTCTCACCATATATGTAGAAGGAACACTTCAGTTAACAAATGGAGTAAAATTAAAATTGCCATGCAATTCTTGTGTGAATATTCTTAGTGGAGGCGTTTTGAAAGAATCGACCGCAGGTGGCGGCTCATCATCTCTTTTAGAAATATGCAAGGCTACCGTCTGGAGGTCTTCTGATGGACCTATTAATACTGTGAAATCATTTTGCAACCGCCCATTACCAATATCTCTTCTTCGTTTTGAAGGGAAAGTACAATCAGATAGAGTAGATTTATCCTGGACTACTGCATCAGAAATAAATAATGATGTTTTCATTCTTGAACGTTCTTCTGATGGCACTGAATTTTCGGAGGTGACAAAGGTAAATGGCGCAGGTAATTCAACAGAAATAAATGAATATCAAACGGCAGATTATTTTCCGCTGTCAGGTATAACGTATTACAGATTAAAGCAAGTTGATTTTGACGGACAGTTTAGTTATTCAGATTTAATTGCAACTTATACAAAAGTGAAAAATCCATTTGATTTCATTTCAATAGAAACTACAGTCAATTCAACAATTTGGCTGACTTTCTCGACAAATACGAATGAAGTTTGTAATTTTCAGGTTCTTGATTTAAGTGGCGTTCCTGTATTCAATATGTATATGAATGTAAATGCAGGATTAAATAAAAAAGAAATCTACTGTCCATTCCTTAAAAAAGGAATTTATATGCTTTCTATTTCGAATGATGAACGTACCTTATCAAAAAAGATATCCCTTTTAGATTAATCACCATTTACCAAAGCGGATTCTATAAGCAAAGCCAGCGTTAACAAAAACACCATCCTTTGTTTTTCCAAATACAGAATTCTCAATTAAAATTGGATTATTATTTTCGTCAAAAATTCTAAACTGACGTTTATATGTATATCCACCTTCAGCAAAAAATATTATTCTTTTGTAAAAATTCCAATTAATAAATAATTTAATCTGTTTATGATCCACTTTTTTATCTCCTTCCTGAAAATAAACATTTAATGAATTTGTATTTATTCGATATGTACTTAAAATGGAATTGTAAGTTAATCCAAAATATACTGTAGAATCAAGACGGTATTCCATTGTTAAATAAGAAGGTAATGTTCCAAACAGATTTATTCTATTTCCTGCTTTCCAATTTATGCCAATAAGAGGCAGAAAATAATTCCCGAATAATTCCCTGTTATAGTACATTCCACAACTAAATTGAAGTTTTTCGTTCTGTTTATATTTGAAAAGGATAAATCCTCCGTATTGAATATTTCTTTGTTCTATCTGAAATTCATCAGCATTCAATTTTGAAAGTAACATTGTAGTTGTTCTCCACTTGTTATTCTTCCACTGATAATCATACCCAACCTGAATGCCTGTATTGTAAAATGTATTTTTATTTTTCTCTGTTTTGAAAATGATGTTTCTATAGTTTCCTCCTACTAATAAATAGCTCTTATTTTTTTGAAGAAATGGAACGAAAAATGATCCATCCAGTTGATTTATTATTTGGCTGCCTGGTTTTTCTGTGAACCTTTGAGAGGGATAATGCTGATATTTAAAACTGATCAGATCAACAAAAGGCTGAGCATACAACGAATTTTCAAATATCCCAATAAAAATAAAAACCAATATCGCTACTTGGAGTTTTGGAATAATCATAAAGCCATTCGTTTCGGTCAAATAACAAGGTAATAATTCTGCTATATTAAAATAAATTATACATTTGAAACGGATAATAAGAAACTTATTCCCGTTTAATGTTACAATTATTTTTATGAATAAATTGACTCTTTATTTTATTTTTTTATTTTTTTGCAGCAATTGTATAATTGCTCAGACAAATCAAAAATCTGATTCTTTAATTCGTACGTTGTTAAAAGATCAACTCGCAACTCCGGGTGATCAGGGACTTCAATTAATACAGAGTGGAAATTATCAGGGTGCGAATCAATTTCTCAGTTCCGAAATTAATAAGGATGGATCAGATCGCGCTGCATATTTTAAAAGAGGTGTTGCTAACTGGGCATTGAGCGACACATTAAATGCATGCCGCGACTGGAGTTCAGTACTTGCTTTAGGAGATACAGAAATGTTCAACTTGCTCGAAAGCAAATGCCATGGCTCGATGATTATTTCAAATGACACCATACCTTCAAAACAATATCGTAGGATGTTTGCAAGGACCGATGAATCTGTGTCCGGACAAAATGCAAAAACTGTTGTTGAAACAATGCCTTCTTTTCCTGGCGGTGAAAATAAAATCTTTGAATATATGACTGCCAATTTACGTAAACCGTCAGGAAAAAAACGTGGAACGGTGTATGTAAATTTTCTTATCAATCCACATGGAAAAATACTTTATCCATATGTTTCGCATGGAATGGATAAAGAATATGATAAGGAAGCTATCAGACTGATAAGAAATATGCCGACCTGGAATCCCGGCAAACAGAAAGGAAAAGCTGTATATGTACGAAGCAGCCTTCCTGTCCGGTTCTAACTATTGAATCATTACCGGTAAAATACGGATACATTCTCCGTTTCTCTTTTTTGAAAGCTTCAGAAAATATATTCCGGATGAAATTTCACCGGTAGAAACAGAAACAATATTGCTGCTTAATGGTATTTCCTTTATTTCTTTTCCTAATGATGTATACAATTTCAACGCAAATTCATTTAGATCAAAAGAACTATTTAGTTGAATTGTTGCATTATCTAATAATGGATTTGGATAAACATTCATCATTGACTGATCCCCAACTGTCCCGATTCCTGTAGAAGGTTCCGTTATCGTATATGAATCGCATACGCTGCAATTATTGTTATCGTAAATACAAACCGAATAATTTCCCGGAGAAAGATTACTTCTGTTAAGTGAGACACTTCCATCCAGCCAGTTGTAGGTATATGGAAGTGTACCACCTGAAATACTCAGGTTAATACTTCCATTATTACAGCCGGTGCAAGTTGAATTATTTGCAATAGCATTACTAATACTAAGCGCAGAGGGCTCTGTCAGATTAACGGTGGCTGTCGTCTGGCAGCCTACTGCATCAGTAACCGTAACAACATAACTTCCGGCGCAAAGTAAAACAGCAGTACCGTTATTTTGTTGAGGCGAAGTATTCCATTGATAAACAAAAGGCGCATTGCCAGCAGCTGTCGCCATTGCTACTCCATTACATGCGCCATTACAAGAAACATTTATTGCGGAAGCAGAAACAGTTGATATGCATGTAGGTTGAACTCCAAATTTTACTATAAATATATCGAATAGAGTGTCACCTGTTATATGAAATGAGTCGAATGTTATATCATGATCGAACTCACCTGAAAAATAAATATTTCCGTTGCCATCTGTACCGACTCCACGCCCACGATCGTTATTCGGCCCGCCAAAACTTTTTATAAAACGTGTTGAACTTGCAGATGAATCATAGCTGACAAAATAAACATCTGCATAGCCATTACTGATTATCCTGTTAGGGCCGAAATAGGCTGTATCAGCAAAATCGCCACCGACAAAAACATTTCCGTTATTATCATGCGTAACATTTCTTCCATAGTCATCTTCCGGACCGCCGCCTCTTACTGCCCATAGTGCGTTTCCAGATGCATCATAAGAAGCAAGGAACATATCCTGTAGTCCGGCAGAATTTACTGTTGTATTTCCGAAATTTGCATGCCCACCGAATTCGCCTGTACAAAGAATATTGCCGTTAACATTTACAGTAACGTCGTATCCCCGATCAAAACCAACACCGCCACCTTGTCGTGCCCATTGCAATGTTCCTGAAGTATCGAATTTTGCTAGAAAGAAATCTGTACCGCCGAATCCATTTAGCGTAACAGACTGAGGAAACTGTGCGGTTCCTGCGAAGTAACCTGTCACATAAAGATCTTGTCCGCTTACTGCAACGCCGTATGCTTTATCAGAATCGGACCCTCCTATTTGCCGAATCCATTTAAAATTTCCGTAAGTATCAAACTTAAAAACATAGGCATCATAATCACCGCGTGACGTGAGCAAAAGATTACCATTGTAATAACAATTTTTCTGTGTAGCGCCGCAGGCATAAACATTTCCCTGCGGATCAACATCGATCGCATAGCCTCGCGTATTCATTGAGTCTGTTTCAAAATGTCTTACCCATAAAACATTTCCATTGGGATCGTACTTGGCAACAAAAGTATTATTGGCCGGTCTTCCAATCGCCTGAATATTGTCGAAGTAAGATGTGTCGTCGATTTCACCGCAGATGTAAACATTACTTGCTGCATCAACTCCAATTGAGTGGCCCTTTTCTCCTCCAAGTCTCGAACCGGCACGTTTTGCCCACAAACGATTTCCGGAAGCATCGAATTTGGCAAGAAATATATCGTGAACGCCTGCAGATTCCAACACATATCCATCATCAAATGCTGCTATATATTCGATTTGCCCGGTTACATATACATTGCCGGATTGGTCAGTTGCGAGATCTAAACATTCGTCAAAACCTTGGCTTTTTATTTGTTTTACCCATTGGGCATTTTGAGCTACAGTTAAATTTGTTTTAAATAATAATAAAAGAATCAATTGAAGGATGGGTCTAGTTTTCATATTTTTATTTGCCTTTTTACCTAACCCCCCGGTTATAGCCTGTAGTCAGCCATAAGCAAGGTAATAAGAATACGATCAGACCATGAAAATGAAGCGGCAACTTCATAATGCAACCTAAATGATTAAGGTTTGCTATTAAATTATGGTCCTAAATTCTGCAAAAAGCGATAAAGTCTGTAGATGGAATTTCGTCTATCCCAAGCTGGCGAAGCATCGTTACGATTTGGCCACGGTGATAAGTGCTGTGATTCATACAATGAAGGATTGCTTCCCAAAGTATATTGTCAAATAATTTTCCTTCAATATTCTTATAGGTAAATGACTTTTCTAATTTATTATCATCTATACTTTCACAAAAAGTAACTATTGCACCATCAATAGTATGCATCCTTTCTGCTGCTTCACTATAATTTCCTGTAAAGGTTTTACTTGGCCATGATGTCACAGGTTCTCCTTTAAAACGCATGAGCCAGATCGTTTCTGCATCCCAGATGTGATAAATAGTTTTTAGAAGTGAAGGAAAGCTGCTGACAATTGTTTGATTTATTTTCTCATCACTGATTTTATTACCAATTAATTTTAATAGTAATTCATTCGCCCAAAGATTATAGTGAGTGTACTGTTTGATAATTTCCGATTTCATTGCTATTGAATTATTTTTTAGTTTCAAAAAAAGGGAAATTTATTTATCGAAGTAACATTTATTTATTCGATGCCCCAATTAAAACATTTGCGCAAACTTAAATTACGTTTGTATAAAAGTCAATTTTCCAATTAGTTTTTTCTGATATAATCGGTCAATGGTTTTATAAAAAACAAAACGTTATTTATGGCTCAGTATATTAAAAATTTGAGAATATGACTGAGTCCATTTTCAAAATCGAAGATAAATGATTTCTGTATTTAGATTTTTGTTTTACCCAATGGTTACATTCTCTTTTGCCATTAGTTCTTCGATCTCATCTGCTTCTATTGGAATTTCAGCCATAAGATCTATCGGGCCTTTTTCTGTTATAAGAATATCATTTTCAATTCTGATGCCGAGTCCTTCTTCAGGAATATAAATTCCGGGTTCACAGGTAAAAACCATTCCGGCTTGTATCGGTAAATATCTGTTACCTATATCATGAACATCTAAGCCGAGAAAATGAGATGTGCCATGCATGAAATACTTTTTATACAATGGCTGTTTTGTATCCTGCTTTGCAACTTCATCTTTATTCAATAATCCCAGTCCGATAAGTTCTTGCTCCATAATGCGTCCTACTTCTTCCTGATATTTAGGAATAGTGTTTCCAACAACAAGCATTTTTATTGCTGCCCTCATCACACGAAGTACTGCATTGTAAACATCCTTTTGACGTTTGGTGAATTTTCCGTTTACTGGAATACTTCTTGTCAAGTCGGCTGCATAGTTTGCATATTCAGCACCGAAGTCCATAAGGATAACATCACCATCTTTACACTCTTTATTGTTCTCATTATAATGCAGCACGCATGCATTGGATCCACTGGCAATAATCGGATAATAAGAATGGCCATTCGCACGATTTCGGACAAACGTATGAATTATTTCAGCTTCGATTTCATATTCCATCACTCCCGGACGGGCAAATTGGAGAACACGACGGAATGCTTTATTGGTAATATTGCATGCCTCACGTAATAATTTTATTTCTTCTTCAGATTTAATTGCACGTAGTCTTGACATAATTAATCCTGATCGCTCATAACGATGATGGGGATATTTACTTTTCAACTCCTTTGCATAACGTTCATCACGATAAACAACATCTGTGGCAAAGCGGTCATTTTCATTTAGGTTTACATATACATTTGATGAGTGATGCATAACGACAGGTAAGATATTAGTCATGTCGTCGACCCAATATACATTCTGAATTCCGCTTGTCTCTCTTGCTTCTTCCTTTGAATACTTATGTCCTTCCCAAACAGCAATGTGTTCATTCGTCTTTCTTAAAAACAACATTTCTCTGTATTCGGGAACAGGATGATTCGGAGAAATAATCAGTACTGATTGTTCCTGATCGATTCCTGTAAGCCAGAACAAATCTGATTGTTGTCGAAATGGAAAATTTTGATCGCCGTTTCTTGGCATCTCATCGTTCGAATGAAAAATTGCAACTGAATCAGGTAGCAATGCGGCTGTGAATTTTTTCCTGTTTTCGATAAACAGATTTTTGTCGATGGTGCTGTATTTCATAAAATTAATTTAAGAGGTAAATTTAGGAATTTAGGAGTGAGTATCAAATCCTCATCATGTAAAAATGGCAAAAACTCTCTCATCCTTAACCAATAAGTGAACTATTGCCTCATCAGCCTGACTAATTCGCCGTCGACTGTTCTGATAAAATAGACACCTTTAGCAAACGAAGACATGTCGAAACTCAATGTTTGTTCTACAAATGCCAGTTCATGGCCCAATGCATCGAAAAGGTGAAATGTAACCGGCTTGTTGAAATAAATTTTCTTCCCGTGAAGCGGATTAGGATAGATGGTTAATCCGGAATTTGAAATGACCGTTAATAGTCCTATCGTCAAATCGTAATTATTACTGTCGGGTGTAGGAATCGTAAATGTCATCCATGCCGGATTACCATCTGTAATTCTTCCATAAGATTCATTTACCCCAAGCGAAGAATAACATGCTGAATCACTTATTAAATTTCCCGGATTGAACAAGCTTACACATCCTGACTGCTGCACGGAAAAATTCAGATGAGCTATTCCCTGGAATAAATCATTATCAGCCCACAATAATTTAAAACCATATGGTGGAATTTTGGTTGAGTCGTTTCCATATGGAAATGTGTGGACGAAAATATTAAATGGATCATTGGTAATCTTCCATCCTGCAATATCAATTGTATCAACATTGGGATTGTATAGTTCTATCCACTGATTATATTCTCCGTAATTATCGGTTACTGTTGATAGATTTATTGTCTGCAATTCATTTATTAAAACTCTTTCTGAACTAAATGTCCAGTTAGTTGCATTTGGAGTTGATGGATTGAATGTTATCCATAGAGGAGATGCATCATGCCTTCTGCCATATGAAACATCAGGATTCAATCCCGGAATACTGATTGAATCTGCTATTGTATTTCCATCCTGATTAATTAATGCGATAAAATCGCCTGACGAACTGAACTTAAAATTAGCATGAAGGGATCCTTGTTCAGTATCATCGTCAATCCAGATTAACAAAAAACCATGCGGAGGAATTTTAGTACTGTCACTTCCTTCGGCAATTTTAAATCTCGTTGGCAAAACGAGGTTATCAGTTAGATAGTACCCACCAATGTCAAGTGTGTCGTTGTTTGGATTATATATTTCCAGCCAGTCGTCGAAGTCGCCATAATTATCAGCGACAACACTTCCATTTGCCGACATTACTTCATTGATTACAGGGTTTTCTAATGGTTGATAATTCGGATCGACATCGAATAAGGCAGTAATCGCACTATCGCCTGACAGGTTTACATGAATTGTTGGTTGAGTATTGTTCGAAGGCAGCCAGACAACAAAATGATACCCCGGTTTTGCAATTGCAGTTAGCGGAACAGGTACACCAGAAAAATACTGGCCTGTCCATGGAAAAGTTTCCGGGTTTTCTCTTACTGTATTTTTATCGAGCAGAATGGTATTTACTAAAATATTTCCTTTGAGAGAGTCGGAAACATCGAGGGTCAGATTCACTGCATTTCCAGTAGAGAAAGTGCTTACGATATGTTGTTTCACATACTGCGGCCTTAAATTCATCCACCATTTCATACTATCAGTCTGAGCCTGCCAGTTATAATTAACCTGCCATCTGTCAACGAATTCATTGAAGTATGGCAATAGCTGCGAACGCATTTGATCTAATTTTCCTAACGCTATTGACGGAATGAATTCTGTATTCATGTAATCTGCGAACAAGTTGATGAAGTTTATTTTAAATTCATCGCTAAGCAAAAGACTGTCGAGTAATACGGACGGGCCCAGACCACGTGAGCCATTTATTACCAGTGGAAACATGTTATACCATGGGTTCAGATAATAAGCAACTGTATTATCCATATCCCATTGTACCCATTTCCATTTACCATCTACAGTGCGAGGGCGCCATTTCGCTTCGTTCTGATCAGGCCAATCACCTCTTGCAAGATAAATGCTGCTCATAAAATTAAGCATGAAGCTGTTTACATCCATCTGCGTTTTAACATAATTGTAATTTGCGGAATCGCTCAGTGAATTACTGTTTATGAAATTTATCATTGCGTTCCAATGAAGTGCATCACCTTCTATTGCATTATTTCCATTACCGTCAATAATATCAATTCCCGGATTTTTTTTATCTATAAAATAATGTGACTGGAAATATTCCGGATTGCGGTTTCGTTCGCGCATTTCTTGTAAACCCCAGTATTCACCATCAATAAAAACAACGACTGGTTGATAGGCTTCATAATCAAGATCAGACTTAGCATAAAACGAGGTGCTATGGGCATCGCGGAACAATCCTTTATCTCTGTCACTTCCCCAGGCACGCAATTTTATTTTTTCAAATTGGTTAATGTATTTTGCTTTCCCTGTTGTATTTCCGAAAAGTGGAAAATTGATTTTACTATCACCGTAGCCGGGAGAAGCATTTATGTTAAGTCCTTTCTGCGGATTTGATGGAGAACTCTGACCATTTATGCTGATTTTGAAATTATCGTTAAACGCTGAACCTCCACCCGGCATAAACATCTCAATGTTGGCTGGCCTGTCCCAGGGCTTATAATAGTTTGCAAAAAAAGTATTGGGTTGATAGGTGATGCCAGGCACATAAATACCAGTCGTATCATTGAAAAGATTTTTCGGATCAGAAACAATTGAAATAACGGGAAGACTGCCGTAACGTGTTAATATATTTGGATCGACGAAATATGAATTTGTTTTTATAGGCCCTGGTGAATAACCGGTTTTATATGCCCTTGCCCGAATGATTGTAGATTTAAAAACTTCTGTTGCCGGTGGATTCCAGTCAGGTAAAAAGAAATGAATTTTATAACATGTACGGATGTTAGAATAGTAATTCGAATCGCCGATACGACTTTGAACATTTATCGGCAAGGTATAGACGGGTGAGTTAATAGTAGGGTCAGAGCCATCAAGTGTATAGTGAATCGTTACCGAAGGATCAGAATGTGTAATAAAAACATTTTGAGCAGACGTGTAAAATCCTCCTGGTATATCAAAATCGGGAGCTGTATTTATTAATCCTGTAAGAAATGATGAGCTATTATTATTTGCATTAAATGTAGGTTCCGATAAATAGCCCAGTGAAGGCGAACCATTCGGCAATCGGCCATAGGTATAATCGACTGGAAGATATACAGAGGGCAAGCTGCTGATTATAATACCTGATGGATTTGAAAGATAAACTGTTTCTCCTACCGACGATATGGAAAAATTAGTGTGCTGTTCACCAACGTGATGATTTTTTCCCGAGCACCAGACTATCAGAAATGAATCCCTTTTGAGAAGCAGATTAGAAAATTGCCATTTCGTTAAAGAATCCGGATCATCAGAAAGATAATAACCCTGTAAGTTGACATTAGATGGACCGTCGTTAAATATTTCTATCCAATCCGAAAACTCATCATCTTCATCCATTGCCGTGCTCTGATTATTAGTCATCATTTCATTGATAACAATTTGTGCATGACAATTTGCTATCAATGACAATAAAATCATTAATAGAAATATTTTTTTCATCGGAATAAAGGCTAATTAACAGGGTGTAGCTTGCAATTATTTGATGCTCACAAAAATTTCCTGTTCCCTCAAATATAGTAAATTATTTTTTGTGCTGAAGGTCAGATGGGATAAGATATTTAGGGATATTCCATGTATTCTTTTTCCCTTTTATCTCAATGACATTTCCATGATTATCTATTGGTAAACCATTTCCGTTTTTTGCGATAATGCGCATATTTCCATGCAATATGGCGTTTGTAATTTTCTGCTTTAAATCATCTTCAGATAATGATTTATTGTTACAGCCAATAATTGCTCCAGTATGATTATTAAATATGTCCATTACACTTGAAATAGAATCCGGTATTTTTCCTTCCTCCGATTTGCTTCGTTTAAATTGTCGGTAGTTTCCGCGTTCATGAGCAGCGCCAAGTTTGATTGCCTTTTTCCAACACATATGTTGCGATAACAAAGCCATCCAATATGCATGTCTGAAAGCATCTACCTGCCCGCCTTGAGGATCCCGATCCAGTGTTGAATCCGATTCCATCTTCAGGGCTTCCTTTCTTGCAGTATTGGTTATTTGAAAAACTTTTTCAGCGATGCATGGATGCGTAATTACCCAGCTTTTCTCAAAGGATGATAATTTCCAAAACGATTTCCAGGCACTTTGTGCGAATAAATTGTTCGAAATAAAAGTGAGAAATATTGTTGCGACTAATACCCGCATCGAAATTTCAATGTTATTTGTGAATGAGTATTGATTTACTTTTGTTTTCAAAATATAACTGAAGAATTTACAAAGATCCACAAAGATCTTTTATCTTGCGTGATATGATCAGACGAAATTTATTTTTTGGAATTATAATTCTATTCGTTGCCTCTTGCGCAAGTTCCCATTACCTGCCACTTAGCGACCAACAATTAAAAGAAACTTTAAAGCAACATATTTCTACACTGGCATCAGATGCATTCGAAGGGCGTGAAACCGGAACTCCCGGCGAGAAAATGGCTTATGAATACATTATTAAAAACTTTAAGAAATCAGGACTAAAGCAAAAAGGCGACAAAGGCTATCTGCAGGAATTTAATTTTACTTCCGGCGCTGAGTTCGGACCAAGTACTCAGTTGCTGATTAATTCCACATTCTATGAATCAGGGAAAGATTTTTTTCCACTCCCCTACTCTTCGAATGGTGTTGTTACGGGTTATGTTACGAAACTTAAATACGGAATTACTGATCCTAAACTAAATACGGATGATTATAAAGGAAAAGTAAATCTATCTAAAAGACTTTTTGTTCTTGAAACCGGAACGCCGGATGGGAACGACCCCCATGGAAAATTCGGAGAATGGGACTTGCGAAAAAAAATTGATCTGGCCATAAAAAAAGGCGCTGCTGCTATCTTGTTCATCAACAGCGATACGACATCTGATGATCCGTCTCACGACTGGAAAAATCATACTGCACCGTCTACCATTCCTGTTTTATTTGTGAAAGGACATGCAGCAAGCGTATTAAAGGACAGCATTATCACAAACTGTACTGCAGGAGCAGAAATTATTAAAATAGAAAAACAAGGGCATAATGTAATTGGCTTTATCGATAACAAAGCTGAAAAAACAGTTGTCGTCGGTGCACATTATGATCATCTTGGATATGGTGATGAAGGTTCACTTTATCGTGGAGCGCCTGCTATCCATAATGGTGCCGATGATAATGCAAGTGGAACGGCGGCTCTTATTGAACTCGGAAAATTTGTGAAAGGAAAGAAACTTAAAAAAAGCAATTACCTGTTCATCGCTTTCAGTGGTGAAGAAAAAGGATTATTGGGTTCAAATTATTTTGTAAAACACCCAACTATTGATTTAAAGAAGGTAAGTTATATGCTTAACATGGATATGCTCGGGCGATTGAAACCTGATGAAAAAACACTGATCATCAATGGAACAGGAACTTCTGAAATTTGGAAGAGTTTGATTGATTCCTCAAAAACGCCAAACCTAAAAATTAAGGAAACGGATTCAGGAATTGGTCCCAGCGATCATACATCTTTCTATCTCCAGGACATACCTGTATTACATTTTTTCAGTGGAACACATAGCGATTATCACAAACCGAGCGATGATGAGGATAAAATAAATTACGAGGGCGAAATAATGATTGTGCATATGATTGAAAATATTCTCGTACGACTTGATGAATCGCCAAAGCTTCCGTTTACCAAAACGAAAAATGAAGACAATGAAGAGACTCCGCGTTTCAAAGTAACGTTGGGTGTTGTGCCTGACTATGCTTTCGACGGAGAAGGAATGCGAATAGATGGAGTGACGGATGGAAAACCTGCATCGAAAGCAGGATTGCAACCCGGCGATATTGTCATACAACTCGGCGATAATAAAGTGATGGATATGATGAGCTATATGAAAGCACTTGGAAAATTCAACAAAGGAGATTCAACAAAAGTGAAAGTGAAACGCGGGAATGTGGAAGTTGAAAAGGTAGTTACGTTTTAACATATTATGAACGGCAACTGTTCGCCTATTTTATAAGGCTATTGTTCACTTTTTGCAATAACAAAACTTACTTACCTGTCATTACCAAAAAACACCTTATATTCGACTTTGAAAAAGTTGAATATGTCGAAACCAATTCTAGCTGTAATCGGTGGCGGAAGCTGGGCAACAGCGCTCGTAAAAATATTTTCGAATAATGTCAGCCAGATACATTGGTGGGTACGATCCGAGGATACGGCAGCTTTCATGCGCAAGTACAAACACAATCCCAATTATTTAAGCGATGTAGAAATTAATCTTGATAAGGTAAATGTAAGCAACGATTTAGCTACAATAATTTCTTCATCTGATATTATTATTCTCGCAGTCCCCTCCGCTTTTCTGAAGCCAACGCTTGCTGCAATTAAACCCGAAGCTTTCAAAAATAAAATTGTCTTCTCAGCCATTAAGGGAATCATTCCTGATGATTTACTAATTATTGGCGATTACCTCAGAGAGAAATTAAATATTCCCATCAACAACATCGGCGTCATCACCGGACCTTGTCATGCAGAAGAAGTTGCCATGGAAAGACTTTCTTACCTGACTCTCGCATCGGTCGATATTGAAACAGCAAATACCTTAGCGGCACTTATGAGCTGCAGATATATAAAGACATTGGTAAGCGACGATATCTACGGAACTGAATATTCTGCCGTATTGAAAAATGTAATTGCCATTGCAAGCGGCATTTGTCATGGCGTCGGCTATGGCGATAATTTCCAGGCAGTACTTATCAGTAATGCAATCCGTGAAATTCAACGTTTTGTTGAAGCAGTTCATCCGATCACACGCGACATCAACGACTCAGCTTACCTTGGCGATCTTTTAGTAACTGCCTATTCATCATTTAGCAGAAACAGAATGTTCGGAACGATGATCGGGAAAGGCTACTCCGTAAAATTTGCACAACTCGAAATGAATATGATTGCTGAAGGTTATTATGCAACAAATTGCATTTATGAACTCAACAAAAAATACAATGTTCACATGCCGATTACCCGCGCAGTTTACCATGTTCTTTACGAGAAAATCGCACCAAGGATTGAGATGAAGTTGCTATCGGATCAGCTTAATTAATTTGAGAATTTGAGGATGTGCTAATTTGAAAATGTGAGTTTCTTTCGGTAAATTCTACTTTCAAAGTTGTAAATAATGTAAGAGCCATTCTCAAATTAGCACATCCTCAAATTCTCAAATTTCCCTTCTGAAATACTCTGCCACTACTTTGGCCTTCGATTTTCCAATAACCTCTGCAAGTTCCGACTCTGTGGCTTCTTTTATTCTTTTCACTGATTTAAAATGTTTCAACAATAATTCAGACGTTGATTCACCGATCCCTTTTATTTCGGAGAGTTCTGTTTTTACAACTCCTTTACTTCTTCTGTTCCTGTGATGCGTTATTCCAAATCTGTGAACTTCATCACGCATTTGCTGTATGACCCGAAGTGTTTCACTTTTTTTGTCGATATACATTGGAAAAGAATCACCGGGATAATAAATTTCTTCGAGTCTCTTTGCAATTCCAATGATAGGTATTTTTCCATGAAGTCCAAGTTTATCAAGACTACTTATGGCAGAACTTAATTGACCTTTACCTCCATCGATGATAATCAGATTCGGTAAAGGCAATGCTTCATCAATCATTCGGCGATAGCGGCGAAAAATTACTTCTTCCATGGAAGCAAAATCATCGGGGCCTTCAACCGTTTTAATGTTGTAATGTCTGTACTCTTTTTTTGCAGGTTTGCCATCGCGAAATACACTCATAGCAGCGACAGGATAATCGCCCTGAATATTTGAATTGTCGAAGCATTCTATATGTCTTGGCAATTCGGTGAGACGAAGATCTTTTTTCATCTTCTCCATCAGTCTAAGAATTTTATTTTCAGGATTTATTTTTTCATCCTGAAGGTCACGTTCCCTGATGTAATTCCGAACGTTGCTTTCTGATAATGTGAGCAGATGTTTCTTATCGCCAATTTTCGGAACAGTGAAAATAACATTTTCAATTTCCAGATTCATTTCAAATGGAACAATAATTTCAGCAGCATCACTATGAAAACGGGTCCGAAGATCAGCAATGGCAATTTCTAAAAGTTCTTCAGGAGTTTCATCAAGTTTTTTCTTTATTTCAATCGTATGCCCTTGTACGATTGCGCCATTCATCACACGGAGAAAATTAACAAAGGCTGAAGACTCTTCTGTCACAATAGAAAATATATCGATGTTGTGTATAGAAGGGTTCACAACAACGGATTTTGATTTGAATCGTTCGAGCAAGTCTATTTTTTCTTTTATCCTTTGAGCTTCTTCAAAATGAAATTCAGTTGCATGATTATTCATCAATGTTTTCAGATGCTGGATAACCATGTTGATGTTTCCTTTCAGTATGTTTCTGATTTCCTTTATGGTCTGATCATAATCTTCGCGTGATTGATATGCTTCACAAGGTCCTTTGCAATTGTTGATGTGATATTCCAGACATACTTTAAATTTCTTTTTCTGAATATTTTCCTCCGAAAGATTCAAGCTGCATGTACGCAATTTGTATAGCTGCCCGATTAATTCAAGCAACGTGTTTATCATCTTTACAGGTGTATAAGGACCAAAATACTCTGAGCCATCCTGTATTAATTTTCGGGTTGAAAAAATCCGGGGGAATGGTTCGTTCTTAATAATTATCCACGGATAAGTTTTATCGTCTTTAAGATTGACATTGTATCGTGGCTGATGTTTTTTTATCAGGCTGTTCTCTAGAAGCAGTGCATCCAATTCCGTATCAACAACGAGTGTACGTATGTCAGCGATCTTACTGATCATGACGCGTGTTTTTCCGTTTACATTTATCTCGTCTCTGAAATACGACATCACGCGTTTCTTCAGCGACTTTGCCTTTCCCACATAGAGAAGTTTATCGTCCTTATCATAGAACTGATAAACTCCCGGACTGTCGGGAAGTACTGAGATTGCAGATTCCAGATTTCTTGCAGGCATGATGGTACGAAGTTAAAAACTCTTTCTGAGTGGTAAGATTGCCGACAAATCTCTTGATATCAGCAGCGAATAAAAACTAAAGACCATATAATGCCAGTAAATAAGCCATGGCAGTCATAGCAGCTGCACCAAGTAATAGTTCTCGCTTATTTACTTTGTCGAATGTATCGGAAGGTGCGTGATGATAATCGAAGTATCGTTGCGATTCTACCTCCAGGCCAAGTCTTGGAACATTCATATTTTTCAGTGCAGAAATATCAGCACCATCACCTTCGTTTTCAAAACTGAACAGTCCGTATGGTTTAAAAATCGGCTTCCACTTTGCAATTAATGTTTTTTTATCGTCGTCCATGTTAAGGCCGAAACCTGTCGGGGCAAATCCTCCGGCATCACTTTCAATTGCTGCCACATGTTTTTCTTTTTTCTCAAGCGCAACAGCTGCATATTTTTTTCCACCGCGTAAACCGTTTTCTTCATTCATGAATGCGACTGCCCGAAGCGTTCGTCTTGGTTTTATATTTATTGCTTTTAGAATTCTTATCATTTCAATTGACTGAACAACACCAGCTCCGTCATCATGAGCACCGTCACATATATCCCATGAATCCAAATGTCCGCCAACAGAAATATATTGGTCAGGAAATTCGCTTCCTTTTATTTCGCCGATTACGTTATAAGACAAAACACTGTCGAGTAACTGACAATCCTGTTTCAAATAAAATTGTGTTGCATTGTTGGCCTTCATAATTTTGCTAAGCAGATTAGCAGCATTTGTGCTTATGGCACAACATGGAATTTTAGGGAGCGAATCGTTGTAATGCATAGAACCCGTGTGAGGAAAATCGTCGGTAGTATTTGTCATGGAGCGACAAATAGTTGCGACTGCTCCATAACGTGCTGCTTCGGATGGACCAGCCCACCGAAAATTGACAGCATCAGCATAGGCATCGAATGTACTAATGTATGATTCGTCAAATGGATAGTTAAAAAATACGATTTTGCCTTTTATATTTTCTACGCCCAGCCTTGACAATTTTTCAAAATCATTTATCTCTATCAATTGTGCAGTGATACCTTTTGAGGGAGTCGCGACAGACATGCCAAGAGCACATACAGGAACAGATGTTTTATTTCCATTCGTTTCGATGATAGTCCCGGTTTCTTTTCCTCCTCTTACCCAATGCGGGACCCAAACTTCCTGAAGGTAAACAGTGTCGGCGCCTGCTTCTATCATTTTTTCCTTCGCCCATAAAACAGCTTTGGCCGCTTGAGGTGAACCGCTGAGTCTTCCGCCAATATTTCCGGTAAGCTCCCTAAGCCAGTTATATGCTTTGCCATTCATGAGCGCTTCAGTATATATTTTTCTAACAACAATTGAATCGGAATTCTGTGACAATGCTAAGAGCGGAAAGAACATTCCGAAAACAATAATACGAGCACATCTATTCATGAGGTTGATACAGGCTAAAAGGATTCGGGCACAAAATACTAAGACAGAATTGAAGTGACAATGGGTTTGAATGCAAAGCCCATTCCATAGGTATTATGCCGTAGTTGACTCTTCTGGTTCTTTTTCGTCGTGTTTTATTTCCTTCTCTGTGAGAGAGAATTTTTTCTGAAAAAGGATAAAGAGAATAACACCTATGGTGATGGATGAATCTGCGATGTTAAAAATAGGGCGAAAAAACTGGAAGAATTCACCACCAACAAATGGAAACCAGGATGGAAAATGTGAATTGATAAGAGGGAAGTAAAGCATGTCGACGACTCTTCCATGGAGGAATCCTGAATATCCGCCTTCGGGTGGAAATAATTTCGCGAGATTATTTACATCATCAGAAAAGATAACTCCATAAAAAGCACTGTCGATAATATTACCAATCGCACCTGCGAAGATCAGAGAAAAACATAGTATCAATCCTATATGTGCATTCCGTTTTATGAGCGAAACCAAATAGTATCCGATTCCCAAAGACGCCAATATCCTGAAAATGCTTAGAAATGTTTTTCCTGCAGTGCCTCCGAATTCGAATCCGAAAGCCATGCCATTGTTTTCTGTAAAATGAATAATAAACCAGTTGAATATTTTGAATTCTTCTCCGGGAAACATATTCGTCTTGATCCAGATTTTTATTGACTGGTCGATCAGGAGCACGGAAAAAACAATCAGTGCTGCAAAGCGAAACTTTTTTTTGTGAAATCCTTCTGTTGTTGAATCCAACGTGTATAGTTATTAATTGCTTAATGAAAATAAAAATTGAATATGAGTTGCTCCATATTCAATTTTCAAAAAATCATTCTTCAATTTTAAATGCAAAACTGTATTAGTCTCTGTACTGGTTAAGCTTTGCCTCTATGCTTTGAGTAGTATGTGGGACAGCGCGAAGGCGTTCTTTAGGAATAAGCTTGCCTGTTACTCTGCAAATGCCATAAGTTTTATTTTCGATTCTTACCATTGCATTTTCGAGCTGCTCAATGAATTTTTTCTGACGTCCTGCAAGTTGACCGGCTTCTTCTTTTGCAAGAGAATCTGATCCGTCTTCCAGAATTTTAAATGTACTGGCAGTATCATCAGTACCATGCTCGTTTGCTGCAGTCATCTGAGCTTGTAAAGTTGCAAGTTCTCTGCGTGCATCAACTAATTTGCTATTGATGATGTGACGGAACTCTTCAAGTTCATTATCAGCATATCTGTTCTTACCTGTTTCTTTTTCGGGTTTGCTATTGCTGATAATCGCTCTTGCCGGCTCAGGTCTTCTGTTAACAGGAATCGGTCTTCCGACAAATGTTTTTAAAGGCTGATTCGGAGCGGTTGTTTCGCTTTTTGTTTCTGATTTTTTAGGGAGTACGACCTTCGTATTTTCTTTCGTTTTTTTACTCACAGTAGGTTTTGATTTTACGGGTGCTGCATGCTGTTTTACAGCAGGCTTCACTTTATTAGTTTGTTTCGATATAACTTTCTTGACCGGTTTTGCGGCTGCCTTCGGCTTTGCCTTAACAACCTTCTTTGCCGTTACCTTTTTCGCTGCAGGCTTTTTAATTGCGGCTTTTTTAGGCGCAGATTTTTTCACCGGTTTAGCTTTCTTCGCGCTTTTTGGGGAAGCGGATTTCTTAACTTTTTTCCCGGCTGCCGGCTTTGATTTTGGAGTTGATTTCTTGCTCATAATGAAAACTTTTTATTGAATAAGTTGATGGCGTCCGTCAATTAATTTAATCCAACGGAATCATGTTTTGTGATAATAATACGTGTGTGAATTTGTTCATCAACCTCGACGTTAACCGCATCTTCGCCATCCAGGCGGTCGACAAAATCGAGATTAGCTGCTAAAGTTTCGGCGCAAATATACTCTTTATTATTAATCAGAGAACTGCGTATTGATGCATGTTCCAGCACTTTCAGATCTATTTTGTCTGTCACTTCAAAGCCCTTTTCCTTCCTCAGATTCTGAATCCTGTTGATGAATTCTCGGGCAATCCCTTCTTCACGTAAGTCTTCGTTGATGGTTATATCCAGAGCCACAGTTAGTTTACCTTCGTTGGTTACCTGCCATCCCGGTATGTCCTCCGAGCTGATCTCGACGTCCTCTTCAGTAAGGGTAACCAGCTGGCCGGCAATATTTATTTCGAATTTTTTGTCTTGTTCGAGGCGTTGTATGTCTGACTGATTCATGCCTTCAATAAATGTGGCTGCATCCTTCATTAATGCGCCCACCTTCTTCCCCAGAATACGGAAATTTGGTTTTATCTTCTTGACAAGCAGGTCTGATGTATCAGTGATATATTCGATATTCTTCACGTTTACCTCCGCAAGAATCAGGTTTTTTACCAGTTCAACATTATCACGAAAACCATCGCCTGTTACAGGAAGTAATATTTTGTTCAACGGCTGACGAACTCTGATATTCACTTTTTTACGAAGCGATAATACCATCGATGAAATCTTTTGCGCAAGCTCCATCCTTTCCTCAAGCGATTTATCGACGAGCTTTTCGTTATATACCGGGAAGTCGACCAGATGAACTGACTGTGCTTTTCGTTTTCCTGTTATCGAATTAAGATCATGGTACAAATGATCACTGTAAAATGGGGCGATCGGCGACATGAGTATAGCAACCGTTTCAAGACAAGTATAAAGTGTTTGATAGGCCGCTATCTTATCGTCAGAATAATCTCCTTTCCAGAAACGTCGACGGCTTAATCTCACATACCAGTTGCTGAGATGTTCAGTAACAAAGTCTGTAATTGCTCTGGCGGCTTTAGTGGGTTCGTAATCTGAAAAACTTTCGTCGACCAGTTTTACAAGTGTATTAAGTTCGGAAATGATCCAACGGTCGAGTTCATGCCTCTTATCCATCGGCATTTCACCTTCCTTGAATGTGAAGCCATCAATATTTGCATAGAGAGCGAAGAAAGCATAAGTATTATGCAGAGTGCCGAAGAATTTTCGTTGAACATCTGTAATGCTTTCCAGATTAAACTTTAGATTCTCCCATGGTTGCGCATTGCTGATCATGTACCAGCGTGTAGCATCTGCACCGTATTTATCAATTGTAGTGAATGGATCTGCCGCATTGCCGAGGCGCTTCGACATTTTATTTCCATTCTTATCGAGAACGAGTCCGTTGCTTACAACATTCTTGTATGCAACAGAATCGAAAATCATTACGGCAATCGCATGTAGAGTGAAAAACCATCCTCTCGTCTGGTCAACACCTTCAGCGATAAAATCAGCAGGAAATGATTTTGCAAATTCTTCTTTGTTCTCAAACGGATAGTGCCATTGTGCATAAGGCATAGCTCCTGAATCAAACCAGACATCGATCAGATCTGTCTCACGTACCATCTTTTTTCCTGATGATGAAACGAGAACAATATCATCAACATAAGGTCGATGCAGGTCGAAAGATTCATTTCCCTGTAAAGGATTCGACTTCATGAATCCGGCCTTCACAGATTTATCTGCTTCTTCGACAAGTTCCTTTATTGATCCGATGCATTTCTCTTCTGTTCCATCTTCGGATCTCCATATCGGTAATGGAATTCCCCAGAAACGTGAACGTGAAAGATTCCAGTCGACAAGATTCTCGAGCCAGTTGCCGAAACGACCTGTGCCTGTATGTTCCGGTTTCCAGTTAATCGTTTTGTTAAGTTCAACCATCCTGTCTTTCACCGCTGTTGTGCGAATGAACCAGGAATCGAGCGGATAATAAAGTATAGGCTTATCTGTTCGCCAGCAATGCGGATAAGTATGCTCGTATTTCTCTGACTTAAATGCTTTGTTTTCTTTTTTCATACGGATGACGATACGTTCATCAACCGTTAAATATCTATCTCCTCCCTGTTTCTTCTTCTCCGCTTCCTTTTCTTCGTCGGTGAGGTATTGTTCTTTAACATATTCCCCGGAAAAATCTGTGACTTCACTTGTGAATTTTCCCTGCTTGTCGACGAGAGTCAGAGAACCGATTCCGTTTTGCTTTGCTGCGCGAAAGTCATCAGCTCCAAAACTCGGAGCGAGATGTACGATTCCTGTTCCGTCTTCTGTTGTTACAAAGTCACCCAACACAACTCTGAATGCATCACCATCGGTGGGTTGAACATAAGGCAATAACTGCTCATAATTTATTCCTGCAAGATCTTTTCCTTTGAATTCAGCAAGAACTTTAAAAGGTATTGCCTTGTCGCCAGTCTTATAATCTTCAAAAACTATTTCAGCATTCTTCTCAGGAAAATATTTAGCAAGAAGATCTTTTGCAAGTATGACTGTTATTGGAAGTCCTGTGTAAACATTAAATGTCTTAACGGCAACGTAAGAAATATTTTTCCCGACTGCCAGAGCTGTATTTGAAGGAAGCGTCCATGGTGTTGTTGTCCATGCAAGGAAAAAAACATCACCGTCAAGGTTGGCTAACTTATCCTTCAGCTTAAACTGTGCAATTGCTGTAACATCTTTCACCATTTTATAGGTGCCCGGCTGATTAAGTTCATGCGAACTCAATCCTGTTCCCGCTGCAGGAGAATAAGGTTGAATGGTAAAGCCCTTGTACAGAAAACCTTTCTTATAAAATTCATTCAGCAGCCACCAACAGCTTTCGATGTATTCATTTTTGTAAGTGATGTATGGATGTTCAAGATCGACCCAGTAACCCATTTTGCGGGTAAGATCGTCCCATACATTGGTGTACTTCATCACCTCTTTGCGACATGCTTCGTTGTATTCGGCAATCGAAATTTTCTTGCCGATGTCGTCCTTGCGAATGCCAAGTGTTTTTTCAACACTTAGTTCGATCGGTAGGCCGTGTGTATCCCAACCGCCTTTTCGTTTTACCTGAAATCCTTTTAATGTTTTGAAACGGCAGAAAATATCTTTAATCGCACGCGACATGACATGGTGAATACCTGGCAGACCATTGGCAGATGGGGGTCCTTCGTAAAAAGTAAATGCAGGCCTGCCCTGACGGCTGGCTACACTGGCTTCAAAAGTCTTCTCTTTATCCCATTTCGCTAGAATATCAGCTCCTATAGAGGGAAGATCCAATTGTTTATATTCTTTGTATTTAGCTGACATTTAGTTTGTTACGACATTATTGAGTCGTATTAGAATTTCATATAAGGGCTGCAAAAGTAAGAAAAATAGACGTATGGAAAAGCTTTCAAAGCATCATTTACATGCCAATACAATATAATATGATTGTATAAAATCAATTTATGATTATAGAATAGCTTCAATAATTGTTTAAACCAGTTGCTACAATTGATAAAAAAGTACAGAGTACTGACTGGAGTTTAAAATTTATGCAACCGTAGCAATAACCTTAAGCTCGATGGCAATCGGAGTAGGCAGACAATTAATCTCCACAGTGGTTCTGCATGGCGGGTTGTCTTTGAAATATTCAGCCCATATTTTATTGTAAACTGGAAAATCATCTTTCATATTCGTCAGAAAAACGGTCACGTCTATAATATCATTCCATGCAGCTCCTGCATCTTCTAAAATGTATTTTACATTTTGAAAAACGGAGTGACATTGTTTTTCGATATCGTAGCTGAGTATATTTCCATTATCGTCCAGTTCAACTCCGGGAATTTTTTTTATTCCTCTTTCTCTCGGACCAACACCTGAAAGAAATAATAAATTACCCATTCGACGTGCATGAGGATAAAGTCCGACGGGTTCCGGTGCTTTTGATGAATTAATTCTTTCTGACATCTTTTTTAAGCTTTATCTTTTCTCATGCATATTTTTTCAAAATTCCTCTTACCTGATCGGCATAACCTCCACCAAAAAGGTTTACATGTACCATTAATGGGTACAAATTATGAATATGAATTCTATCTTCAAAACCAGGTGATAATGGAAATGTTTCCTGATAGGATTGATAAAACTCATCGTCGAATCCGCCGAATAATTTTGTCATTGCCAGATCTATTTCTCTATGACCGTAGTAAACTGCAGGATCTACTAAATAGGGTTCTCCCTTTGAACCCGTGATAAAGTTGCCATTCCACAAATCACCGTGTAACAATGAGGGGTTCTCTATTGGTATAATCGTGTCGAGTAAGGTGTAAAGTTTTTTAAATAAAACCTCATCACTATTTTTCATCTTACCTGATACAATGGCTAGTTTAAGCTGCTGCTCAAGTCTTTCTTCCGTGAAAAAATCTGCCCACTTATTATGCTGACGATTACTTTGAAAAAGCGATCCGATGTAATTATCTTCCTGATATCCGAATCTTTGTGATGAAGTTTGATGAAGTTTCGCCAGAGACGTTCCGAATGACTTCCAGAAATCAGGACTCCGCATGCTGCCTTCAACAAACTGCATAATTAAAAATGCCTGACCTTCTTCCTCGCCAGTCATTATCACTTCAGGAATGGAAATGGTTTTTGTTTCCCGCAGAACATTTAGTCCGTGTACCTCTTTCTCAAACATCAGCGGATACTTATATGAATCGTTCGACTTTAAAAAATAAACACCGGACGTTGTATCAATTCTTGCACAGAGATTTATACTCCCGCCAGAAATTGGCTTGACACGCCTAATATGAAGTTTTTGCTTTTGCTTTACATTTAGCTGTGACTCAATGTATCGCAAAAAGGAGGCTGTTAACATATTCTTACAAAAAATGCAAGTTCAGAAAAAGAATTAAGAAGCGGGAAATTCTTTTTCATGACCATAGATGTCGCAGCTGTCATTCATCAAAAACGACGGGTCAGATAAATTGCTTTTCTGTAAACACTGCTGTGGCCTTCCAGATCGAAGCTCTTTCCCATTAGAATATATATTCCCGAACCGGCGATACTCCAATCTTCTTTCAAGCCATCCCATGTTATCAGTCCATCAGACGATACGGTTTGTCCAGATAAAAGTGTTCTAACAGGCAAGCCATTGAAATCATAAACATTCAGCGACAGTACGGTGCCGGGATGCGGGAAGGCATAATGAACGGTTAACACATCATCATAACCATCATTATCCGGAGAAAATATCTCGTCATCCACAGAAAAATCACTACCTCCCGACGCATTTCCTGCCTGTTGTGAATTCCTGTACCCTGGGGTCGCAAACCCGGCCGTAGCTGCCGCTGAATGCCAGTTATTTCTTAAATCATTTTTTTCTGAAGTACTTAATCGTTCCAGCGAAACTCCGCGGCTATTTACCACAAGCGGAAACTGCTGATCGTCGCTGTATTGAAAGGCATCAATTTTTTTCCCTTCATCATCGAAAATAATTGCTCTTCCTTCTGCGCTGTTAAAATTCGGCATGCCGGAAATATTGAGGAAGGCAAAAGGATCCATACATGAATAGTGATTTTTTACGAGTTTGTCGCTTTCTGAAAGCAACAGGAAATCTCCGGGAAACAGTAGCTTATTTCCTATTGTAATTTGTGCCTCTTCGACGATAAGTGTACTATCGGTATAATCCCCTTCAGCAACTACCCATTTTTGCAAATCAATAATTTTCTCCGAGCAGTTATAGATCTCCAAAAAATCATTCCCGTCTTCATAGCAATAATACATTAGTTCATTGATGAGAACATCATTTACATCAGCATGTTGAGCAAAACCAACGCGAAGGACACGATCAGCAAGAACAGAATTCCCCGAACAGTCTTTTACTGACGATAAAATTTTCACTATGTAAATTCCTTTTAGAAGCGGGGAGTTAAATTGTAATTGAATTGTATCTCCGCGGCCAATCGATTGCGATTGTGACGGATTCAATATTCCACCATCGTCTGCAAGAATCTGGAAATTGGCTGGATCATTAGTACCATTGGTAACCGGCTCACTCACGACGAGCGTTATTGTGCTGCTATCTTCTAACCAGGCATTCGTCAAATATGGCTGATTCTCATCCATGAAAACACCATTCACGCTGTTGATGGTTCCGGGTGTTCCGTGAAGCAGAGAGGATGACGCAAGCCAGTTGTTTTCATTTGCACAGGTAAAATCAGGATCAATCCTTTCTATTGTCCATCCCCCATCGCCTTTATTTGAATTGTGATAGTAGTTGTTATTGAATTCTAAACGATCGATAATAATTCCGTTCAAATCAGACAAGACAAGTTTATCGCCAACATCATTGTTCAAAGTTGGAAAACCCGGAACGGCAATGGCATTCGTAACAGAATTGAAAAGGGATAAAGCATTGATGCTGCATAGAATTACATAACTTCTAGCAGGCAACCGAAACTCCGGAATCAATCCGTCCGAACTGCCATCGCTGATAATCCATCCGGTAATCGATACTGCTGAATCTTTCCGGTTAAATAGTTCGATAAATTCTCCGTCGGGCAATGGACTTGATGATGACTGTTCAAAATAAATTTCCGTGATAACCACATCTTCCTGTTTTGCGATTGCCATCGGCGAATAGGTAAATTGATAACTGTGATTGAGAATGTCGTTGTGAGAAACGTCGTAAATTCCCGTCAACGATAATGTATAGAGATCCCCGGGAGAAAAGCGACTATTAAACAAAAGGTGATAGGTAAAATTCTTTACACTATCTGCAGTTATTGTTAGAGGGAGACCAATATTATTGTCGACAAAGAAATTTGACGGATTAAAATTACTTACATCCATCGCTTCAGAAAAAGAAATCGATAACATTGAGTCTGATTCCGCATTGAGAACAACGACATCAGGTTTTACTGTATCGGGAATCTGCAGGCCGGCATAAAAATCATCGAAGTAAAAACGATTGATATTACCGCTTGTGTAAATACAGTTAAGCCCTAAAAAGTTTGCAGAAGTAAATAACGTATCCGTTCCGCTTGCTGCCGGAGCATAATTTGTGCTTCCGGAATAATCGACAGATATTGTCCAAGCGCCGCCCGGATTTCTTATCACTTTTATATTTGCTGTAAAGGATGATGAAATCAGACCATTTGTCGCGCGGCAAACGGAAGTATGAACAGTGCCACTCTGCCTGAATAATTCAATGGCATCATTAGATAATGACTCACCAAATTGAAGGTAATAACCATTCAGCGGCTGCTTCAGGTCTGACTGATCAGAAGTAAGGTAAACACGGGCATAATTCGATGAACTTGGCGAAAAGTCGAGCCTGATCATGAACCTCCACTCAATAGAATCGAGCGTAGAAAGGTTTGCAGCAACGGCTAGACAGGAATTTCCGGCTGACAGGGCATTTAACTGCAACTGTCCCGCAATATTTACGTTGAAGTTTGAGCCATCGCCATTCCAGGCAGGAGAAGAAGTAAAATCACCATCATTGAAATGGTCTTCTACCTGCGATTTGGTAATGGTTACTGATAATAAAAAAACAATCAGGAGATAAAACTTCATAAGGAAGATTGCTTTATTTTGCATCACAAAACTAAAGCGTCGGAAGCCGTTTTATAACTCCATAAATTGCGGATAATTTAATAAACATTATGAAAGTTGCAGTCGTAGGTGCTACAGGTATGGTCGGACAAGTCATGCTGAAGATTTTAGAGGAGAGAGGTTTTCCTGTTACAGAATTAATTCCTGTTGCCACAGAGAGATCGATCGGCAAGGAGATTACATTTTTAGGAAAATCATATAAGGTTATTTCCATGGCTGATGCCGTGGCTAAAAAACCACAGCTTGCATTGTTTTCTGCCGGAGGAAATACATCGCTCGAATGGGCGCCGAAATTTGCTGAAGCAGGTGCGACAGTAATTGATAACTCATCAGCATGGCGAATGGATCCTGATAAGAAACTTGTTGTTCCGGAAATTAATGCATCCGAACTAACAGCAAACGACAAGATTATTGCAAATCCAAACTGCTCTACCATACAGATGGTACTTGCATTGAATCCTCTTCATAAGAAATACAAAATAAAACGCATCGTCGTTTCTACCTATCAGTCCGTTTCCGGAACAGGAAAAAAAGCGGTGGACCAGATGATGAATGAGCGTAAGGGTATTCAGGGTGAAATGGCTTACGCATACCCTATCGACATGAATGTTCTTCCTCAGATTGATGTCTTTCTCGAAAACGGATATACGAAGGAAGAAATGAAAATGCTGAATGAGACGAAGAAAATTATGGGTGACGATTCGATCCGGCTTACTGCCACAACTGTACGTGTTCCTGTCAAGGGTGGACACAGTGAATCTGTCAATGTAGAATTCGCCAATGATTTTTCTCTGGAAGATGTCCGTTCTATACTTTCTTCAACACCGGGTGTTGTAGTTCTTGATGATCTGGCAAAGAAAGAATATCCTATGCCGCTTTATGCTGAAGGAAAGGACGATGTTTTCGTCGGCAGAATTCGCCGTGATGAGTCGCAAGACAGAACATTAAACATGTGGATCGTCTCAGACAACCTCCGCAAGGGCGCTGCTACCAATGCAATTCAGATTGGTGAATATCTGGTTTCGAAAGGAATGTTATAATTGGCTTATTGCTCATCGGCAATCAGTTTCACGTTTATCTTTTCTTTGATTAATCTGCGCGCTGGATACCAGGCGGCAATTAATCCGATACCGCAAACTGTGAGAAACACATATAGAAAATCAAGCGGCGACATTTTTACGGGATAAGCGTCTATGACAAAAGATCCTGATCCGCTTAATTCGATGAGGCCGAATCTATCTTGCAGAAAACAAATTACGAAACCGATAACCAATCCCGCTACTGCACCTGACAGAGTGATTATCATCCCTTCTGTCATGAAAATTCTACGTAAGAAAGAAATTTCAGCTCCCATACTTCTGTAAATAATGATGTCCTTTTTCTTTTCGATGACAAGCATTGTAAGCGAGCTGATGACATTGAAAATTGCAATGATGAGTATAAATGTAAGAATGAGAAAGACTGCCCACTTTTCCGACCGCATGATTTTATAAAGTAGCTCATGTTGCATGAATCTGCTTTTTACTCTGAATGCAGGCCCTGTTATTTCAGAAATCTTTTTTGCAACTTCATCAGCGTTTGCACCTTTCTTCAATACAATTTCAAGAGACGAAAGCTTGCTGCCATAATCAAAAATTTCTCTGGCGAAGTCAATGGGAACAATTATAAATCGCGAATCAAATTCCTGCTGAACAGAAAAAACGCCTGATGGTGAAATATAACGCCTGTTAAAAGCTTCTTCGGGATTAGACAAAGAGGTGGCTGTTCGCCGGGCTCCGTATATTTCCAGTTGATTATTTATTCCGGTAAGGTTCAAGCCCAGGTTATAAGCAACACCGCTTCCGACAGCTGCAAAATTGGTGTCACCACTCTTCAGGATAAATCCACCGTCGACCATCATCGAATCGAGTCCGGTAGATTTTTCATAGCCTTCGCTCACACCTTTTAGTCTGATGATGTTTTGTCTGTCATGGTATTTTGCCAGCGCGCTTTCTTCTATAACTTCATTCACAAAAGCAATACCATTTATCTCTTTCAGACTTTTTATGTTGATGACGTTACTCTCGAAAGTTTTTCCGGCAACCAGTTCAACTTTAAAATCAGGATCAAAAGAATTATAGAGACGAAGAATTAAATCCTCGAAACCATTAAAAACCGAGAGTACGATGATAAGCGCCGCTGTTCCAATCATTACTCCGACAGCAGAAATGATAGATATTATATTGATGACACGCTGTGACTTTTTGCTGAAAAAATAACGAAGGGCTACAAATAATGACAGACTAGATTTCATGTGGCTCCTGTATAAGATCCTAAATTTATTTCCAGGCCTTGACGATCAATCCTGTTCCTGTAGCATGTTTAGTATTCGTATCAACATAATTGAGAACGAAGGATACCGGATAAGCAATGATGTAATAGAACGGAAGGATGATGAAAAATAGTTTCGACACCCCTAATGCCTGAATCGGATATTTCATTGACAGTCGCCAGGAAATTTTTCCGGGTGAGCCATATTGATAACGCGCTTCGGTTCTGGAAAACCCAGCCGACCGCAGTTTTTCCTGAATTGCTTCGATGTTATAACCATCACGCACATGCTCTTCAATAAATGACGCTTCCGCATCGCCATGAACATCGCTTCCGCCCTGATCAGAAGGAGTTGAAATCAGTAGCATTGCTCCTGGCTTCATCGATGCATGATAATTTTTAAAAACCTGGACATCTTCTTCGATGTGCTCCATAACGTCGACACATACAACGAGATCATAGGCGTTCGATAAAACGTATTTAGTAAGATCCTGTACTTCGAAACGAACATTTTCCGCTCCGATTTTTTTGAAGAAGTTATTACAATCAGCCACTTGCTCATCCTTCACATCTACAGAAAGAATTTTCCAGTTGTGATTCTTTGTATGCAGCCAATAGGTGTACTGACCGAAGCCGGCACCGGCATCTAAAATATTCGTTGCATTTTTATTCTCACGAATCCACTTCCTCAATTCCTTGTGAACATGCCAGGCACGCAGAAGTAGAAGGTCGAGCAGACGATAAAACAATCGTCGCAGAAAGGGGGTCTTATTAAAAACATTACCAAGCGAGCGCTTGATCGGATCGTATTGCATGAGCGCGAAGATAATAATCCTTTTAGGAGTAAGAAGTAAGGGTTAAGGAGTAAGAGGTAAGAAATAAGAGGTAAGACTTGACCAATTACACTTCAAATTACTCGGGCTTTTCGCCTTCTTCAGGGGGCTTACTGTCCTTTAATAGTTTTTCAATTTTTTCTACGTAGTCGAGCGAATCATCGAGGAAAAATTTCAATTCTGGAACGATGCGTGCCTGATGCCTGATTTGAGCACCAAATTGTTTTCTTATTTCTTTATTATGTTTATCGATCTGTGCCATGACTATTTTCGAATCGGGTGCACCAAATATGCTTAGATAAACTCTTGCAATTCCCAAATCAGGACTTACCCGAACATTTGTAACAGTAACAAATGCCTTCCCGAAAAAATTATAACCTTCTCTCTGGAAAAGTTCACCAATCTCCTTCTGGAAAAGCCTATTGTACTTCTGTTGTCTTGTAGAATCCATGGGGGCAAAGGTAGAATTTATTTGAGAATGTGAGAATGTGCACTATTAAGTATGATATTCCTTTTTTGGAGATATATCCATCTTGTCAATGAAAATAATTATATAATAAACACTTGATTAAGAAGCTTTAAAATTAAGAAATACCGTCTCGCAATTTTCAAATTATCGAATTAATTCCGCCAATTATCTACCTTTTTTCAGTATTGATCTAAAAGTCACGATATAATTGAAAAATTTCTATTTTATGGCAAAGACATCGAATGTAAAGTCAGGATCTTTATCTACTAAAAATAAAAAATATAAAAACCCTTGTATTGTCTTTATTAAAATTATAATATTCATGCTGATATAATTTACCATGCTGTTCCTGGCCGATTAAACTTATTTCAATTCTCAAATAAATTTACTCCTGCAACTCATTTTAATTCTTAATTAATGAATATTGAATAATTATAATGAAAATTTACATATTCTATGAAATACTTGTTTACATATTTTCAAATTATTATTTCGTTTGTATTTTACACAAACAATACTTACGCACAGAAAAATTTTATTTCCGGAAGTATTATTACTCAGAATTGGGATACTTTAAACGGTTTAATCGACTATCGAAACTGGAAAACAAATCCGACTTCAGTCTCTTTTAAAAAGAATGATAGCGATATTTCTATTAAGTATTATCCAACAACTATCAAATCTTTTAATGTACTCGATGAAATATATCTCGGTGAAATTTTAAATGTAAACAATAGTTCAACTAAGATTAATGAATTATCTGATTCAGCAAATTTTTCTTACAGAATAGACACTGTATTCCTACAGGTAATGATTCAAGGATCGAAAAGTTTATATTATTATCATGACAATTTGGAAAACGCTCATTTTTTTATTTTGGAAAATAATTTATTTCAGGAATTACTATACAAAAGATATGTTCAGAATGAAAATAGCACTTCAAATATTCATGAAAACAAAAGATTTGTTGCTCAACTTTCGCTATACCTAAACAATTGTAAAACGATTCAATCTAAATTATCAAATATTAACTATTCGAAAAATGATTTAATGAAACTTTTTCAATATTATAATAACTGTACAAACTCATCTGCTAAATTTGAAAAGAAGATTGATAAAATTAAGGTCGAAGTTGGTATAAAAGCCGGAATGGCAATTTCTAAACTAAATTTTATAAGCGACTATTTTGAGTATTTATCATCTGAGGATTTCCCAAAATCAACAAACATTGCCGAAGGACTTTTTTTAAATTTAGTATTGCCCAGATCCAATGGCAAAATGTCAATCTATAATGAGTTTCTTTATACTTCCTATAATACAAAAGCAACTCACAATCAATATCATGCTGGACAACTTGAGAGAGAAATTAATACTAGCGTCGGGTACTCATATATTAAGTTAATCAATATGTTTCGATATAAGTATCCTATTAAAAATTCATTTATGTTATTCAATGCTGGGATTTCAAACGGTTTTGTTGTTTCAGAAACAAATACCAGAACAGACAACTATTATTATTACCAAACTATAATATTAGAAAATAGTCTGGCAATTAATGATTCCAGGAAACACGAGGAAGGAATTTTATTTGGATTTGGAAATCAATATAAAAATTATTCGTTTGAAATAAGATTTGAAAAATCAAATGGAATGTCAAAATTTGTAACGTTGAATTCCTCAATTACAAGATATTATTTTTTATTAGGTTATACATTTTAGATCACCTAAGATATTGGAGCCTGTTGGTTCTATATCGCTGTCATTCATCAATATCCCAGTAACAGCCCGATAGAGATCTCAATTATAGCATCCATATCATTAGTGAAAAATTAGCTAATTATCCCGTCATCACATCAGCTAATTAGATACATTTGCCACGTGAAAAATTACATCAGACTGCTTCGATATGTTCGTGGATATAAGGGCTATGCTGCCCTCAATATTATTTGCAACATCTTCTCCGTCATTTTCTCTCTCTTTTCGCTGACGATGATTATTCCGTTTCTGAATGTACTCTTCAGTAAAACGTCCGATTATCAGTTAGAGGCCTGGTCATTTTCAGCAAAAAGTCTTTTCAGCAACTTTAATTATTACCTAAATCAATATGTTCAGGCGCATGGGCAGATGCCTGCACTTGTATTTATCTGTGTAATTATCGTCGTCCTCTTTTTATTGAAGAATTTATTCCGTTATATGGCCATGTACTTCATCGCACCCATCAGAAATGGTGTCGTGCGCGATCTGCGGAATAAGATGTACGATAAAATCCTATGGCTTCCACTCACCTATTTTTCCGAAGAACGTAAGGGTGACCTGATTTCGCGAATGACGGCCGACCTCACCAACATCGAGTGGAGTATTATGCAATCACTGGAAGTAATATTCCGGGAACCATTCACTATTTTTCTTTTTCTCGGCACGATGATTTTATGGAGTCCACAGTTATCTGTTTTCGTTCTCGTCTTGCTACCTATCGCTGGACTCATCATCGGACAAGTTGGGAAAAGCTTAAGACGCACATCATCGAAAGGACAGGAGAAGATGGGTGTATTGCTCTCAACTATCGAAGAAACGCTTTCAGGATTAAGAATCATCAAAGGATTTAACGCAGAAAAGTTTTTCACCGAAAAATTTTCTGTGATGAACGATGAATACAAAAACCTGATGGTTCGACTATATCGCAAACGAGACCTTAGTTCGCCACTTAGCGAATTCCTCGGTGCTATCGTTCTAACAGTCGTCATTTACTTCGGTGGTAAACTTGTTCTCGGAAGCGATAGTAAACTCGACCCTGCTGTATTCATCGCCTTCATCGCAATCTTCTCACAACTTATCCCTCCAGCGAAAGCCTTCAGTGAAGCATATGCCAATGTTCAGCGTGGACTTGCATCTGCAGAACGTATCAATAAAATTCTCGATGGCGATATTACCATCTTCGATATAGAAAATGCAATGCCTGTTACCGGCTTCAATGATTGTATAGAGTACAGGAATGTCTCCTTTGCCTATTACAAAGGCGGAACAGGGTGGGCATTGAAAGACATAGACCTGAAAATAGAAAAAGGAAAGACGGTCGCTCTCGTCGGACAAAGCGGCTCGGGGAAGACAACTCTTGCCGATTTATTGCCGCGTTTTTACGATACGGATAATGGTAGCATTACCATCGACGGGAAAGATATTCGCAATTGCAAACTCAAGGATGTACGCGACCTTATGGGGATCGTCAGCCAGGAAAGTGTATTGTTCAATGATACTGTGTTAAACAACATTGCCTTCGGAATATCCGGAGCAAGCGAAGCGGATGTAATGGCTGCCGCGAAAATTGCCAATGCACATGACTTCATTATGATGATGCCAGATGGTTATCAGACAAATGTTGGCGACAGAGGCGGAAGGATGAGCGGGGGACAAAGACAACGTATCAGTATTGCTAGGGCTATTTTAAAAAATCCACCGGTGCTTATTCTTGATGAGGCCACATCTGCACTCGATACTGAGAGCGAGCGATTGGTTCAGGATGCCATCATTCACCTCATGAAAAACAGAACAACACTTGTAATTGCACATCGTCTTTCAACGATTCAACATGCAGATGAAATCATCGTTATGCAAAAGGGAGAGAT
>JANPNV010000150.1:0-1784 GCA_031427625.1 Bacteroidota bacterium
ACATCAGTATTTTTTGCAGCATTGGTGAGTGGGGTTCAAATATTACCGATGTTCTTTGCGACTTAAGTATTGACCATCTTGACTTCGAAAATAAAAATCATCGCAACTCAATTTTTAGATACTACACAAGATTACTTTTAATCGTTTCGGAAATATTAACTGACTTTCAAGAATTCATTATTTATTTTAAATCATTTAAAGACAAGGACAAGAAATTAAATCAAAATAAAGCACGGATTCTTATGATTGATAGGCGTTTGCCGTTTACAACACAGCAATTATTTGATTACATCAATCATATTTGCAAGCACAAATTTGCTGATGCAAAAAAATATTCCAAATACCATCTCTGCAATCATCACATTGATTATGATTTTAAAGATTCAAAATCCTTTCGGCACGACACAAAGAATATTTGTATTACCGATTTAACATTTAAAGAAACTGAAAAGCTTGAAATATTATCTTTGGTAGAAATTATCAATCAAGTTTTATTTTGCTATGACAAATTGGACGAAATACTCAACGATAGAACTCTCAACATTCAAACAAAGCTGACACCCTTTGCAAAAACAATTACAACCTGATTCAAACATTATAGTTTCATGGACAAAGTCGGGTATGCGTATAACATCGCATTGCCAAAACATTATTTTTATACTCTTTTTATTTTTATATTTCGGTAAAAAATAATGCTTCGGCAATGCTAAACGTTATGCGTCACTCTAATGAACATTACAGTAAGACAAATATATGATACCAGACTATCAATCTCTAATGCTTCCACTTCTTCGACTTGTTTCGGACGGACTGGAGCACAAATATCGTGACCTCATTGAAAATTTGGCTACTGAATTTCATGTGACAGATGATGAACGAAAAGAACTTTTAGCAAGTGGAAACCAACCAATTTTTGACAATAGAGTTGGATGGGCAAAAACCTATTTAAAGAAGGCAGGACTTCTTGATTCTCCCAAACGAGCGACTTTTGTAATTACTGACATTGGTCTTCAAACGTTAAAAAAAAATCTTGACCGAATAGACGCAAAATATTTAAGGCAGTTTCCCGCATTTCTTGAATTTCAAAATGCAAGTCGTAACGAGAATGAAAATGTTGAAGAAATTACTACACTCGAACCAATAGAACAGACACCAGAAGAAAATCTTGATAAAGCATATCAACGAATTAGAAAATCCTTAGCATCTGAGTTAATTAATAGAGTGGTTGATTTATCGCCAACATTTTTCGAGAGACTTGTAGTAGAACTTTTAGTAAAAATGGGATATGGTGGTTCAATCAAAGATGCAGGAAAAGCAATCGGTAAAAGCGGCGATGAAGGAATAGACGGAACAATTAAAGAAGACAAGTTAGGACTTGACATTATTTACATTCAAGCTAAACGTTGGAAACCAGGAAACGTAATTGGCCGACCAGAATTGCACAAATTTGTTGGAGCATTAGCTGGACAAGGTGCTAAAAAAGGGATCTTCATTACAACATCAAATTTCACAAAAGAAGCTCTAGAATACACGCCGAAAAATGAAACTAAAATTGTTCTCATTGACGGTGAACAACTGGCTCAACTAATGATAGACTATAATCTTGGTTGCACGACACAGCAGATTTATGAACTTAAAAAAATTGACAGCGACTATTTTGGTGAAGAGTAATCAACTTGAAGTAGTAGAAGGGCGAACGCATAACATCGTATAGCCTCAACACTATTTTTCTCTATTATTTTTTAAATTTGGTAAAAATAGCGCTGCGGCTATACTTAACGTTA
>JANPNV010000151.1:0-12036 GCA_031427625.1 Bacteroidota bacterium
CCAAGAGCCAAGAGCCAAGAGCCAAGAGCCAAGAGCCAAGAGCCAAGAGCCAAGAGCCAAGAGCCAAGAGCCAAGAGCCAAGAGCCAAGAGCCAAGAGCCAAGAGCCAAGAGCCAAGAGCCAAGAGCCAAGAAATTGCAAATAGAATTTTATTTATAAAATAAAAAAATACAACGCTTTTTAAGGTTAGGTGAAAATATTTATTTCAAAATTACTCATAGACGCAATTGCTTTCATTAAAACACCAAACATATACCTGACAAATTCATACTTCTTACTCCTTACCTCTTACTCCTTACTTTCTCCGTTTTTCCAGAAATAAAAATTCGCTTCATCCTTTAATATAAATCCTACGGAAGGATATAATTTATTTCCCTCTGTGTTAGTTTTGGAAGTTTCCAGTAATAGTCCGGAAGCATTTGTATCCATTGCCAAAGCTTTCGACTTATCAATTAGTTTTCTTGCAATCCCTTTCTTCCTTTGGTCGGCTTTTACAAAAAGGTCATTCAGCAGCCACAATCTTTTCATCCCAACGCTTGTAAAGACGGGATACAACTGAACGAAGCCATTGTATTCTCCATCTTCTTCTGAAACATAAATCACGGATTCCTTATTGGTTATCCGCTCGCTGAGAAAACTTTTTACCTTTTCTATTTCTGATGGCTGTTTATAAAACTGCCTGTATAAATCGAAAAGAACCGATAGCTCTTCCAAATCGTTAAGGGTTGCATTTCTTATCGAAATCATAAATCAAATTTAGAATAATCTGTCATGCCTTAACAATTTTGTTTTTACTTTGCCGCCCCAATGATTAAGAACAATAAACACGCACTGACTTTCATTTTCATTACCCTGTTGATCGACGTTACAGGACTCGGAATCATCATCCCCGTTCTTCCCAGCCTGATCGGCAACATGATTCATGGCGACCTAAGTATGGCTTCTACTTACGCCGGCTGGCTGACATTCGCCTATGCCGGCATGCAGTTTATGTTCGCGCCAATTGTGGGTGCATTAAGCGATCGCTTTGGAAGAAGACCCGTACTCCTTAGCTCATTATTCGGTTTTGGCATCGATTACCTGATGATGGGTTTTGCTCCAACCATCGGCTGGCTTTTCGCCGGAAGACTCATTGCAGGTATTACAGGCGCCAGCTTTACAACAGCAGGCGCATACATTGCTGATGTCAGTGCCCCCGAAAAACGAGCTCAAAACTTCGGACTCATCGGCGCCGCCTTCGGACTGGGCTTCATCATCGGACCCATGCTTGGCGGTGTACTCGGCCATATCGGAGAAAGAGTTCCATTCTTCGCCGCCGCCGGACTTGCATTGATTAACTGGCTCTACGGATATTTCGTACTTCCAGAATCACTTGCGCCCGAACATCGCAGAAAGTTTCAGTGGAAGAGAGCTAACCCAATCAGCTCGTTGAAAAATTTTAGCCGTTATCCTGTCATCCTCAGTCTCGTCGCCTCACTCGTCTGCGTATATCTGGCTAGTCATGCCACACAAAGCACATGGACTTTTTACACGATGGAAAAATTCAAATGGAATGCTGTTACCGTCGGCAGTTCGCTTGCATTTGTCGGGCTGATGATTGCCATCGTACAGGCAGGACTTATCCGCATCATCATTCCGAAGCTCGGACAAAAGCGATCGATCTATTTCGGACTTATCCTCTATACAATCGGCTTCATTTGTTTTGCTTTTGCGACTGAAGGCTGGATGATGTTTGCATTCGTTGTTCCATTCTCTCTCGGCGGTATTTGCGGTCCCGCGTTACAGGGAGTAATGTCAGGACAGGTTCCTGCGAACGAACAGGGAGAACTTCAGGGCGCACTTACCAGTCTTATCAGCGTTACAGCAATCGTTGGTCCGCTGCTGATGACAAATCTGTTTGCACACTTTACTGCTAAAACAACATCCATTTATTTTCCCGGAGCTCCTTTTTTAATGGGAGCCATACTCACTTTGCTCAGTGTATTTTTTGCGATGCGATCACTGTCGAAATTTGGAAGGCATGAGAAGTTTGTTGGGGTTACTCCACAGACTGTGGAGTAATTTGAGAATGTGAAAATGTGAGAAACATCTATGTAAGTCAGGAATGAAAAAGAGAGCATAATACATAACGCCCATTCTCAAATTTTCAAATTCTCAAATTAAAACCTCCGCAGTCTCAAGCTCAACTAATCGACTCCCTTATCCCCTTCACTTCCTGCTCCAGTCTGATAATCTTCGACATTAATTCATCTTTCGAAAAGGAATTGTCGGGCATTTCGCTGCTTAGGTAATTACAGAATTTCCATACCTCTCTGATCTCACCCATGTGAAGTTCATAGGGCTGATAAACGGTGTTCAATGATTTAAGAAGAAGATTCTTTTTCTTTCGAAGCTGGTTGTTGGCAATCTTAAAGACGAGGCCTTCTTCCTGTGTGAGTATGACATATGCTTCGCCGTCTTTTACATCGTACCAGTTCTCCAGGTATTCGGCGATCACCCATGACTTGTCGGGAATTGGAAGCATGGAATCGCCGCTGATCTGAAACATTCTATACTTGCGGTCGCTAAGCAGCAATGGCAGTTGAAACGTCGGGAGTTTTTTAATGAATTCAGGATCGGCAAAGCCATTCTTATATCCAGCTTTGGCTTTCAGTGGTACTACTTCGATGTTCTCTCTGTTCTGCGAATCGACAGTGGTGGCAATCACGCGCAGGCGTGAGCCGGTGACGTAAACGTCGTTGCCTCGTTCGAGTTCAGACATCTGGAAATCGGAGAGCTTGCTTAGATCGACCTTTACCATGGTATCGATAGACAGTTTGAAGAATTTTGAGAAAATCATCAGAGCATCGAGAGTTGGATTCTTGATGCTCCCGTTCTCATAGCTGTTTAATGTAGAGCGGCTCATGTTAAGCTCGCCTGCTACTATATCCTGCGTGCGCTTGCGGCGGTTTCGCAGGAGTTTAATGTTGTTGTTAAAATACATAGCGGTTTTTTCTATGACTGTAATACAATCCTAATGCAGGGTTGTTTTCCGGTCAAAGATAGGAACAATTTGAGAATTTGAAAATATGAGAATTTGAGAATGGGGTTGACTCTCACAGCTATTGAGCAGTACGAAAAAAATTCAAAAACAATATGAGCATCATTTTCAAATTAGAACGTTCTCAAATTAAAAAACGTGTTCCGCAATCTTACACGTCATCTCCGCATTCCCCATCGTATAGTAGTGAAGACAGGGCACACCGGCTTTTTTCAGTTCGTTAGATTGCTGAATGCACCATTCTATCCCGATCGTTTTAACATCCTTGTCTACTTTGCATTTATCGATTGCATCGGCAAGGTCTTCGGGGATGTCGACATGAAAAATTTTAGGAAGAGTGTTGCATTGTTTGCGTGTAGTCACAGGCTTTAGGCCCGGAATGATGGGCACATTAATTCCTGCTTCCTTGCACTTGTCGACGAATTCAAAATATTTTTTATTATCGAAGAACATCTGAGTGACAACATATTCTGCTCCGGCCTCGATTTTGGCTTTCAAAAATTTCAGGTCTGTTTTCAGATTCGGTGCTTCGAAATGTTTTTCGGGGTAGCCGGCAACACCCATACAGAAATCTGATGGTGCAACTTCCTGCAATTCTTCATCGAGATAAACTCCCCTGTTCATATTTGCAACCTGTTGTACAAGGTCGAATGCGTAGTTATGTCCTTTAGCATGTGGTTCGAAAACCGATTCCGACTTGATGGCATCACCACGAAGGAGGAGAACGTTATTTATTCCGAGGTAGTTAAGTTCGATGAGTGCATTCTCTGTTTCCTCGCGCGAGAATCCACCACAGATCATATGCGGAACGGGATCTACTTCATAATGATACTTGATAGCCGCACAGATGCTTACCGTGCCCGGTCGTTTTCGGATGGAGAATTTTTCAAGGAGTCCGTTCTCATGCTTCTTGTAAACGTATTCTTCGCGGTGATATGTAACATCTACGAATGCCGGCCTATACTCCATGACGGGGTCGAGGATATCATAGATGCTTTGAATACTTTTCCCTTTCAGCGGAGGAAGTATTTCGACAGAAAACAATGTTTTTCCGTTCGCTTTTTTAAGATGATCAATAACTTTCATAAACCGGATATAGGGTTTTGGAATGCAAAGGTGCATTAATAAGTCAAAAGTTAAAAGTCAAAAGCATAGGTATTGTATGGAGATATCAAGAGGTGGTAAAAACAATTCAACGCAGCAATAAAAGGCTTCGAATTAATGTTGCATATTTATCAACAGCTGTTCAATTCGCCGATTCACCATGGAAAGAATGTGAATCGATTTGTTGAAGAGATGATGCTTACTACCTCGAGATAATTATTTTAATTGCCTGATATCTATTTACCCTTAAAACATAAATTCCATCCGGAAATGATGAAACATCAAATGAATTAATTCCTTTTCTTAGAATTCCGCTATATATAATTTTGGAATCCATGCTATAGAAATTCATTACCTCATTTTCGTTTTCTTCTGACAAGACGAATACTTTATTACTTGCAGGATTAGGAAATGCCTGAAGATTTCTGTGACTTTTCTCCTCTTTTATCCCCAAAGTAAGGCTGTCGCAGATTGTACCGGTTAATGGGCCAAGCAAGTAATTAGGATTGTTAGGGAGATTCCAATATGTGCGACGACCTCCAAGATAAAAACTGAATGGATTATAAGCACATGCAACACCAAAACTATCTGGATATTGTATCACACCAAGATTTTCATTGTATTGATTTCTGGCGGAGTCAGGGTATCGCCATCCGATCTCATATAATCCTGTTGTATATATTTTATCATCGGGGCCTCGTTTTAAAAAGCCGCCGCTTACAGGAACATTCTTACTGTATATAATCTGATAATTGATTGCAGGGTTGGGACTTGTAAGATCAAATTGAAAAATTCTTAATGAATCGTTGCCAAAAATATTATCAGTATTCGAAACATAGAGTAGGTTTCCATTCGGAGAGAATTCACAACCAAAATATTTTATGGAAGGCACGGGGAATATTCGATTGGGATTTGATATCTGCCCGCTACATCGGTCGAATAAATATGTCTCAATGAGTCCATCATAATTGACCAAAGCCAACCTGCTTCCGTCTTTGGAAACTGCCATTCCTGCAATATCTGTTGTTGTAATTGATCCAATGTCCTGTTCAAACGGTCCTGCGATAGTATCAGGTTCCACAAGAAATAAATTAAACCGGTTCGATTGCCACCAGTTTCTGACAATGATCCACCAGTCACGGCCATTTGCATGCTTTATTGCTAATTCTCCCATTTGCAGATTATTGCTTCCTAGTGGAAGTTGTTGATTTTTTTTAAAAACAATTCCAGAATTGTTTGAATAAAATGGATTTAGAATGGAATAAAACAAACCTGAGTCAGGTCTAAACCCCCATTGAAATAAGTAAAAAAGACTATCATAGTTAGGCTTATTAATAAAAGTTAACCCCCCATGAAAAGCATTTCCTATTAGTGAATCGCCATAAATCATAATCTGATGATTCTTATTATGAATTACGGTTGTCCGATAAGATCCAGCTATCCATAAAGGCCAATAGTCTGTATGAGCATATGCCAACAAGCCATGAATCGTATCGCCCATAGCGGCACAACTTTCTGCGCAATCCATCCACGAAGAATCAGCAACAGGCGCAGATAAATTGGAAAAATTTATCCCTGCGCTGTCGCCAAAGCACCAAAATCGACCCCAGTCTTGAGAAAATAATTCTGTGGAACTAAAAGAACAAAGACAAAAACATAATAGAACTTTCTTCATTGAAGGAATTCAACAATAAACTTATAAAATTATCAGTTTGTCTTTGGAGATAATAAATATATTTGAAATTCAAATGTTAAGTAAAACGATTATTTCAAAAATAAAAAATGTTATACCCGCTAGCAAACATCAACCTCTTGAATTATTTCCTTAGACAATAGTTAATTCAAATTAGCACATTCTCAAATTCTCAAATTGAAAGTAGTCGCGCAACATACTTCCCGATAATATCAAATTCAATATTTACTCTATCTCCGGATTTCAGATTTTTAAAATTTGTATGCTCCCATGTGAAGGGGATTATAGCTACAGAAAAATTATTTTTTGCTGAATCAACAACCGTCAAGCTTACACCATTAATACATACAGATCCCTTTTCGACTGTAATGTATTTATCATCGTCATAACTAAAACTGATCAGCCAGCTTCCTCCCTGCGATAGTACGCTCTCCACCTTTGCTGTCGTATCTACATGACCCTGTACGATGTGACCATCAAGTCTGTCGTTCAGTTTCATGCATCGCTCAAGATTTATTTCATCGCCCGCTTTCACGGTGCCGAGGTTTGAACGCTTTAGTGTTTCGTCGATTGCTATCACATCGTATTGATCACCGGTTATTGCAACAACGGTAAGGCAAACGCCATTATGCGCTACACTCTGATCAACTTTCAAATCATTCGTAAAAGGACAACGAATTGTTATCCGGAGATTTTTTTCTTCTCTCTCGATTTTCGTAACGCTTCCTGTTGCCTCAATAATTCCCGTAAACATATTTTTCTAAATGAAATTCATGCCCTCAATTAAAAGTACAATCATTCTACCTTCGAATCAGCTGAATCGTACCGTGGAGTAATTTGCTTTGTTCGTTTTTAACACTGAAAAAGTTAACCTTGCACGTATAATAATAAACACCTTCAGAACAATCCTTTTTAGTGTCCTTATTTTTTCCGTCCCAGTTGATGTTTTTATCCGTCGTCTCGAAAACAAGATTGCCCCAGCGATTATAAATTTTCAGCTCGACGCTCTTCACATTTTTGTAGGGCGGACAATTTTTTGTTTGTAAGTCGGCATTTGTTGTTGAATCGCATGGATGAAAAATGTCGTTTGACCCATTGCCATCAGGAGTAAATACAGATGGAAGTACATACTGCCGGCAAGTATCGACACATACGATCAATGGTTCCATCGTTTCATTTCCTACTGAGTCGATTGCCACAACCTTATAGCAGCCGGAAATCATAGCCAGATCTTTATGGAGGTAATTGGTATCCGTTGGAGTCAAAATAGAATCGATCAGTTCATAATTACCACCTTCCCTTGGACTGAAGAAAATATAGTATTTAAGGACGTCGTCGGCACATGAATTATTTGGATTTGTCCAGATCAGCTGATTGGTGCTGTTATCGCAATCGGAATTTACTGTTAATATTGGCGAACATGGATGAACATTATCGACGGGTATTTCGCATTGTTGTTGCGATCGGTTGAGAATAGGATCTACAAATCCGCTGAAAAAATACGACCCATAACTTCTGATATAGTAACAATGCTCTGTACCGTTTACTAATCCTGTATCGGAAAAGAATGGAGTATTAACGGAAGCAATCGAATCGAATGTAAAGGATGCATTTTGTTTGAAGATATCATACCGCGAATTAGTCCATGGAACATGTTCTACCCATGATAGATTCAATGCATTATCAGTCGGAGCTATGGATAAGAAAATCGTGGATGCAACTGCTGTCTGTCCTTTAAACTTCACAGTAGTATCAGCAGAATCAGTGTACCACAATTCTATCTTATACGACCATGCATGAGTTTTTGTATCGATAAGTGTATCGACATAAGCCGTATCATTTAAGTTAGTTAAGACGATGATTGGTGATGTTGTAAATGCTGCACCAAAAAATCCCGATGAACGGAAAACCCTGTATTCATAGGGACCGGTAAATTGTACCGTATCGAGTTCCGTCGGCTTGCTCCATCCAACAAATACACTTCCATTGTTTGTATCAGTGAAGCGGACATCAGCATTTGTAATTCCGGGTGCGTCCTTTTTAAGCGAAGCACATGATTGTGGTGAAGCACAACTTTCCGAACTGTCGGCATACATTGCAGTAATAAGATAACAGTATTCGATACCAATGGTAAGTCCGACACCGTTGTTATTATCAATGTATGTCGTATCACTTCCGTTGCTTCTTCCGATCAATATGTATCCTGTAAACGAAGGAACACCGTTATCGCATGGGCAATGAATCGTATCAGGAAAAAGTCCGCCTCTTCTGTAAATATTATAATGCGTAACACCACTACAAGGCGCGGTTAACCAATTTACTTCAATGGAACTTCCGTTTGGCATAGCAGTAACTGCTTTAGGACCCGGAGCGATTACACGAATGAAGACGCCTTCCAAGTCAACGAGTGTGGGAGAACCAAAAGCAGGACGATCTGCTGCTTTAAACTGAACGAAGTAAGGTTGTACTCGCACATGATGACATTTCGTTTCCCAGGTAAATCTCGATCGTACAAATTCGCTGTCCGTATTCAACGCTACAAAATGTGCAGGATCTGAAATTAAATTTGCATCCATAGGAGCTCCGCTTGCACTGAGATCAACTTTGTTATGATCAGGATCATGTGCAGATACGATGAAAGAAAGTGTATCGCCTGCAAGTACACATGTGTCGGCGACGGCATCAACAACAGGAGGATAATTATCACAATTCTTAATGAGTATCTGCATGTCGCGCCGCACAGCACCTACAAAGTATTCTGATTGTCCTACCCGTCGCCATTGTTTTATGTTAATGGCTACATTGTATTCGCCAGTATCTACAGGCGAATCCCATGTAAGCGTTCCTGTAATTGTATCTAATGAAAACGAATGAGATGCTGATGGAAAAGTATAACCAAGAATCGGAAAACCATCATTCCCTCCGCATACTACTAACTCATAGGTGAGTCTGTCATTCGGATCAGGATCAAATGCACCGGGATTATGAATAAAAATTCTTCCGACACAACCCTGATCGATTGGAGGATATGTCATAACCGGCGAATTATTATTTCCGAGCTGCGAACTTATCTTCAGAATACTCTCTACATAAAAAGGTTCCGTAATCGAATGAGGTATATTCCTGACATTCCCATTTCTGTTCGGATCAGCGAAACGGATTGTGTAGGTTCCGGGCCCGCTGTAAGTATGTTCTTTTGTATATTTATTTATCCTGACATCAGTAGGGAGATCGACATAGGAATCGCGGGCAAATGTCTCCGGTGTGTTTGTATCGCCGAGATAAACAGAATCCAGCGATTGTCTGTCGGCCTGATTGCTGGGGAAACTGGTTTTTGTATATGTCGTAATTGTTATCCTGTATTTTAACTGCGACTGATTATTCCCAATCCACTCATAGGTAATTTCGCCGGCACGGTTATGAGTCGCATAGGATGATGCAAATGAAAAGCATAATGAAAGGAAGAGGATTATCCGGAATACCTTCATTGTTTAATAAGCAATAACCTGTTGTTCGATCGTCTCAGGAATATTCCTGTTTTCATATTGCTGGTTTCTTAATTGTGGATCGAATCCAGCTTTTCGTATGGCTTCCTGAATGCCATCAGCAGTAAAACGGTGTGGAGCACCTGCTGCTGAAACAACATTTTCTTCGATCATGATCGATCCGAAATCGTTTGCTCCGGCGTATAGACAAAGTTGAGCAACGTCTTTACCAACAGTCAACCAACTCGCTTGTATATTCTGAATATTCGGGAGCATAATACGGCTGAGGGCAATCATTCTAACATACTCTTCGCCGGTAACATTATTATTAACGCCTTTTATTCTGCTGAGCAATGTTCCTTTATCTTGATAGGGCCATGGTATAAAAGCAAGGAAGCCCTTTGCATCTGACGGTTTTTCGCTTTGTACATCGCGTAACCATACTAGATGTTCGAATCTTTCCAGTCTTGTTTCGATATGGCCAAGCATCATCGTTGCAGATGTAGTTATGTGTAGTTTATGTGCGGCCCTCATAACATCGAGCCATTCGCGGCCTGTACATTTACCTTTAGAAATAAGCCTTCGAACGCGGTCATGCAGAATTTCCGCTCCTGCTCCGGGAAGTGAATCAAGTCCTGCATCTTTCAGCGCTGACAATACTTCGTAATGGGTAGAGCCTTCGAGTTTTGTAATATGAGCCACTTCTGGGGGCCCGAGGGCATGAAGTTTTAACGAAGGATATAATTGTTTTAATTCTCTGAACAGAGACGTATAATAATTCAGTCCGAGCCCGGGATGATGTCCTCCCTGAAGCAGGAGTTGCTCGCCGCCAAAACGAAAGGTCTCTTCAATCTTCTGTTTATACTGATCGATTGTGGTGATGTACGCTTCTTCATGTCCGGGTATTCTGTAAAAATTGCAGAATTTGCAATTGGCAATGCATACATTGGTTGTATTTACATTACGGTCGATGATCCAGGTAACTTTGTTATCGGGATGTAGCTTTTTCCTTAACCGGTGTCCGGCATCGACTAGTTCGGCAGTAGGCACGGTTTCGAAAAGGAAGAGTCCTTCTTCGGCCGTGAGGAAGTCAAGCTGCAGCGCACGATTTAATAAAACTTCTGCATTCATAATAAATAATGAAAATTATCGAGTTACAGAAACACCGTTAATAAAATGTACGGTGTGCAAAAAATATTTTAACTAATTTCCGCCCTTCAAAAATACAATTAATAATGCAGACCACAATCAGACTAACCCCTTCCTATAAATCGGTTGATTCAATCATTTTACTCCTGGATGACAAAGGAACACTCCCTAAGGGAACATTTACGCCTCAGGAAGTTACGTATATCTCCAGGGAGCTGAAAGCCGAAAGGAAGACGATTATCATCAACCAATACAAAAGAATCATCTGCCTAAATCAGCCCGATTTCAAAAAAGACCTGAACAGTCAGATGGAGAAATGCAGAAAAACAGGAGATGCCTTTCAGTCAGTCATCAACAAAAATAAGATTCAGAAAGCCATTGTTGTTAATTTGACAGGCATGCATGAACTGGCTCTTGCGATGGCCGAAGGTATGGCATTGGGGAATTATCAGTTTTTAAAATACAGGAAGAACAAAAAGAAAGAAGAAAATACTCTTCGTGATATTGCTATCGTCAGCAAAGGCATGCGTGCACAACAGGCTGAATCGATGCAGAATGTAGTTGATGCCGTTTGTAAGGCAAGAACACTTGTGAATGAACCACAGTCCTGGCTTACTGCCACAAAACTTTCCAGCGAATTTGAAAAACTTGGCAAGGAAGGAAAATTCAAAGTTACTGTTCTGAAGAAGGCTAGAATAAAGTCGCTGAAGATGGGTGGACTACTTGCTGTTAACATGGGAAGTAAGGAACCGCCAACGTTCACAATTATGGAATGGAAACCACGAAATGCAAAAAACAAGAAACCAATTGTGCTCGTCGGAAAAGGTGTTGTTTATGATACGGGCGGATTAAGTCTGAAGCCTACTGCCAATTCGATGGATTATATGAAAAGCGATATGGCAGGAGGAGCGGCCGTTGGTTGCACAATGTATGCGCTTGCGAAAAATAAGGTTCCTGTTCACGTTATCGGACTTGTTCCTGCAACAGATAATCGTCCGGCAGAGGATGCATACACTCCCGGAGATGTTATAACCATGATGAGCGGGCTTAATGTGGAAGTACTAAATACAGATGCAGAAGGAAGAATGATTTTAGCAGATGCATTGCATTATGCAAAAAAATATAAGCCTGAACTGGTTCTTGACTTTGCAACATTAACAGGAGCTGCTGTCGCTGCTGTCGGATCTTATGGAACAGTATGGATGGGAAATGCAGATGAGAAAATAAAAAATAAATTAAAAGAAAGCGGCGAATACGTTTATGAACGTCTTGCAGAATTTCCATTCTGGGATGAATACGATGACCTCATAAAGTCTGATATTGCCGATATTAAAAACGTAGGAGGTCCTTACGGTGGTGCTATTACTGCAGGGAAATTCCTGCAACGATTTGTCGACTACCCATGGATGCACTTCGACATTGCAGGGCCTTCATACCTTCATTCACAGTCGAGTTACAAAACCAAAGGAGGAACAGGTGTGATGGTGAGGATGCTTACGGATTATTTTAGTAAGATGTAAACTAAGAGCAAAGAACCAAGAGCAAAGAGCCAAGAGCCAAGAACCA
>JANPNV010000152.1:0-3382 GCA_031427625.1 Bacteroidota bacterium
ATTGGTGGCACTACAAAAATATTAACATTACTATCCAGCGAGACATCATTCATGGGGCCTTGGTTGAATTCTCATCCGCAAAGTCAGCCGTACCAGACATTGAAATCGGCACTTACAGCAGAGACAGGAACTTTTAAAAACAACATCGATTTACAGGGGTACCAGTGGTTTACCTATAAATGGATGCCAAAGACATTACTTGCTTCTGCTTCCATTAGCGCAAATGGCCCGTTAACTTTCTGTCCCGGCGGCAGTGTAACATTAACAGCAAATTCGGGAACGAATTATTTATGGATACCTGGTGGACAAACTACGCAATCAATTACGGTAAGCAATGCCGGTACTTTTTCTGTAAAGGTTACAAGTTCTAGTGGTGCGATTGTAACCTCCTCTTCAGTTACTGTTTCAAATTCCAGTACGGGAACAATACCTGTAATTTCAACTTCAGGTTCTACATCATTCTGTACCGGTGGAAGCGTTATACTTTCATCCGGCAGCGCATCTTCATACCTATGGTCGAATGGCGCAACGACACAGTCAATTACTACTTCAACTTCAGGTACCTATACAGTAACGACAGGAAGCGGCAGTTGCAGCGGAACATCTGCTCCTGTTGTAGTGAATGCGTTGGCACAACCTGCAATTCCGATAGTAACTGCTAACGGACCCTTAGCCATATGTTCAGGCACATTAGTGACATTGACATCGGATGTTGCAAACGGTTATTTATGGTCGAATGGTGCTACAACGAGATCAATTGTTGTTTCTGCATCCGGAAATTATTCAGTCAGAGTTTATAGTGGTCCGGGTTGTTTCTCAACATCAGCAGTAAGCACTATATCTGCATCGCCTTCACCAACGGTAACAGCTTCTGGTTCGATTGCATTCTGTCCGGGTGGAAGCGTTATCCTTACAGCATCACAATCATCTTCATATCTGTGGTCGAATGGAGCTACAACGAGGGCGATAACAGTTTCAAATTCCGGAAATTTTTCAGTGACGACAGCCGGTTGCAGTAGTGCTTCAGCGCCTGTAGTTGTAAATGCATCAGCATTACCTGCAGTTCCTACAATTGCTGCCAGCGGATCTTTAAATGTTTGTGCAGGCACACCTTTGATACTTACATCTTCGTCAGCGAATTATTACTTATGGTCAAATGGTTCTACTACACGATCGATTTCTGTTACAACAGCGGGAAATTATTCTGTAAGGGCTTCTTCCGCGCCTGGATGTTCTGCAACATCTGCAGTACAAACCGTTACGATACTTCCTGTGCCAGCTAAACCAACAATCAACTCAAATAATTACTCAACATTAAGTTTAACTCATACATTAACAGCTCTTACTGCATTACCTGCAAGTTCTTACTTATGGAGCAATGGAGCGACTACTCAATCGATAATTGTAACCGGACAAGGCAGCTTTCGGGTAACTGTTGTTGGTTCTAATGGTTGTGCTTCTACATCAAATGATTTTGCTGTTACGGCAAATGCATGTACTCCGCCACCTGCTCCGATAATTACTCTCAGTGGTTCTAATGTAATCACGAATGGCCAGAGTGTAACATTAACTTCCAGTGGAAGTGGAGGATTTTTATGGTCGAATGGAGCACAAACTAATTCCATCACCGTTTCTGCAACAGGTACATATACTGTTAGAAATTATTCGGGAGGTGGTTGTTATTCAACTTCACTGCCAGTAAATGTTGTAGTTATGCTTGCCAAAGGAACTTCAGAAACAATCACTGAGAATAATTCAACAATGGAATCTGATTTTAATAATCTTTCAGTTTTTCCAAATCCTGTTCACGATCAGTTGAATATTGTCTTCTTTCAGAATTCTGAGAAAACCGTACATGTAAAATTACTTGATGTTGCCGGACGGGAAATTCAAAATATAGAATTAACTGCAGTAAACGGAGAGAATAGAATGCAGCTTGATGTTAACGGTCTTTCTAAAGGATTGTATTTTGCCTATTTTTTAAGCGAAAGCCAGAAGAAAATGATGAAAATAATCGTAGAATAAAAAGTTATTATCAATCGATATTGATTTTGTAAATAAAATTGAAGCGTCCGGTGTATATACTGGACGCTTTTTTATTGGACATTAAAGAAACGGCCTTTATTTTTTTGCTAACTTTCAATATGAAAACTAAACTAGTAATATCAGCGTTAGCATTTGTTCTCATTTCCTACTCATGTGGGAATAAGAAAAATCCAACAGAAAGCGAATCGAATCAATCGCTTTCAGAAATGTTGAAGGAGAATCCGGCATATGATGCTTCTAAAATCAATCCATCTGCGGAAGTCGTTAATATTAAATTGAAAGCTCAGGGAAATTCAATGGCCGACATGCATTATGATCTGAAAGAGATTCATGTTCCCGCCGGATCTACTGTTAAGTTAGAATTTATTAATGAAGGAACAGATGTTTCTATGCAGCATAATTTTGTACTAATAGAAAAAGGGTCTGCTGATTCAGTAGCGAAGGCCGGACTTGTTGCCGGTGCGGACATGAATTATGTTCCGAAGATGCCTGAAGTTCTTGTATCTGCTAACGTCCTTCTGCCGGGCACAAAAACTGAAATAATTTTTCCTGCCCCCGGGAAAGGGGAATATGATTTCATCTGCACCTATCCGGGACATTATCTAAAAATGAATGGGAAGCTTTTTGTTGACTAACCTTCGTTTGTGAATTGTGTAAAGAGAAGTCATTCTGTATTCAGGGATATTAAATGTATAATATTTGAAAAATCAATATCTGTTTTAGTCAGGAATTTAAAATTTTCTATTCCCCGCTCTTAATTCTCCGTTTGTTAAAAACCCTTTATTGAAGCCACAAGCCGACGAAAAATCTATGAATATATAATATACATTTGCAGAGCAGAAGATTAAGTCTAAGTACCCCCTCCAAATTGAACATTATTAATCGTCGAATTTATAAATCATCGCCATTCCATATTCAGTTATGAAACAAGGAACACTATACCTATTATTTTTTATGTGCTTTGGATTAACTGCGAATGCTCAAAGTTTGGGTAATTATTCCGCAGCATTTACAACTGTAGGTCGTTCGCTTGTACGCACGCCAAGTATTATTCCTGCGAATACAGCAAAAATCACTGTCTCTACGTCTTCTGATTTTCAAGGTGTTCTTACTGGTGATCCGGTCACAGGTAAAATAATGGTAGTAAATCCAAAACCTATTGGAACATACACTATCAAGGTGAAAGGCATTAGTTCGGCTGGAACGACTGTTCTGGAAGTCCAAAGATGGCAGTTACTTAACTTACGATCCTGCCACGGCCAGACTCTGGTTTCACTCGGGCATCTTCTGGTACATGGGCTCCGCGTCGGCCTCGCCCGAACAGGACGCCGGCACT
>JANPNV010000153.1:0-4631 GCA_031427625.1 Bacteroidota bacterium
CCTGATCTGTACGTCGCGTAAGCAATTGAAGTTGAAACGTCGATTCCTCCAGCTCTCTTTTTAACCTTTTCTCCTTCGGCGAATCAAAGACGTTATAGGCAAATACCATAATCAAGGCTCCAAAAACCACAGCACTTGCCAGCCAGCCAAGCCAGCGCAGCGAACGCTTCTTCCAGCCGACAATTACCCGCTCATACTTCAGCGAATGTGTATTAAAATGGTATTTTACCTTTGGCATTTTTACGCTAATTGGCGAATCCTGTTTATATTCGCCTCCCTAAATATTGAGAGGGCAAATATACGTTAGTCATTTGCTTATCGCAACCAAAATACTATGACATCTTCAGAAATTAGAGCTGCTTTTCTTGATTTTTTCGAGAGTAAAGGACATCAGATTGTTCCATCAGCGCCTATGGTCGTAAAAAACGATCCAACTCTCATGTTCACGAATGCGGGCATGAATCAGTTTAAAGATATTTTTCTGGGAAATGCACCCGCAAAATATAAGAGAATTGCGAATACGCAAAAATGTTTACGTGTTTCCGGAAAACATAATGATCTCGAAGAAGTCGGCATCGACACCTATCATCATACGATGTTCGAAATGCTTGGCAACTGGTCGTTCGGAGATTATTTTAAGAAAGAAGCAATTGCATGGAGCTGGGAATTACTTACTGAAGTCTATAAACTTTCTAAAGATCGTCTCTATGTAACCGTTTTTGAAGGTGATGAAAATGAAAAACTTTCTTTCGATCAGGAAAGCTTCGATCACTGGAAAAAAGTTATTCCGGAAGACCGTATCCTGAAAGGAAATAAAAAAGATAATTTCTGGGAAATGGGCGATACTGGTCCATGTGGTCCCTGTACTGAAATTCACATCGACCTTCGCTCTGATGCAGAACGCAAAAAAACTCCCGGAAAAGATTTAGTCAATGCAAGTCATCCGCAGGTAATCGAAGTGTGGAACAATGTCTTCATGGAATTCAACCGAAAAGCCGACAACAGTCTCGAACCATTACCTGCGCGACATGTCGATACAGGAATGGGATTCGAAAGATTGTGCATGGCTATGCAGGCGAAAACTTCCAATTACGATACAGATGTTTTTCAACCGCTCATACAATTAATTGCAGTCACTGCAGGAAAAAAATATGGAGAATCAGAAAAAACAGATATAGCTATGCGTGTCATGGTTGATCATATTCGAGCTATAACAATGGCTGTTGCCGACGCACAACTTCCGTCTAATAACAAAGCCGGCTATGTGATACGAAGAATTCTTCGTCGTGCAGTACGTTATGCATTTACATTTTTAAATTTGAAAGAAGCTTTTCTTTTCAAACTCGTCCCCGTTCTTGCAGAACAGTTTAAAAATGTTTTCCCCGAAGTAAAAGCACAACAGGATTTCATCATGCGAGTTATTCAGGAAGAAGAAACTGCCTTTCTACGTACTCTCGATACCGGCATCCGAAAGTTTGAAGAATACAAAGGCAAAAATGTCGACGGAAAATTTGCCTTTGAATTGTATGATACTTTCGGATTTCCTATTGATCTCACCGAACTGATGGCACGTGAGAAAGGAATGACAGTCGACATGAATGAATTTACAAAATGTCTTACTGAACAGAAAGATCGTTCTCGAGCAGCTGCAGTAGTTGATACAGACGATTGGGTAGTCGTTCGAAAAAGCGATTCAGTTGAGTTTCTCGGCTATGACGTCATGGAATGTGAAACAGAAATTCTGCGCTACAGGAAAGTGAAAGCAAAAAATAAGGAGCAATTCCAGCTGGTACTTAGTCGCACACCGTTTTACGCGGAGAGCGGCGGCCAGGTTGGCGATATTGGATTGCTTGAATCTCTCAGCGATAAAATCGAAGTTACCGATACGCAGAAAGAAAATAATTTAATCATCCATTACATCGATAAGCTTCCTTCTGATCTAAAGAATAAATTTACTGCAAGAGTGAATGCATCACGCAGGAAGCTCATCAACAACAATCACTCAGTTACTCACCTGATGCATGCAGCGCTGAAGAATGTTCTCGGTGCTCATGTAAATCAAAAAGGTTCACTTGTAAACGAAAATGAGACACGTTTCGATTTTTCACATTTCACGAAAGTAAGCGACGAAGAAATAAAACAGATCGAGAAAATCGTTAACGGAAAAATAAGAGAAAACATTCTGCTGGAGGAAAGAAGAAACATTCCGATAAAAGAAGCGATGGATCTCGGCGCGATGGCTCTTTTCGGCGAAAAGTATGGCGAATCTGTCAGGGTAATAATTTTCGATCCGAAATTTTCAATTGAACTCTGTGGTGGAACGCATGTAAAATCGACAGGACAAATTGGACTTTTTAAGATTGTTTCTGAAAGTGCTGTTGCAGCAGGCGTAAGAAGAATAGAAGGAATCACTGCAGTGAAGGCAGAAGAATATATCGAGCAGCAGAACGAAGAACTCAATGCTTTAAAAGAATTGTTGAAGCATCCGAAGAGTTCTGTTCAGCGCATGCAGGAAATTCTTGATGAGAACACGAATTTGCAAAAACAAATTGACCTGTTCACTGCCGAGAAAACGCAGCAGGTAAAACGTATCATGCTCGAAAAGATAAAAACGGTAAATGGAATAAACTTCCTCGCGGAACGAATCGAACTGCCAACTGCCGATGCAATTAAAAATCTTTCATTCGAATTAAAGAATCAGGTGGATAACCTCTTCTTCCTAGCAGGAGCAGAAATTGACGAAAAGGCATTACTCTCATTAATCATTTCCGAAAATCTCGTAAAAGAAAATAATCTGAATGCCACACAAATCATCCGTGAACTTGCAAAAGAAATTCAGGGCGGCGGCGGTGGACAACCATTCTATGCAACAGCAGGAGGGAAAAATCCGGAAGGACTGGGAAGAGCGATTGAGCGAGCCATTTCATTTTTGAAGTAAGATGGAAGAACCAAGAGCCAAGAGCCAAGACTAAAGACATATGAAGAATGAAGAATGAAGTAAAAACTTCGTGGCGATATTGAGTTTTTATTAGAAAATTTTTCGAGATCTATTATAGCAAAAAAATAAATATCTTTTTTGATATGACAAAAAAAATAAAATCGATAAAAAAATACAATCAGAATTATAAGAACTTTAGTTTTTCTGATCCTACTAATCATGCTAAAGTGGAGTTTTTGGAGCTTGCTGTGATTCAGGATGAGAATGGGAATATTTCTGAAGAAGTGAAATATGCTTCAGACGGCGAAGTGGAAGAAAAAAACACCTATACATTCAACGACAAAGGGAAATTAATGGAGCATATACTATTATATGCTGTCGATGATGTTACTGAGCGACGAGTTCTTGAGCGAAATGAAAAAGGATTTCTCATTTCAGAGGCGAAATATTATGGTAACGATTCAGGTGAGAGTACGAAATACGAATACGATGATAAAGACCATGTAACCGCAATATTGATTTATGATGAAGAGGGTCAATTCATTTCGCGCGAAGAAATAAAATACGATGAAAAGGGAAGCCTCTCCGAACGCATCACACATGATACTGATAAAAAAATAACCGGAAGAACCACTTTTTCTCCTGCCGTTGAAAATAAAATTGAAGAAACAGAATTTGATGCAAAAGGTGCAGTCATTAGTAAAACCGTTACCATCTTCGATGAAAAAGGGAAAGAAGTATCATCAAAACAAATGACACCGGACGGAAAAATGATTTCCGGTTTTAAGAATACCTATGACGAACGGGGAAACCTTGTCGAAAAAATATATAAAGATTTTTACAGCAAGAAGCTGAAGTATGAATACAATGAAAAAGATCAGTTAATCTCACAGGAGCTTTTCGACGATTCTGGATTACTACTCAGGAAAAATATGTATGACTACAACGACGAAGGCAATGTAATTGCCGAACAAACCTATGAAATGGATACTGCCCGTGGTGCAAGGGACAAACACTTCGGAACGAGATATGAGTATGAGTTTTATTAATTTGAGAATTTGAAAATGTGGAAATTTGAAAATGAAAAGGGTGAGAGTGATTACTTTTAATCGTAACTAAACTTAGTCTTACTCCTCTCGGAGTAGTCTAAGCGCGACTAATACTGCATATAAAAGATTCAAAAATTTGTTCGCGCGGACTACAACTTTCATCTCTTTACATCTCAATTATCCGCTCAGAGTAGTCTAAGCGCGACTAATACTTTATAAAAAAGACTCAAAACTTTGTTCGCGCCGACTACGACTTTCATCTCTTTACATCTCAAATATCCGCTCGGAGTAGTCTAAGTGCGACTACTCTTTTATTAAAAAGATTCAAAACCTTGTTCGCACGGACTACGACTTTCATCTCTTTACATCTCAAATATAAAATTGTAAGTCGTGCAAAGACGATCCCTAGCGAGAGTTTTTTTTTAAATAAGTCGTAGTCCACGCATACAAAGTTCACACCCATGATTGATGGATATTACGTGCGCTTAGACTACTTCTAGCTGGGTTTAATGATGACCCAAATGGAAGTTATTATGATTGTGTAGAACACAATGTATGCCCTGATATAGGGGGCGGAGGAGGAGCGGAAAGAGGTAATCTAGAATTAATGATTGCAAATGATTCATATTCACCACCGGAATTTA
>JANPNV010000154.1:0-14416 GCA_031427625.1 Bacteroidota bacterium
GCAAGAAATAATATTTTTTTCATCCCTAATTTCTTGCTATCTCATTTTTCCCACGAAAGATCATATCAATAAATTTTTTCAAAGCAAACAAATACGCTTTCATTTTCCCCTGATATCGCGACCCGAAAATCGATAAAATTAAAAAAACAGTTATCCGGGTAATGATATGAATAAAAATAAACAATGCAGCAACAATGCCGACAAGTATTCCCTTATGCCTTGTCAGGTATTTAATTTTACTCAGCAACTGGTTGGCAATTGTGATAGGTAGATTTTTTTCAGAACTCTTTCCACTATGATGATAAATTACGACCTCTGGAATATAATTAATGTATATATTGTTCTTTCTGGCTCTGTAACAATAATCCACATCATCCATCCAGAATAAATCAACATCCATCGGACCAATTTGTTTATATACTTCCTTTCTGAAAAACAGGGCGGCTCCGGATGCCCAATCAGGATTAAATGTATCAGAGAAAGATTTAACAGAGTAATTTCCTGCGCTTAATAATTTATGTAAATAAAATGTTTCGGATATCACAGACAGTATACCGGGAAACTCATGGAAAGAAACTTGTAGACTTCCATCGGTATTTATCAGTCGCGGAGCCACGATTCTTTCGCCTTTTTCTGTACAAGCATCCATCAATAAAGAAAAACAATCGGAAGTGATCTCTGTATCAGGGTTCAGAAGAAAAATAAAATCACCGATACATATTTCCATGCCTTGATTATTTGCAGCTGAGAATCCGGCATTAAATTTATTCTGGATAACAATAATTTCTGAAAATCCAGCTCTAACTTTCTCTACAGTTCCGTCATTTGAATTATTATCGACAACAATAATTTCAAGACCGATTTCTGAAGTCTTGAATCTATATAATGACTGAAGACACTTCAGTAATAGTTTTTCAACATTATAACTGACAATAATTACAGATATTGATGGGTGAATTTTCATTTTGTTTTTATTATCGCCCTCGAAATTTTTAAGATAAACCAAAGTGGAAATAATAAAATTGAACTGATAAGCAATCCAAGTGGAATAACGGGAATTTTAATCGGGGAAAACTTTGTGTCCCAGAATAGTTCAGCATGCTTTCTTAAAAAATAAAATGTATCTCCTAAATTCAGATTTTCATATATTCTTTTTTGCAGAACAATAAAATTCCCTGCAATCATAAGATCCTTTTTATTGCTCAAACTTGTTTTATGCACTCGGACAAGAGATAAATCATTCTTCGCTTCCTGATAATGAAAATAACAACCCGCATAAGCACAGCGCATCCAGAAATCCCAATCTTCAAGAGCTGAAATACTTTCATCAAATAAACCCACTCTGTCAATAACCCTCTTCCTCACGAGTGGAGAATGTGTTACAATAAAATTAAATCTCTTGAGATGGCATAATACTGCAGAACCTTTGCCTGAGATAAGCGGCATCCAATTGTCAGGCTTATCTCCCTTCAAAGACGTTCTAAGGTCACTAATTTTCCCATCATCAAAAAACCTGACACCGCCATAAATAATATCATAATTGCTATTTTCAGAAAAAGCCATTTGCTGTGAAGAAATTTTATTTTCCTGCAGAAGATCATCGCCATCCAGAAACTGAATAAACTCTCCCTTTGCTATTTTTAATCCAGCATTCCTTGCCCCTGAAACACCAATATTTTCCTGTCTGATCAAACTAAATCTACTATCCGATCCGATGAGCTCATTAACAACAGCAATTGTATTATCAGTCGAACCGTTATCGATTATAATACATTCCCAATCAGAAACAAGCTGACTTCTTACCGAAGAAATTGTCTCAGCGATGTAACGAGAATAGTTAAATGTTGTAATTATTATACTTACCATTTAACTTCGGATTTTTCCATACAGACGATAAACTGCCAAAAGTATAGGATTGAAATAAACATCCTGAACACTATTCCTTTCGTTGATTTGTTTTTTCAAATAATCAGGGTTTGAACTTATTCCAGACAAATTAAAAACAGAAACGGTGAAATTCAGATAATGAGTTTTTACTTTCTCTTTCATCAGAACTCTTAAGAAAAACTCATAATCACCTACAATTTTATATTTCTCATTATACATTCCGAATTTCAGAAAAATATTTCTTTGAATAAAACTTACAGGATGCCAAATTGTATCAGTAAGCATTTTTCGTAGCGTTATTTTTTCGGGACCCTTCTTAATTACGGACACACCTGCTCCTTTTTCAATTAGCATATCGCCATATAAAATATCAGCATCACTTTTATCATCGATAACTTTTTGAAGAACATTTTCATCAGCAAGGTAATCACCTGAATTTAAAAACAGACAGTATTCGCCTGTTGATTTAATTATTCCTTTATTCTGAGCATTATAAATTCCCGAGTCCGGCTCTGAAGTCCAATATGTAACAATAGCAGAATACTTTTTAATGATGTCGATGCTTCCATCATTACTACCTCCGTCGATTACGATACATTCAAAATCCTTAAACTGCTGGCATGCTAAACTGGCCATCGTTTTATCAAGTCCGGCAGCATCATTCAGGCAAATCGTAATAATAGAAATTTTTTCCAATGTAACTATTTAGAATAAATTATTATGTGATCGTTTATAATTTTAGAACTATTGAATCGTTTGAGGGCATCTCTTCGGATAATATCTTTGTCATATTTATTTGAATCAACAACCCTATCAATAGCTTTGGCAAGTTCCGAGGAATCCTTTAAAGTAACAAGTATTCCATTATCAGAATTAATTATTTCAGAAACTCCACCAACATTAAAAGCAACGACTGGAGTTCCGCATAGGATTGCTTCGCACAATGTATTGGGAAAATTTTCAGCAACAGAAGGAAGTACGAATACATCTGCCGCTGCATATGCCTGTGCCATTTTAGATTCAGAGTTCAGATAACCGAGATTGATAAAACTTACCTGAGTCTCAGTATTCATTATATTTCCCGATGCACAGAGAAGAATATCGTTTCGGGTTGATAACTTCATTGCATCAATCAGATATTTTAATCCCTTTCTTGGATTGTCGATATGATGCGAATTAAATAATATAATTTTCTTATATAATGGTAACCCCAGCGATTCCCGCGCCTCTGTTTTATTTAACATATTGAATGTATCTGTATCGATCACATTTGGAATTACATGATGCTGATAATTTCGGAACAATGCACTTTGTGAACTAAGCGCTCCCATCCATTTTGATGGAGTGATGATAGATATTTGATTCTTATCAATATTCAAAAGTGCAGCTTTCTTTTTTTTTAACATTACCGCTGCAAAATTATCATCAATCGTACCTTTCAGTTGAATACATGGTTTACAATCTTCTTTAAACTTCATGCAATCATCGGAATGATGACAGCCGCCTGTAAATGGATTCATATCATGCAACGTCCAGAATATTTTCTTTCGGGAATTTCTGAAAAATGATGAGTAATCAATAAATCCATCGCTTACCCAATGAAGATGAATAACATCTGCCTCCTTTACAAGCGGATGCTTTAGCAAATTTATTTCTGAAACAGGAAAGCTAAAATGTTCGAAGCCGACGGGACGATTCTTCAAATGCTTTCGGCTCATCCGGGAATGCCTGAATCGAAGAAGTCCATAATAATTTAATCCACGCTTTATTTTATAAATTAAATTGAAAAATGCTGGCAATAACTTTCCATCTCCGGGCATATAGCGTGTATGCTTTGGAACATCGGCTCGAAACTGATGCAAGGTTAATAAATGAGAATCCACTCCTTCGTCCAACATCGCTTTATGCAAACGCACAGCTGCTATTCCGGCACCTCCAAGGTCGCTTGTGCTTATGTGTAATACTTTCATCAGGAAAAAAAACTTTTTAGCTGTGATGAAAACATCTGTATATTCCAATCTCTGACAAGAAACCGGGGAAATCCGAAAAGATCAGAACTCCTGTTCGTTAAAGAAGGGAAATTAGCCGCCGCCATTTTAAATCCGGCTTTTCGAACTATATCGCTAGTGACTTTATTGAAGTCATATTTTGTTCCAAAAGGATAAGAAAAATGAAAGATTTTTTTTCCAAGTAATTCTTCCAAAAATATTTTTGACGAAAGTATCTCCTTTGATTGCTCCTCTGGCTCGAGAGCAGCGAGTGATGGATGATTAACAGAATGTCCTCCGATAACTACAGAAGATGATTTAGAAAAAAGTAAAAGTTCATGGTTGCTCATGGCCATGTAACCATCTCTTGGCTTCGAAATACCGATAACTGAATTGAGATGCTCTACTATTCGCTTTCTGCTTTCAAAATTCAGATTTCTTAATATTGGCAGCAAGGCCTGATAAGTCCTAATCCGATCGTCAATCGTCTTGGTTGTAAAAGATAATTCTTTTTTACTTAATGAAAATTTTATCGTCTCCGGAAAAACAGAATTTTTATTTAACAATATTCTCTCTACTTCATCCCACCAAAATTCTTCCGATGTGTTAATTGTGCCTGTTGCAATATAGAAAAGCGCTTGTGCATTGTATTTCTCGAGGATAGGCATTGCATTTCGATAATTATCTTCATAACCGTCATCGAATGTTAGAAAAACGCTTTTTTCAGGGAATCGTTTTTTACGAACAATGTAAAATTCAAACTCCTCACTATTTAAAATTCTATAATCAGATTGTAAAAATTCAAGCTGGGATTTAAAATTTTCAGGGCTTACAGCTAAGAGTTGCGGATCAGAAACAAGATCGGCCACCCGGTGATATAATAATACGGCGCAGCCACCGAACAAATATTGTTCTGTTCTTTTTTTTACATTAAAAAGTTTTCCTGTAATATTTATCATTCCAACTATAGAAGTGAATAAAGATAAGGGACAAAATCGAGAACTCGTTTTTCGAAGCTGTATTGTGAAATAGTCTTCTTGTGACCTGCTTCCGCTATTTTTTTTCTTTCCGGCTCGTTGGCCATCAGATATTTTACTTTATCAATGGCTTCTGCCGTTGAGCGATAAGTAATTACCTCTTCGTCGGGAATGAAATAATCGGAAATATTATCTTTCCAATCAGTAACCAGACAGGATCCCGCCCCAGTAGCTTCTGTAAGACGAAAATTTGCTGCTTTTACTGCTGAATTGTCGCCATGTGTATTGAGAACAAATTTTGAATTATAAAACGCATTGTACATGTCGAGACCATATAACTGTCCACGGTTTATTCTGCCAAGTCTATGAACCTTTTTCATTTCATCGAACTTGCCATTTAGCATCCTGCTGATTTGTGGCTTATCTGTAATTTTCCATCCTTCAATAAAATTGCTAATCCAATAGTTAACCGGCAATTTCTTCGATAGTTCGTATAGAATATTTAGTCGGCCAAAATGATACCCTTTTATCAGAACAACAGAACCGACAAATGAAAGTCCAAACTGAGTGTTTGATTTTTTCAAACGACTAAGTATCGTTTTCTCAAAACCAAAGGGAAAGAACCAGCTGTTTTTTCCTTTTACTTTATAAAATTCCACTGTATCTTCCACACAGGAAAGCACGACGTCGCATGATGCAAATGTTTCCTCCTTATGCCAGAGGATGCCATCCCAGCCAATTACAAGTCGAATGGATGGCACAAGTTGTTTAATAGACTTATACCATTCTGCATAATGATAGATATCGGTGATAAATAAAACATCCGGTTTAAATTCTTTTATCTGTTCGAGTAAAATTTCCTTTTCCCAGTTCTCATAAGTATAGTAGTATTGATTTTCTTCCGCCCACTTTCTCTGCATTACTTCATTGTTGAAAACGATTTCCTCAGCTATAAACTTTTCTGTTTTATCCAGATTGATTTTCCAGAAATCGGCCCATGAAAAACAATCATCAAAAAATTCGCGTTGTTGTATTGCATAAGATTTCACAGATAATCCTGGGCGCTGCCGATAGAATGAGCCAATGTGCCCCGTATAACCTGATGAAACTTTTAAAAAACGAATTTTACTCATCTTTAAATGGTAAGCATTTTTTTAATTTTTTCCTTCTGATGTTGTTTTGAAAAAAGCTTCATCAAAACTTCTCTATTATTCATAATTGAATTTTCATCCAGGCTTGTCTGTAATTCATCTTTCGTCATTTGACTTAATGGATATATAACGCATCCATTTTCGGACAATAGTTGAAAGATATAATTCTTTTCGTTCATAAATAGTTTTGCGCCTTTCCACAACAAGACCATAATATTTCCGAGCGCTTGAGATCGGTTATGATTCATGATAGCGCTATTAATTCCGGCCAGCATCTGATCGTATTTATCTTTTGCAATAAAATCCATCATAGGAATAAATCTTTCTCCCAATTCTTTCTCGCCATATGCTTTGACATCACGAGCATATTTTCCTTTTTCATAGGAGAGCGGACAGAATACTTTAGAGGAACGTGAATTTATTTTGGACAGAATATCAATTGCTTCAAAATGGTTATTACTCAATGTATCTGAATTGCCAAGAAGTATATCCAATCCCTTCGGCCCGGTTTCCTCATTTATTGGCACAATGTCTTCTACTGCTGCATAATGAAATGGAATGAAAGTAGACTTCATTCCTGTCGCTTCTTTTATCAGATTATAATCCTTCTCCAGATAATGCGCAAAATAATCAACTCTGCGTATAGCTTTAATGTGTAACTGATTTTTTAGTCTCCGATGATATACTTTTTTAAAATCCTTAACAGAACGAATTTTATTTTTCGATTTTTCTCGATAATATGCCAGAGTTGACGGCTGATAATTACTCTCCTTCAATTCAGGAATTTCGAGACCATCGCCGCCCCAAAAGCACCAGATGACATTTATTCCTTTTGGGATTTTTGCAACGAAATCAGTCGTGAGACCTTCAAGCCAGTGAACATAAATATTCCGGTAAGAATTAATATCGCCGACTGCCTTCCAAAACATATCGGATCCATATTCGAAATAACCGACATCCTTACTTTTAACATGTTTTAATTCTGCCGAACGGTCATATGAGAAAAAAATAAATTTATTATTACCCGGATCAACTTCCCGCGCAATCGGAATAATATAATCCATGAAAATATTGTCGTGCGAAATATGCAGATTCATCAGTGTAATCTAAGCAATTGGTTTAGCAGGAACACCTACTACTTTTTCTCCATCGGCAACGTCTCTGTTGACAACTGCTCCTGCTCCAACGATGGCCTTATTTCCTATTCGTACACCGGGAAGAATAACTGCAGCGGTACCAATCGCACATTCATCACCGATGGTGACGTTGCCTAATATTTTCGCGAAGGGTGATATCTCACAAAATTTACCGATAGTTACATCGTGGCTAATAAAAGCTCCGACATGTATCAGCGTACCATCGCCGATTGTATTCGACGATTCGATGATGACATTTGGCATAACCACTAAGCATTCGCCAAAAACATTGTTATGCCTTCCGATGATTGAGGAATCAGAAAAAACAGAAGTAGGTGCACCACCCATCATTTTCAGTTTTTCGTAAAAATATTTTCGAGCAGCTGGTCTTCCCACACCAACGGCAAAAAATGAATTACTCTTAAACCGATGTTCGATACTTTCAAAATCTCTGATGATCGGATAGACATCGAATAACAATGGAGGAATATTTTCGGAAACATCATCAAAGAATGCGATCTCATTTAAAGGATAAATCTGTATGACTACTTCAAGAAGTTCTTTAGCGAATCCTTTTGCTCCGGCAATTAGCATGTTGATGAGATTTGATGGCAGATTACTTCGCAGATTCTTTCTACGTCACTCTTTGCCAGATTATAATACAAAGGAAGGCAGGCCACTCTGCTACTGATATTTTCTGAAACAGGACAATCTTGTTTCGAATTAATATATGGTAATTTGTTTAACGAAGGATAAAAATACCTTCTGATATTTATTCCGTTCTCAAACAACATTTCTTTTACAGCTAACATCTGTGCTTCTGATTCGAAGAGTACCGGAAAATAACCGTAATTAGGTTCAGTTCCAGTCAAAGCAACTGGAAATTTTAATCCCGAACTACTAAGTAGTTTCAAGTATTGACTATGAGTTACTTTACGATTTTGGATTATATCATTTATATACGGCATAACGGCAAGACCCATGGCAGCATGAAACTCCGAATTTTTTGCGTTGATGCCTTCAGAAAAATAATCATCATATACGTGACCAAACTGACGATACAACATAACCTTTCTTGCAATGCTTTCATCCTTGCAAATAATCAGTCCGCCTTCAACCATATGAAATAGTTTTGTAGCGTGAAAGCTGCATGTAGAAATATCACCGTAAGAGAGTAAGCTTTTATTTTTATAATTCACCCCAAATGCATGTGCGCCATCATAGATCACAGGTAAATTATGTTTTGCAGCGATGGCTTCAATAGCTTCTGTGTCGCATGGATTTCCATACACATGCGTGAGCATAATTGCACGGGTAGATGAAGTTATCTTTTCCTCTAGGTTTGAAATATCAATATTAAAATCGGTGTCGTTTATATCTGCAAATACAGGTGTGCACTTTTCCCACAGAATTGCATTGGTAGTTGCAACATAGGAAAATGGTGTAGTAATTACTTCACCGGAAATTCTGAATGCTTTCAATGCCATCTGTAAAACGATGGTTCCGTTGTTACAAATGAAAAGGTTGTTGTTGACAATAAGATGCTTTAATTTTTTCTCAAGCTCAACAAGCAGTTCGCCGTTATTTGTAATCCATCCCGAATCCCAGGCGCGACGTAAAATGGAAGTATATTCATCCCACGGCGGCAAAAAAGTTTTTGTAACCTGTATCATTTCAGGAAGGATGCTTTTAACAATGAATAATTTCCTTTACGTATCGGCTTGCCTGATTTCCAGTAATCGACGGGCATGATAGTGAACGTGGCCGCGTTTTCGACCAGGTCACATATACTGTCTTCTGTTGTATCTGCCGATGATGCAAATAAACGTACTGAATACATGCCGGGACGTAACATGACTTCGGGAATTTGTAGTTCGATTTGTTTTTCAGAAGCAAGGTAAGAAAAGTCGACGCCCATTTCATCAGAAACAAATGAAGCAGCTATTGAACCGGTTTCATCCATAATTGCAATTGAGATAAGAAGCTGGGAAAAATTAAAAGAATCACCGGCAGTAAATCCAAGATTAATTTTTAATTCATCTCCGGAAAAAATTTCATTGATAGGATGACCGTCTTTGTTTTTAAAATCTATGTCGGTAAACTTAAACAAGCCATTCCCTTTTCTGTCGGTACGATTATTCAGTGAATCTGCATTTGGCACAGATGACTTCAGGTAATGTGAAATGGCCTCATTAATTTCTCCATGAAATGTCAGAGTACCTTTGTTAAGTACCATTCCTCGAGAACATAATGAAGCGATAGCTCCCATGTTGTGACTTACGAAAAGTACAGTACGTCCATCGTTCTTGCTAATGTCTTCCATTTTTCCAAGACACTTTCTCTGAAACTGCACATCGCCGACAGCAAGCACTTCGTCGACAATAAGAATTTCCGGCTCCAGGTGTGCGGCAACAGCAAAGGCAAGTCTGACATACATACCGGAAGAATATCTTTTCACCGGAGTGTCGAGAAATTTTTCTACTTCGGAGAATGCCACGATCTCATCGAACTTGCGTACGATTTCTGAGCGACTCATTCCGAGGATAGATCCATTGAGGAAAATATTTTCTCTTCCCGTAAGTTCTGGATGAAAACCGGTTCCGACTTCGAGGAGACTTGCTACTCTGCCTTCTATGACTGCCTGACCTTTTGTGGGAGTAACAATTCTGCTGAGTATTTTCAGAAGTGTTGATTTACCGGCGCCATTTCTTCCGATGATTCCTAAACGTTCTCCTTGTTTGACATCAAAGGAAATATCATTCAATGCAACAAATTCTTCCTTCGATTTAAAATCGTCCTTTTTCTTAAAAATTGATTTAGTCTTTGCAGCAATAACATCACGAAGAGCTATGTAACGTTCCTGCTTCTGATGATGCAGAACGTAACTCTTACTGAGGTGATCAACAGATATAACCGTATTGTTCATTTATATGATGTCGGCGAATGATTTTTCTGTTTTTCGAAAATAAGATATTCCGGCAAACAGAATGATGAAAGTAATGGCGATAGACAAAAGGAAACCGGGCATGTAAATAGATATACTTCCACCAAGGAGACACCAGCGGAAACCATCGATGACACCCACCATCGGATTTAGTGAGTAAATAAATTTAAGCGCCTGAGGAATTGAATTATTTGAATATATGTCAGCGCTGCTGAAAGCTACCGGTGAGAGATAAAGGCCGAACTGTACAATGAAAGGAATAACATAGCGGAAGTCACGGTACTTTACGTTGAGAGCTGCGATAAACAATCCTGCGCCGAGCGATATGATCAGTGCAAGTAGTAAAAACAAAGGAAGAAGAAATATTTTTTCATCAGGAACAAACCGGTAGCCAGCCATTATCACTGCTAATATGATGAGGGAGATGGCAAAGTCGATGAGGCATACTATAACAGTACTTGCCGGAACAATCAATCGTGGGAAATAAATTTTCGTAAGTAAATTTGAATTTACGACTAATGAATTGGAAGCTTCGCTGAATGAGGAAGCAAAGAACTGCCAGGGAAGTGCGGCAGCAGAAACAAGTAGAAGCCGTGGAACACTTTCGGGTACGGATGATTTGAATAACCAGCCGATGAAAGCCATTGCAAGAATTGTAAGCAAGGGTCTAAGCACGCTCCAGACGATACCAATAGCAGTTTGCTTATACCGTACGAGAACATCTCGCCATGCCAGAAAGAAAAAAAGCCCCCGGTAATTCCAGAGGTCTTTCCAATAGTTTTTATTTTGTGAGGCAGGACTGATGACGATGCGGTGGGCGTTCATCGATACGTTTTTCAGGAAAATTTATTTTGCATAATTAACAGAACGTGTTTCGCGGATGACAGTCACTTTTACCTGTCCGGGATACGTCATTTCCGTTTGAATCTTATTGGCAATATCGAAGGAAAGAATTTCCGCTTGCTTGTCGGTGATCTTTTCACTTTGTACAATCACGCGTAACTCTCTTCCTGCCTGAATGGCAAATGTTTTATCGACACCGGGATAAGAAAGAGCGAGCGCTTCCATATCTTTCAGTCGTTTGATATACGATTCAACGACTTCGCGACGGGCACCCGGGCGCGCGCCGGAAATGGCATCGCATACCTGAACGATAGGAGAAATAATACTGTTCATTTCAATTTCGTCGTGGTGGGCGCCAATTGCATTACATACTTCAGCATTCTCTTTATACTTCTCGGCTAGTTTCATTCCGAGAATTGCATGAGGCAATTCTGGTTCGTCGTCAGGAACTTTTCCGATATCGTGTAAAAGTCCGGCGCGTTTAGCAAGCTTTACGTTGAGACCAAGTTCTGTAGCCATAATGGCGCAGAGGTTGGCTACTTCGCGAGAGTGTTGAAGAAGATTTTGTCCGTAAGAAGAGCGATACTTCATTCTTCCGACCATACGGATAAGTTCGGGAGCGAGACCGTGAATACCTAAATCGATTGTTGTCCTCTTCCCTACTTCGATGATTTCATCGTCGAGCTGACGTTTTACTTTGGCAACAACTTCTTCGATACGTGCCGGATGGATTCGTCCGTCGCTGACTAACTGATGCAGAGCGAGTCTGGCCATTTCGCGGCGTATCGGATCGAAACCGGAGAGGATAATAGTTTCGGGCGTGTCATCAACAATTATTTCGACACCGGTGGCAGCTTCGAGGGCACGTATGTTACGACCTTCCCGACCGATGATACGACCTTTTACTTCATCGTTTTCGATGTTGAATACAGTGACAGCATTTTCAACTGCATGCTCTGTGGCAACACGCTGTATTGTTTGAATAACTATTTTCTTTGCTTCTTTATTGGCTGTAAGTTTTGCTTCTTCCATGATGTCTTTGATGTAAGACATGGCATCTGTTTTCGCCTCCGCTTTCAGTGCATCGACAAGTTGAGTCTTTGCCTGTTCGACGCTGAGACCACTTATTTTTTCGAGTTGCTCAACCTGACGTTGATGTTGTTTTCCAAGCTCTTCCTTTTTCCCTTCAATGATGTCGAGCTGATTTTTCAGATTTGCCTGAAGCGTTTCATATTCTTTCTCCTTGCGCTGTGTTTGTTCTATCTTCTGTGCAAGTGTTGTTTCTTTTTGTTTGATACGGTTTTCAGCGATGTTGATGTTTTTATCTTTTTCGTTGATGGCTTTTTCATGCTCAGATTTCAATTGCAGAAATTTCTCTTTTGCTTCGAGTATTCTGTTTTTCTTCATAACCTCTGCCTCAGATTCTGCTTCTCTGATGATAATTTTTGCCTTATCACCTGCAACAGCTTCCTTGGCCTTAAATGATTTCTTCACAAGTACCCAGGAAAGAAGGGCACCGATAATGAGGGAACCAAAGGCTGAAATGATTGTTATTAATTGTTGATCCATATTATTTTTTGGATAGGATGGTTAGTAATCGTTGACTGTCGCACGCAATGCGAAAAACATTCAACCCTGGCATATTGACCTTCAAGGTCAATACAATAAAAAACCCGCACTAGTTCCGTGACTTTTTAAACCCATAAGTCATGGGTGGATCGGCCTGACCATTTTGGTTTCTGCTGTTGCCTTTACAGGATCATCTTGCGACGATTGCAGCCTGCCATTGTAATCATTGAGCTCGGCTCCAATGGTATCGAAGTGTTGAGTTTAATAGTGAATCGGAACTAATGCGGGAAATGCATTAATAAGATCCAGATTTTATGAACGGATTTCTCCGGAAATAAATCTGAAAACTTTTAATTCAAAGAACGTTTACCTTAATGGGACGAATTTTCTTTCTCAAAATACTCGTCTAGCAGAAGATTAAGGTACGAAATATTTTCGTCCGTTTCCTTTTTTGTCTGTTCGCCGGTATTTTGTTTTGCACCCATTGCCTCACTGGCAAATTGCAAAGCACACATTGCAAGAAGATCCTGCTTATCCTTTACTGAATAGTTATCTTCAAAATCCTTGATGCGCTTATTGATATTTTCAGCGGCACGCATAACCTTATCTTCCTCTTCCTTAGTAACTCTGAGGGGATAGTTGCGATTCGCAATGGATACTTTAACAGATAGTAATTCTCCCATAGCCGGGTGATTCACAATTTAAGATTTATGTTCGATCATGGATACATTCTTGTCGATTTCAAGAATAATATCGCTGATTTTTCTTTTCATGTTTGTAATTGACTGACGGGATGATGACTTCTCTATGTCTTTCAGATTCTTATACCCCTCTTCCATCCGCTGAATCCTTTCCTTTTCTTCCTTCAACTGCATCATTACCTGACGCTTATCAGCAACTAACTTTTTGTTAACTTTCACTAACTCCTCATGCAAATGTATCAATTTCTGAATCCTCTCTTCGAGAGCGGAGAAACTAACTTTTATGTCCTTATTTTCAGACATGATGCTGCATTTTGTGGTTCTAAATTACTCTGCAATTAACGAAATATATCTGAATTATTACATAAATTATGAACAGGCAGTGTTCACAAAGTGAGGGGGTTGCGGAAAGGAATATTGAAGAATAATAAATGAATAATTACAAAAGACAAAAAAAGTAAATGTTTCAGCTCCAACCATCTTCAATCTTCCTTCTTACTTAATTATTACTTTTGGCGCCACATGATCCAAGCAATCGGAATATTTAAGTCATATGATTCACTTCAGGTACTGAAGGGAATTGATCTGGAAATCAGAACGGGAGAGGTCGTCTCTATTGTTGGGGCTTCGGGTGCGGGGAAAAGTACGCTTTTGCACATTCTGGGCACTCTCGATAGTCCTGATAAGGGCAAAATTATTATTGATGATGTAGATATTACATCACTCAGTTCCAAAAGACTATCACAGTTCAGGAATAGTAAAATCGGTTTCGTTTTTCAATCACATCACCTGCTGCCCGAATTTTCTGCGCTGGAAAATGTAATGATGCCCGCTCTCATCGGCGGCGAATCTAAATTGTCTGCCGAAAAAAAATCGCTGGAGCTTTTAGATAAACTCGGACTCAGTAACCGTATCGATCACAGACCTTCCGAATTAAGCGGTGGTGAACAACAACGTGTGGCTGTCGCCAGGGCGCTCATCAACAACCCCTCTGCCGTATTCGCCGACGAACCGTCCGGAAATCTTGACTCAGAATCGGCACGCACACTGCATGAACTCTTTTTTGAACTTCGAACATTACTCAATCAGACTTTCGTCATCGTCACGCACAATGAAAAACTGGCAGACATGGCCGATCGGAAACTGGTTATGAAGGATGGAACTCTTATTAGGTAAGAAGGAAGATTGAAGATTCAAGAGCAAAGAACCAAGAACCAAGA
>JANPNV010000155.1:0-2651 GCA_031427625.1 Bacteroidota bacterium
CGGAGAGGGTAATAATTAGTTATAGCAGGAATAATTTATTGGAAAATTTTGTGTTCTTTGCGTTCAGCATTCTTGTGCTTGGTGTTAGGAATTTAACGGCGGATGAAAATATAAACACAAAGGACACGAAAGAAATTCGCAACGTTCACAGAGAGGGCAATCTAGGAATTACAAAGCCATTAAAATATATTTATGAGATTTAATATCGAAAGTCCTCAACAAAAAACTAAAACCCTTCCTGCACTTTCCGAAAATACCTTCCTGCGGTATTTCAATTTTATTGCCTTGTATGTGGCTCAGGGAATTCCCGAAGGAATGACACTGTTCGGCATCCCTGCATGGATGGCTATGAATGGAAAATCGGCGGGAGAGATCGGCAGCTTCGTCGCCGCATTCGGTTTGCCATGGAGTTTTAAAATAATTGTGGCTCCGCTCATGGACCGGTTTACCTATCTGCCCATGGGCCGCAGAAGACCATGGGTAATCTTCGGACAACTGGGACTGATGGCGAGTTTTATAGCCATGGCAATGGTTCCCGATCCGCTGAACAACCTCGGAGTTTTAATGGCTGCCGGTTTTGCTGTCGGACTCTTCGGGTCGATGCAAGATGTGGCCACTGATGGAATGGCCATCGATATTATCCCCATCAATCAGCAGGCAAGAGCGAATGGCTTAATGTGGGGTGCGAAAATTATTGGCACATCTGCTTCTCTTGCGGGAGGCAGCTGGCTGTTGCATCACTATGGTTTTTCGACGGCCATACTTATGCTTTCCATTATGGTTTGTCTGATTATGCTCGTGCCGTTATTCTTAAGAGAGCGGCCGGGTGAAAAATTATTGCCATGGAGTAAAGGTGCAGCTTCGCATGAGACGAAGAATATGCAATTGGAAAGCTGGTCGATTATCTTCAAGTCGTTGTACAGGGTATTTAGTCTTCGCAATAGCTTATTACTTGCAGTGATTTCATTTGTTTCGATGGGGGCATTTAATTACATCTCTACATTGCTTCCGATCTTTACGGTAAAGGCGCTGGGCTGGACAGACGTAGAATATTCACAGCTCTTTGCCGTCGCCAGTTTAATAGGAGGGATTGGAGGTATGATCATCGGCGGAATATTAATAGATAAGTTCGGGAAAATCCGGATGATGAATATTTATTTTTTCGGGCTGATAGCTTTAACTGTCGGCTTTGTGTATTTTAAATCGTACTGGATTCATTTCGGTTTTATCAGCTGCTTCATGATTGGGTTTCAGATACTGTATGTCTTCTCCAGCATTGGCATTTTCGCCATTGCGATGGAATGCTGCTGGAAGAAAGTTTCGGCGAGTCAGTTTACGCTCTATATGACAATCGGCAACCTGGGTCGTATTGCAGGCGCTAAAATGATTGGTCCGATGAAGGAACAGTTCAGCTGGGAATATACCTTACTTGGATTTGCAATTCTGATGGCGGTATCGTTGTTTTTCATGATGTATTTAAACATTAAGAATCATGTGAAGCATGTAGGAAATTTAGATATCCGATATTCGACAACTGTGCTTTAAGAATTAGGATTCTTTGGAATCCCTTTTCGATTATTCTCTGTGAACGCTGCGATTTCCTCTGTGTGCTTTGTGTTATATTTATTTTGACACTTAAAAGAGTAACACAAAGAGCGCAAAGTAAACGCGGCGTTCACAAAGAGTCGGGAGTATCAAACGGTTTTTTCTATTTTGTATCTATATAAATTAGAAGAAGTAAATTTTAAAGAAAAATACAAAGTCAATAACGGGACTTGCTATTTTATTTTGCATTTGCTTGCTTTTTGAAATCAAGTAATATTCGTTCTGATAGTAAAATTCTTTTATTGAAACAACGGTATCAGCGATGAATAATCATCAGTCCAGTACACCTTTGGATTTAAAGAGATATCATATTCCTGTAAGTGTTTACTGACGAGTGGGTTTTTAAGGAAAATCTGGTTAGTGGTAAAAAGCACCCACAAAGAGCCGATCGGATTGTGTTCGTCGGGTTGTTGTATAATGTAGAACAGCTTTCTTTTCAGCGATTCGCTCATGCCGCACATGACAGGCATCAGGTCCAAGTATTTATTGGTAATATGAAAGGCAAGGATTCCATTACTCTTAAGATGTTTCATATATAATTGTGCTACTTCATATGTCATCAGGTGAGTAGGAATTTCATCACCTGAGAAAGCGTCGATGGCTAAAACATCAAACTGATTGCTGCCGTTATCTTTTAATTCATTTTCGAGCGTAATTCTTCCGTCGCCAATGATAACTTCTGTTTTGCCTTTACTATTATTCAGGTATTTAAAATATTTTCTCGCAAGATTATTTACCTGCGGATTGAGTTCATAATATATGTAGTCATCCTTCTCTGTTTCATAGGCAGAAATTGTTCCTGTTCCAAGACCGATCATGCCCACCTTCATGCCCGAAAAATTTTCATCGGCGCGAGATGGAAACTGAGACAAGGCCAGTCCAATGCCGCTTTGAGGTCCATAATAGGTCAGCGGAATGTTAGAAGATTCAGGATTCATCAATTCGATTCCATGCATGACGTCGCCGTGAGTAAGCGTTCGTTGCCAGTTTGGTTTGCCAATGTTTTCTTCAGAGACCTTTAGTACGCCATAGAAATTGCGGACAGA
>JANPNV010000156.1:0-42755 GCA_031427625.1 Bacteroidota bacterium
CTCCTCATTTATGTGTAAGTTATTTCTTCTCGTTTTGATCAAAGCTAACCATCCATTGAATACCAAATTTGTCGAGAAACATTCCAAAGTAAGAGCCCCAGAATGTTTGATTCATCGGCATTTTTACTATTCCTCCGGCCGATAGTCCTTTGAATATTTTGTCGGCCTCGTCCTTACTATCAGTGTTGATGGAAATGGAGAAATTGTTTCCTACGACAGTCGCCTGTCCGAATGCCTCTGAACTATCACTTCCCATCAAAATAGTTTCGTTACTGATAGGCAATGAAACATGCATTATTTTTTCACCTTCTTTTTCGGATACTGGTGGATAACCATCCATGGGAGGCATATCTTTAAACTTTCCAATGAATGGAAATTCGCCGCCAAAAACTGACTTGTAAAAATTAAATGCTTCCTCACAATTACCGTTATAGGTTAAATAGGGATTTACTCTTGCCATTTGTTTGTTTTTTAAAATTGATTAGTATTTTATTGTTTGTTATCGCGCGTAAATTATTTTCTTTTGAAATCAAATGAACCTTTCCTCAAATTAATGCCATGATCTAAATATGCTTTGAGGCATGCAAGAAAATTTGCCCAACCTTCTGTATTTCCTTTCAACCATTTTATTCCTGACTCATTATTTTCTCTGCCTTTTTCAGTGACAGTTACCACCGTAGAATTTACATCAAAGGGTTCAAGCGTTATTTCAATTAAATGTTCAATGTCGTCCATGGTCCAATAATAAGAAATGAATTTATCTTTTTCCATTTTTCCGACTCGGATTGGAATATTCATATCGTATTCTGGAAATCGCCAGACTATTTCTTTGTTTGTCTCCATTCTCCCGGAGCTTTCTGAAATAAAATAGTTGACCATTTTCGCCGGATCAACGATTGCCTCAAATACATCATGCACTGATTTTTGTATTTGAATGGCTGCTTTAATTTCAAGAGGTTTGTTTTCCATATTTTACGGTTTACACGAACGATTCAGATTATGGTGATGGGTTATTGACTTTGGAATTTCCTGTAATTTACTTTGAACTTGAAAATCATTTTACTTAATTTTTAACAGCCCATCGCAGTTTTGCCGACCGTGCCCGGGGATTCGCATTTGATTCCTGTGTCGACGGACGAATCGGATCAGGTGCAACTTCGTTATAGATTCCCGCACGATATAATGCCTGAAACGATTTTTTTACTCGACGATCTTCTCCTGAGTGAAAGGAAAGGATGGCAACTCGTCCGCCCGGGGCAAGAGCTTCGGGAAGCTTTTCGAGAAATTTATCCAATGCTCCGAATTCATCATTCACCTCAATTCGTAATGCCTGAAAACATCGCTGTGTCGATTTTTTAATTTCTTCATCACGGTAGGCAGGAGTGAGATGATTGAGTGCATTTTTAATAATAGTCTTTAGTTGTGTAGTAGTTTCTATTTGAATTCCTTTTGAAATAGTTGAAACAATGTTTTCTGAAATAGATTTGAAAAAAGGCTCGTCCGCATTTTCAAAAAGTATTTCTTCCAGTCTCTCAAGTGTTATTGTTTTTATTAGTTCTGCAGCCGATATTCCAATCGTGGGATTTAATCTTAAATCTAATGGTCCTTCAACCTTGTACGAGAAACCTCTGTCCGGATTATCAATTTGCATAGACGACACGCCTAAGTCTGCCAGGATAAAATTCAGAGGGCCTGCTTCTGAAACAATCTGATCGATTTCCGAGAAATTCATTTTTTTTATCTCCACAACATCTTGTCCATATCCTAAAGATTCCAGTCTTTCCTTCGTACGCGGCAACTCATAGGGATCAACATCGATGGCATAAAGTCGTCCGCCGGGAAGCAGGCATTTAATCATTTCCAAAGTATGTCCGCCATAACCCAGCGTTGCATCCAGCCCGATTTGTCCGGGAGTTATTTTTAATATATCGAGTATTTCATCAACACAAATTGGACGATGCATTCCTGCAGGCGTCCGGCCTTGCCCCATAACCTTAGCTACATCATCAGAATACTGATCAGGTTGTAGCTCTTTGTATTTGTCTTTGAATGCTTTTGGATGCGTGCCCTTATACCTTATGCGTCTGACTCGTTTTGGTTCCTGATTTTCCATGATGGTAAAACTAACAAATCAATGATTGTGTAGCAAGAAAATGAAGTCTGTTTAACAATTCTAAATTTATATAAAACATCTGACTTGATTTGTTTGATATTATTAATAAATCTTGCAATCTGTCAGATCGAAAAGAGTTGTCAGGTTAAAATTGGATTTACACTTTTATCTGTCGTTTTAAGAATAAAATATATTTAAGTGAGAACTTGCTCAAAGAAACCTCCGAATTGTTTTTCGGCATTGACGAAATGAATTTCTAAAATCCAATCCCGCTTGTTTCCGTTTGCATCTGGTAAAAACATATCATGGGGATTTTCGGGATGAACATAAAGTCCGTAATTTTTAGACTCTAACCTTTCATGGGGGAATTGTCCTATAAGATGTCCCGCAAGCTGACCGCCATAGGTATAGCCGTATTTCTTGGTAAGTTCAATAATGTATTGATAGAATTCCGCACCTGTAAGTTTTGTTTGATTGCAATACCAATTCTTCGCTTCATGCCATGCCAACTCAATATCAGCTTTTAGTTTATGTTTCAAGGGATCATTTCCGATTACATACGTTCTGCCGAAGTCGGCTTCCCAATCTTCAAATACGGGACCGAAGTCTAAAAAAATAATATCGTCTTGTTGTAAGATCAGGTCGGGCGGATTTTCATCATAAGGTTTTAAAGTGTTTGTTCCGGCTCTTACAATTCTTTTATGCCAATATTTTTCTATTCCGAAAAGCTCGAAGGCAAGATTGTAAATTTCGTTATTGATTTGTACTTCTGATTTTCCTGCAACTATTATATTTCGGTCTTCAATTTCATTAAATAGTAAAAGTGCTTTTGCTTCGGCTTCTATTAGTTTTTCTTGGGTGGTTGTCATAATTTATTTATGCTTGTAAAGACATGTCAATTATTTGTTAGTTTCTGGAAGCAAGATCAAAGAAGGGGATGTGCGCAATTAGATTGTTATAACGGTTTTAAATCACAACTATAAAGTACACCCACTAAATAATTATTCCTTAACAAAGCTTGTTGAATAGTCTCTTTCATTACTTCTAATTAAAATATAATAAACACCCGTGTTCAACGTATGGACGGAAAAATTGGCGACTGTCGGATCAATTCCTGTTTGAAAAATTCCATACCCTGCAATTTTTCCCAATTCATCATAAATTTTATACGCCATTCTGGAAAAAATTCCCTGAGGCAGTTTTATTGAAATGGTTTCTTTTGCCGGGTTTGGGTAGATTGTCATCGCCTTTTGATTCGATACCGAAAATTTTATTCCTTGAGCGAAAAATTCATATGCGCCCATATCAGGAGGAATATTTCGAAGGTTGCCTAGTATATCATCAACAATACCTGGAATTGTAATGCCAGTGTTATCCAACGCTGGACTTGATGGAATGGGAAAGGTGGATGATACGAATCCGGGAATAGCGTCTGTACTGGTTGCATCCTGACCAGATGCTGTTTGCCAGTTACTCAATGTTTGGTATAATGTCGGTGTTGTCGAGCGTTTAATCGCAACGTTACCGCTCGGTATGTATAGGTCGTTGTAGTTGCTGTTAAAGGCTGTCGATAAGGTCGACAAATTTCCCAGCGAAAAAGCTGCCATATTCGCCCCGAGTTGCGTTATGCTAATGACATTGTTCCGGATTATTGAATTGGTATTTGAAAGTTCCTCTTCAATACCATAGAGATTTCCTGATGATGTGGCCTGTGTATCAATACTTATTGTATTAAAAGAAATTTCAGGAGCCGTTCCGGCTGTCCTCACCAATATAGCTGTGAAATTTCCGCTTATCAGATGTATATCATGAATAACATTGTTGTAAACTTTATGTCCCGTCCCATCAAACAGATAAATGCCTCGAAAATTTTGCATGCCATTGGAAGTCTGTGAAACTCTAATATCATTTCCGAAAATACTTGAATTAATATTTGCTGCCTGTGCTATTAGAATTGCATTTACCGTTGTAATATTTGATGTACGTTTATCAAAATTATTGTAGCTGATTTCTGCTCCATTAGTTTCACGCAGATAAATTCCATTCGAATGGAAGTCGTAAAATGTATTCCTCGTAATCACAATTCCAGATGCAAGATTAGATAACAAACCAAAAACTGAAACTCCGTATCCGCCACCGGTAGATGTGTTTCCGGAAAATGTTATGTTATGAAAATCTCCTGTGCCAAGGATAGCCGTCTGTGAACCGGAAGCAATATATCCGCCGGTAAGTGTGCTTGTCGTTCCGGGAATAGTTACGTTGCAATTAGAAATGGTAATATCATTTCCAGTATTGTAAATATGAATTCCCAAAAAGCCGCTGGCCGAAGCGGTGTCACGCAAAATATTTATGTTGTTTATCGTCATAAATTGCATATCCTGTAATCTGATGATGTATCGCTTCGATGAATCAGTTAATGCTGTTACCGTTTCTCCGCTACCATCAAGTGTAATGGTATTTGAAGCACTCGTTCCGGCTATATTGTTAAATACAACTTGCTCCACATACGGCCCTGAACCCGGTGTTATGGTGGCAATCACACTTGCAGATATTCCATTTAAATTTAAACGGGAAGAAAAATCAGTTATCGATTGAAAATTTGTTCCTCCTGTCGACATGGCCGAATTAATCGTATAACTTCCGCTCAATGGTTGGGCATTGGAACTTACTCCTGCTATCAGGAGAATAAAAATAAAAATGTAAATTATTTTTTTCATTTGAGAATGAGATTTTCGTTTTTTAGAAATGGACTGATTCGGTAGCTATATTCTCTGATTTTATTGTTTGACAATTTTTATGGTCTGATTATGATACTTCAGGAAATATATTCCTGAGACCCAAATTTCTGAATTGATAATTGTATCGTCATCATCCAAATTGATTTCTTTTATTTTTTTATTCAAAGCATCATAGATAGTAACTATCTCTGATGCTATAGATGATGAGCGGTGAATTGTCAGATTCTTTGAAAATGGATTTGGGAAAACTGATATATCGCTATCTGAATGTTCTGCGAATTCAATTCCATTCTGTAACATATTTCCAACCTTCATTCCATTGCCAAAACTGGATACCCAAATTTCATTTTGGTTATATGGATTGAAGAAGACACGCTCCGGCTGGCGAAACGGATAGGAGGTAACCAGACTCCAACTTGGAGAAAGAGCAGTGATATCATTGCTCATCCACAAACCCTGCATCTCAGTCGTAAGAAATGCCTGCGAAAGATTCTGCGGATTAAAAGTGATGGATGTAACAGTTGAAAATTGGCTTCCGGTAATTTTTGTCCATGTTAATCCGCGATTGGTCGTTTTGTATAATCCACCTAATCCATTGGGCCCACCGCCCCAGCCGCTGAAAACGCATACATACCAGGTATTTTCAGTGGCATCGTTCGGATCAATCACAATGTCTTTCGTCCAGTAATGCATACCTGCATCACTAACATCGCTCCATGAATTCGCAACGGGATCATAAATAAAAACTCCTGAGCTTGATGTAAAGGTTCCCGAGCTATTTCTTCGGCCTGAAAAAGTGCAAACCATTTTTCCATCATTCAAAACAACGATGCATGAAGGATGCCCTTCAGTGCGTGTGGGATTGGATAGTTTTGTCCATGTCGAAGCTGCTCCGTTCGATAGATTGTTCGTCATGTATATACCGCCCAGTTGTGCTCCCTGTGTACCACCGAAGTGAATAATTGATGCATACATTCTGTCTGCATTGTTTGGATCAGCCGCAAGCCAGAAAGCGGGATGGCTAAATGAATGTAATGTAGTCCATGTGGCTCCATCATCGGAGGAGTATACAATTTTTCCATTTCCGTCATTTGCATCAAGGATTGCATCGGTTAGTCGGGTGCTCTGATACATATCGTGAATATTACTGCAGGCGCCATACATATTCCCATTCGGTGTTTTTGCAATCCTGTAAAGTGAGTTTACTGAGAAGCCGCTGTATGTAAATCCCCAAGAGTCTCCGTTATCTGTGCTTCGTATTCCTCCGATGTCACTGAAACAGGCCATCATCTTATTTGCACTCTGCCAGTGTATTTGCCAGCAGGTTGTGTTTTCTAATCCAATACTATGATAAACATGTTTCGTAGGTGTAGGATTTCCGGCAGCATGCTGATCAGAATTATTTACATAGGCTTGTTTCCAGTTAGTTCCCCCATCAGCACTTACGGTTACATTGCTGAAGGAACTGAATAGTACTTTATCTGAATTGAAAGGAGCAACAGATATTCCAAAACAGTTTTCACTCCAACTCCAGTTTTTATCTCCTTGATATCCTTCCCAGCCTGTTATGATATTTGCATTATTCGTTGTATTAAAAACTTTATTCCACGAGGTACCTCCATTGGTAGATTTCATGACGAGTGGAGCGCTTAAAGAATTATCATGCCCGCCAAGGTAAATGGTATTGATATCGTTCCATGCCATTCCTGTGTACATAATAAAATCAGTTGAAAAATTTATTCCTGTCGATTTCGTAATCCATGTTCCATTGGCATCGTCCATTATATAAACCTGTTTTGCATAATTCGAATAATCCCATGGCATTATTCCATTGTATGTTCCTGATGAGTTTGCAGTGATACATACAAATCGCATGTTAGCGCCTTGTTTTGCCCCGGAGAAAGACCAGATAACCTGTCCTGTTGTCATTCCGGAAGTAGTCATCAGATTGAAAGTCTGTCCGGCATCGTTGCTGAAAAATACACCTTCGTTACTGCCAATGTAAATGTTGTTGCCATCCCAGAAAACGCCACCCATAATAAGTCCGGCTCCCATGTTTGTCGCATGTTTGATGAGTGTAAACGATGTGCCGCCATCATTTGAAAATAAAATATCACCGTATGCATCGATGACTAGTTGATTGGGATTTGAATAATTTGCACTCATCTTGTAAACGTTTCCGTATGTGTTCAGATTATATGCAACAAGTTGATGCCAGGAATTTCCACCGTCTGTCGTCTTTACAGGGTAGCCATTGTTGCCATCATTATAATTTGAAAAAGCAATTAGAGGATCGATTGTAAATTCATAGGTAGAGGTATTAAATACCTGAAGCATAGAAAAATCTACCTGATCGTAACTGTTACCAAAATCTGTGCTATGAAATAATTCGCTCATATCACAGCTTACATAGAATTCATTGTCATTCGCCGGATTAATGCTAGGGAAAAATAAAGCACCACCGCCACCAATTCCTCGTGGGCTGAATCCGACTGGTTGACTTAGAATAGTTGCTCCTGTACACATTGAAAAAGCAAGGAAGAACAAAATCTTTTTCATGGCATTATAAATTATAATGAATTATAGTTTACCGTGTAATTTTTAACAACTTAATTTGTTTGAGTGTTTTTTCTGAACTGATAGAAAATGTGTATACTCCGTCTGCCTGAAATGAAAGATCTATTTGTCCAGATTGTTGCAAATTATTTTCCAGGGTTTTTTCAAAAACGATTTTTCCTACAACATCACGGATGGAAATTGTACGGCTTCCATTTCCCTGTCCAATAAAATAATTGAATATTCCATTTGCCGGATTTGGAAATACGTTTACGAAATTTCCTGCGGAACTTTCATTAATACCTGTCGAAAGACCTGTAATTTCAATATCATCCAAAGCCATGTCGCTTGTAAAACTTGTTCCGGTTACTCCTCTGAAGCGGACAAGAATAGATTGTCCAATAAATTGATCCAGATTGATGGAATCTTTTTTCCATAAATTTCCCTGATCACCTGAACGAACAGGGATGATGTCGTTGGCGACCTGGCTTTCACCAATTACGTCGACATGAAGCGATCCCATTGTTGCTCCATACATGTGGTACCAAAATGTCAGCATAGCTGTTGAAGCAGTTGTCAGGTCGAAACATGGACTGATAAGATCGGCTTCAACATTATAGCAATTACCGGACGATTCGAGATAGATGTATTTTCCAAGTGCAAGTCCCGTTGTATGATCTGTTGTCGGGCCAGTAGCCGCAGTGGGCGATGCGCCACGGTTTACAATCCAGTCGATATCATCGTAAATTCCGTTTGCAACATTCATCCAAGGAGAACCAAGAGGGCAATTTACAAGTGCACAATTTGAAGCGGTGGAACATAGGGTTAAAGTATCGAATGTTTCCTTAAAAGGAATAAGCGATGTAACGCCGGATAAAATATTCATATTGATTTGTGACGTATCATTATAATTATTCTGATCATTGTTTACAGTAATCCATGTTTTCAGATTATAATTTCCCGGTGAAGGAATTGCTATGTTCTGTGTAAAAATAAAATCGAAGAAACTTCCTGAAGCAATCGATCCGGAATAATTTTCTGTTATCGGAATGTTACCATCGAATGAGTAGCTCACATCGATATTACTAATTGCATTAGCTCCTGAATTAGTTATCCTTATTGTAACCGGAACATTTGAATGATTTTGACAGTCGCTGGAGATTCCGGCAACGGGTGTAACAATCTGTGTAATTTCACCATCTACTGTGAGGTTGCAATTCAATAGTCCTGGCTGACGTTTGATTGCATCTGCCCGACGGCTAATGCCGCCATTGATGCCAATGGCACTGACGCTAAACCAATATTCTGATAATGGATTTGTTCCTGTTACATCAAAGGATGTTCCTGTCGAAATTCCAACCTTATCCATGTACTTCGCACCAAGTTTATAAATCACATATCCTGTTGCATTGGCTACTGGATTCCATGCAAGTCCGATGGAGTCAGGACATTCATAAGTGACATGAACATTTGTAGGTCGTTTTAATATTGTGAAAAATGTATCGCTTACATCTGAAAATCCATTACGTGTAATTCTTAAAAGCGTACGGTCGGCAGTGAGTGTTGATTGAATTCCCCAGCCATAATATCTATCAGCTCCCGGAATGGATGATGCAAGTGATGTCCAGATTGTTCCATTATCAACTGAATAACTTAAGTCAAATGTTCCAGTAGTATCGTATGCATCCCAGCGAATCAATTCAGATTCTCCCGGTACAAGTCCTTCGCCACCGTTCGGATAGGTAAGGTAAACACTATCAGTGCGAAATTCATAAACTAAAAAGTATGTCTGTGCACCAAATGGAATCTGAGAACCGGTAATTGATATTGAATAATTTCCGGCAACAGGATTATTTACGGTAATTTGTTCTACGTTATTCAATGTATCGGTTCCTCTTACCGCGGGCTGATTTAATGTTACTGAATTCGGCAATGGATTTAATACCCATGGCGTAAATACAGCAGCCAATGGATCTGTAATAACCATGTCGAGATCGTTGACGAGTGATTTTGTTGCTGCTGGTGTTCCGCCAATATCATTCCAGTAAAGCATAATGCGAAGCTGCCTTACATTATTCGGGACAATAATACTATGTGTTTTGTTTTGTCCCTGAACAATAGTATCAACTAAATATCGATGATCCTCCATACATTTCACTGCGCGGAATGCATTAATACGTCCCCAACCATGTTTATAATCGGGTCCGGGATTTCCAAGATCTTCTGCGGAATTAAGTACACATGCTTTTATTAATCCAGAAGGTGGATTTGTAGAAGAAGTTATTTCTTTATATGCTTGATAAAGTTGAGCAAGAACACCGGCTACTCCTGGGCATGCAGCAGAAGTTCCGCCTCCAACCTGATAAGTATTATTTTGATCTGTTGACATCTGATTGATACCATTAGAACAAATGTCAGGTTTAATTCTGCCGTCAGGTGCTGGGCCACGGCTGCTGCTGTTCTCTAATACATCACCGGCATTTAAGTTACCGCATGCAATAACATTTTTTCCGTTTTTATAGCCTCCTGTAATGTTTCCCCATAAAGATCCAGCTCCATAACTGCAATCTGTTGTGCCATCATTTCCTGCTGAGAAGCATAATGAAATCTGGGGGTTATCGTGAATGAGCTGATCACCGAATTGCGAGTTGGCTGTGTATTGATTACATGCCTGACTGTATGAAGTAGATGTTATGACAGTTCCAAGTGAATCGAAATTGTTTACGGCATTTACAATATGCGGATAAGTGGAAATATCATAAACTTGTAGATAAGCACCTGTTGCCATGCCTCTGTAAACTTGTTTCAGATTACCAGCACCCATGCAGATTCCTGAAGTCATATCACCATGATTTCCTCCGAGGCCAGTAAGGTGTTGAGTAACTCTTCCTTGAAAGTCGATGTGAGGACCAATTTCACCATCGTCGGCAAGTCCAATTGTAACTCCTGAACCGTCATAATGACGACCGGTAACGTAATCTGAATTTATAGTATTACTTCTATGAAGACTGCGACCTTCAGTATCATCTTTTGTCGATGGTGGCGGTATGGGTTCAACAAAATAAACGAAGGGCTGTCTAGTAAGTCTTAAAAAGTCATCCAATTTAATTCTGACAGTAACCGTACTTATTGCATTAAGTTTACCGATGATCGTGAAGTTATTTTTTTCGAAAAGTTCAATGGCTCTTTGCGGAATAATATTTTGCTGATAATGTACAACAAGGTCGGCAAAGCCGGATTTAATAATTGCATAGGGTGGAAAAGAACCGTTGTTCAACGAACGTTCTGTTTTATAAGCATCGAGCCATGGTAAAACTGCATGAGCATTCAACCTAATAAGTTTACTTTTATCAAAACTTGTCGGAATTGCACATCCATAGGAATGATAAGGCAGATACATATTCAACAATATGCCTGCATCCGTAATAGACTTCTTTAGTATTTCGTCAGGAAAATTTTCGAACTGGATGATTCTGTAATAATATCCATCGATGATTTCTGATTCTCCAATATTTCCTGCGATAAATTCTTCAATGTTTTTTTCTAGATATAGTGTTCCTGATTGCATGAGCAATGCGTTGGAGGGTTGCTGAGCAAGTATTGATTGCAAAATCGAAAAGATAAGGCAAAAGGAAATGTAGATTTTCTTCATGGATGGATTAAGATTAATTGCCTTTGGATATGCATCGGCAATGAAGCGGTGACTGAGAGATAAGGTATTAAATCAGCACTTCGGTTTTTCTAAATAAATTGAGAAAATGAATGTAGTAAAATTTACGGAAATAAGATGCCATTTAGGATAATTCCAGCAACATCCTCAAATCACAACCGGAATGTCCCGTTTTCCCCAGTGCATTGGGTGTTGTTTTAAAACCAAATTTTCTGTAAAGTGAAATAGCCGTATGCATCTGGCTCAATGTCTCCAGATACATTTTTTTATATTGAAAATTACGCGCATCAATCAAACAGGTTTCCAATAATTTTTTTCCGATTCCTAGTCCGCGCGCTTCTTTCAATAAAAACATTCTTTGCAGTTCGCATATCGAATCATCTGAACCTTGAAGCTTTTTAATACCGCATCCGCCAACAATCTGATTATTCAATTCAACAATGTGGTATATGGCTCGTGGTTCCTGGTAATTTTCATACATCGCATTCAATGTCGGATCGCCTATAATTGTTGTCAGTGGATCGGCATTAAATTCACTCATTACTGTCCTCACAATGGATGCTAAAGTTGAATTATCGGCAGGAAGGATAAGTCTTATTGTTATTGAAGCAGCCATATCGTTAACCTGAAATCTGAACAAAATTATTCAGAGAAATCACAATTAATAAATTGTACTATTGAAAAAATTAAATAGAAGTTTTTCTTATTCAACAATAATTTTACCCTGTTGAATGATTGTTCCTGATGTTTTAATCATATAGAAATAAATTCCCGGAGTCGTCTTCTCTAAATCAACTTTGGATGAAGTTGAATTTAAGATCTGATGTATTACTTTTTTCCCTTTGGAATTGTAAAGTATTATTTCAGAATTTTGAACAAAATTAGTTTCAACGTTTATGAAATTTCTGGCGGGGAGCGGATAAATATTAAATAATTTATTAGATGATTTACTTTCCGTAATCCCGACTGAGCTACCGGAGTCGCCCGCAAGAATCGGTTGATTAGCAGTAGCATCATATGCAAAATCATAAATAGTTAATGAAATTTCACTATTGTTAGTACTGTCAACATTAATTTCGAGATGTACACGCACCCATCCATAATGAACAAATGCGCCGATTTTAAATTTCAATGCAATGTATCCTGTAATACCTGATGTCCAGTTACCTGTCGAAGTGCTATCCCAGGTGCATTGGGATACAAAAAAATCATGCTTGGTAAGGTAATTTGACTGTGTAATACTCCATGAATAAGCTGCTAAATCAATTACTGTATTAAAAGGAACAAATGCGACAGACCCGGCTGAATCACCTACCTGATTGGAATAACCTGGCAGTGTGTTAAACCATGCGCTGAGATTTGTTTGAGCAGCAGGAATCAGTGAACATGATGTATCGGGAATAAGCTGGGCACGAACGCCGAAATTATAATCCATTGTTGCATCGTTATTTATGTCGAATGAATAACTAATTGTTCCTCCTTGATTTGTTGATCTGTGTAATGTAGTATCGGCGATGTTTGTATAGATGATTTGTGCGTTCATTTCCTGTGCTGAATAAATAATAAACACTAACAGACAAAGGAATTTTAAGGTATAGTAGTTTCTCATAGTGGTTTTTTGTGAATCTGAATAAGTCTCCAAAGCTAATGGAAAATTATGTCCATCAAAAATTGGATATTGTCATTATCTCCTAGTAATAAGTAGGTGTTTTTCTTAACTATTTCTGTTTAAAAAGGATATTTTAGTTTGAATTTTAAATAATTATCAAGATAAGACCATATAAAACCCGCAGAAATGAAATATATACTGCGGGTTTTATTTGGTAATTAAATAGTCTACTGTTTAAGAATTTTTACAGAAGATGATTTCGCTTTTGTATGGATTGTTAGTAGATAATTTCCTGCCGGCATATCTTCGCCAAGCAAAGATCGTCCATCCCAGGTAAAATTATTTAACCCGTTTTGGAGGATTAAATCTGACGTAAATACTGTTTTACCTAAAACATTTTTAATCTCAATTTTTGAATCAGAAGTTCCGACGGATTCAATATCTATTTTCACTGATGTGGAAAAAGGATTTGGTGAAACCGATAAACTTAAAGTTTTGTTTTGTTTTATAGAAGGAATTCCGTTTATATCGGAGAAGTACAGTATGTTTCCGGTAAAAATTTCTGAAACATATGCTCCACCAATTCCATCAAGTACAAAACTTGACGAAGGTCCGAATCCTGTATATAGTTCTGTGCTGTTACCTGACATATCAATTCTGAAAATTTTAGCGGAACCAGGAATTGGAGCGAATGAAGTGTCGAATTCTCCGAATTGCAACATATAAATATCACCCGTAAAAGGATTTAACTGAATATCTACAACAGAGGTAAATCCCGAATCAAGAACGGAAACCATTCCAGCATCATCAATTGCAACAACACGTCCGTTTCCAGGGAAAAATGCTCCCAGGTTACCGAGATAATACCCGCCCGATGGATTGCTGATTATACGCGTTGGAACATAATCGAATGAAGGTGGTGGCCCAGGGAATGGATTTGGGAAGGCAGGAAAGGTGTCGAGTACGGAATAGGTTTGTGTGGAAGTCTCATATTTTATCAACGCATTTGCACCTGCATCTGCAATAAGAATGTTGCCATTGGCATCCAAAGCAGCACTAAAAGGATTTGAATCAGTAAAACCGTTTCCATAAGCCCAATAGCTGATATGGAGAATACTGTCTGCATCAGAAACTGTAAATGGTAGCGAGACTCCAGGTACAAAACCACTCACATTATAGAAAAGTAGTGAGCCAGCATTTGTGTCTGGTCCGCCACCTGCAACTACCATTAATACATCAGAGGAAATCATTTCTGCTCTCCAAGCTCCGGATGTCTCGCCTGACATAGTATCAAAAAAGGAGGGAAGTCCTGTTACCACTTCATAAGAAATAGCAGCAGGTGTAATCATGGAAATTTTGCTGTCATTCAATCCGCTTCCTGCTTCAGCGACCCAAAGGTTACCATTTGAATCGAAAGAAAGTCCAATCAGGTTTGAAAAACCTGATGCATAAAGTGTAAATGGCTGTGCATTTACATAGGCCGATACTGAAAGTCCCAGCATCAGTAAAATGAGAGTAATTTTCTTTTTCATGGGTATACGTTTTAAAATTATATCAGTTAAAATTAATGCGATTATTGTTAAAAGAAAAAGTTTTAAGATTATTTTTAAGGTTTTCAGGAAAAATATTGCTTCTGTGTTCTTCAGTAACTGATTTATGTCCCTTAAAAAAGATCAGCTAAATAAAATTAAGTGATTAAATGCATTTGTCTTTATCTTTTTTATTTTTTATATCGGATTATTTATTTACCTTTTCGAATAGTACATATCTTTTGCTTGTGGTATTATAATAATCTTTCGAAATAAAGATTTTGTTTTTTCTTTTCAGTTTTCTTTCAAAATTCATTTCGTAATGAATTTTCTGAAATTCGGCATCAGGATCTGATTTCACCGGCGCACCAAATTTTAATAACCTGCACCTTCCACGATCAGTAAATGTTCCTTGCCCGAACCAGATAACACCATCTTCAGAATTGAAAATATGTTTGAATGTTTTATCAGAATAGAAGATGTAAGTATTGCTAAAAATGATTTCATCTTTTTGTCTATAGACTGTACTGTCCTGAGCAAATAATGTATGAAAGGGAAAAAGGAGTATGAGTAAAAATTTTCTCATTTTCAGTAAAATGGATTTGCTTAAATTTACTATTTCATATTGCCACCAAATTTCCATGAGTTTCCGTTTCTGAAAATTATATATTTCGAATTGGGATCAATCGATTCAAAACGGTCCAGCCAATTTTGTATCATTTCTTTTGAAACATAAATAGTCTGCGGTGTAACCAACTGATCAAATGCTACATGACGAAAGAAAAGGAATGATCGTTTTGATATCCACCTTGAATAATCATATAATGGAAAATTTTTGAATATGGTTGATCGTGAAATAATATTGGCGTAGATATAATAGGGAATAGTAAGTGGTGTGGCTATAAGGTATTTTGTTATCCACCAGGGAAGTTTTGATGCTACTTTTCTGATTGGATCAACTACGTAACGTATTATTCCGTTTCCTTCTTTAGCATATACCCAACAATGGAATTTACCTTTCGATTTAGTGTTTTTAATTACGGATGAAAGTCCTGCAAAAGGATCTTTCAGATGATGCAAGACTCCGATGCAGTACACTACATCAAATCCGGAATCCTTCTGATAAGTTGTGAGATCATGTTGAACAATTTCGTAATTTTTAAATCTGGTATGCTCCATATTTTTACGACAGGCGATAACGGAGGCGCCCAGATCAACGCCTGTAATAAATGACGGATTCCAGGTAGTCACATGAGTTAGCAGACTTCCATTTCCGCAACCCAGTTCAAGTATTGTTTTTCCTGCAATATCACTTTTGATAATTGGATCAAACCAATCTTCAAATTGTTCTTTCGTATAAACAGAGCCACCGGGAAGATTGTTCCACGATGTGGCAAATGCATCTGCTGTCTCCTGATCTTTTATTGTTTCTGTCACTATTGAATTCATATCAGGTGCAATATAAATAAATCAAATGCTTAAAATCAGATATTCAAATAGTATTATTAAAAAGTTAAAAAGCCATTCTGATTTATTTTTAGAATGGCTTTTAGGAAAAGTTCAGTTCAATTTTTATCTAATCATTATTTTGTATTGTCGGGGGCAAAGGTTCCGTTTTTCTTGTCATTATTTATTGGAAATCCCCGGTCAATCATTAATGCATCGCTTTTTGCATCACGACCGCGAAATTCTTTAAATCCTTCCTGTGGATCTACTGTATTTCCAACAGAGAAAATGTATTTTATTAATCGTGCCGCTACTTCCTTATCATAGGGTCCTCCGGCTTCTGTAAAGGCTGAATAAGCATCGGATGTCAAAACGTCGGCCCACAGGTAACTGTAGTATCCTGCCGAATAACCATCAGAGCTGAACACATGTGCAAATTGAGGAAGACGATGGCGCATCACAAGTTCTGAAGGCATTCCCAACTTAGAAAGTGTTTCCTTTTCGAATGTGCGCGGATCAATATCTTTTGGATCTGTCATATGAATTTTCATGTCCATTAATGCACTGGCTAAAAATTCTGTTGTTGCAAAGCCCTCATTAAAAGTGGATGCATTCTTTATTCTTTCTACAAGCGATTTAGGAATTGGCGCTCCTGTTTTGTAGTGAACGGCAAACTTTTCAAGGACTTCAGGAGTTGACAGCCAGTGTTCGAGTAGCTGTGATGGAAACTCAACATAATCGCGGAACACATTTGTGCCCGAAAGTGAAGGGTACGTTACATTCGATGATAAACCATGAAGGGCATGGCCGAATTCATGAAATAGTGTTTGTGCGTCATCCCAGGAAATTAAAACAGGTTCTCCCGGTTTGCCCTTTAAGAAATTCGAATTGTTAGAGACAATTGTTGAGACTGGCTTATCTACATTTTCCTGATTACGATAGGCATTCATCCATGCTCCGGAACGTTTTCCTTCACGTGCATATGCATCAAAATACCAGAGGCCGATATGTTTATTTGTAGTCTTGTCGTTGACTTCCCAAACGCGTACATCGGGGTGGTAAACAGTAACATCAGATACCGGAGTAAATTTGAAATTGAATAATTCTCCGGCAACCCAGAACATCGCCTCACGTAATTTTTCAAGTTGTAAATATTCCTTTACTTGATTCTGATCTAAGTCGAATTTTTCCTTCCTTACTTTTTCAGCATAAAATTTATAGTCCCACGGTTCTATTTTGATATTAGCTCCTTCTTTGTTGGCTAATGCTTGCATATCTGCAACTTCCTCATGCACACGCGCTATTGCGGGCTTCCATACTGCTTCCATAAGTTCCATAGCACGTTCCGGTGTTTTAGCCATTGAGTTCACTAAGCGCCAGTGTGCATGCGTTGGAAAGCCAAGCATTTTTGCGCGTTCTGAACGGAGTTTTAGAATTTGTGTAATCGTTGAATTGTTGTCTGTTTCTCCTCCATTATCACCACGATTGATAAATATTTTCCAGGCTTTTTGTCGCAGATCACGACGTTCTGAATATGTTAGGAATGGATCAATAGAAGACCGGGTATTTGAAATCACCCAGGCATCGGCCATTTTTTTTCTTGCGGCAACTGAAGCAGCAGCATCGATCAGTGATTTTGGTAATCCTTTAAGTTCCGTTGAATCTTTTAAAACAAGCATAATGTTGCCTTCATCTGAAAGTAGGTTCTGGCCGAACTTCGTAAATAATTGAGCAAGCTCCTGATTTATCTCTGACATCCTTACCTTACTTTTTGCATCCAGCTGTGCACCAGCCAAAACAAAATTCGTATGATATGTCCAAACAAGACGCTGTTCTTCCGCAGTTAATTTTGATTTTTTCGGCGAGTTATAAACTGTTTCGATACGACTGAAAAGTTTTTCATTCTGAGTTATTTTATCTGAAAACTCAGCAAGTGGCGCCGACATTTCTGTTTCAACTTCCTGAAATTCTTTATCATTCATAGAGGAGCTCCAGATTCCATAGATAGTCTGAACACGTTCGAATGTTTTTCCAGCTCTCTCCATTTCTCTAATTGTATTTTCAAAAGTTGCTGGAGCAGGATTTGCAGCGATCTTTTCTACTTCATTCAGGTTTTGCTGCATCGCACTAATCAATGCAGGCTTAAAGTAAGAGATTGATATTTTTTCGAAAACCGGGATACCTCCGTATGGTCCGGACCATTGTGATAATAATGGATTCAGTTCATCTGCCGGAGCAGGGATTTGTGTTGCTTGCGTTTCGATGGTCTGATTGGTTTTTATGTCTCTTTCAAGGGGAGTAGTAGCTATTGAGCTTGTGGCCAGAAAAAGACTGAATAATGTAAATTTATTAATCATGTTGTTTATTTTATCATTGCAAAATATGAATTATTAGGGGAGTATTTTATGTTTGCAGGTTAACGTCTTGTTAAAAATATCTCTGTATAAAATACACTTTGTATGTTAATAAGAATTAGTAAAAACAATTGAATTTTACCACTAAAATTGGTACTTGAAATTAGAATTCACATAATGATTGCAAAAAGCATATTAAAACGTTGCCTTTTTGAGAGTCACATTTTCAGGAAGCCGGAATAAATTATCCTCAAGCTTCATTTTTTTTATTTCCGTTGCTACATTCTCAAGTGTAAATTGAGAATTAGTGATTACAATCTTTAAGGGAATTGCTTTGGCTGATTTAACATAAGCATACCAATTTCCATATTTATGATTTGCGAATAGCGCCGGATTTATAGATAGTTTAGCATTGTAATAATATTTTTGAGCGCCTCCCTTTGTATATAGAATTAGCTCATCGCAGGAGTATCCAAGTATGATTTCTGCGTTTTTATTTTTTTCAATTTTTATTACCGTATCTTCATTTACGCTGCCATCACTCCAGATAATATCCGCGGAATTGGACATTTTATAAAATAATTTGTTTTCTTTATTATTATACAGTTGCCATTGAGCCAAGGTCCCATTCGTCACTGTCTTATAATTTCCGTCTTTAATATAATATTCCTGTGTAGTGCCCATCAAGGCAGCAAGCTGTTCACTGTTCGGATCTTTCATCCGGCTTGTATATTTATTTTGATATGAAATTTTTCCTTCAAAAGTCTGAGCATAAACGGACACTGAAATCAGGAGGAAAATGATAATTGCAAGATTCTTCATATTGATATTAATGATTGAATTATTGATGTGACTTTATGTAATATGACAGTTTTACAAATGTAACAAAATGCATAAGTAATGGTGATTATTCGCGTTGCTATATTCTTGCAAGGAGTGCTGCAAGGCATATTATATATTTTAAAAGCATTTTTGATTGTGCATAATGTATCAAAATCATACATGAAATCTGACTTGTTCAATGATAATATTGAATAGAATATGTTTGATGAGTGATCATAAATAGCTTTAAAATTATTTTTAATTGCCAGCGATTCAACCCTTTTTTGATGATTTTTAAGCTATTTGAATAATTTGTTTTTTGTCAATTTGGTCAATTCGTGAATCTTTTTATCGCTTTTTGTTGACAGTAATAAGCTGTTCGCCAATTTTTTCGGATAGTTGGCAGCTTTCTGTTGGCAGAGGCATATATGTGGTGATACTTTGACCGCTCACCTAAATATTCCGGAAATGAGAATTGATCACATAGCATACAGAGTAAGCGATAGGTTTCAGACAGCAGAGTTTTTTATAAAATGTTTTGGTTATCGTATTGCTGAAGATCTTCCTGATGGATTCCAGATTTCTTTCGAAGATGATTCAGTTGCTGATTGCCTTGTACTTTTACCGCCCGAACATATAACTGTTAATATGCCTTGGCAAACCGAATTGTATTTTGGTGGAGATTTTTCATCTTATCACTTGGCTCCCGAAATTTTTATTTCTGACGGAACAAAAGATTCTATTGTGGGAAAATGGGTGAGGGAGAGAAATGGAGTAGGTGGTATTCACCATATTGCTTATCAGGTGGAGAATGTAGAAGCAACAATGGACATCTGGAAAAAAAGCGGCTTCGCTGAGTTTGCAACGGAAGATCCATTGAAATGCCCCGGTCTCGTTCAGGTATTTACGAAACCATCGCTGTTAACAGGAATAATATATGAATTTATTACCCGCGAAGATCACGGATTCTGTAAAGACAATGTGAAGTTGCTTATGGAAAGTACAAAGGATTTTTCCTGAAATATATTTAGCAGTATAAATTATAGATACGAACTATTTAGCCACGTATGATGAAAAATAATTTTCGAAAAATTCTACAACAATTATCTATTTAATAGTTGATTGGTTTGTGTACAATATGAATGCAGGAAAATTATCCTTTTTCAACTTCCATCACTACTCTTTCAAATAACATTTTGAACCATTCTGTAAACTCCTCTGGATTTGCAGAAATTTTTTCTCTCAATTCAAGGTTAGATAGGTATTGGTAGCTCATTACTTCATCGTTATTAATTATTGGCATATCATCGCTTATCCCGGTAAATATGTGATCGAATTCATGTTCTATCAAACCGTTTTTCAACGCTGCACGATATGTCATTTCGAAAATTGGATTTACTTTAACATGCATTCCCATTTCTTCAAAAAGTCTTTTCTCTGCAGCCAGAGTTGTTTCTTCACCGACGTTTGGATGTCCGCAACAGGTATTTGACCACAATCCGGCAGAATGATATTTATGCAGTGCTCTTTTCTGTAAAAGCCATTTTCCTTCAGTGTTAAAAATAAAAACAGAAAAAGCTCTGTGCAAAATTCCCTTTGCATGTGCATCTGTTTTTGAAATCTCGCCAATAGGGCGATCATTGATGTCAACAACAATAAGTTTATTCTTCAATTTATCTTAGCTAATTGGTAAGCACAAGATATAAATCATCTTTTTTTAATCAGAAGTAATTCAATTATTTTATTTAAAAAATTAGAAAATGATTAGACGCATTTTTGCAATTGTAAATGAAGACAACTTTTTGTATTTCCAGGTTTGAAATTGTTGGAGAATATGTATCTTTAGCGTATTATCTTTTGGTTTCCAATGAAATACCGTATTCTTTTTGTAGCTATATTTTTTGCAATGGATGGCTTTGTTCAGGCTCAAAACCTTGTGCTGAATCCGGGATTTGATGCCTATACGGTTTGTCCAACAGGCTTGTCCCAATTTAATGGCTATGTGGAATCATGGACGAATCCAACAATTTCATCGCCCGATTATTTTAATGCATGCTCTAATCCAAATCTTAACGGCGTACCTTCTAATAATGCAGGAGGGTACCAGGCAGCAAGGTCAGGAAATGCTTATGGAGGACTATATGCAGCTTCAGGAGCCTATAGAGAATATATGCAGGTAAAGTTAGCATCCCCACTTATCATAGGTCATAAGTATGAAGTATCCTTTTATACATGTTTACATAATAAGGCAAGATGGGCCACGAATGATCTTGGAGCTTATCTTACAACCTATGCGCTTTCGATGTTTGGGACAAGTCTCTTTCCTGGAAATCCTATTCCACAGGTAAACAATGTATTTGGAAATGTTATTACAGATACATTAAACTGGAAACAAATTACCGGCAATTTCATTGCCGCTGGCGGCGAACAATATATTACGATCGGTCATTTTAATACCGATGCGCTATCAACATATCTGCAAGTAAACTATGGAACTTTTGGAAGTTATTATTACATCGATGATGTATCGATAATCGACGTAACTCCGTTACCAGTGGAGCTCTGTTTATTCACCGCCAAAAATTTAGATAAATCAGTTAAATTAAATTGGCAAACAAAATCTGAACTAAATAATAGTTTTTTCGAAGTACAGAGATCAAGCGGGAATCTCATCTTTGAATCAATTTATCAGATGGCTGGTCATGGTACAACAAGCATATTAAATAACTACGAATATCTTGATATTAATCCCGGAAAGAATCAGGTCTGTTATTACCGGTTAAAGCAAGTAGATTACGATGGGAAATTTTCTTATTCTGAAATTATCAGTGTTTACATCAAGCCTTCGTTTAATATTTTTCCGAATCCAATTTCAGATATGTTATATATTTCATGTGATGACAGGAGTATTTTTGAAATTGAAATATTGGATTACCGAGGATTAATTGTAAGGCGATTAGAAGGTTTAGATTCAGAAACAACGGTAAATGTTGAAGATTTAAAAAAGGGTATTTATTATCTGATTATTTCTACAAATCAAAACAGGAAGATTCTTAAATTGGTTAAGTAATTTGATAATTTGTTCAGCTTTGTTTTTTCAAAGCACTATAAAACAACCCAAGCTGATGACCGACATTTTGGTTTGAGTAATGATCCAATGCAAATGTCCTTGCATGTTTACCGATCTCCCTGCACCATTCCGGATTTTGCATGCATCTTTTTATTGTTTCAATAAATTCCGCTGGCGTATTCGCTATAAGGATATTTTTTTCATGTTCGGCAGGAATTCCTTCAGCGCCGATACTTGTAGATAGGATGGTTTTTCCAAGTGCCATTCCCTGAATAATTTTAACACGCATTCCGCTACCTGACCAAAGCGGAACAATCATAATTTGTTTGTCATGCATATATTTATGTGCGTCTTCGATACGACCATCGCAAATTACATTCGGCAGATTTCGATTGCTCAGTTCCTCGGGGAAATTTCTTCCGGCAAGAAATAATTTCAATTGAGGAAAGAGTCGGTTTATTTCAGTCCAACATTTATCCAGAAACCATTCAACTGCTTCCTGATTAGGCATCCAGTCCATGGACCCCAGGTGAAACAGGCAGATTTCTGTATTGTTATTACTACATATATACTCGGTTAAATCAATGCTAATTGGAACAGTCATAATCGGCCTGTTGAAATGAAAACTCCTGAAGTGAGATTCATCTACTCCCGTAATTGCTACAATAGCATCAATGTTTTGTATTGTTTTGATTTCGTATTTCTTCAGACGTGAAGCAAGAAATCTTAAAAGTATTTTCCTGATAAAATTATTTTCCTTATCGGCCATTCTTTCCCATATAATATGTTCCACATTATGCGCGCGTAGAACAATTTTTGCAGATGAGTTTTTACGAATGCATGTAATATATGGAGTAGTAAAAAGAGTTTCCAGTTGAATGATGTCATAGTTGTTGGCCTGCAACAAATTTTCAAGTGAAGTTTGAACCTCCTGATTAAAAAACCGGACAATATTGTATGATTCAGAGGTGAATAAATTTTTTAAAAGTCCCAGCACCCGGATTTTTGTATTTATTCGTGCCGATCTAAAATGTAGTCTTGTTCTTAATTTTTCCGGGACAGATTCGGGATCGACATAATGTTTGGAAGTGTTGAGTGCGAATTGATGCACTTCATGCCCGGCCTCCGATAAGGCAATAGCCATATTCATCATTGCAATATTGCCTCCGTCTATGGCAGGATAAGGTATGCGGTGACATATTTGAAGGATACGAAGCAATGGGTAGATTAATTAAGATGACTTTTTATTACCGGGAAAAACTCTTCTGATAACTTTCAAATATGCTTCTTTGTCGAATAAGGAACTATCTGTTGTTGCCTTGTACGAAAGAAATATTCCTATTGGAAGCAATATAAATGATGATAGCCACATCCCTTTCCATGGGAGAATTACTCCTTCACGGGCAAACTTTTCGCCTGATATGGAGATAACATGATAGATGACAAAGAAGATGATAGAAATAACAACAGGCATTCCAAGTCCGCCTTTTTTGATAATTGCACCAAGTGGAGCACCGATAAAGAACAGAATCAGACAGGCGAAGGATAGCGTAAATTTTCGTTGCCATTCGATGCGGTGCTTAGCTAAATTTCTGGATTTAATTTCGATATCCTGTGCAGCATCATCAGAAATGTTTTTGATATTTCTTGCTCCGTAAAGTGCAGAATTGGCAATCAATTTCTTTCTATCAGAAGTGAAATCATTCAAAAAACTTTTATTATTTGTTTTGATATTAACATTGATTTTCTTGTTCGTACTATCTATATTCAAATTGGATAGTAGTTGTACATACAAGTCTTTTTTCCTCGCTTCAATTCTAGTTTCTAAAGAATCAGATGCATGGCTAAGCTGATCAAGGTTAAGCATCTGATAATTATCTTTAAAAAGTTGTTCATTCGTTCTGGTCATCTTAAACTGGGAAAGGTCGAATCGGACGAGTTCTTCTGTAAATTCTGTTCTCATAAAAGGACGAGAATTTCTACCGGGTTTATCTTCACGTTCTTCCCAACTGGACCCTTTATTCAGGGTAAGCAGCAAAAATCGTTCATCGTCCGACATGGCCATTTTCCCGCGTTCGGCAATGATGAGCTTTTTGTTTCCCCTGTTTTCGCTATGATCATAAATCATTACATCTTCAATATTTTGTCCGTCACTGTTTTTTTTGCCAATCCTGATAGAGTATCCGTCTATTCCATTATAAAAAATTCCTTCCTTGATAAGAAGAGCAGGTTTTTGTTGTCGGACATCATACAGAAGTGCATTCATCTTCAGGTTGGCAACAGGTAATACATAATTGCTGAAATAAAATGCAGAGAGGCAGATAGCCAAAGCCGTGATTGTTAAAGGCCGCATTACTCGCTGGAGGGAAACGCCTGCAGACTTAAAAGCAGATAGTTCGAAATTTTCGGCCAGGTTGCCAAGCGTCATAATAGATGCCAGAAGTAAGGATAAAGGAAGTGCGAGTGGGACTAGCGTAACTGATACATAAAGCATCAGTTTAATGATGATAACCAGGCCCAACCCTTTGCCAACAAGGTCATCGATGTACTTCCATAGAAACTGCATGAGAAGCACAAAAAGGGAAATTAGAAACGTGAGAACCATCGGTCCAACAAAAGCACGTAATACAAGCAGATTTAATTTCTTCACGTTATATTTGCCATTCAACGAAACGTGTGCAAGTTACAAATTTGAATTTTAGTGATGAGGAGAAAGCTGCTTTAAGTGAGCAGAATTTTTTTCTCCTGAAGAATTCCGCCTCCAAAAAGGTAGTGGAGTTAATGGGTGGGATTGAGAGCAGGATAAAGGAAGATTTGAAGAAATATACTTTTAACGTAGAAGATCTGAATGTTAAAATCGGGAAAATATTTCGTGGTGAAAATTATTTGTTGTTTCCCTATGTTGTTTTAGATTATCCAAAGCTATTTTCGACTAAATCGATCTTTGCATTCAGAACTATGTTTTGGTGGGGACATGAATTTAGTTTTACGCTACATCTTCAAGGTGACGCTCTTGATATTTTCAAGGGTGCATTGGATAAAAACCTGGAGATGCTATCAGGCAAGGAGGTTTATTTATGTGTAAACGATACGCCTTGGCAATACAATTTTGAGAAAGATAATTATTTGCCGGTAGAAAATATTCTTGCCGGAAAAGAAGAATTTCTTTCCAAATCTTTTGTAAAGATCAGTCGTAAAATTGATGTTAAATTAATTAATGAAATGCCTGACTATTGCCTCGAAACGTTCAATTTGTTTGCGAGCGTAATACTGACAGATATTTAAAGTACTGGATTTAGGGATTACGATCCAATAATGTGCATCAGATTATGAATCTGACTGTTCCAAAGAAGTGAATTCGCTTCCTTCTCATCATCATCAGCAAAGTCTGTAATAATAAGTGCTACATCACTCGTTATTTCATCCTGCACAATTTCGAATTGGAAAAATGAATCGTCTTTTTTATCATCAGTCACCCACTTATAGCGAATCACTGAATTTTCTTTTTTGTTGACAATCTTAGCACGCTGCTCAGTTCCGTCCCAATGAAAGATAAAATCACCTTCCCGGATAGTCACCTTATCAGCAAACCATTCTTCGAGACTGCTGGCATTACTGAGGTAATTATATAGGATCTTCGGAGAGGACCTTATTTCAAACTCAATTGAATACTTTGATTTCTTCTTTATTTTGACTTCTTGCTTCACAATTTATTTATTAAGATTGACCTGATTTTCAGGGTTGCTCAATATAGACATTTTTTCTTGTAAGAACAATTGTTTCTAAGCCGGAATCGTTGTTTTGATGAAAATATAAAAACAATCAGTCCAGAAATTATCAGGAATCATTTATAAGCAGGGATTTAAAAAAGTAGTTGATAGAGGAGTAGAGGAGAATCAAATCTCCTCTTATGATTTATCTATCGAAATTGTTTTGGCAATTTTGAGCTGTAGTTATCGAATATGATTTCTTTATTATATATAGTAGGTGAAGTGATTCAAATGGCAAATGATCACATAAAAATTTGTTTTTTTGAATCTATGTTTTTCGTTTAGGCACTTTATTAAGAGATATTCAATAAAATACATATTGGATACACATCGAATCACGTCACACAATGAATTTGGGACTAAAGGCTGGACATTAAAATACCGACCAAGGAGATTAGTTTATTCGGAAGAAATTGAAAGTAAAAGTCAGGCAATGACTTGCGAAAAATGTTTGAATAGTGCTCTGGGTAGAAAATTTATCTGGTAATTTTTTTCCGAGTTACAGGATAGAAATTAATCCCATTTGAGTAGAATAGATAATTAAAATACTGATTCGTAACGAGAGAGGGAGTCGAACCCCCGTCCACCAGCTGGCGAATATGATTCCTGAAAAAATGTTGAAATGAAATTGTAAAATTGGTTAAAGCCTGAGCCTGAGTTTGAGAAACAGTGTGAGTGAACAGACGGAATTGGTTCTTTTGTGTTGTTTACTTGCGCTGTGTTTGTAGCGAGAGGGGGAGTCGAACCCCCGACCTCAGGGTTATGAATCCTGCGCTCTAACCATCTGAGCTACCTCGCCAATTTTGGGCTGCAAATATCTGAATAGATTTCATTAATGCAAAAACGTTACAACGCTTGAACGTTATAACGTTTTAACGATGTGACTATGAAGCCACATTTTTTTAAAGGGAATATCCCGAATGCCGGGATTTAGGAATTAAGCTTCCGGTGAATCAGTTTTCTTTAAGTCCTGAATAGCATCACGCATATCCTGACAGGCGCGCTTTACTTCCTGCAGACCTTTTCGAACACGTGTGCCGGCGGCTGCATTGCCTTTTTCGGAAAACTTGATGACATCTTCTTCTATGGCAGCAAGGAGTTGTTTGATTTTTTCGTACTCTTTCATTGTGTTTTGTTTTTGAGTTTGTTAGGTTGGGTATAAGGGATTAGGAAATAATTCAATTTAAAATGCAGCAATCTTATCAGATGCATATTCTCCCGCCTTTAATTTTACATATCCTTTCGTGAAAGCATCAATCGTGTATTCAACATCCTTCATAGTATGTGAAGCTGTCGGAATTAATCGCAATATAATAACACCTTTCGGTACAACAGGATATACAACCATAGAACAGAAGATATCATAGTTTTCTCTCATATCATAAATGAGATTGGTTGCTTCACCAATTGTGCCTGACATATAAACAGGCGTTACCGGCGATTGCGTTTTGCCAATATCGAAACCTGCTTTTTTCAGACCATCCTGTAATGCATTTACAACCTTCCATAAATTATCTTTCAATTCCGGTTGCGATCTTAATAATTCAAGACGCTTTAATGCTCCCACAACAAGTGCTGATGGAAGTGACTTTGCAAATATCTGTGAACGCATATTATATCTAAGATATTCAACAACATCTTCACGGCTCGAAATAAATCCGCCAATCATTGCCATGCTTTTTGCAAATGTTCCGAAATAGATATCAATCTGATCTTGTACTCCTTGTTCTTCTGCAGTTCCAGCTCCGGTTTTTCCCATCGTGCCGAATCCATGTGCATCATCAACAAATAAGCGGAAGTCGAAACTTTCTTTCAATTTTACAATATCACTTAGCTTGCCCATATCTCCACTCATTCCGAAGACTCCTTCAGTAATCAAAAGTATTGACCCGCCTGTTTCCTTTACTATTCTTGTTGCGCGTTCAAGTTGTTTCTGACAACTGGTAATGTCATTATGAGGAAATACAAATCGTTTTCCCATGTGAAGCCTAACACCATCAATGATGCAGGCGTGACTTTCACTATCATAAACTATTACATCATGTCTGTCGACCAGACAATCGATTGCCGATACCATTCCCTGATATCCGTAGTTTAAAAGTATGGTGTCTTCTTTTCCTAGAAATGTTGACAATTCATTTTCTAACTTCTCATGATGATTGGTATTGCCAGACATCATTCTTGCTCCCATAGGAGAAGCTAAACCGAATAATTTTGCTCCTTCAGCATCTGCCTTTCTTACTTCCGGATGATTTGCTAAACCGAGATAATTATTTAAACTCCAAACAAGTCTTTCTTTTCCACGGAAAATCATTCTTGTTCCAATATCTCCTTCAAGTTTTGGAAACGTAAAATATCCATGAGAGTCTTTCGCATGCTGACCAAGTGGTCCGCGGTTCAATTTTATCTTTTCGAATAAATCCACTATCTATATAAATTTTGCCTGTCAGCTGATAAAACTTATTAATTCAATTTTGAAAAATGCAATACTAATTATTGCCTTTTTCAATCTATTAAGGGCAAAAGTAATTATTTTGAGATAAAATCCAACTCTCTTGAAAATTGAATCTTACACTCATGAAGTTAATAATCTGAACAATTGTCTGATTATGGGCATAAAAGTGAGGTAAAGGTGTCTGATTCTCCTTTGTCATTTTAATCAAATAATCACATTTTCCGAATATTATTGCGGCCATCTGACGAAAAATCAATTATAAACCATCACATTTGCCGCCGCAAAAACCTATCGGAATTAATGAAAAAGTTACTATTTCTAGTGCTATTCGCACTATCACTGCATGCCTTTTCGCAGAATCTTCAATTAAGGGCAAATAAAAGCTATGGCTCAACTGTACTTGCCAACATTGGTGGATATGTTGATACAGTGGGAAATGAATATGCACTCGTAGGTACATACAATGGTCTTGATATCGTCGATGTATCCAATTCTTCAAGTCCTGTTAGTCGCTTTATGGTACCCGGAGCAGGGTCAGACTGGCGTGAGGTTAAAACATACAGAAAGTATGCATATGTAGTAACTGAAGGTGGCGGCGGACTAACAATAATCGACATGAGTCATTTGCCCGATACAGTTTATTATAAGCAATACGTGGGTGATGGAGCGATATCGGGGCAACTCAATTCAATCCATGCACTTCACTGTGATACGGCTATGGGATTTCTTTACCTCTATGGAAGCAATATCAATAACGGGAATTCTCTCTTTTTTAGTCTGACTGATCCGTGGAATCCACATTATGTTGGTGAATATGTTTTCCCAGGTGATGCTTATGTACACGATGGTCTTGTATTGAATGATACAATGTATGAAGGTCATATTAATTCAGGCTTTTTTACAGTAGTTGATGTAAGAAATAAATTGAATCCTATCCTTCTTGCCACACAGTCCACGCCGAATACTTTTACGCATAACACATGGCTTTCTGATGATCATCGTACTTTATTTACAACTGATGAAACAAGCTATTCTTATCTTACTGCTTACGACATTACTGATCTGGCGAACATTACTGAGCTTTCGCGTTTTCAGACTGCAGCCGGAACAGGTGCTGCCGTTCATAACACGCAAATTTTAAATGACTATTCAATTACATCCTGGTATAGAGAAGGTGTCGTTATTGTCGACGAAGCAAGACCACGCAATCCGATAGAAGTAGCACATTATGATACCTATCCACAAGGAAGTGGTGCAGGTTATGACGGATGCTGGGGTGTTTATCCTTATCTTCCATCAGGCACAATTGTAGCATCCGACATTAACAACGGATTGTTTGTTTTTACACCTACGTATATTCGCGGTTGTTACCTCGAAGGCGATGTTCGTGACAGTCTTACAAATGCCTTAATTAACAATGCAACAATTGAGATTCTTACAACAACTATAACAAAATCGTCTGACGCTTCTGGTGAATTCAGGACAGGTTTGGCAATTGCCGGATTGTATGATGTAAGAATTTCAAAACCGGGTTATGCTACAAAGACATTAACCAGCGTACAATTATCCAATGGCGTACTTACCTTTTTAAATGTTCTTTTGGCTCCTTTGCAGACGTATTCATTTTCAGGAATTGTTAATGACAGCCTCACTGGACTTCCGATTGAAGGGGCACAAGTTATTCTGGAAGGATCAGGATTGAATTATCTTTCGACAACTTCACCGGGAGGCATATTTTCTTTTCCTGCAGTTATATCCGAATCTTATCTGATGTCTTCCGGCAAATGGGGTTATCGTACTGTTTGTGATTCTGTGACACTCGTACAGGGTATGTCTTTATCTGCAACACTTTCTCCGGGATATTACGATGATTTTTCTCTTGATAATGGATGGATAGTTACAGGATCTTCTGCCAATCGTTGGGAGAGAGGGATTCCTGTTGGAACATATGATGGAAACAATACGGAGATAAACCCTGCATCAGATATTACAGGCGATTGCGGCGCTAAATGTTTCGTGACAGATAATGGTGGAAGTCCGTACAACAATCACGATGTAGACAACGGAAATACTATTCTCACTTCTCCTGTGTTCGACGCTACGATTTATAATAATCCTGTTATTAGTTATTATTATCGTTACCTCTGTATTAACGGTGTAGGAACACCAAACGATACCATGAAAATCAGTTTGACAAATGGAACGAATACAGTGATAATTCAGGCAATTGATCCAAATAATCCTTCCAACGGTACATGGGTTTATAGCTCATTCCCAATTCAAAGCTTGATCACACCAACAGCTACCATGCGTTTTTCTGTTGAAGTTTCTGATAATGCTCCCGGGAATATTGTTGAAGGAGCACTTGATCAGTTTGAAGTTACCGGACAACTTACTTTAAACATGAATGAACCTTCAAGAGAGTCTTCAGCTTTTACTGTTTATCCCAATCCATTTACAAATGAGTTTACTATCAATATCAGCCAGATCAATAATCCATCTGCTATTTTGACAGTGAAGGATGCAATAGGAAAAACTGTTTTTACCGGAAATGCAGCCGCTACGGAAAATGTTCGACTCGGCAAGGACTGGAGCAGCGGAATCTACACAATTACACTTCAGTCATTGGGTTCGATTACAACCAAAAAAGTCGTAAAACGTTAATTTGTGTTCAAACAAAATAGTCTGTTCAGGAAGCCGTTGACTATTCATCGTTTAAACATTTTTATTATCTTTGCCACCGCATGAAAATCCGCCTTTTTAGCATTATTTCTGTATTTCTGCTGCTTGTTTCCTGCAGCCAGTACAGTCATATTCAAAAAGGTCATGATATGGATGCAAAGTATGATCTGGCAGTAAAATTATTTCAGAAGGGTGAATACTTCAAAGCGCTTCCATTATTCGAAGAGTTAATTACCGTTTTCAGAGGAACTAAAAAAGCGGAGAAGACCTATTACTACTACGCTTACACGAATTATCGTCTCGGAGATTATGAAACTGCCGCCTATAACTTTGATAATTTTTCGAAGACTTATCCGGTAAGTGAATTTGCTGAAGAATGTGCATACATGCATGCATATTGTTTCTATCAGAATTCTCCGGAATATTCGCTTGATCAGACAAATACAATAAAAGCAATAAACGAATTGCAGTTGTTTGCCGACAGATACCCAAAAAGTTCAAGACTCGATCAGTGCAATAAGTTGATTGATCAGCTTCGCGGCAAACTGGAATTAAAGAGCTTCGAGAACGCAGAACTATATTACAATATGGACAGTTACAAAGCCGCTGTAACTGCGTATAAAAATCTGCTGAAAGATTTCCCTTCAACAAATTTCAGAGAAGAATCGTTGTTTAAAATTGTCAAAGCAAGTTATCTTCTTGCCGAAAACAGTATTGATGAGAAGAAACTGGAAAGATATAACGATACAATCAGAGCATATACTGAATTTATAAGTGCATTTCCTGATAGCAGCTTAAAGGGGAAGGCTGATGATTTAATGACTTCATCACAAAGAAGACTTGATAAATTGAGTGCCGACAATAATCAAATAGAGTATAAAAACTAAATACCATGCATTATAAATCAGAAGTTACTACAACAATTACTCGTAATCTTCCTGACTTCGAAAGGAAGACTGGAAATGTTTATGAAACACTCGTTGTTATTGCTAAACGTGCTAACCAGATCTCCAGTGAAATGAAGGACGAACTTAACTCTAAGCTTTCCGAATTCAATTCAACTACAGACAACCTGGAAGAAATATTTGAGAATCGCGAGCAGATTGAGATTTCAAAATATTACGAGCGCCTTCCAAAGCCAACGCTTATCGCTATCCAGGAATATATGGAAGACAAAATTTATAACCGAAATCCTTTAAAGGATAATGGTGAAAATCTTTAATCCAAAATGAAAATATACGATGAAATCCAGGACGTAAGCGTTTTGGATTTTTTCGTTTCTATATAAGCGTCATGAAAGGAAAAAGAATTCTTCTCGGTGTAACTGGCAGCATTGCCGCATATAAAACTTCATACCTAATCCGCTTGTTGGTAAAAGCCGGTGCGGAAGTGAAAGTTGTCATGACCGATTCCGCAAAAGAATTCATTACACCACTGACGCTTTCTGTTCTTTCGAAGAATCCTGTAGTTACAGCTTCTCATAACAAGGAAACAGGAATGTGGAATAACCATATCGAAATAGCCTTATGGGCTGATGCATTTGTAATTGCTCCCGCATCTGCAAATACTATAGGGAAGATGGCTCATGGAATTGCCGATAGTCATTTACTTGCCTGTTACCTCTCTGCAAGATGCCCTGTTTTCATTGCTCCTGCAATGGATCTTGACATGCTTTTGCATCCTTCTGTAGTTACAAATCTGGCAACGCTTAAGTCATACAATAATCATTTCATCATTTCTCCTGCTGATGGTGAATTGGCAAGTGGATTATATGGAGAGGGCAGGATGGAAGAGCCTGAGAAAATTTATGCCCTGCTTGAAAAATATTTTTATGAAAACATGCCGCTCAGAGGTAAGAAAGCTCTGGTAACGGCTGGCCCAACATTCGAGGCCATCGATGCTGTCCGGTTTATTGGCAATCGTTCGTCGGGTAAAATGGGTTTTGCCATCGCCGAAGAACTCGCCAGTCGAGGTGCTTCTGTTCAGCTTGTGACAGGTCCCAGCAGTCTTTCCCTAAATGATCATAGCATAAAACGAACCGATGTTAAAACGGCAGAAGAAATGTTTTCTGCTTGTATGTCAGACTTCGATAAAATGGACATAATAGTTATGTCAGCTGCCGTTGCCGATTACCGCCCTGAAGAAGCATCGTCAGAAAAAATATCCAAAAAAAATATTCCATTATCTCTCACGTTGATACCAACCAAAGACATACTCATGAATATGGGTGAGATGAAAAAAGCCGGACAGTTGCTGATGGGATTCGCTCTGGAGACAAGTGACGAACTCAATCATGCCAAAGAAAAGCTGCAAAAGAAAAATCTGGATTTTATAGTACTTAATTCACTCAACGATGAAGGAGCTGGATTTGAACTATCAACAAATAAGGTAACAATCATTGAACGTTCTGGAAAACAACAATCGTTCGGCATCAAACCAAAGACAGAAGTTGCCCGCGACTTGGTTGATGTTCTCGTGAATTCATTAAAAAAATAGTCATGTCAACAAGAATATTTTTAACCTTCTTTCTGGTAGTAACCGGATTAATATCAAAGGCACAGGAACTAAACTGTCAGATTACTATTGCAACACCGCAGATTCAGGCCAGCGATAAATCAATTTATGATAAGCTGCAAACAGATCTGCGTGATTTCCTGAATAATCGTAAATGGACAAACGATGAATTCCTCAATCAGGAAAGAATCGAATGCAGTATGGTAATTACAATATCAGAAAGAACGTCTACTGATGAGTTTAAAGCATCAATTCAGCTGCAGTCGCGACGGCCTGTATACAAGAGTTCTTATAACACGCCAATGTTTAATCATCAGGATAATGATTTTTCATTTCGTTATGTTCAGGATCAGACGCTCGAATTTGATGAATCAAATATCAACTCAAACCTGACTGCCGCAATTGCATATTATGCATACATAATCATCGGACTTGATTACGATTCTTTTTCTCCTGAAGGCGGTTCTCCTTATTTCAGCCGCGCACAAACAATCGTGAACAACTCACAAAATCTTTCCGACAGAGGATGGAGAGCATTTGAATCTTCACGCAACCGTTACTGGCTGGTCGAGAATCTCCTGAATGTTTCATTTAAACCATTCCGGAATTTTATTTATACCTATCACCGCCTTGGATTTGATAAGTTCAACGACAACATAAATGATGCTCGTTCAGTTGTTACCGAAAAACTAACTGACCTCAGACAGGTTTATCAGGATAAACCGAATTCATTCCTGATGCAGATTTTTTTTACAACTAAAGTGGATGAATTAGTCAACCTTTTTAGTCAGGCAACGAACGACGAAAAAAATCGGGCATTGCAGGTGTTGACACTAGTAGATCCTGCCAATACATTAAAGTATCAAACAATAACAACAGGGGGCAACAAGTAGGTTGTTTATTCAGCCCTGTGACAGAAATTAATTATTAATTAAATATTACCTGAAATTAAATGAGTTTAAAATGTGGAATTGTCGGCTTACCAAACGTAGGCAAGTCGACCTTATTCAATTGCCTTTCAAATGCTAAAGCGCAAGCTGCTAACTTTCCGTTTTGTACAATCGAACCAAATATCGGAGTCATTACTGTACCTGATGAGCGTTTGAATAAACTGGAACAACTGGTAAACCCTCAGCGTATCGTTCCTACTACTATGGAAATCGTTGATATTGCCGGACTTGTTAAAGGCGCCAGTCGAGGTGAGGGACTCGGTAACCAGTTCCTAAGTAATATTCGCGAATGTGATGCAATTATTCACGTCGTACGTTGTTTCGACGACCCGAACGTTGTACACGTCGACGGATCAGTAAATCCTATTCGCGATAAGGGAACCATCGATACTGAATTACAGTTGAAGGATCTGGAAAGTGTAGAGAAAAAAATATCAAGGACTGAAAAGACTTCTAAAACGGGTGGAGATAAAGAAGCGAAAAAATGTATTGAAGTGCTTCAAGTCTTTAAATCACATCTGGAACAGGGGAAGTCAGCACGAAGCGCGCCCGTAGCAGAAGAAGACTTTAGATTTATTTACGACATATTTCTTTTGACAGCAAAACCGGTATTATATGTATGCAATGTCGATGAAAGCTCTGTTGTTAACGGAAATAAATATGTTGACCTGATAAAGGAAGAAGTGAAAGACGAAAAAGCAGAAGTCCTTGTTATTGCTGCTGCCATCGAAGCGGAAATTACACAACTCGAAAGTTATGATGATCGTGTTGCATTTTTGAAAGATCTCGGACTGGATGAATCAGGAGTTAGTAAACTGATTAAAGCTGCATATCGTTTGCTAAGTCTCTTTACTTATTTTACTGCAGGAGAAAAGGAAGTTCGTGCATGGACGATTACAAAGGGAATGTATGCGCCGCAAGCTGCAGGTGTTATTCATACCGATTTTGAAAAAGGATTTATTAAAGCCGAGGTAATCCGTTACGACGATTTCGTCAGACTTGGTTCAGAATCAGCCTGCAGAGATGCCGGAAAGCTCAGCATCGAAGGCAAGGAGTATCTTGTAAACGACGGAGATGTCATGCATTTCAGATTTAATGTCTAACATTATTTTTCAAAACATTTTTTACAGACGATGACCATCTATTTTATCATCATAACGATAATTGTTAGTTTGATTGCGTTTCAGAACAATGTTCTCTATCGTAAATTGATTTTTAATCCATACCTCATTGAGACGCGGAGACAATGGTATCGATTTTTCACGTCAGGATTTATTCATGCCGATCTGATACACCTTGCAATTAATATGATTGTCTTTTATTCATTCGGTGCTGCACTTGAATTTTATTTTGAGGAGGCATTTGGTGAAAGAGGACAAGCATTATATGTTATCCTGTATCTAAGTGCTTTGTTGATGGCGCTTATACCCACTTATAAACAGAACAAACTGAATCCGGGGTATAACGGACTGGGTGCGTCGGGAGCAGTATCGGCAGTCGTCTTTGCTTGTATTTTGTTCAATCCCATGCAGTCGCTTTATTTGTATGGACTGATAAAGCTTCCGGGTATAGTATTCGGCGTTCTTTATCTTTGGTATTGCTATTACATGGGGAAAAAAGGCGGAGACAACGTGAATCACAGCGCACATATGTGGGGTGCTTTATATGGATGGCTTTTTACGATTGTACTTTCACCATCGTTGCTCGTCGATTTTTTTAATAAACTAATAAACTTCAGGGATGCACTCTGATCGCAAAGCCATATTTCTAGATCGTGACGGTGTAATTATCAGGGAACGGGGCGACTACACATGGCTTCTGGAAGATGTTTCGATTAATGATGGTGTAGTAGAAGGTTTAAAAATGCTTGGCAAGGCAGGATTTATTATCATTGTAATTTCTAATCAATCTGGTATTGCCAAAGGATTGTATACAAAACAGGAAGCCGACTATATACACTTGCATATACATAGGGCTTTATCAACTAAAGGAATTATCATCGAAGAATTTTACTACTGTCCTCATCATCCTACGGTTAGCAATTGCATTTGCAGAAAACCAGATTCACTGCTTTTGGAAAAAGCAGCAGCAAAATATGATGTCGTAAAAAATCATTCTTATTTTATCGGTGATGCTGACCGAGATATAGAAGCAGGAGTGAAGGCAGGAGTAAAAACAATTAAGATAGATGTCAATTCATCATTGTTAATTGTTGCTGAGAAAATAATCGGCGAACAAGTTTAAACAGCCAATACACTCATTACCTTTACAGACGTGTCAGCAACCTATATAAATTTTAATGGGAATATTATTGATTCCACGCAGCCGGTATTTACTGCATCCAATCGGGCATTTCGATATGGCGATGCACTTTTCGAAACAATACGTTTAATGCAGGGTGAAATTTTATTTTTCGAGAATCATCTGGCAAGATTATCATCCAGCATGGAATTGCTTGGCATGAATGCACACGACGATCTCACCTTTCATAATTTATACCTCTCTATTCGTCACCTCGATCAGGTTAATAACTTGAAAGGGAATGGAAGGATCAGGCTTGAAGTATTCAGGAATGATGGAGGATTATATACACCACAAAGCAATGACGTCTCCTATTTAATTGAGACTTCCTCATTAAGTTCTGAAACCTATCAGCTGAATGAGAGTGGATTAAAAATCGAATTATACACCGATATTAAGAAGCCTGTCAGTAAGTTAAGTAATCTTAAATCGTCGAATGCTTTATATTATGTGATGGCTGGCTTGCATAAGAAAAAACTGAATACGGGTGATTGTCTCGTTCTCAATACCGATGGCCGGATTGCAGAAGCAATAAGCTCTAATATTTTTATTGTGGATAGTGGTAAGCTTTTAACACCTGCGCTTACTGAAGCCTGTGTTTCGGGAATAATGAGAGGACGGATTATAGAGCATGTACAAGATCAAAGGATGCCAGTCATCGAAAAGGGAATAACGGCAGATGATTTACTTAAAGCGGATGAGATATTTCTCACCGATGTGATTCATGGTATTCGCTGGGTTTCTGCCTTCAGGAGCAAGCGATACTTTAATAATTTTTCGCGTACGTTGCTGCATGAATTCAGCGAGCGATACCAAATAAAAAAGGTCTGATTTCTCAGACCTTTTTTATTTAATGCTTAAAAGAAGAAATTACTTCTTAGTTGCAGGTTGAACCGGCTTAGGCATTGATTCTGCCATTGCCATGTTCTGCTCGCAGCTAGATTTAGCTTCAGCATAAGATGTTCCCCAGCTGTCAACTTTAGCTTGAGCATCACTCATTTTAGTTTTGAATTCAGCGATACCTTTAGTAGCGTCTTCAGGAGTAACTTGGCCTTTCATGACTTTGTCTTTCCAGTCAGTAAATTGCTTTGTAGTCTCATCCCAAGTGCTCTTGAAAGTATTCCACTCATTCTCCATTCCTTCGAAACGGGAAGCATCCTGGCTAGCTTTAGAAGCCATTTCAGTTGCTTTCGTCTTCATAACAGCATCTTTAGATGTTGCCATGCTGTTCATCCATGCAGTTTGTTGTGCAGCAAATTCCTTTGCTTTTGCAGATGTTTGAGTAAGATCAGTACTCCAGGTAGAAGCTTTCTCACCTAGTGCAGTCCACTCAGTTCCGAATTGATTGATTTCGGAAATTGTCTTTTCGTCCACTTTTTTTGTACAAGCCGTAAAGCTGATTGCTCCGGCAACAAGCAAGCCGATGATGTTAGTTTTCATGATTGATTTTTTAGGGTTTTGGGTTTTTATATTTTATAGTGCAAAATTATATAAATGATCTTCTCATTGACGTAACTATTTTATAATTTTTTCGACAATGGTTCGTGTATTACTTATTTCTCCTTGACGTCGGGGAATGCATGGCGTATGTAATCCATTTTGTTTTGAATAACAGGTTTCTTTGGAAATACGCCCTGATTGGCTATTCTGATGTCTTCTATGGAATAAAACGCATTTGGATTCACTTCCATGATAATATTTCTTACCAGTGCCATATCCTTCCTTTTAATAATAGTAAAGATAATCTTCACAGGGCCTTTTGATCCATGAGCGTCTATTATGGTTACTCCTAGGTTTTTCTTCTGTAAGGCCTCAACCAGTGGTTGCCAGTCGGAGGAGGTAATAATCCTCAAAACCTGCAGTCCGAGGGCAAGACGACTTTCTATTCTTAAACCTACATAGGTGCCCATTGCGAAACCCCCTGCAAAACCAATGTAGCATATTGGGTTATCAAGGTGTTGCATCACCTGCCTGATGGATACCAGCCAGATCAGAACTTCAAAAAATCCTATGAAGGGTACGATATTCCTGAATCCTTTTGAGATGAATACATTTCGGAGTGTTCCCAGAGTAACATCCATTGTACGCGCAATAAATATCAGGATAGGAAGAATTACCCATTTAAAAGTTTCCGTGTCGAAGAATTCGCTGTTCATTTTAGTCTATTCATTAATTTATCTGCCAAAGCAGGAATACCTGCGGTGGCTTTTTCTCTAATTACAGTAAATCCATTGATACCATTAACAGAGGGGTCTATGATGTATTTTTCTGATGCTTCTTGTGCAAAATGTACGAGTGAAGCAGCCGGGTAAACCGCTAGTGAGGTGCCTACTACGATAAAAATATCGGCCCGTGATACAATATCAGCAGCCTCTTCCAGTGCTGGCACTAACTCACCGAACCATACAATGTGAGGACGGAGTTGAGATCCCTTTTCACAAGTTTCGCCTTCGTTCAGGAGTGATCCATTTACAGGATATATGAGAGATGGGTCTATACTGCTTCTTGATTTAAATATTTCACCATGAAGATGCAATACCTTTTTTGAACCAGCGCGCTCATGCAAGTCATCAATGTTTTGTGTGATAATCGTTACGTCGAATTTTTCCTGCAGAGTAGCTAATGCAATATGTGCTGGATTCGGGGCTGCCTCAATTATTTGCTTTCTCCTCTCATTATAGAATTCAAGCACGACTTGCCTGTTTGTCTTCCATGCTGATGGTGTTGCAACATCTTCTATCCGGTAATTTTCCCACAAGCCATCACTATCACGAAAAGTCTTTAGCCCGCTTTCCGCACTTATTCCTGCTCCGCTTAATACAATAATTTTTTTCATTAATACTTCGGTTATGTTAAACCGGTTTTCGATAAAATGAAAAATTGCCTGTTTGTAAACATGACTTTAATCGATAAACCAATCACCTTCGATCTTCAGTCCGTTCAGGAAATCCTTTATCTTAACTCTGTTTCTCCCCGAAAGTTGTATTTCGGTTATAGAAACATATCCACCACGCAGGTAGATGTGAAGATAACTTTTATTGTCGCTAAGAACCTTTCCGGCCGGGTGTGAGTGTTTCTCTTTATGGGGTATAGTTCCAAATATTTTAATGGAAAAACTGATTCCATTCGTATTGCTAAGCTGAGTATGCGCTGCCGGATACGGACTCAGTCCGCAAATGAAATTACAAAACTGATCAGGCGTCTTATTTATGTCGATCCTTGTGTTCTCGCGATTCAGTTTCGGTGCAGTATTTAATTTTATGCTGGCACTCATTTCTTCCTGATCCATTGTGTGCACATTTCCTTCCTGAATCGCTTGTACAGTTCGGAGTACAAGACCCGCTCCGGTTATCATAAGTCTGTCATGAAGCTCACCGGCAGTTTCAAGTTTTCCAATCATGGTTCTGTCCTGAAAAATAATTCGTCCTGTGTCAATTTCTTTTTGAAGAAAAAAGGTTGTAAGTCCTGTTTCTTTTTCCCCATTGATAATTGCCCAGTTTATAGGAGCAGAACCCCGGTATTGGGGAAGGAGTGAAGCATGCAGATTAATGGTCCCAAGTTGAGGCATCTGCCAGACAGCTTCAGGAAGCATCCGGAATGCAACAACAACCTGAAGGTCTGCTTTAAGAGAGAGGAGTTCGTTCTGAAATTCTTCGTCCTTAAGATTAGTGGGCTGAAGGATTTGCAAGTTGTTTTGTAAGGCAAATTCTTTTACCGGCGAAAATAAAATCTTTTGCCCGCGACCTGCCGGCTTATCAGGAGCTGTAACAACAGCATGAATTGGAAATCCATTCTTAAGTAAAATCTCAAGTGATGGAACGGCGAATTCGGGAGTTCCGTAAAAGACTATCGCAGGTTTCTGTGACATGCTGCGAAGGTCATGCTTTTTTGAATGAATGAAGAAGGATGATAACAGAAGTTGTTAAAGGGGGATTGTTAGTTGTGAAGTACAAAGGATAATGTGCGAAGAGAGTGGAGAAGTAAGAAAAAAGTTAAGTTGTCTCAAGATTAAATACTAGCACAAAACCCTAGTGATGGAAGTTTTCGGAGATAGTTATTTCTATAGGGAAATAATTGAATTGTTTTCATTTTTTTACGCATTTCTCGAAAGTGTAATATTGGATTCAAAAAATAAGTTTAAAAAAATGTGCATGGCGAGTAATTTGCGCCTGGTCTTAACTTTTTCAGAAATTCTATTATATGCGGTTTTTTTAATGTTGGATATTATTTACATTTCACCCTTAATCTATTTCAAGAAAATTAAAAGTTCCTGTTGATTTATTTATTCGTTGAATAATTTAGGTATTGAATTTAGTTGTTGTTTTTTATTGCCCCTTTAATTAATTACCATCCTTTAAAAGTTTTATTAGCCTATCCGTAACACTTGCATCCAAGCAAAATCCGCTAACATATTGAAGGAAGCACTTGCGCTTCACAGATAAATATTTTTATAAACTATTCTTAAAAAAATTTTATGCTAGATATCATTAAAAAAATCAGCTTACTGTTAATCATACAATTTGCAACCTTTTCAAATGTGTATTCGCAGGTACTACCAACAAGACTAACTGAATCTAATCCGCATCGGGGAATTTATGTTGACCGGTTTTTTTACATTGATCCTATAGCATGGAATAACCACACACAAGGCACCCCTTGGAATCCGAACGTACTGCATCCGGAGTTTTCAATGCTCGGAACCGATATCAATCATGATGGAATTTTCGAAAAAGAAGATGAGTTTCTTGAATATTGCAGGGACAACCATTTTACATATATTATTTTATTAGACATGCATCGAATTCTTGGTTCGGGGATTTCACTCTGGAATGAAAATACTGGCAGAATGGAAGACATAGAATTACATCTTTGCCGCTTTATGAATAAAGCCAGGGAACAATATTGCATAGATGAAATTGCAGGTGCCGGAGAAAACACACATGGTTTTCAGGAAGAGGTAAATTACAACGATGTATATAGACGTGCAACCGCTCCCATAATTATTCCCTCCGTAGAAAGAATGGCTCCGAATTTTAATCCTATATGGACAGTAATAGAGGATTCAACACTCGTTCCCGGCGACTCTGCATTTCTTGGATCTGAAACATTGAAAATGCTTTATAGAATAATTCACCTAAATGAATGCCATGAATGTAATACATACTTTAATTTTATTTTCATAGAATATGAATTCTGGCAAAATTCTTCGGATGATTATATCGATTCAGCTCATGGATTTTTTGCAGATGCTACATGTAAAGATTCTTTACTCGATTGCAATAATAATTACACAATTTGTCAGCCCGGTCATTACCCTAATTGGTCATCAGCAAGATATTTAGGACATTTCGTCCCTGTGGTTAGAGCAATGAGGAGTATGGTTGATATTTACAACTCTCTTCATTCTTATACTCCTACCAATCCACGATCTTTGCGAATAGATGGTTATGTCGATCCTTCTATTTTTGAAACCAATTTTTCCAGCACTGGATTAAACGAATATATCTATGCTGCATTTCTGGATGGACTTTCGCAGGATTCATTATTATTTCCAAGTCCACCAAGCAATTGTCAGCCACCCAATAATTATACGCAACGGATGTTAGACAGAGTGAGTATGTATAATTATTACCATTACTCCCCGCCTAATATTCCGGTAATCGATACGCCTCAATTTCAATTTCTTTCTGATAATTTAAATGACTTTAATTTTCACCAGCATTCGCCATCATGGGGTCAAACTAAGCCCTTAACTGACGTTCACCCAATATTGAGCGCTGAGTCTATTTCTGATTATGGATACGATGATTATTGGGGCCCCTGGTTTGCGGAAAATAAAATCAATACTATTTTTAAAGCAGAGAGATTATACTTTCGCCAATATGATAAACATCAATATTGGCTTGGGTCTCATGTTCTAAATGACGGTGAAAATTCTGTACAACGCGGAGGCGTACTATGGTATGCACAAAGTCATATGATACATCAATTAGCACATCCTAAAATATTTATTGCAGATATATCAAGTTGCTATACCTCAGCTCCCGATTCAATACATTTCCAATACATCGGGCCATCTGAAGCACCTTTAAATATTGATTTCAGAATAACTGATACAACAGGAAATACCCATTATTTTCCATCAAGCGGATGGAATACCACCGTGACAGATGCAA
>JANPNV010000157.1:0-8813 GCA_031427625.1 Bacteroidota bacterium
GTTCTTGATTCTTTGCTCTTTGTTCTTTGTTCTTTGCTCTTGGTTCTTGGTTCTTGATTCTTGGTTCTTGGTTCTTGATTCTTTGCTCTTTGCTCTTTGTTCTTGGTTCTTGGTTCTTTGCTCTTGGTTCTTGGTTCTTGGTTCTTTGCTCTTGGTTCTTGGTTCTTGGTTCTTGGCTCTTATTTTAAATACTTCCCCAGCCAGTCAAAAAATTCTCGCTGCCACATCAATCCATTCTGTGGCTTCAGAACCCAATGACCTTCATCAGGGAAACTTAAAAAGCGCGCGGGAATATTTTGGGCACGTGCGGCAGAGAAGGCTTCCAGTCCCTGTGAATACGGAATACGATAATCTTTCTCATTGCTGATTATTAAAATCGGTGTATCCCAGTTCTGCACATAATTATGTGGAGAGTATTTCAGATAAGTCACCGGCTTAGGAGAACGCCAGTAGGCACCTTCATTCTCATGAAAGTAAAAGAACAATTCTTCAGTACCGAGCATACTTTCAAGATTGAATACTCCACAATGCGAGATGAATGCCTTGAATCGTTTCTGATGATGTCCTTCCAGCCAGAAGACAGAATAACCACCGAAGCTCGCTCCTACTGCTCCCATTTTATTTTTATCAACGTAGGGATGCTTGGCAATGCTGTCAATACCACTCAACAAATCCGTCATCGCCTGTCCGCCCCAGTCACCACTGATTTCATCATTCCATTCTTTTCCAAATCCCGGAAGACCTCTCCTGTTGGGAGCTACAACGATATAACCATTGGCCGCCATCAACTGCATATTCCACCGGAAAGAAAAAAACTGACTGACGGTACTTTGTGGTCCACCCTGACAATAAAGAAGTGTTGGATATTTATTGGCAGGATTAAAATTCGGTGGATAGATAACCCATGTAAGCATGTCTTTTTTATCGGATGTCTTCACCATAAATTTTTTCACTTCACCTAACGTGATTGGCGATAAGTCATCTTTGTTAGTAAAAGTAATCTGCACAGATTTTCCCGATTTCGCATCGACAGAAAACAATTCTGTTGGTTCAGAGAACGACATGCGTGATGAAAGAATCTTATCTTCCCTGGAAGAAGTTGTTACTATGCTTAAGCCATTGAAATCGGCCACATCATTTGTAAGCTGAACCATATTTTTTTCTGACTTCGACGATGGATCACAATAAAAAATCTGATCGGTAGCATTTATATCGGAAATAAAATAAATCCTGTCCGACTTACCTGACCAGTGTATGTTTTCAACATTGTTTTCAAAACCCTGCGACAGATTCCTTATTGTGTTTGTCTTCATATCCATCACAAAAAGACGTTGAAGCGAGGCCTCATTACCCGGCTCCTCCCAGCTTATCCATGCTAACATCGATCCGTCAGGTGAAAAGGCTGCTGCTTTATCATATCCTTTATTTGAATCTGTCGCATTCGTTGTTTTTGATGTTACCAGATCGTATAAATAAATATCAGAGTTTGTATTCATCGCATATTCTCTTCCTGAATATTTAATACATGTGTAAGAAAGTTTTCTCCCATCGTTACTCCATGCTATTTCTTCATCACCGCCGTTGGGCTTCGTTGGTGAATCATAATGTTCATCCTTCATAATATCGATTGGCGCAGAAGTAATTTTATTGTTATCGAATGGTGCAACGAAAATATGACTATAGCTACCGTCGGCCCATGAATCCCAGTGTCGCATCATCAGGTCATCGTAAACGTGGCCTGTTGTCTTGGGTAGGTCAGCATATTTTTCCTTACCAAGAAACTTATCCATCTTCACATCCTGCGTAATCCAGATCATACGCCCGTTTCCGGATATTCCGAATGCGTTTATGTCAGACGACAGATCGCTGACCTGCACTTTATCGCTGCCATCAACATTCATACTCCAAAGCTGACTGGAACCTTTATCATTTAGATAAATTATCCGTTTTCCATCAGTACTCCATCGCGCCTGTGACTCATTCGATGAGTCTGATGCAATGGCCTTTGCTATGCCAGAAGTAAAATTATACAGCCAGATATCAGAGTTGCCTTTATTTGCAGCCATGTCATATCTTCTGATATTGTAAATGGCCATACTCCCATCAGAAGAAAGTTGCGGATCAGATACACGGCCAAGCTTCCATAATAGTTCCGGCGTTAGCCAGTCGGCAGATACAATAATTGAGAGTAACGAAAGAAGTACTGTAATTCGGAATTTCATTTTTTTTGATTTATGCAGCCAACATTTATTCTTTTGTCAGCTGAATTATTAATAATTATTTATCAGTTGATGATAGTATCGATGAGCGAAAATTTGTTTTTCAGAAAACTAAAAAACTACATACCACCATCTACGCCTAAAACCTGTCCTGTTACATAGGCAGAAAGATCGGAAGCAAGAAATAATACTGCATTCGCAACGTCTTCGGGCGTGCCTCCACGCTTGAGAGGAATAGCTTCGCGCCATTGTTTAACAGTTTCAGGCGGAAGTGCGTCAGTCATCTCTGTTTCAATAAATCCTGGAGCGATGGCATTGCATCGTATATTCCTACTACCCAGTTCGAGTGCAATTGATTTCGTAAAACCGATAATGCCCGCTTTCGATGCAGCATAATTCGACTGTCCAGCGTTTCCATTCACTCCCACTACACTGCTGATATTTATAATGCTTCCATATCGTTGCTTCAGCATCGGTTTCTGACAGGCCTTGGTGATATTAAAAACAGAATTGAGATTTGTGCGGATTACATCGTTGAAATTTTCTTCCGTCATACGCATTAGCAAATTATCTTTTGTAATGCCTGCATTGTTCACGACAATTTCCAGTTTACCGAAATCCTTCAAAACATCTGCAATAAGATCATCTGCTGCTTTAAAATCTGAAGCATCAGACTTATAGCCTTTCGCCTTAACGCCCATTGCTTCAAGTTCTTTTTCGAGTGCCTGACCTTTTTCCACAGAAGATAAGTATGTGAATGCAACATCAGCACCATGTTGAGCAAGTTTCAATGCTATTCCCCGGCCAATGCCTTTGGATGCGCCAGTGACCAGCGCTGTTTTACCAGAAAGTATCTTTTCCAAATTTTTATGTTTTGTGCAAAATAGAAAAAGTTTTTCAGAGTGTAATTATTGCTATTTCAATTTAAAAAACGAAGAAAAAAATCAATAATCCCTTTAATTTTAAGAACTATTTAACAACTAGATTGTACTTGATATACCCAAGCCTTTTTATACATTTACAACCGACCAAACACACTATTATGAAAAAAACATTTTATCTCTTATCTCTTGCATTCGTATTAATCTTATCGAAAGCAAATGCACTTCAACCAGAGCCAACGGCTCCCAAGAAAATAACTTCTGTCGAAGGAATAACAGAGTATGAACTTGGAAACGGAATGCGCGTCCTCTTATTTCCTGATCCATCAAAAGCAACTGTCACGGTAAACGTTACTTACCTGGTCGGTTCTAGAATGGAAGGCTATGGGGAAACAGGAATGGCTCACCTTCTCGAACACATGGTGTTCAAAGGATCAACAAACCACACAAACATTCCGCAGGAGCTGACATCTCATGGTGCAAGCCCGAATGGAAGCACGTGGTATGACAGAACAAACTATTTTGAAACAGTAGCCTCCTCCGATGAAAATCTGAACTGGGCATTGAGTATGGAAAGCGATCGAATGGTGAATTCATTCATCAATAAAAAAGATCTCGAAACAGAATTCTCTGTCGTCCGCAACGAATTCGAAATGGGTGAAAACGATCCTGCCGGCGTTCTTCAGGAAAGAATCTACTCAACAGCTTACCTCTGGCATAACTATGGTAAATCGACAATCGGTTCTAAAGAAGATATCGAAAAAGTTCCGATCGATAACCTAAAAGCTTTTTACAAAAAATATTATCAGCCTGACAATGCTGTACTGACTGTTGCAGGAAAGATCGATGAACAAAAAACACTTTCACTCGTCAACAAATACTTCGGAACAATTCCTCGTCCGTCAAGAAAAATCGAAGAACCTTATACTATCGAGCCTTCTCAGGACGGTGAGCGTTCAGTAGCACTTCGCCGCGTTGGCGATGTTCAGGTAGCATCATGCGGTTATCACATCTGTTCGGGAGCTCATCCTGATTATGCAGCTACTGACATTTTGCAGGAAGTTTTAACAAATGCTCCTTCCGGTCGATTATACAAAGCTCTCGTTGAAACAAAAAAAGCAAGTGACATTTCCGGATTTTCATTAGCCCTGAAAGATCCGGGGTACATGACATTCTCCACGAATGTCCTTAAAGAAAAATCTCTTGAAGATGCACAACATACAATGCTGAATCTCCTCGACAGCCTGAAATACAATCCAGTTACTGCCGAAGAAACACAGCGTGCCAAGGATAACATCCTGAAATATTATAATATGATGTATAATAACAGCGATTACATCGGAATGTACCTAAGCGAATTTATTGCTCAGGGCGACTGGCGTCTTTTGTTCAACTACAGAGACAAAATCGAGCAGGTTAAAGCAGATGATGTGAATCGCGTGATAGCAACCTACTACAAACCATCGAACCGTACTGTCGGATTATTTATTCCGGAAAAAAATCCTGATCGTGTTATAGTTCCTGCTTCACCAAACCTGGCTGTTCTACTTAAAGACTACAAAGGAAAAGAAGCGCTGGCATCAGCCGAATCTTTCGACCCATCAACAGCTAACATCGATTCGCGTACCATTCGCGGAGAGATTGCCGGAGGTGCAAAATATGCTCTGCTTCCAAAAACAACACGCGGCGGCGCTGTTAAAATGAGAATCACTCTGCGTGTAGGTTCTGAAACCAGCCTGAAAGGGAAAGCAGAAGTAATAAACCTCACAGGTTCTATGCTGAAGAACGGAACAAAGACTAAAACCCGTGAGCAAATCAATGACCAGTTTTCGAAATTGAAATCTGAACTTAATATTTACAGCGACGGACAAAAAATTACCATCGACCTCGAATCTACGAATAATAATATCCGTCAGGCTCTCGCACTCACCCGTGAAATCGTCCGCGAACCTTCCTTTCCTGCTAATGAATTTGAGAAATTGAAACTGGAAGAAATATCCAACATCGATCAGCAGAAAAGCGAACCACAGGCACTTGCTTTTAATGTACTTAGCAGACTGACGAACAATTATGACCCTGCAGACTTCAGGTATACGGAGACATTCGAGAATGAAAGCGCTTCGCTTAAAAAAGTAAATCTCGACGATATCAAGAAATTCTACAGCGACTTTTATAATAGCACAAATGCAACTGCTGTTGTCGTAGGCGATTTCGATAAAACAGCTATGATCAGCGATCTGAATTCAATACTTCAGGGATGGGCATCACCAGAGAAATACACATTCGCTGCAGGACATTTTTACGAAGCACCGGTGAAGAATGAAAAAATTCAGACTCCGGATAAAACGAATGCAACTCTTGCCGCAGGATTAAATCTCGACTTACGCGACGACAATCCCGATTTCCCTTCTTTGATTATGGGTAACTTTATTCTCGGCGGCGGATTCCTTAACTCACGATTAGCTACACGTATTCGTCAGAAAGAAGGCATCAGCTATGGCGTTGGTTCATGGCTTCGTGCAGGTGAGCAGGATTCGGACGGATCGTTTGGATCTTATGCTATCTACAATCCTGAAAATTCAGATAAGCTCGTTAATGCTTACCATGAAGAACTAAACCGATTGCTTAAAGACGGTGTTACTGATGCGGAATTGAAAGATGCGAAGTCAGGATTTCTTCAAAGCCGAAACCGTAATCGTTCACAAGACGATTATCTGGTCGATAAACTGTCCCGCTATTTAACACTTAACCGCATGATGAAATGGGATGACGAACAGGAAAAAACGATCAGCGGTCTTACCTCAGCACAGATAAACACAGCCATGAAAAAATGGGTTAACCCAAGTAAAATCGTAATGGTTCAAGCGGGGGATTTTGCGAAAAGCGGAAAGTAAAATAATTTGAAAATTTGAGAATGTGCTAATTTGAAAATGATGCAAGAGTCGTATCATTTTCAAGTTGGCACTTTTTTTATTTGAGAATTTGCTTATTTGAAAATGATGGGAAAGGATCCGACATTTTCAAATTTTCAAATTACTAAACAGCAGCTAGTTTCTTAATAACTGCTGCCATCGTCACTCCGATAATAGCGGGAGATTCAACGACGTGAATTCCGCACTCTCTCATTATCTTCATTTTAGCTGCTGCCGTATCATCTGCACCACCGACAATTGCTCCGGCATGACCCATACGTCGTCCGGCAGGGGCTGTCTGTCCGGCAATAAATCCAACAACAGGTTTTGTTCCATTCGCTAAAATCCAGCGCGCGGCTTCAGCTTCTAAGCCACCTCCTATTTCACCGATCATTACAATGCCTTCGGTGTCTTTATCATTCATAAAAAGTTCTATCGCTTCCTTCGTTGTTGTACCGATGATAGGATCGCCACCAATACCGATAGCTGTTGAAATTCCCAATCCTGCCTTCACAACCTGATCGGCTGCTTCATAAGTAAGCGTACCAGACTTCGATACGATGCCAATTTTCCCAGACTTAAATACAAAGCCCGGCATAATTCCAACCTTACATTCACCAGCAGTAATGATTCCCGGGCAATTCGGACCGATGAGGCGGGCCGATCTTCCTTCCATATAGTTTTTTACCATGATCATGTCCTTCACAGGAATCCCTTCAGTGATAGCAACAATCAGTCGGATTCCCGCTTCAGCGGCTTCCATAATGGCATCAGCTGCAAAAGCTGGCGGAACAAAGACGATGGAAACATCAGCTCCGGTTTCTTTTACTGCATCGCTGACAGTATTAAAAACTGGCTTCTCGAGATGTTTGGTTCCGCCTTTACCGGGAGTGACACCACCAACGACCTGTGTGCCGTATTCAATCATTTGTCCCGCATGGAAAGTTCCTTCACTACCTGTAAAGCCCTGGACAATAATCTTGCTTTGTTTGTTTACTAAAATGCTCATGATGAATGGTTATGACTTTCAATCGCTAAAACGCTATCGAATTATCGAGTATGTATTTTCGATGCGAAAGTAATTTTTTTAAACGTAATATTAACGTTATTAGCGAAATCTGTCATTTCCTGAATTTTCTGCTTAACTAAAATAACCCAATACCATTGGAATTCACAACTTCGGTATTCGTTCTCAAATCAAACAACATTTTAATCAGAGTAAAAATTCCTTTAATCAAGTAAATCAAGGTCTATCTTTGCAAGGTGAAAAATTTCAACGGTACCGACACGATTGTCGCTCTTGCCACAGCGGCCGGCATGGCGGCTATTGCTATCATCAGACTTAGTGGTTCCGATGCTATTAGTATTGCAGAAAAAATCTTTAGCCCGAAGAAAAAATCCATGAAGCTATCAACGGCTAAATCGCATACGCTGCATTTTGGCACCATCGAAGAAAACGGAAAGCTGATTGATGAAGTACTTGTTTCTCTGATGAAAGGACCTCATTCCTATACAGGAGAAGACAGCATTGAAATTTCCTGTCATGGTTCGCAATATATCCAGCAGAAAATCATTGCACTATGCTTGTCATCCGGAGCCCGACTCGCCGGACCGGGAGAATTTACGATGCGTGCATTTCTGAATGGTAAGATGGATCTTTCACAGGCTGAAGCCGTGGCCGATCTTATCGCAGCAGATTCGTCGACGGCGCACAGACTTGCACTGAAACAAATGCGTGGTGGTTTCTCGAATGAAATAAAAGAATTAAGAAAGCAACTTATCCATTTCGCTTCCCTCATTGAACTCGAGTTAGACTTTTCCGAAGAAGATGTTGAGTTTGCAAGCCGTGAACAACTTAAAGAAGTAATCGTTAAGCTAAACAAAGTGATCGAGGAACTTATTTCCTCATTCGAACTAGGCAACGTCATTCGCAAAGGAATTCCAGTTGTGATTGCCGGAAAACCCAATGCCGGAAAGTCGACCCTTCTCAATGCCTTCCTGAATGAAGAGCGCGCCATTGTAAGTGAAATGGAAGGAACGACACGGGATACCATAGAAGAAGAGATCACACTCGACGGAATAAAATTTCGATTTATTGATACTGCTGGTTTACGGGAAACACATGATGCCATCGAGAAGATCGGTGTTTCGAAAGCCTTTGAAAAAATGAATGAGAGTCCGCTCATCATATATCTTTTTGATGCAGCCGTCATGAATGGAAAAGATTTACGCACCGATCTTGTCAAATTAAAAAAAGATGTTCCCGGAGATGTACGTATCATCACAGTCGGAAATAAAATCGACGCTGTGAGTCAGTACAATCTCGACAATGACTTCGGAAATATTCCTGATTTGTTTTACATTTCGGCTCGTGAGAAAATAAACATCGACACCTTGAAGAATTTTCTCATCTCCTTATATGGTAGTGGAAAAATTGAAGCAAATAATTCTATTGTTACCAACGTCCGACACATGGATGCATTAAAAAAAACGAAGGAAGCATTGTCACGTGTTTACAAAGGGCTTCAAACAGGAATAACACAGGATTTTATCGCTGCCGATTTACGTCAGGCGCTTCATCACTTGGGTGAAATCACCGGTGAGATATCGACGGAAGATTTGTTGGAGAATATTTTTTCGAAATTTTGTATTGGAAAGTAACTACCCCAAAACAAATCTTCCTGTTTATTCTTTTAATCAACCTGCCTAAATAGAGTTATTATTAATGTTGCTTGTTTTTATTTTGCATGATAACACGGCAATGGGAGGAAAATTTTTAAGCCGTAATTTTTCTCTCCGAT
>JANPNV010000158.1:0-3877 GCA_031427625.1 Bacteroidota bacterium
CTGCAATACCGTTATTTCTGATTTGATATACAGGGGCCGAATTGTACGGATGGGTTTTCATTCTCGCGGCGGACGCGGAGTAAACGCGGCGGACGCAGAGAAAAAGAATGGTAACTGTACATTGGTTAAAATACCACCTCCGCGATCGCTGCGTAATCGTTGCGGTCGCCGCGAGAAAAAAAATTATAGTACTGTCATAGGTTTCATTCCTCCTATTGATTATTGTACTACCGTTATTTCTGATTTGATATACAGGGGCCGAATTGTACGGATGGGTTTTCATTCTCGCGGCGGACGCGGAGTAAACGCGGCGGACGCAGAGAAAAAAAACAGTGTACTGTCCTTAGTTATTGTAAGTTCATTAAATTTATATCTTGACAAGCCTTTTAATAAAAACATTCTCATTACTAATTAATTCAAAAATATAAATTCCACTATCCAAATTGTTTATTGAGATTAGAGCATTATGATTTGCCGCAATAACCGAATTGCTATATACCCTATATCCATTTAAATCATAGATGTTTATTAAATAATCTTGAATATTAATATTCCCAAATTCAATATTTAATTTACCTGTAGAAGGATTAGGGTATATTGAAACATCTTGTATAACTTTAGATTCAAATATTCCTACAGTATTATCACAAATAATTTCTTCATAGAAATATGCAGTATCTCTTATTACAGGTAGTGAAAAAATTGAAATTGGATAATCGGAAACATATGCTGGCTGATTTATTACATTAAATTCATTATTGCTGTTCATTATTATATTATATGAATACTCATTACAGCCTGTTCTTAGCATTGCATCCATTCTTGCAATCCATATATTACAGCTATCGCCGGCTAATGTTGTATAAAGTACACGACCAACACTACAATAATTCGATGAATCCAATTCAATGATATTCAGATTCCATGCACCATCTGGATAGTAATAGTGTGAAATTATATTTCCATTCGAATCTGTTTTTAGGATGCTGGCTGCAATATTTCCGTAATTATTATATGTAGCCGATAGCAAGTAATTACCATCTTTAGTTCGTAAGAATTGATTTTGATTCAATGCGAGCGAGAAATACTTATTAGCCCATATTACGTTTCCGTTCGTGTCGAGTTTTGAAATGTATAAAGAGCCATAGTTGAAAGTCGAATCATAACATGTTCCAGCTATAATAAATCCATCAAAAAGTTCGTACAAATTTGCAATCGTGCTAAATTTTAAAGTTGAATACTTTTTTGACCAAATAATATTACCTGCTGAATCCATTTTTAAAATCCAGGCCCTTCCAAAATGAGAAGTATCAGTTACTCCGCCAAATATTAACAAGTCGCCACTTGAAAGTAATTTGAAACCAGCTATTTCTGGTTGAAATTCGGATGATAAAGATTTCAACCAAATTGGATTTAGATTCGAATCCAATTTTGATATAAAAATATCATTAGTGTTGTCGGCTAAATTTGTATCCAAAATTCCACAAGCGTAAATATTTAAGGTAATTAATTCTTCATTCAAACTTATTAAATTGCCAAAACCAGGATATATTTGCAATGCAGTAGTTGATACTATATTAAAATTTGAATCGACTTTAAAAAATGCAGGGTAGTAAAATCCTTTTGTTACCGCCCCACCAATAACTGAATACTTGCCTCCCATCGATTTAAAGAAGGATTTACCTGATAAGCTAGTATCTTTTGTAATTGAATTATACTCATATCCCCAATTTAAATTAAAATAATTGCCAAGACCAAATAACCCAAAATTTACACAATGTGCATTGCCGAATGGATCATAACACGAAACCAACGTAGTAAGAAATATTGTTTCATTGGTTTCGTGTATGTATGATTGAACTCCTCTGCCCTTATATCCAGTATGAAGATACTTTTGAAAATAATTTTGCCCATGTGCAGATAAACCAACAAAAATAAATATATAGGCAAGAAGTTTTATTTTCATTTATCTTAATTCATTTTTACAACCTTATTACTCGAAATGTTTTCGGAATTACAATATAGCTTTATTACAGAAATCCAATTTTTATTGAAGATACAATTATTTAAAATTAAAGTTGGATTATTTGCAGTAGAGCGCAACCTATTAGTCATATCGCTAATGTCACTACTATTAATTTCAATTGACGCATTAGATAAAAGTTCAATCTTATCCCATAAATTAATTTGATCACACGATGATAATTGTGAGTTATTAACAATTCTAAGGGAACAATATGGATTTATGGTAATTTTTGCACTTGGCCCCATTTTCAAAATTAATGAGTTCATTTCAAATATACTCGTGTTATTAATAATTAATTCACCGTTTAAACATCTACTCCCTGTCAATGGAGAAGGTAATGAAGTGAATAGAGTGATGTCCGTTGGATTCGAATCAATATTTGTTCCACATGTACAAGTTGCGAAAACACTTGTTGAAAAGAATATTATTTGCAATAACGCCAAACTGAAATAAAAACATTTTTCATAACTTTCATTTTTTAGAACGGTTAATATTGATAATTTAATACTGGTTTTTTACTTATCTACTCTTGAATTCTATTTTTTACAATTCATGTTAAATAATAAATGCAACATCCCAAATAAACACTTTTGACCTGTTATAGGATTAGCCAGAGTAGAAGAATTTGTTGATGATGAAGAGTTAACACCTATTGTATTGGCACCGGAACAAACAGTACATTGAGCTAAAGAATTACAGGAAATAAAAATTAAGAGAGCGAAAGCGCATAAGCTTAATAAGAATGTTTTTTTTCATTTTAGTGTTTTTTTTAAGAATTAGAATTAAGTTAAATTTTAACCCCTCTGTAACGCGAACGCCATAAAATTTTCTTTTATAAAATCAACCCATCAAATAAAACATGCACCCGGTAACTCCCTCACTTTTCTATACACAGCCATCCGGTAACTCACCACTACAAACCTTCTAACTGCAAAACAATATTCGCAAACTATTAAAGTTCTAATTTCCACCAGCCGTCTGTGCCTTTATCTGCGGACTTCAATCTTAAGATAAAGCCGGCGGTGAATTAACTTTTTTTCGTCTGCGAACATTGCCTATGGTAAGCTCGGTTACTTCCGGGTGCTTTGTTCATACTGGTATTCACAATAGACTTAACATGATTATCGTTTTTCCAGAGCAATTTTTAAAATGGTTCATATTAGAAAAAATCAACATTTTTATAATCTAGTAATCTATTTTCAATTCTCAAACAGTTCAAGGAACGACAACTATTATTTACATCAAAAGTGTAAACCAAAAACATAGCAGTCAAGTAGGGTTTTCCCTACTTTTTCATGCTAAAATTTTATATGCTTATTACTTAGAATTTTGGGAAAGCGATGAAATATGTTAGATTTACAGGACTTCCCCATGAAAGCAAAGTCCACACCTCCGGCTTTTAAAATTTCGGCACTGCTTGCTGATGATCAAGAAATCTATTTAACCGGCCTCTCCCGTTCCGTTCGTAATCTTAAATTCGTCAGTAAAGTCTGCAGCGCTCAGAATGGAGAAGAAGTATTAACGCTTTTAAACAATCTTACTTTTCATGTAGTAATTATCAGCATGCATCTTCCGGAAATAAAAAAACTGCATGTTATGAAAGAGATTAAATTGCGGTTTCCAAATTTGAAGGTGATTGGATTCAGTGATACTGCTGATGCTACAGGAATATTATCGTTTATGGAAGAAGGAGCACACGGCTTCCTTCTGAAAAACACAACACGTGCAGAAATCCGAGAAGCAATATTTGATGTGCTTAGAGGGAAAATGTTTTTTTCCAAATCGGTTCAGGAAGTCATCAGTATATTCAATAGTGATAAAAATTTATTTTCTTCCGGAAAACTTTCAATC
>JANPNV010000159.1:0-6131 GCA_031427625.1 Bacteroidota bacterium
AGTTCTTGATGCATCCGATCTGGATAAATTGAAAATTAAATTTGACAATCATCTGCAAGGAGGTACATCCTACAAATTAACGATTGATTTTAAGGCTTCTGAGTCAGTGGATTCAAATGGCGGAGTTTATAAGCTAAAGGCGTCCTTGAAAATTACTGTGAAGGAAGTATAGCGTTAGGAGTTCCAGCGAATTATTTGTTGAAGTAGTGATAGGAATTTTAGCTGTTTTTATTTCCCGATTTTTTTTTGGAGTTTACCTCTCCGCAAGAATTGACAAAGCTGTTTTTTGAAAAAACAGATAAATACGGAGATACCTTGTGGACAAGGACATTTTCTGGTGGTCCGTTTTATAATTCAGATATTGCTTATGCAGTAGTACAAACAATTGACAGCTGATATGCCTTGGCCGGGCCTCTAAATAATACTGGCAACAGTATTTTTATTAAACTGGACATGAATGGAAATATTCAATGGACAAGAAATATTCTCAATGCAAACATCGATGCAATGCAGCAAACGTATGATGGGGGATTTATCCTGGCAGGATGGGCTCTGCCGTTTCCTGCGAAAGCATGTTTTATTAAAACTGATGTGAATGGAAATGCGTTTTGCCAATATGGTACACAAACCGTAGTAATCAAATCATCATATACAGATGTAATAAGGGATACTCCATTTGAAGCTTCAGGTGCTTTAACTTCTGAGCCTGCAACGATTGTCGGTATAGGTAGTACAATCACTCCGTTATGTACCAGCGTTGCAGTAAACGAAATAGAAGAAAATAACCTGTTTCGGATTTTTCCTAACCCTACACATTCTGCTTTTACTTTATCTCTTACTAATGAAATGCAAAATGCAGAATTAAAAATCTTTGATGTAACAGGAAAGGTAGTGCATGAAGAAATAATCAATAATCATTCATTGACCATCAATTACAAATTTTCTGCGGGTCTTTATTTTGTGCGAGTGACAGCAGCAGAGAAAATGTATCTGCAAAAACTACTGGTGGAGTAGTTACTGGTTCCAAGTTACCAGTCATAAAAAAATACCTTCCGTTGGTGATAACAATCCCGCTGTAATATGCTTAAAGGCATTAGACAAGAAAGCCCTGATCGGCGGACTCTCTGCTCATGCAAGGCTAACGCTTGTCTTGTTCGCACTAAGACTTTGCCCAGCGAGAGGCTGAAACTGCCTGCCTGCTTACAAGTAAACTATGAGCCCCATGTTGGACGAAGTCTTCATCGCTTGCCTGCTTTCCGTAGGTAGAGAGGCGAACTACAAACTTGTATTTATAATAAAGCCCAACTTTGAGCGCGCGACTTCGTCCTGGCACCGGCTATGGAACTACAATTTATTATCGAAGTAACGATCCAGTTGAAGTAGGACTGGTTGATAAACCGCAGGATTATTTATATAGCATTGCTGTTGATTATCCCAGTGGAAAACCCAGTGAAAGTTTCATTAATTAATTAATGCAACTTGTATTGCAAAAGTTTTTCACGGTCGGTGCAGTATAAGCAAAAGCTGGGCCGACGGAATAAAATCAGCTGCGTCGTATTTGATTTTCTCATTATTAAGGTTTGAATCAGCGACAAGCATTAAATTGAATGGATAAGTTATTCTGGGGTAACTGCTTTTGAAAAAAAATAGTTTTTAAATAACAACAATAATTTTCCCCATAAACTTATTATTCCATTCCGCTCTCAACATATAAACTCCTTTATGTAAATTAATTTAGATGCTTGCGTCGATATTCGAAACTATATTCTGATACACAATTTCTCCCAAAGAATTTAAAATCGAAATTTTGTTTGGTACTTTAAAATAATTTAAACGAATATTAAATAAACCATTGGGAGGATTTATGTCCGCGTTCCAATTTATTTGCGCAACTCATTTAATAAGAATAATCTTTCCCGTCAATCGCCTATCTCCCCCCTGCACAACAACAAAATAAATCCCCTCCTCTATTTCTGACAGGTCAACATCCATCATCGAATTTCCCATTCCATTTTTCACTGCCAGCTTTTCTCCAAGCAAGTTATAAAGTGAAAAAGTAACAGGAATATTTTTCCAATCTTTTAAGTCGATGTTGAGTTTGTCATGCACGGGATTTGGAAAATATTTTAATTCTTCTCCAACAATTTGATTCACATTGTTCGGAAAGAGATTAAACATATTGATATTATCGAGAAGGATTGCACATAACTCATGACTCACTACTTCGAAACCCAGTTCTACCGTTTGTCCGGCTAAGGAATCAAGAAAAATCGTATCCGTTCTCCAGGCATCAGCTGGAGGATGATAGATCACACTAAGATTCATCGTATCAGTAATAAGGTCAATTCCACCTCTTTCATAAATATAATGACGCGTTAGTCCGCAGTCGTTCGTATAAAATATTTTCAGTGTGTCATTCGGCAATGTGTCTGTTGCATAAAGATAATCGAACGAAAGTGCAGGATTGGGTGATTGAAAATTCATTTCCGGTGTAGTCATGAAATCAGTCATCGCCGTGTTATTTCCACCTAGCCAGTAGTTGATCGACTTCGTTGTTAAACCATATCCACCATAATTATTATTCTGTGACCATACTACTACAGGTCTGAAAATATTCCAGTTCCATCCTGTCAGTGGAAAAGCGCCACTTTCAAATCCTTCCGTAAATGGGAGATTATATACCGGAGAATTTGAAACAGTTATCACCGAAATTTTAATGATCGAATCGGAACCGTTGTCGTTAACAATACTTAGCGAAACATCATATGTGCCGGGCAAATTGTAATAAACAACCTGCGATGCAGATGAACTCGACGATGGAATTCCTCCGGGAAAATTCCAATGATAGGTAGGATGATAACCCGGGCCGTTATTCAAACTGTTATCGTAAAACGTTATCGAATTCGTATGGCATATAGAAACTTTGTCAGAAACAAAATCGGCTTCCAGTGCCTGTGTTGAATCAAATATCATATTGCTTTCCCAGATGCCACGCCCGTGTGTGCTCAATCGTATTTTCCCTACTGCCGGCATCGCCATTAATTTTGTTATCGTTACATATGGCAATCCCTTTGTGAATGGCTGCCAGTTGCTCAGCCTGTCGTCGTAATAATAAACCACAGACTTGTAACATAAAAAAATACCGTTGTGAGAATTGTTTGCACAGCTAAGTAAAATATTTCCTGTGCCCGGACTGAATGCGAGATCGAAAGAAGGAATCGCAGTCCACGTACTTCCAGTATCGCTTGAAAAATAAATCTTATAGGGATTTCCGAAACTTGATGCCCACACCTTTCCGGCTTCGTCGGGATCGATGGCTCTTATATAATAGGACATCCTCGTTACTGTTGCTCCATCGTCTACTGAGCGATCATTCTGCGAAAAAATAATATTTGAATCGACAGGCGATATAAAAAGATAAGCGCCACCTTGCATCGGCAACATCCGCACACTGTCACCATCATCTATACTTTTCCAAACATGATTAACGGATATATAAACTGAATGTTCATTCTGATGATTGAATCGTACCGGGAAACCTGCACGATAGGCATAATAACTTTCTGTTATATTCCTGAACGGCCAGGTGGGAGTGTTATTGATTCCATTCATTGAGCGATAAAAACCATTCTGGTTCTTTCCGTAAAAATTATATTTATTCAGCGGATTGATTGCAACATCATAACCATCGCCGCCTCCGAATCCGGCCCAGCCACTGTCAGTATGTAACAAGATGGAATTGTCCCATGCACCTGCGATAAAAAAAGATGAATCAGTTTCTGAACAATCGAAATCGTCCAACCTTGAAACTGACAATCCATTGCTCTTGTCAATCCAGCTTAATCCACCATCTTCCGATTTAACAATTCCGCCATCGGTGCATACCCACACGGAGTTGCCATGAAACATTACATCCATATCATCAGGATGTACATAAGGTTGAGTGTAGGCGCTATTGATATAATATTTGCTTACGAAATTCCAGGTCTGACCACCGTCATACGATGCCGATAAAATAGTTCCGCCATGTATAAGATGATTTTTATCGGTTTCAGAAACATCGAAACAGTCGAAGCTATTAAAGCTGTCGATGTTATTGGTAGCAGGCAATGCCGTAAATGTATCGCCGCCGTCTGTTGAAACGGCTGTTCGCCCGCCAAATCCATTGCCGGTTCCACCACAGGCATAAACATATTGCGAATCAGCGGGAGTTACTGCAATACGTTTTGCAGCTCCGGTAGGAATAACCGATGCTGTGTCGAAAGTATTTCCACCATCTACACTTCGCATCAGCCATGTTCCCAATAATCCATAGATCGTGTTTGAATTTCCCGGTTTAATTTCTAGGTCATAAAAATTTCGGGTGCTTATTAATGTAAATGAATTTCCGCCGTCAGTAGATTTTAACAGGCCATGATAGGAAGATGAAACGTAGATTATCTGCGTATTAGATTTATCGAGACGAATATTAATTTTACTCGTTGAAAGGTCGGGTGTAGGAGTTACAGTCCAGCTTGCTCCGGCATCTGTACTCTTAAAAAATTTCCATCCGATGATTGCATATAAATTATTGCCATTGAGTGGATCGATCGCAATCTCAACAAAAGCAAGTGCGGCGAGTGAATCAAGTATAGGGATCCAATTTGCTCCTTCATCGATCGACTTCCATAATCCGCCGAAAGGAGCTCCCGCATAAATAATGTTACTGTCATTAGGATCGATGACCATGCATGCCATTCTTCCGATTCCTTTTCCCTCGCCATAGGTGGCAGTGATCTTTCCGGGTCCGCGTGAATACCAGTTTCCCTGACTGTTTGTAAAAAGATTTCTGTTGTTTTGAAATCGTTCGTTTTTAAAACGCGTCCATATAGCATCGGTAGAAAGAGGATTTCCGTTTTCATCAGAATTCATTTTCCTCTCATTCGCCCAATGCATAAATCGTTCTTCGGCTTCCTCGCGAATCTCATTTTGTTCTTCGATTTTTCCTTTATTAAAAAAATTAAGTATTCCTTTTTTCCTGCTTCTTTGTTCGATAGAATCTTGCCATTGTCTGAATGCATGTTCGGCGGTAAAATAATTCGATGAGGGATCAGCAATTAACTGCATCCATTCCTGCGACCATGTAATGTTACCGATAAATAAAAATGGTAAAAGAGAGAGAAGGATTTTTTTTTTCATCAGGTTAATTAAAAAGAATACAAAAGGAATTTTAAACAGGCTGATCTTTAAGGATTAATGACAATATAAATGAATTAATTGGAAATGCAAAGATGTTTTTTGTGGATGGAAATATCTCGAGCAAAGACGAAGAGACGCAAACAGAGAGCGCCGTGAAATAAATCATATTTAATCATAATAATCTGCGTCATCTTCTTTCTATTTTTTCGCACAAAGAGACGCAAATAGAGTGCGCAAAGAATTAAATCATAAAGTATAATTTATATTTACCCATGCTGGGCGATTTCAGCACGAACAACAAACATGTTTATATTACAAGGCCACACATTGAGCGCGTGACTTCGTCCTTGCATCGGCCATGGAATTATATTTTTTATCGAAGCATTAATCTAGTTAAAGCAGAGCTTGTTGATAAACCGCAGGATTAATTATATAGCCGTGCTGTGAAAATTCCAGTTGAAAAACCCAGAGAAAGTTTCATAAATTAATTTACACAACTTGTATTGCAAAAGTTATTTCACGGTCGCTGCAGTGGAATGTCTTAGAAGCTGACGATAGATTTTAAGGCATCAGAGTCAGTTAATGCGAATGGCGGAGTGAATAAGTTGAATGCTTCTTTGAAAATAATGGTGAAGGCTGTGTAGGTAAAGGTGTATTAGTCAATAGTTTGTTGATACTTTGAGAAGTAAGATAGTATCCGAAGATGTCCAAAAATTATTTACTTTCGCTTTATTCCTGCCCGGGTGGCGGAATTGGTAGACGCGTCGGTCTCAAAAACCGATGACCTCTGGTCTTGCGGGTTCGATTCCCGCCCCGGGTACGTGACGGGACAACTTTTCATTTTGTGGAGGTTGTCCTGTTTTATTTTCCTGTAATTGATTGATTGGAATGCATATAAGTTCGACTAATTTATTGACTCCATTGGTTCGAAGTTTTTTATCTGCAATAGTCAG
>JANPNV010000160.1:0-11778 GCA_031427625.1 Bacteroidota bacterium
GTTCTTGGTTCTTAGTTCTTGGTTCTTCATTCTTCATTCTTCCTTCTTCAATAATTACATGCCAATAGATCAATCAGAAATACAACGTCTCGGCCACCTCGAATTATTAGCGAGGCAGGTTGTTGAAGGTTTTATTACCGGATTACATAAAAGTCCGTTTCATGGTTTTTCTGTAGAGTTTGCCGAACACAGGTTGTATAATACAGGTGAATCTACGCGACACATTGACTGGAAGCTATTCGGACGCAGTGACAAACTTTTTGTCAAGCGGTATGAAGAAGAAACCAATCTTCGATGTCAGTTAATTATTGACAACTCTTCGTCTATGCATTTTCCTGAAGAAGGGAAATCGAAGCCACTTAATAAAATTAATTTTTCAATTCATGCTGCAGCTGCAATTGCTTACATGCTGCGACTTCAACGCGATGCTGTAGGAATTAGTATTTTTTCAGACACAATAGAAATAAATACTCCTGCACGATCGAGTTCCGTTCATCATAAGATGCTTTTCGCAGAAATGGAAAAATGCATTGCTGATCCTGGTATTCAAACAGGCAGGAAAACAATGGGAGCTCAGGCACTTCATGAAATAGCAGAAACGATTCATAAGCGTTCGCTGGTTATTATATTCAGCGATATGATGGAGACCTCCGAAAATCAGGAAGAGTTATTCAGTGCATTGCAGCATCTGAAACATAATAAACATGAAGTCGTTCTTTTTCATGTAACAGATAAAAAGACGGAAGAGGAGTTTCGTTTTGAAAATCGTCCTTATCAATTTATCGATGTTGAAACAGGAGAAGATATTAAAGTTCACTCCAACGAAATAAAAGATATTTATGTTAAAGCCATGCAGGATTTCAAGCATGAATTGAAATTACGCTGCGCTCAATACAGAATCGATTTTATTGAAGCCGATATTAATGAAGGCTACCGCAATGTTCTTCTTCCTTATCTGATCAAGCGTGAACGAATGGGTTAATGTTCAGGGCAGGAATAAAAAATCGCCCGGAATGATACCTGCAGTAATTTTGCTAAGCTGCATTCCATTACCATCATACCTTATTACCTTTCCTCGCTGAATATAGTCAATGGCATCGCTGACAAAAATCTCATTGTTAACAGGGTTCACTCCGAGTCCGTAAAAACTATTTGATACAGAGGGAATAAAAGTTGACAGAGGAAATGATGTGTCATTAAGCCCCATTCTGAAAATACCATTGTTAAGATAATACAACATGTCTCCGGTGCCGTTAATACACAGTCGCGAAGGAAAATCATTTGCCGGAAATGAAATACTTAATTCTATTTGATTAGTGGATGGGTCGATTCTGAAAAGTGCTCCGTTGTATGTCTGAAGGTAATCGCCTCCGCACAGTACCCATATTTTTCCATTTTTGTCACCGACAATCCAACCGGCTCCTTTACTGATATGAATGCTATCGGATACAATATCGTTTGTTGGGTCAATAACGTAGAGGTAGTCAGAATATACATCTGTTACATAAATCTTGTTGTTAATTTTCAGCATCTGTTCTGTCCAACCGGGAATTGGTATCGTTGATGTCACAGTATTGTTATCGAGATTTATCACGGAGACTGTGTTTGAGTATGTGTCTGAAACATATGCCTTCGAAGTACCGGCCTGAATAATATATCTTGGTGAAGTAAGGCCGGTGATAGTTGAAAGATGTTGTAAGGTATTCGGATTGCATACTTCGATCTTACCTGAGTTGTTAACGACGACAAATAATTTTCCATTTATAAGGTTCATGCTTTGGCAAATGTCGCCAAGTGAATTGTGATTGGTGTTTTCATATACATTACTTATTACAGCTTCTGTTGATGGATTGTAATATACGAGAGTGCCATTCCCCGACTGAAAATTACCTTCGTTGGAAATAAACACTCCTCCGGATTCAGAATTAAAAGGAGTTGATGGTAAAGGCATTTTTTCTTTTTCGCATGATAAAATTATAAGCGATAAAATTATGAGTGTAAATAGTTTTTTCATTTTTTAATTTATTTTTTATATGTAAAGATGATACCTGCTTGATAAGTTCTCAAGGGCATGGGTCTGTTAAGCACAGATTCGAAATTAGAATTAAGTAAGTTTTTTATTGAGAAGAATATTCTTGCGGAAAGTGACTTCCATGTTATTGTCTTTTCGATTTCGGCATTTTCGATGTAATAAGGTTCGAGGAAGTAGAGATTGTCAGAGCTTGTGTATCTGTATCCTGTATATGCATGGTTAAACCGCAAACCATAACTCATATAACTTACATAAAATCCTGTGTTATATTTATAGACCGGTGTATATATTAATTGTTTGTGAAGTGATGCATCGTTGGCAAGGAGGGTATTTTCATTCGTGCTAAGAGTATAGTATAAGTTGCCGGTTAGTCCGGCAGTTAAATTACTGCCTGAGTATTCGAAACGAATGCCCGATTCAATTCCCCTGCTTCTCACTGTAAGAAGATTTTGTGGTCGCCATATTGAAGATGCTGAAGGATACCATATAATCCAGTTGTTTATGTCTCTGAAGAAATAAGTAGCATCAATTAAAATTTCAGATGATGAAAATTTCTTTTTTATACCGGTTGCTTCAAATACTTTAAAGTTTAATCCGACTTCCGAACTAAATCCTTTTTCGGGATTCAGATCAGGATTTCCTCCCGGCAACCAGTACAAATCATTTAGCGTCGGGTTGCGATAAACTTTTGATCCTGCCAATAGTAGTTCCAGTCCTTTCACAGGAGAATAATTTAATCCGAAGGAAATGACGAAAGGTGAATTTTTTTTCCGGGAATATTCCTTTCTCAAACCTGTACTAACGCCCAATTTATTGTTGCTTGAATGATATCTGTAAAGAGTAAATACCGAAAACCTGTTTATGCTTCTATACGAAAAGTTGGCAGAAGAATCGACAGTAGAATAAGTATTATTGATGCCAATTTGAAAAGTGTGTTTTTCATTTAGTTTTCTTTCCCAAGAAGCTTCGTTAATGAGTGTTTTGCTTTTGTTATCTGATGGTTGTAATACAAAATCATCAGTGTAAGCGATTTGTTCCAGCAAGTAAGCTGAACGGATGATATATTCATTTCGAATGGTTGTATTCTTATACTCGGTGGTAAAGCGATTGTTGTTGTCTTTTTGTAGGGCGTCTGAGTTGACTTGATATGGAGTCGGCGGAATTTCTCTGTTACTGACCGAATGAAATGCAGTTAAGCTAATAAGGGAGTGAATGCCTGTGCGAAAATGATTTTCTCCGAGAATTCCATACTGCTTGATGTGTGAGTGTTTCTGTGTTTGCTGTTGTATTGAGTTGTTTGGATAATATAGAAAATTGTTCAGGTTATCAGTATTAATAATTTTCAGAGATGCATAATATTTATCCAGCCCAATGCTAATCCCGCCGATCTGCTGCAGATTTGAAAAACTTCCGGCAAAACCTCCTGCTATAATTTTTAATTTGGAATTGAATGCTGGTTTATTATTGAGATGGATAGTTCCGCTAATAGCTCCACTTCCCCACAATGAAGAAGATCCGCCATATTGAATATTCACATTGTCGAATAAGAAAATATTCGCCAGAGACAAATCACTCAAGCCATTTAGGGGACTTGCAATCGGGAATCCATTCCACAGTACTGATGTCTGATATGAACTTCCTCCACGCAAACTTAATGTAGATAATCCTCCTGGCCCATAGCTCTTCTGGTAGGTAGAATTATTTTCTTCCAGTAATTCGGAAAGTGTCTGAAATTTATAGTGGATAAGGACAGATGAATCATACGATGTGTTTTTTAAGCCATCACTAAAATTTATTCGGCCGCTTGATATAATTACTTCCTTCAATAGAACAGTTGAATCTATTTGCGCCTTTAATTGTAAGGCGTAAATTAAAGTAATTATGATTAATATATATTTCAATGTTTGTTCTTTTTGAACAATACCTTGAAAAGTCAACACTTGAAGGAAATAAATTTTCCGACATGAGCTTCATTTCGCGAAAGCATTGTCTCTTGTTAAAGTAGGTTTCCTGGCTTGTCTTATTTTCCGTGCCTTCCCATCTTTTTGACAGTGGCGAAAATTCCGGAATTGGTACAGACTTACAGTTGCGCGTCAGCCCGTGAATTACACACGGTTCCCTATTTCAATAACTGAGGCAAATATAGAAATAAATTGTTCCTCATAAGTAGGGTATTTTAACCTTGTTATAGGATGATTTGTATCTGAGAAGGGGAATATATCAATATGACACCAATTATATTCGAGAAGATTAATAAATAGGGAGGATATTTTGATTTTATGACGTCATAGTTTTATGAAGCCATGAATATTTTGATTCTAAAATGACGTTTTCTGTCCAGCAGAATTGCTTCATATAAGGATCATTCTCCACTGATAAAAAGCTTATCTTTGCACAATAACTTAATTCAGTACTTACTTAAAATCTTAAAAACATGAAAAAGCTTATGACAGTGGTTGTTATTGCATTATTTGCATCGACAACATTTGCACAGGAAAAGAAAATGGATGCGAAGCCAGAGACTATGCCAAAAGTAAAAGCAGCAAAAGCTGAGAGTGAGCATAAAATGGCTCACGAATGCTACATGATGAAAGAAGGAAGTTTAATGCATTGTATGGGCGAGAAGTCTGATGCGCAAAAAGAAGACGTTTCTCTAAAGAACGGAACAGTTGTGACTCCTACCGGTGAAGTGAAAATGAAAGATGGTCACAAAACTAAATTAGAAAATGGACAGTGTATTTCAATGATGGGCAGCATTGGTGATTGCGACAAAATGCATGAAATGATGAAAATGCATGAAGGCAAGACAGAAGATCATCATGAAATGAAAATGGAGGAGAAGAAAACGAAGTAATTTTAATTATTCATAAAAGGAAAGCTGCTTTTTATCGGAGCAGCTTTCTTTTTGTCTTTTTTTTTTAGTCTTATTGAACAGGTATGATTTTGACTGAAAAATTCACAATCTCTTTGGCCTTCAACTATTAAATTTGATTTAATTGCCTGTTAGATTCTTTTTGGAAATAGGAACTTGATATTTATATCTTAAAAATGCACAATTTGTAAATTAATTTTTAGTCATTTTCTCAAGTGGCATTCCACAGTCAGGGCAATCTCCTGCTTTATCTGAAAGTACTGCCGGATGCATCGGACACTGGTAAAAAACATCTCCCGATTTCATTGCTGTAGTGTCAATGCCGGTTTTTTTCTCGTCGGATGAATTTGTTTTGGGTGATGAGCAGGCTGCTATTGATAATGAGATAGCGATTCCTGACATAATTGTAAGTCCTTTCATATGATTTGTTTTTTTGCAAGATTACTCTTCGACTAATATACATCGTTTTTAATAGATGTTGTCCCGATAATGCTAGTTGAATTTATATATTTAAATTATTCGTTAAGTTGAAGCAACTTTATCTTAAAGTTGAAATTAGGATTGGTTGATGAGCTTTCTTATTCGTATCGGCTAAATTAAATAAATTAAAATTAATTATTCAAAATCAATAATAGAAATGGAATAATGGTATGTTTATTTAAATTTATGGTTTTGATTGAAGGACGAATAATTAATATTAATTAGTAGTGCGTCTTTTGAAATTACTTCCTGATAAACTGAAATGTCGAATTTTTATTTTCTGAATTTATTTGAATGGCATACATGCCGGCAGAAAGTGTATTAATGTCAATAGTCGCATAATGATTCGTAATATTCAATACGTTATCAAGAATAATTTCTCCAAGCAGGTTTGTGATTTTGAAGTTTACAAGGTTATTAACATTGTTCTTGAAATAAATATTTAATTGGTTTCCGGCTATTGGATTTGGGAAGACAACCATTGATTTATCACCTCTAATTTCATCAATAGTAACTAATGATGAATCTAACACAATAAATGAAGCCATCATGCCATCATCTTCATGATGTAGTAAATGGCAATGATACATATATGGATCATTGCTGCTGAAGTCTTCAAATTTGGTAATGAAGGAGACTGTTTGTTGAGGCATTACCAGTACAACATCTTTTTTTCCTTGCTCATAAGCCGGAGTGGGTGTTCCATTTACGTCAGTAATAAAAAATTGTATATCGTGAATATGGAAGGGATGCGCAACGAGTGTTTGATTGTTTATTGTCCAGACTTCAATATGATTAAGATATGTTGTATCGTTTATTGTATTCATACTAAATTGATGGTTGTTCATTGTAAATGGTCCTTCAACCATGGTTTGCGGGCTCATCTGTAAAGGAGCAAGCGTTATAGTTCTGTTACGATTAGATTGGTTTGTATTCCACGGGGAAAGTGATCGTAGTGTTGTAGGGATTGTAGTTACTGGATTTGAAGTAGGATTTACAATATTTAGTTGGAGTAAATAATAATCTGCTCCATTGAGAGGATTCAGATTGTAATTTGGAATTTGTGCCATTCCGTTTCCTACTGTGGATGCTCCGATAATTCCATTAGGTAGCTGACTTCCGTAATTCATAAAGTAAACTGTTTGTCCTGTCATTGCGGTAAAATCGACAAGTACTTCAGCTCTTTCACCCGGTGATAACCTAAGCCGGTTTAAAGTTACAGGTGCTTCGAGAAGACCGCCATCTGTTGTAATAAGATTAAAGTTCTGATTATTTGAAAATCCGAAAAGGTAACTTCTATCCGATGATCCATTCAGTAGTCGTAATCTTACGACCTGCGCCGGGGCATCTAGAAATGGATTGATGGTTGCATTAATCATTGGAACGGTATCGAATACCGTTGCAATAGCTGTTTGATATAAAACATCGAAACATTTAGTCTGTATGATTAACGGAAAATCGTCGATGCCATAAGTTCGTGGAAGAGTTATTGCCGATTCAATACTATCTCTGATAATAATCATTCCCGCAAGACCTTTGGTTACCTGAATATCCGTTTTGTTTTCTCCATGAGGATGATACCAATATGTTGCAGCATCGTTCATTACAGTAAATGATGGCGACCATGTATTTCCCGGCAATATTACATGGTGAGGACCTCCATCGTCCATTGCAGGGACATGTAGTCCATGCCAATGCATTGTTGTAGTTGTGGTTAAATTATTTGTAACGTTAAGAGTGATATTGTCACCATTGTTTAAGATTAACGTTGGTGCAAGTATGTTTCCGTTTACACCGTAGGTAGGTGTTTTATGTCCAGAAAAAAATTCTGTGGAGTCTGCCTGTACATTTAGATTAAATGTAGTTCCGGTAAGAACGGGTGGAATGAAGAGTGGATTTTGGGCAAGAGAAAAAAAAGTAACGGCAGTAAAAACGGCCGTTACTTTTAGGGTATTTATTAATTTGTTGAACATTATCGGGCAATATTTATTTTAGAATAAGCTGGTTTACCATCTACAACTGCTTTAAGGAAATAATTTCCATTTGTTAAAGAAGAAACCTCAATTTGTTTTTCGAAGATTCCGGAGTTCCTGTCTTCTGTTGATATTTCCATAACAAGTTTTCCTGTTATGTCAACAATCTGAAGATTTACTGTTGAAGTGTTTTTTAGGTTCAAACGAACAGTGATGATGTCATTCGCCGGATTTGGAAAGGAAGTGAATGATGCTACAGATGAAGGAAGCTCTTGTGTAGAAAGTGTATTTAGGAAGCTTCTTATTGCAGTACCGGCATGTCCTGTATCAGCAGGAGCGAAACCGACATTTCCATAAATTACATCGTGAGCAGCACCGGCAACGATGGCAATTGTTGGCATTCCGAATCCGCCGTAATAGGCAACCAAAGCTGCACCTTGATCGAATGTAGTGCTGCTAAAGTTATTGGCTGTTGCGAATTGATTCATTGTCGTACAAGTCATTGAATTATCATAGGCAATCTGATATAATCTGACAGTGCCAGGATATTGCATATCCAGATCAGTCATCATTGTTTCGATGGCATGTCCGGCAGCAATACAAGAACTGCAATTCATAACAAATTCAAGGATGATTACATTTCCTGCATCGAGTTCAGTAAATAAATTGTGCGGAGTTCCATGGCAATCGTTCTTAGTAAAATCCATGGCAGTTGTTTGTGCATTCGATGTTGATGCGATGATGGTAAAGGCAATTAAAGTGTAGATTAGTTTTTTCATGATTTTGTTTATTTTATTTTATGAGTTTATAGTATAATTATTTCCAGCCGTGTATAATTATGAACACAGCCATACAATCGCAAATTTAAAATCAAATACGGAAAATATTATTCGCTAAATAAACGGGTAGTTTATTCTTAAATGGCGGAGCATGATAATTGGCAAAATTAAAAGCATCAACTTGTGATGAAGGTTTTCCGATAGAGAGGATAACTGGAATATTCTGACTCTTAAAATTTGTTGAATGCTGAACTGAAATTTGCTTAGATTCTTTCTGTGCGTCAATGATTTTTACGCATACATGTATATCCTTACAACAATCGAAAGGCATTTCGGTTCCGCATGGGCATTTGTTTTCATGTGATGAATTTAGAGAAACTACTTTTATTTTCTTGCCACATTTATGTAGATTCATACTGAACCCAATTGCAGGTATCAGATAGAGCATACAAATTACAATAGCAATTATTTTTCTCACGAGTAAATTAGTGTTTCACCAAAGATAGTCAGAATCATCTAAAAACAAGCATATAAATCAAGTTTTTAGTCAAGTTCATCAACCGATCTTAATTTAGGTCAGACTGAGATAATTTTAGGAAAACAGCATAAAAAAGTCGAAAAAAAACATTAAAAATCGAGGCAACTTTGTATGACGCCTCGATTTTTAAAAACTATTTGCCGAACATTCCATCAATTTTGTCGGTTACATTGCCTGCAATACTTCCCACAGATCCTCCGCCTTTAATGAATGTTTCAACTTGTCCGCCGATTCCTGCTGGCATTTTATCTTTTAGAAATGAAACAACTGTTTCAACTGCTGTCTTAGCTTGTGTTTCTGAAATTCCGGTTTTTTCGGATACCATTTTTATGAGATTTTCCATTTATTTGTTTTTTAAATGATTAAAAATTAGATGAATGATAATGTACGAAATATTTTATGATACTACAAGAAATTTATTTACGAATTGTAATTAAGAAATAGCTTCTGTGATTTTTTAGAATTCATTTGTCAAAATGAGTCTTATTTGTTATAGCAAAAAAATGTTTTAAAGTTTAAATTAAAATGGATTATAATTAGTATTATATAAAAATTGCGAAACAAGAAAGAAGTTTAATTGCATCATACTTATTATAAAAAAGTATTTCATTCAATGCATGCAGAATAAGGTTTCTATTCAGTACAAGTTGAATGGTCAACAAAACTAAGAGAGGCCGTCTATTAGAACGGCCTCTCTTTTCCTGAAAAGGAAATTAATTAATCAATAGCTGGAGTCTTTAAGAGGGTAATATCATTCCAGTTACGATCCTTAGAAACCAAATGAGAAATCTTTAAAAGTTCTTCAGTTTTTATGCGTAAATTAATTAGTTTATTTGAAGCAGGATTGTTGTAATCCAAACGGGTAATAATTTCGCTGTTTGCATCCATTCTAAAGGACGTTGAATTACTTGGAAGATCAAAAATAAATGGAAGTTCTTCGATTTCGGAAAAACGATTTTTCACATATATTCTTGTCAAAGCATCAATCAAACTACTCGATGCAGAATATTTATGAGTGCCAATGAATCTTGTGTTTCTTCTTCCGTTGAAAATAATTGCTCCGTCAGACATTACAGTAACACTATAATCAGGAAGGTTTGTTCTGGCAGCTGAATGATTTATCAGCAACAAAGCAAAAGGTCCTTCGTTATTATTTTTTGAAACTCTCGCATTTTGCATGTCATTTGTCGTAGTTACATCACCATTATTAACGTACGGTGTCTCATCTTTCTGGCATCCATTCAGCAAGAAGAATGAAATTAGAAGAATAAATCCAAGAGATAAATCCAATAGTTTTTGGGCGGGGTTAATTTTTTCATTTTTCATGGTTTTTGATTTAAAATATAAAGAATATTTAAAATTTACTTAATCAAACTTACTATCAAAAAATATCAGCGGTAAATGGAAATGAGTAATCAGATTTATTGGATGAGTAACCGGAATAACTCATTATGTAAATGGATTTTTGTCAGAGTAAAATCGGAAGTATGAAGAATTCCAATTTGTTGAGTAAAAATATTTTCATTAAGTTATACCAAGACCTATTATATATTAGCCCAATATTGTTGATAACTATTTTTTTATTATCATTGGACTAAAATATAATAGGTTATATTTGAGAAAAACAAAACAAGTATGTCATCACCTAAAACATTTAAAATAAAAGAAAGCGAAAGCGAACTTAAAAAGCTGATGAAAAGTAGTCCGGCCATGATTGCAAAAAGACTTCGGGCGTTGCTTTTATTTAAGCAAAATCAGGAAATAGGGATTTCCAAACGTGTTGTGGCTGATGAAATCGGAGTTAATAACAATAGCGTTCAAACCTGGAGAAGTATATATATTCAAGGAGGCATCGAACTTCTTATGTCTCATTCTAATATTGGATATAAGCCAAGCAAAATTAATGAGGAGCAGGAACAAGCAATCAAAGAAAAATTAAACAATCCAGAGAATGGTATGGTTGGTTTTATCGAATTATTAGATTGGTTTAACAAGACTTTTAAAACAGATATAAACTATAAAACCTTTCATGGATTTGTCGTTAGAAAGTTTGAGGCTAAAATTAAAGTAGCAAGGAAAACCCATATAAAGAAAGATGTTCAGGCCGTAGAGGCTTTTAAAAAAACTTCGAACAAGCTTGCCAGGAAATCCTCTGGGAAAAAGGGAAAGAGTTCAAAAAAATAAATCTTTATTGTCAGGACGAAAGCCGGTTTGGATTGTTTATCAGAAACGGAAAGGGTTTAACTGCCAAAGGCATCAAACCGATCTGTCTGTTTCAGCAAGTGTTTGAGTCGCTTTATTTGTTCGGTGCATTCTCCCCAATCACTGGTGATCATTTTGAACTGGAATTGCCTCATTGCAATACGGATACTTTTCAGATTTTTTTAAATGAGTTCTCCCAAAAGTCTCCGGATGAATTTAAAATACTATTACTTGATAATGGCGCTTTTCATAAAGCTGAAAGATTGATCATTCCTTTGAATATAGCCTTGCTATTTATACCACCTTATTCTCCCGAATTAAATCCGGCAGAAAAAATATGGTGGAAAATGAAAAGAGCTTTTTCTGGTAAACTTCACAAAACCCTTGACAATATCAGTGAGTTCATCGATAACCAAGTTGCCATCCTCACAAATAAGGAGGTGAAAAGTATCTGTATGTTTGATTATATCCGCTCGTGCAATATTTGGACTAATACTTACTAAGTAATGGTATTACGTAATTGTGAATGGTGTTTTCAGCCATTAGTGATTTTTCGTGCCTTTGGCGCACAAAAAAAGCGGCAGAGATAAACTCTGCCGCTTTCATATTTAAATTCTATTGCAACGGAGTTTTTGCAGATACCAAGTTCTGGTTATTTAATTCATAAACAGGGAAATCAAAGATGTCGACAAATCCGTCACCATTAAAGTCTGTTGCCTTGTATTCAAATGCTACGAAATTCTGATTGTCACGATCATAAGCCGGGAAATCGAAGATGTCAATAAAATCATCCTGATTATCATCTCCTGTATACATTGAGAATATCGACTCACTATTTACATCGACCATATTACCTCCGAATGCCTGAGTGGCTGCAGTTGTAAAGTTATATGTAGCAGGCA
>JANPNV010000161.1:0-18337 GCA_031427625.1 Bacteroidota bacterium
TATAGATATTCAGGATGAGCGAATCGGAACATCAGGGTATGTTTTTAAATAAGGTGAAACGTAGAATTACATCTGCGCAAAGAAGTAATAGTGCGAAAAGCGCAAAAGGATAGAATTCCTCCGTATGGTTTTTAAATTCGGTTACTGCGATTTTTGTTTTTTCAAGTTTATCGATTGACTCATAAATCTCTTTTAGTTTTGATGTATTAGTTGCTCTAAAATATTTTCCATCGGTTTCTGTAGCAATTTTCTGAAGGACATCTTCATCAATTTGGACTTCCATGTTCTGATATTGAATTCCGAATGGTGTCTTAAAGGGGTATGGCGCCATTCCTCTTGTACCCACACCGATTGTATATACGCGTATGCCGAATGTTTTTGCAATTTCACCCGCAGTTTCTGGTGCAATCGCACCCACATTGTTAACGCCATCGGTAAGAAGAATAATTACCTTGCTTTTTGCGGTACTCTTGCGTATACGGTTTACAGATGTGGCAAGTCCTTCCCCGATAGCTGTTCCATCGGCGAGAAGTCCCGACTGTATAGTAGTAAGAAGATTTTTTAGTACGGCATGATCAGTTGTTAACGGACATTGGGTAAAACTCTCTCCACCGAATACTACGAGGCCAATTCTGTCATTAGGTCGGCTGTCGATAAAAGCTTCTGCTACTTTTTTTGCAGCCTCAATCCTGTTTGGCTTCAAATCTTCTGCAAGCATACTACTTGAGATATCAAGAGTCATGATTATATCAATTCCTTCCGTTGTTACATTTTGTCCGCTCGATGTAGATTGTGGTCTTGCCAAAGCAACAACAGCAACAGCAAATGCAAGTAATTTCAGTATCATCGGCATTAAATGAAGACGTTGCCTGAATGTTGGACGAATACCTTTAAATGTGTTAAGCCCCGAAAATTTTATCGTTGAAGTTTTTTTTCTGAGGTAGAAAAAATAAAATGCTGCCATTGCCGGAATGAGCAATAGAAGCCAGAAAAATTGCGGGTTTGCAAATGTTATTCCCTGAATCATTTCACAGCCTCCTCTTTTTCGAAATCTGTTTTTATCACTGGCCGGGTCGTATTAATAAAATCGTAAGCATTCGAAAGTGTCTTTTCATTTTCAAAGGGTAAAGGTTGACCTTTGGCAAACTTGACCATGTCTGCCAGTCTGAGAATAAACGAAAGTTTCTCTTTGTTTTCATCATCGATATTCACTTTTCTCAGTTGCTGCAATATTTCATCTGTAGTCTGTTCCATTGCATTAATCTCAAATCGTCTTTCCAGGTATTGTCTGAGAACATCAGGGACTTCACTGTAATATTTTTTAGTGTAACCTTGTTGCCAGAGTTTTTCTTCTTCTATTTCTTTCAGACGAATAAGAGCGATTTCATGTGGAAGGAGTTGTGGTTTTGCCTGTGGACCGATAATGAATTTATTTTTATTCATCCTTCTTATAATGTATAGCACAATAGTAATCACAATTGCTGCAGCGATAACAATAAGAAGGTAATCAAGCCATGGGAAAGGAACTTCAATAATATTTTTAATTGCCCTGATCGATTTTGTTGTATCGACAGGTATCGTTGTCACACTAATCAGGATTGCCTCAGAAATGACGGTGTCGGTTTTTCCACCTTCTTTTACGACAAATGTGAAAGGAGGAATTACGAAATATCCGGAATCAAACGATGTCAGTGTGAGTTGCTGTTTTAATGTTAGTTCTTTTGAATCTTTGCTGATAAGAGTATCAACAACATCTTTTTTTACAACTTCAAAATGATTAAAGGTGTCTGTCAGAAATGGAAATGTAACGCTTGAGCCTTTAGAAATCGTTGCAAAGAAGTTTAGATGAAACTGTTCCCCGATGCGTATATTATTCGTGTCTGTTTTCGCACTAATTATTGATGGAGCAGAATAGATGTTGTTGCCAATGGCTAAAAGAAAAATTAGAGCGAACATGATTCTGCTAATAGCAAATGAAGGCAATTTGCAGATATTTGTCGCTGGTTTACTATTTATTCCTGATGTCATTATTTTTTAGTCCCCCTTTTTTTAAACAGGAACATTAATGGTTTAACATATGACTGATCGGTATGAATCTTTGCTTTATCAACGCCGCTTCTTGAGAACATATCCTGAATTTTTTTGTCATTTTTTACCCAGTTTTTACTGAAGGTGTCTCTGTTGCTTTTAGAGCCGGTATCTACGAGCAGTTGTTCACCGGTTTCAGCGTCCATCAATCTTATAAGTCCTGTATCTGGTAATTCTGTTTCTCTGATATCGTAAATCTGCAGCGCAACTACATCGTGTTTTTTATTGGCAAGTTTCATTGCTTGTTCAAAACGATCATCTTGAAAATCGGAGATGACGAAGCAGATTGATTTTTTCTTGATAACATTTGTGATATATCTCAGCGCTTCGCCAATGTCTGTCTTTGAATTTTTGGGTTCGAAATTTATTAGTTCGCGAATTATTCTTAGAATGTGAGACCTTCCCTTTTTCGGGGGAATAAATTTTTCAATTTTGTCGCTGAAAAAGACGAGTCCGATCTTATCGTTATTCTGTATTGCTGAGAATGAAAGTACAGCACATAACTCAGTCATCAGATCTTTTTTCAATTGAGTTTTTGTTCCAAAGGATCCTGATGCGCTTACATCAACAAGAAGCATGACGGTGAGTTCTCTTTCTTCTTCAAAGACTTTCACGAAAGGATGGCCAAAACGTGCCGTAACATTCCAGTCAATAGCACGGATGTCGTCGCCGGCTGTATATTCACGTACTTCACTGAATGCCATTCCGCGGCCTTTGAAAGCACTGTGATATTCGCCAGAAAAAATGTGAGATGAAAGTCCTCTTGTCTTTATCTCAATCTTCCTTACCTTTTTTATCAGTTCCTGAGTTTCCATTTTTTTATTTCTGAATTTTTCAAAATCAAATAAGAAATACTATGGAACTTCAACAGCATTCAGGATTTCATTGATAATTGTTTCGCTTGTCACATTTTCAGCTTCGGCTTCATAGGTGATTCCGATTCTATGTCGTAATACATCGTGGCAGATAGCGCGAATATCTTCGGGGATAACATAACCACGGCGCTTTATAAATGCATAAGCTTTCGCTGCCAGGGCAAGGCTGATACTAGCGCGAGGAGATCCACCATAGCTGATCAATTGATCCAGTCTTGAGAGATTATAATCACGAGGGTTTCGGCTGGCAAAAACGATATCGACAATATATTTTTCAATTTTTTCATCCATATAAACTTCCCTTACCATTGATCTTGCTTTAATAATATCAGCGGTCTGAATGATTGGATTTATTTTAATTTGATCATTAGATATATTCTGACGGATAATTAATTTTTCTTCTTCCTTATTTGGATAGCCAATTACGATCTTCAGCATAAAACGATCGACCTGTGCTTCAGGGAGAGGATATGTTCCTTCCTGTTCAATTGGATTCTGAGTGGCCATTACCAAAAAAGGTTCAGGAAGTTTAAAAGTTGAATCACCAATTGTCACCTGCCGTTCCTGCATAGCTTCGAGCAATGCACTTTGTACTTTCGCCGGAGCACGGTTAATTTCGTCGGCAAGAATAAGGTTTGCGAAAATGGGACCTTGCCGAACCGTGAATGATTCCTGCTTCTGATTGTAAATCATGGTTCCAACTAAATCAGCAGGAAGCAAGTCAGGTGTAAATTGAATTCGTGAGAATTTGGCATCAATGGAAGATGCCATTGATTTAATTGCAAGTGTTTTTGCCAAGCCAGGAACACCTTCAAGAAGGATGTGTCCATTGGCAAGCAATCCAATAAGCAATCGCTCTGTCATGTATTTCTGACCAATGATAACTTTCCCAAGTTCCATTGTCAGCAAATCAACAAATGCTGATTCTTGCTGGATACGTTCATTAATTTCTCTAATGTCCATCAGTTTAGTAGATTATGTTTGTTAAATTCCTGATTACATGCATAATAATATGGTTGCAGGGTTAATGATATGCATTAATTAGGTATGATAAAAATAAAATTCGGATGCAATTTTATTAAAATTTCAATTAAGTATAAATGAATTAAGCGGTTAAAATTTTGTTAAAAAGCAGATAAAAAACGCTTCCTGTTTTTCAATGAATTAGCAATATTAAATAGGGAGAATAGTAAGGCGAATAAGGCGCCTCCGGCAAAGATAACAAGCCACCAGGACTGATAACTTTCTCTGGCTTCATACATAAGTTTGCCCCAAGTGGCTGTACCTGTTGGAACACCAATGCCAAGAAATGACAGACCTGTTTCAATAAGGATTGCTGATGCAATTCCATAAGTCCATAATATTCCTACTTGGGAAAAGGTATTCGGGAGGAGATGGTGAATTATTGTCCGCCATGGTTTACAGCCAATTGCTCTTGAAGAAGAAATAAAATTGGATTCCCTTATCTGAAGTACCTGTGCACGAATTATTCTGGCAACTTCAGTCCAGGATGTAAGACCAATTACGAGTATAATTGAAATGACTGAGGGTCTGATAATGGCGGCCAAAGTTAATATTAGAATTAGTCGTGGAATGGATAAAAAGATTTCTATTAATCGTGATAGCATTGAGTCGAGAGGGACAGCAATTCTTTTTTCAAGAATGGGGATGAATGAGAATTTCAGAAAAATCGGACCAGCCAAGATGCTTAGAAAAAATATTTTGCTAATAAATAATTGGACAAAACCTGAAAGCAATGATTGATTAAAAGAATTTGTGATAATATCTTTTCGTAGATAAAAGGAATAGAAAAAAGCAGGGATGATTAATATCAGGATTAATATGAAACTTCCTTTTCGAATTCTTAATTTTTCATCACCGAAATAACCCGCGGAAATTCCAAGTATTAATCCAATTAATAAGGCAATAGTCATTGCGAAAAAACCGATAGACAATGATGTTCTTGTGCCGTGAATGAGGCTGGACAGTACGTCATTGCCTGTTTTCCCCGTTCCAAGTAAATGACGAAACTTAAAAGGTGCAATAATTTCTTTTCCGTTGCTTAATATTTTCTGGCTGCCAAATGGTGAGACATACGAATTAATTAAATCGCTTTTTTCGGGTGACCAGCAAACGGGAGCGAAGACTATTTTATCAGCAATAAGATTTTTCCAGTCTAATCCGTTTGTTCTTATTTTTTTTGTTTCACCATTTTCTATAACTGTAATGTATGGCGCATCAGAAAAAGCAGGGAAGTATGATTGCCCGTTTAGTGACAGATAGATTGGTTTCTCATTGGCAATGATGGGAGCGAAAATTGCAAGGCCAATAAATGCGATTATAATTCCATAGAATATTTTTGTTAATCCTGATTTATGCTTTTTTCTTTTCATGCCTTGATTTTTTTGGAATGATAAGATATCCGTGGATCAGCGAATGCATAAAGTATGTCGGTCAGTAAAAATCCAAGCATTGTAATTAAACCAGTAATCATAAATATTGAAATGATAACAGGATAATCTTGTGAATTAATGCTTTGATAAATTGCAAGTCCCATTCCCGGAATGTCAAAAATTGTTTCCAGAATGACAGAGCCACCGATTGCATAAGGAAATACATGTGAAAATATAGTAATCATCGGTAGTAGAGCATTTCTGAAGGCATGTTTCTTAATAATTATTTTTTCGTCAACTCCCTTGGCTCTTGCAGTTCGTATATAATCTTCCCGGAGTACTTCGGTTACTGACAATTTTATGCTTCCCGATAAAAATGCAAATGAACTATAGGTAAAGCAAATGGTTGGTAAAACCATATACGGTATTGTATGAATAATTTTATGAATGAAAGAGTCTGTGTCATTGAATCCACCAATCGGGCCTACTCCAGAGGGCGGAAGTATATTAAACATATCAGGGTTGCAGAATGTAAGCATGAGGAGTGTTGCAACCCAAAATGCAGGAAGAGAATAAAAAACGTTGAAAAGTATTTTTGTGAAGTTGTCGAATCGTGAACCGGGATTTGCTGCAGTTTTTAATCCGACGGGGATGCTAATAAGGTATGCTAAAAATACAGGGATAATCGTAAAGAAAAGTGACCAGCCGATACGTGACCGGATTATAGCCGATACATCTTGATGGGTGATCCACGATTTGCCAAAGTCTCCGCGAATTATTCCTTTTGAATTATTCCCATCGCCAAGGAGCCATCTTTGAAATTGATTTTGTGAATAAAAATTAATGACTGGAATGTATTTCTCCCATTCAGCGGGAGAAATATTGGATAGTGATTTCCTTTCCCACATATCGGACATTGAAAAATAAAAAAGAGGCAGTTTTAACCCCAGCTTTGTTCTTATTTCATCCTTCAGTCTGATATTTGAAGGAGTTGGCAATGATTCATTGTCGGTTACCTGGCCGGCGAGGATTCGTTCGACAGGATCTCCGGGAGAGTAGTGGAGAAGAACAAATGAAAGAAGGATAACAAAAAGCAGAGTTGGAATTATATATAGTATCCGTTTGAAAAGATAAATCCGCATCAGTCAAATATAATACAACTGCAATTACGGCGAAACTTCGTCGGATATAGTTATCCCTTTGTTTATCGACAAAATATGAAGCATGTTATTAAGGATACCGGGTCTGTCAGCAAAGATCAACTGGTTTCCAAACCGTTTATGAATGATGTTGCGTCTCATGCTTGAATAAAGAAAAACATAAGGACAGTCGTCAAAGATTTTTTGCTGTAATTTATGACTAAGCAGGATATGAAGTGAGTCATTTATTTCATTGTTGATTGAATCAATAAGGCCATCTGTAGACTTATCTCCGAATCCAGGATAATTTGATCCATGATTGGTCCAGGATGATGTATGGAAAAGTTGAGAGTAATCTTCAGCTTGTCCACTACCTCCCCAGCTCCCCAGTATTAAATCAAAGTCGTGTGCCTTTGCTTTTTCAATAAATAGTTTCAAGTCCATACCGACAGGTATAATTTTAATACCTGCTTTTGCATATTCTTCTGCGATGACTGTTGCCATATCTCGCCAATCTGATGAAGAGGAGAGGTAATTTAAGTCGGCAATAAAATCTGTTTTTACTCCATCGATGGTTTTATCTACTATTCCATTGTTATCTGAATCGATCCAGCCTGCTTTTTTTAAAAGGGCTTCGGCGGCAGGGAGATCAAATTTTATTTGTTCAAGGTTATGATTATAATCTGTCTTTAACGGCGAAACATTTGCAGTCATTCGTTTACAGGACGAGCTATACGGGCCATAAATTAGCTTAATCAGTTTATCTACCGGGGTAATTAATCTTAACGCATGTCTGACATTTGTATCTGTAAAAAGTTTTTTTCTTTTTGATGAATCCGGTTTTTCATTAATACATACATATGTAAAACTATAAGTAGGAAGCATTGCCATATTATAGTTTTGAATGATGCTGTTATCCGTGTTAAGTCTAAGGAAAGCAGAGGATGATAGATTTGTAGAAACATCAATTTTTTGCGATTTAAATTCAAAAAGCTGCGCAGATTCGTCTTTGGTAATTTTATAGATGATAGTTTCAGGGTAGGATTTTTCATGATAATCAGTCGACTGATTTGTCCAGTGGTTTTTTTTCTTTGTAAGAGTAATATATTGTCCACTTGCCCACTCAGTAACTTTGTACATGCCGAGGCCATTCATAAATTCTGGATTCCGGCCATATTTATCGTCGTTAAATTCGTTTGCCCATTTAATTAGATCAGGATGTTCGCCAGCATGAAATAATATATCACCGAATTGATTGAGCGAATAATGAGACAGAATGTTTTGAGGATCCATTTTCACGCGTTGCATAATCGAAAATCCTGTTAGAAAAGAAATATTAGTCATATGCCTTTTTTTCATTACGATAGTAAAGGATAGCTGATCTGAATCGTCAGTAATTATGTTTTCAACATTTTCCCAATAGAGTCTTACTGAAGGATCATTGGTAAGGGGGCATTTAAATGCTTTGGCGGTAAAGACGATGTCTTCGCTCGTTAGCGGGCTATTATCGTCCCATGTAATATTACTTCGTAATTTATAAGAGTAGCGGAGTCCGTCTGAAGATACTTCCGGCAATGTTCGAACAATTCCCGGAACAATTTTTTGCTTTTCATAGTCTATATTCAGTAATGTTCTCTGTGTATACAACAACACTTCCAATCGTGGAGTAGAATTGCCATTAGTAGGATGTAAGTTATCGGGCTCAGAGATACTATGAACAATTAGTTTATTTTCCTTTGACCAGTCGATCCGAAAAGTATCGGCATCATTAAATTTCAGAAATGTTTTTGTTAAGTTTAGATTTTCAATTTTATTATCTGCGTTATTACAGGCAAACAGAATAATTAGGAGAAATAAAAACAAACTGGTTTTAATTAAGGCCATATAGTGGGAAGATCTTTGTCGATTTTGAATGCCAAGTTAGTGAAGAGAAAACAAATATCAATAACTGATTAACTTTCCTCGAATTCAATTCCCGGCGTAAGGAGGAAAAGAACAGGTGTTATAACATAAATGCAAATTGGAATTAGTACGTTGAAAAAGCCCAGCATGATTGCTAATGCGAATATAGCGGGCCCGAAAGGATACGATTCCAGATTTTTCTTCTTAAAGTTAATGTGATTTTTGAATTCATCAATTTACTTTTAAATGCGATGTAATAATACATGATTGATGAAATGAAAGCCGTTAAAAAAGGTACGATTTCGTAAACTGTTTCTGAAATGGTATTAAACTGGTAATTGCTAACGAATGCAGTAGTAAAAGTGGGAAATGCGATCATCAATAAAAACAGGGTGTTGATATAGATGAGGCGCGAATTAAATTGAACAATAGTTTTTCCGATGTTGTCATGATTAGCATAGATCAAGGAGAGAGTTCAGGAAGCTTAAAATAAATGAAATCAGAAATGGGGTGATTTGGTAAATTGCTTATAACAATTGATGAGAAGAAATGCCTGCAATATCAGGGATCCTAATTTCCACTACGAGCAAAGCTGCTGCGATTGCAAAAATATCGTCAGCAAAAGATTCAAGCATTTTCATGGACTCAGTATGTATTAGATGTTCCTTCATCAGCAGGTATAATATATAAAGGTAAGCCCGGTTTTTTTGTATTAAAGTAAGGTTCCTGTTTTTTTTCTATTATACCTGAGAGTAGGTAGTTATTGAAAAGTGTAAGGTTTAATCAGATTTAATGAGGGATATTTAAAAAACACTCCGAAAAGTAAGATGGCTAACGGAAAATGATTTTTCCAAAAACTGTAATAAATAGTTCAAAATGTTCTTTTGAAAGTTTTTATTTCAAACATATGAGGCTTAAATAAAAATAAACAGGTTTCGAAATATTTTCTATGACAAATCTCTTTATTGACGCCACTTCTGACTTGAATTATTTAGTGAAATAAATCATAAACCCACTAATAACAGAACCACTTGCTCAATTGTAATCTGAAACAGCGGGATGAAGTAAATAAATTGGCTTTTTTAAGTAAAAAATGAAAAGGAAAATTCACATAACTGATAGATTTGAATGTAATTTACTTACACTGACACCTGATTCAATAGCATATTGAACATCTATCTGTAAGTGAATTAGCATTCATTTTTTTATGCAAAAGATATTATTTTTTTTAAATATTCTTTTTGTCTTAAATATGTTGCCAAATGGTGATGTATTAGGAGTGAATTATAATATGTCAAATTCTACTATTTCCACATGCGGTGGAAATTTTTATGATAGCGGTGGAAGCGGATCAAATTACGGAGCTAATGAAAATCTTACAATGACGATTAATCCGGCAACGCCCGGGCAATATGTTAGCATAAATTTCACAAGCTTGGCGACAAGTGCAAATTCAGATTTGTTATATGTTTATGATGGCCCAAATACTTCCTCACCATTAATGGGTATATATAGTGGATCTACTGGACCAGGGATAATTGGTGCGAGGAATTCGACAGGCGGATTGACATTTCGATTTACATCTAATGCCAGCGGTCAGCTTGCAGGCTGGGCAGCTGTCCTTTCCTGTTCAGCTACTCGTGTATCAACTGGAAATTTCCTTATGACTGATGCAGCTGTAGACACAATTTGTTCAGCAAATTTTTATGATGCAGGTGGATCGGGTGCAAATTATTTTGTAAACGAAAATAAAACGATGACATTTTATCCGGCTACACCTGGCAGCTATATGAGTGTTATTTTCTCCCTCTTTGCAACCGGAAACAACAGCGACTTTTTATTCATATACGATGGACCAAATACGTCCTCTCCCTTAGTTGCCAGATATTCCGGGTCGACTTCGCCCGATACTATTGTGGCCCGAAATCCTGCAGGTTGCCTGACATTTGTCTTTACTTCAAGTCCGTCGGGTCAAACGACGGGATGGATTGCTGCATTGTCATGCTCATTTACAGCGGGAACTAATTCAGGTACGTACCCAATAACAAATAATGCTGTAGATACAGTTTGTGGTGGGAGATTTTATGACTCAGGAGGAAATGGAAATAATTATAATGCAAACGAGAATAGTGCGATGACATTTTATCCGTCAACCGCCGGTCAATATATGTCCGTTACATTTTCTGCTTTCAATATTCAGGCTTCATTGGACTTGTTTTATATTTATGATGGACCAAATACTTCATCACCGCTGATCGGGATTTATTCTGGTCTTACAAGTCCGGGAACTATTGGAGCAAGAAATCCTGCGGGGTGTCTGACTTTTTTGTTTACTTCCAATGCAACTTCACAAAATTTAGGTTGGGTAGCTCAGTTGAGTTGTTCGGCATCTCCCGGGTCATCGACAGGGGTATATCCTATGACAAACTCTGCCGTCGATACTGTATGTGGTGGAACTTTTTACGATGCGAATGGAGCAAGTAATTATTCAAATAATGAAAATACTACTATGACATTTTACCCGGCAACACCCGGTTCTTTTTTGAAAGTTTCTTTTACCGCATTTGCAACTCAGTCATTTCTGGATTTGTTTTATATATATGATGGGCCTTCATCGTCATCACCGTTAATAGGAATTTATTCAGGAGCTACATCACCAAATAATATTGCAGCAAGGAATGCCTCAGGTTGTCTTACGTTCGTATTTACATCGAATGCATCTACGGTGAATTCGGGATGGGTGGCAACTTTATCTTGTTCGGGTACACCCGGAACTTCGGATGGAGTTTATCTTATGTCTAATAATTCTGTTATTACAACTTGCGGTGGAACATTTTATGATGCAGGAGGTACGGGAAATTATAATTCGAATGCAAGTGATACTGCCAGATTTTATCCAGCGACAGCGGGACAATATGTTCAACTCAATTTTTCTGCATTTATAACCGAAGCAATAAATGATCTTGTATATATTTTTGACGGGCCAAATGTTTCTTCTCCATTGATAGCTATTTATCACAATCAAAGTTCGCCCGGAACGATTACAGCCCGAAATTCTTCCGGCTGCCTGACAATTGTATTTGTTTCAAACAATACAGTAACTCCTGCAGGTTGGGTTGCAACAATTTCTTGTTCTGCATCACCGGGAAGTTCGGCGACAAATTTTCCGATGACGAATAATGCAGTGGATACAGTTTGCGGCGGTACATTTTACGACAGTGGAGGTTCTCCTTCAAATTATGTTAATAATGAATCGAAGACGATGACATTTTATCCGGCAACGCAAGGAGCTTTTCTGACGATTACTTTTTCATCATGTGTAACACGTGCTTTTTCTGATTATCTCTATATATATGATGGAATTACATCTTCGGCGCCATTGATAGGAGTATATACTGGAAGCAGCACGCCGTGTACCATGACAGCCACAAATTCTGCCGGTGCTTTGACGTTTGTATTCATTTCTTCAAATGCAGCTTCACCACTAGCCGGATGGACAGGAACATTTAGTTGTTCTTCAGATGCCTGTATTAATTCAGGATGCTTTCCGATATCAAACAATGCCATTGGTCATTCCTGTTCAGGTACATTTTACGATTCAGGTGGAGGATCCGGAAATTATACGGTTAATGAAAATTCTACGATGACCTTTTATCCGACATCCGGTCAATTCGTAAGATTAGTCTTTACTGCATTTCAAACGGAAGCAGCTAAGGATTTTCTCTATATATATGATGGGCCGAATACATCATCACCACTTATAGGAACTTATTCTGGCGTTACGAGCCCTGGAACTGTTACTGCGTCTAGTATCACAGGTAGTATTACTGTTCGTTTCACTTCGAATAATTCAAATAACTTTTCTGGATGGGCGGCTACTATACAATGTACAGGTTCAGTAGCGACGACTGTGTGGACAGGAGCCGGTAATAATATGTGGTCACAAATAAATAACTGGGCAAATAATTGTACAACGCCTACCTGTGCAGTTGATGTTAATATTCCGGCTACATCTGTTTCTCCGAGAATATCTTCAAATACAAACGTAAGGAACATCACTATTGGCTCGGGTGCAACGTTAACTGTTGATCCGGGTGTAACATTAAGTGTATGCGGTGATTTCTCAAATGATGGAACATTAATTATATCTCCTACTTCAACTTTATTATTTAATAATGGCGCTACTGTTCAAAACATAAGCGGAGCATTAACAAGCAGCAATAAAATCGGGAATCTGACAGTAACAAAGACAGGTGGATCTGTAATTTTAGGCAGCAGCATTGATATTGGAGGAGATTTGACTACATCAAATAGTACGAGTGTATTTAATACTTCAGGGCGCTATATCGGACTTTTCGGAAATCTTCAGAATGCTTCAGGAGCAACTACTATGACAAATCTGACAGGGGGAACCATCGAATTCAAGGGAAGTGGATTACAGACCTATTCGCCCGGAGGAGTATTAACATTAAATAATGCTATAATAAATAAACCGGCAAATTCAGTTAGAGTTTCCGGGAATGATTTTATTACCGGTCCTGCGGGAGCACTAACGCTTACCTCAGGAAAAATTTTACCAAATGGATTTGAAGTAGCTATTCAGGCTACTTCAGCGTTCGCATTGAATGGAGGAAATAATGGAAGTTACGTTGAAGGAAGATTGAGAAGATACATCACCGGCTTGCCCGGGACATGGAATTTTCCGGTTGGTCATGTGGCGAAGGGATTTCAGAATGCATCAATAACCTTTACTACACCTACTTTGATTACTGATATCCTTAGCTATTTTAGTTTCTGGCCATCAATACCAATTGGGCCCATATCCAACGACTGTGTCAGTAGTTCAGATTATAGCTTATTGCCTGCTTTAGACAATGGGTATTGGTCTTTGGCTCCATCAGCGAATCCAACTTCAGGTTCTTATAATGTTACATTAAACAATAATAATTATTCCAATCAGGGACCGGCATCCTTCTGGACAGTTATGCAAGCATCGAGCAGTGCAGGGCCTTGGTCTCTTCCGGGAGTATGTGTTCCAGCAAGTACAGTATCAAACGCTTCGCGAACAGGTCTGAGTGGATTTGGATTCTTTAGCACAGGACAAGCCCCTTCTTTATTACCCGTGTCTTTAATTTCATTTACCGGACGTAGTTTAAATGGTGCAAATGTTCTTGAGTGGATAACAGCAAGCGAAGTGAACAATAGTTATTTCACTGTTCAACGATCATCAGATGGGATTGATTTTACAGATCTCGGAAAGGTATCAGGTGCAGGAACGAGTACTATTGAGCATTCTTATTACTATGAAGATTATAGTCCGTTAGCCGAAGGCTACTACAGACTTATACAAACTGATTTTAATGGGCATTTTGAATATTCAAATATCGTTCATCTGAAAAAAGTGTCAGGCAATGCACATTTCGCTGTATGCTCACCAAATCCGAGTAATGGAAAAATGGTTATTAAGTTATTTGGAAAACAAGGTGAGGAAATTCATATAAGAATTACTGATTTATTCGGTCATATTGTTTATGAATTAAAAAATAGTATGGATGAAAATCATTTCATTGACAATATAGATTTAAATGAAGTGTCTTCGGGAATCTATTATATTAATATTTCATCTGATAGTGACGACATTTATAATAATAAACTGATCATTCAGAAATAGTCGGATATTATTTCGTTGAATGATATTTTATTCGACGCGTTTTATTTGAGGTCGCCTGTTTTATTTTTTAATAATATTTATCAAGGAATGGGATTTATGAAATCTAATATGATTTTGTTAAGTTAAATAATCTGAACAAATTATTATCAAATTTTTCGAATCTATATTTAAATGTACGCCCTTATTAAATAGAATGCGCAATTGAATTTAATAGGTCATTTAGAAATGTTGATTTTTCCTAATGGTATTTAAGTGTTCTATATTTTTAAGGCACTGATTATTGGTTATTTTCTATGTTATTTATGAAAGTAAAGCCGCTGAAGAGCCTGTTCTGTTTGGGTTTTATCTAATTATTGATAAATTTGGGTTAAAGAAAACAGGATAAATTTATTGATTCTTTTGTTTAAGAGTTGGAAAAGGATTTAGTTTGTTTTATTAATCAAAATGATAATTATTTAAATTATGAGAACGCTTATTCTAATTCTGCTTTTATTGCATTTATTCAGTTTTAAAGCACAAAGTATTTATTGCATTCCAAGTCCAACCAATGGTGTCAATGGATATGATCTTTCGCATGTTAAGATAAATAGTTTGGATTCAACATTTGGTGGAACAACATCCTATCGATTTTTCAAGGATAGCATTCACAGATTTACTTGTTTTCTTCGTGCCGGATTTACATATAAGCTTTATTTAACATCCGGTTCGACTAACGCTGTTAGTACAAGTGCAGCATGGATTGATTGGAATAATGATTCTACATTTAATAATATTACAGAAAAACTTGGTGAAAAGATATCATCCGGAACCAATCAATTGGATTCAATAATATTTACAGTTCCCCTAAATTGCTTTAAAGGTAAACTAAGGCTTAGAATAAGAAGCTCAAATGCTACATCGATAAATGCATGTACAGATTATGCCTCAGGTCAGACAACTGACTTTACGATTTCGACATTGGATCCATATTATGATTATTATTTTTTCAATAACTGGGAATATGCCGGTACAGATAGTAATTATATTGACGGTGTGCAGGTAGGCACTATCAACAATCAGTTAACCGGAGGTTTTGACGGTTCCGTATATAGCTATTTCTCGAATTTGCTAGCAAATGTAACAGCTTGTAATGTTGTAAATCTGAATGTCACAACGAAAACAAAAACTACAGGGAATTTTATTTATGCCTATTTCGATATTAATGAAGATGGTAATTTTGATCAAGGCAGTGAAAAGGTTGGAGCAATCAGTTTGACTCCGGGTTATCAAACAAGTCTGCTTCAATTTACAATTCCTGCAATTTCAGGATTAAACAGGTTGAGAGTCGTTTTATTTAATAACGTAGGCGGAATTCGGGAAGTAGAGGACTATTCTGTCAATGTATTATCTTCATCAGGCAATTCAATTCCTGATGCATCAATTGGGGCTGATTTTTTTCCTGATTGTAATTCGGGATGCATTTACACAGGATGTGTAGGTTCTACAACCTTGCATGACAATAGTTGTGGAAATCCTACGGCATGGCAATGGTCAATTCCTGGGGCTTCGCCGGCAACTTCAACGGTAAGGAATCCAACGATAACTCTGACTGCAGGAAATTATATTGTGACGCTTATCGTTTCTAATTCATTCGGGTCAGATACTTCATCAATTCAAATTTCTATTCAGTCGCCGATTTTAAATTTTAGTCTTGGAAATGATACATCAATTTGTAATGGAGGGACAATGCAATTATCGGCACCGGTTTCGGGAGTCAATTGTTATTCATATGCATGGTCTACCGGAGAATCAGGTAGTGGAATTCGAGTGTCTGCTTCCGGAAATTATGGAGTCTATGTTAGTAATTGTAACAATGTGGGATGTAAAGCTTATGATGTCATTAATGTCAATTATTCTCCTGTCGTTTATAATGTAACCGGAGGAGGTTCTTATTGTATCGGAAATCCGGGTCGTACATTGAATCTTGATGATTCGGAAACAGGTGTAACTTATCAGTTATATATAAATGGAAATCCAGCTGGTACACCAGTCTCCGGCACTGGAAACTTTATATCATTCGGACAACAAACGACAATCGGTGCATATACAGTTGTAGCAACGAATGCTTCGCTTGCTTGTTCTGCAACGATGACAGGAAGCGTGAACGTAAATTCTGTTGCAACTCCATTAGCATACAATGTTATTGGTGGAGGAAGTTTTTGTCAAGGCACTGGTGGCCTTGCGGTCGGACTTGTCAGTTCCCAGCTTAATGTCAGTTATCAGTTGTATAGAAATGGAATATTAACCGGATCGTCAATAGCAGGTAATGGTTCAACATTATATTTCCCTAATCAAACTTCAAGTGGAAGTTATACTGTAGTTGCAAGTCCAGCTACTGGTGGATGTTCTGTAAACATGACAGACACTGCAGACTTAATTGTTAATCCTTCACCGACTTCCTATAATGCAAGTGGTGGTGGATATTTTTGTGGTTCGGCAGGTGCATTTGTTAATTTATCAGGTTCGCAAAACGGAATAACATATGAACTTATTAATACCGGCGTCCATACTGGGATAACATTAAGTGGAACAGGAAGTGCAATATCATTTTCTACGATCACGGCTTCCGGCACTTATACAATTATTGCAACTTCAGACTCATCATGTAATCAATCAATGTCTGGCGCAGCAACCATTACGATAAAACCAAATCCTGATGTATACGTCGTGCATGGTGGTGGGAATTTTTGTGTCGGCAGCGTTGGTGAATTGATCTATCTGGATAGTTCACAAGTAGGAATTAATTATCGACTTTATATGGGAGGGTTTCCATTGGGTGGTGTTGTGAGCGGAATAGGAGGGCAGCTAAACATTGGCAATCCTGTAACGATTGGAACCTATAATGTAGTGGCCACAAATACGGCTAATGCTTGTTCAGTGACAATGTCAGGAACTGTTTTTGAAAACGAAGTTAATTATCCAAATGTATTTAATCTGACCGGTGGTGGTCATTTTTGTTTAGGTGATTCAGGAGTTGCTGTTGGTATGATGAATTCTGATTCTTCAGTTTCCTATCTACTTTACGTTGATAATAATCCGATAGGTAATTCAGCATTCGGTTCAAATAGTTCGTTTGGATTTGGACTTCAGACAATCGGCGGACAATATTCTGTTGTAGGAACGACGATCAATTCATCTTGCACGGTGCAAATGGCAAACACGGTTATTGTAGTTGCTGACATTTGTAATGGAGTGAGTGATTACTTAGATAAAAAGTATTTATCAGTTTATCCAAATCCTGCAAATGATTTTATCGAAATTAAAATAGAATCGTCGGATATTTTGAAGGGATATATCGAATTGACAGACAGAACCGGACGAATTTTACGAATCTGGAATCTTCCTGAAGGGAAAACTAATTTATATTCAATTTCAGGATTATCTTCAATAGCAACAGGAGTTTATTTTATTAAGTTATTTATTAATGATTCTGCTGTTACTAAAATGGTGTTGATCTATCATTAATTTTAAGATGGTGATTTTTCAAATATAGGATGTTATCGGCAATTTGGGCAGAGTGCCAACTTGAACCATTTTGCATTAAATAAATAATGACAGAGCAATTTATGACAACCGAAATCTCAAATGACATGTCACGTCTTGAACTGCATGATTCATCATTTCAGGCAATCATTAGACAAGATAACGAAATGGAGATAGTATTTGATTGGAGCAAACTTGCAAACTTTTCAGAACAAGGTATTAGTGAACCAATTATTATCGGCAGAACAACTATGCACTTAACAGGGGTGAGTTCCGAGGAGTTTAAAATTAATGTAGGGGACGACTTAAAAAACTTTTCAACTATTTCATTTCCTGACGATATAATTAAAGGCTTAGAAAGGATTGGAACGAATGAGATAGATGACAACAATCGAAAAGTAAAGATAGGCGGGCTATATAAAAGGGAAGGAAAACTACAATGGGTTGAGTGGAGTTTTGGTTTTGACACTTGCAAAATATCTTGGAAATCTCATATCACAAGAACAGAATGGTTGAATGGAAAATTGCCAGAAGATTAATCCCGAATTACACTGAATAAAACATGCCGATAATAATTAAGACTTCCTGTGGCCGGAACGGCCAAACAAGAAGTCGATGTTGCACGAAACCCAGGCTGAGCGCTGGCCTGTATTATGGGAATTGAATGTAGTCTTTGCTGTTTTGTAAATAGAAGCGTGTAGCGAATTTGCTTCAGGATTAATAGAACGGGAGAAAAATAATTTTTTT
>JANPNV010000162.1:0-1613 GCA_031427625.1 Bacteroidota bacterium
TGATTCAAGTAAGTGGATAAACAAACGCGGATTTATGAAATATAAATTTCATTGGCAGGGAGGTTATGGAGCCTTTTCTTATAGCAAATCCGATTTGATGAATGTGATTAAATATATTCAAAACCAAAAAGAACATCATAAGAAAATCTCCTTTGTAAAAGAGTACAAAAAGTTTCTTCAACTCTTTGAGGTTGATTTTGACGAACGATATATTTTTAAATAACCGATTTCAATTTTTGATAATAAGTAATTTGGAAAGTGAATACAGTGTGCTTTCGTTGTCGAAAAAAGCTGCATGTTTAAAGAGTGCACCCCTAAAGGGGCTTAGCGCTCTTGTATAGTCCAAAAGTTAAAAAGAGTCTGTCCCTAACGGGCCTAATAATTCCATAAATTGACAACGAATAAATCATTTAACTTAACTAAATGACATTGCCCAGAGTGGTCGAACCCTTAACTGAATGCCAGTGCTTAGAAATTTATACAGGCTCTTAAAAGCTCAAAAAGGATTTTCCTTTGACTTTTGAAATCAGTTCATCACGTGAATGAACATGCAGGATTTCATAAATGTTTTTGACATGGTAGCGGACGGTGTCAACCGATATGAAAAGCTTCTCGGCAATGAGCTTATAACTCATACCGTTGAAAATACATTCGAGAATTTCTTTCTGCCTGTCGTTAAGCTGTGATTGCTCTTTAGCCGGTAAGGCAGGCTTTCTGCTCCGGAAAACTTCGAGGATTTTATGTGCAATGCTCGGCGTCATGGGCGCTCCGCCTGTAGCTGCTTCGCGTATGGATTCAAGGATGCGCGCAGGCGAAGTATTTTTTAAGAGATAACCCGATGCACCGGCAGTAATGGACTGAAATATTCTTTCATTGTCATTGAAAACCGTTTGCATGATGATCATAATTTCGGGATGCGTTTGGTTGATTTTTCCTACTGCCTCAATACCGTTCATTCCCGGAAGGTCAATATCCATCAAGATTACATCGGGGTCAGCAGATTCAACTTTTCGGATCAGGTCTGAACAATCGGGAAATGCACCGGTGCATATAAAACCTTCACTGCCGTTTATAAGCTGGAACAGGCTATCACGCAACAGCGCGTTATCTTCAAAAAGTGCGACTTTAATATTCATGTGAGTAGGATGTAAAGGTATACTATGTTATGGAGAAGTGGCTACATGTTTCGGGTAGCCGTCAATTTATTTGCTTTTGTAAATTTTTTTGGAAGAATTTCTAATGGTATAAAGTTGTTTAATAAGATAAGGTAATAAGGTCATATTCGAGGTGGCGATTTTTTACTAAGGTAATAAGGTTTGTTTGCATTTTATACAATTACAATATTGATTTGGCAGACAAATCTTTCACCACAAAAATTCTATCAATGTCCCTTTTTTTATTTCAAATTTACTATGAGGATAATCTTTGTTCCTTGTCCTGGCGCTGATGTAATTGAAATGTTGCCATTGAGTTCAGCGGCTCTTGTGTTCATGTTTTTCAATCCGTTGCCACCTGTTTTTAAATGGTCTTCATTCATGTTGAATCCACAGCCGTCATCTTCAACAACTAATTTTAATGTATGATTGGTTTTGGAGATTTCTACCTTCACATTT
>JANPNV010000163.1:0-3107 GCA_031427625.1 Bacteroidota bacterium
GGATGGAGTTAATTCACACTCTGACGTTATGCGCAACCCGAAAGTGCCTAGCAACTAATAAGAATCTGCAATGTTTTACAAAATAAAATTCTATACAATGAAAAATAAAATTCAATCTACTCTACCATTTGTTATAATTTGCTTTATGTACTCTTGTAATACTTCACCTTCTAACACTTCCAAAGAGAAAGAAGATGCTTTCAACAATTTGTCTAACTCAACTTCAGAATCAACTCCATCTAGATTAAGTAACAATAAGGCCTACTACATTGGTGAAACACTGGACAATGGAAATTGGAAATTCACTGTATTGAGTTTCAAAGAAGATGTGAAATTCAAAGAATGCAAACCCGAATCTGATGACCAGATAATTGACGTTCTTGAAATATTGTTTGAAAACACATCGAATGAAACAATTAATAATAATTTTTGGTTTCCTTCAATATCAGATAACGAAGGTCGAGAATTTTCACAAAGTTTATGTTTCAATGGAGAACCATCACCTACATTTAATAGTGGAGCACTAGCTTCTGGTAAAAAAAGAAGGGGATACTTGTCATTTCAAGTTCCGAAAACTAGCAAAAAATTTGAATTAAGATTTAATCCAGACGCTACTTCTTTGGCTAATACAGCAATTTATTCAATATTGCTTTACAAATAATTAGTTTGAAAAAAAGTAGAGAAAATAGTCCTTTTTTTATCAAACATTGTTTTTATCTTTAAGAAAATAAAAAAAAATGTCTGAGAAAAAATTTATCAAATTAAAACAAATAGTACCTGTCCTTGAGCGAATCAAAAAATCAATGGACAATGGTGAATTCGTTGATAAAGAGCTAAACTTCAAACTTAAAGAACCTGGAGACGAATATGCTCTTAGATTAGTACTTAGCTTCGTGCTAGAAGAAATTAGCAAAGAAGAAACGGACTCGAATTAAATCGGGTGATGCGCATAACATCGCATTGCCAAAACATTATTTTTTGACTCTTTTTATTTTTATATTTCGGTAAAATAATAATGCTTCGGCAATGCTAAACGTTATCGGCAACCCACCCTATTCCGCCACGGCATTAACTTCCACAGCTAACGAAGAAACTATGTGGAAATGTAGTTTTCAATTATTATTTTTAACTGCCCTTTGAAAGGCCGATGTTAGAACTGGTACGTAATAGTCCGGGTGCAATCCTGGTTGGAATGTAAAAAGCTTTTCTCTTTTTTCTGAATTGCTTTGAGATGACTTCAGTGGTGACTCTGATATATCAGAGATCCCGTTCATAATAATTTCATTATAGAGACACATTTCCTTAGGGCATTTTTTATAACAATTAAAATGTAAAAGAAATGCAAAAGAAAAATGTAAAAATGGAAGTTGTCAATCCCAATGCCTGTGGTATTGATATTGGCAGTCGTTCGCACTTTGTAGCTGTTGGACAAGGTGATGAAGACGTAAAAGAATTTGGTGTTTACAACGAAGACCTTATTGCAATTGCAGCATGGCTCAAAGCGAATGCAGTAAAAACGGTGGCAATGGAAAGTACCGGAACTTACTGGCAAAGTTTGTTTGCCGTGTTGCAAGCAGAAGGGTTTCAGGTAATACTTTGTAATGGAAAATTTACAAAAAACATTAAAGGAAAAAAAAGTGATGTGCAGGATTGCCAGTGGATTCAAAAACTGCATACTTTAGGTTTATTAAGTGGCAGCTTCTTGCCTGATGAAGTTACCGAACAACTCCGAACTTATTGCCGGCATAGATCAAATTTATTGGAACAAGCTGCCGACACGACCCGAAAAATGCAAAAGTATTTACGGCTTCTTAATTTGAGATTAGATGTGGTAGTAAATGATGTTACAGGATTGACCGGATTAAAAATTATCGGGGCTATTTGTAATGGAGAAACGAATCCTCAAAAATTAGCTTCACTAAGAAATGGAAACTGTAAAAAAACAGAACTGGAGATAGCTAAAGCATTACAATCAAATGGCAGAAATGATTATCTGTTTACATTAAAATATGAACATCTGATGTACTTAAATCTTCAATCAAAAATTATTGAATGTGATATTGAAATAGAAAAAATGTTAAACCAACAAATCAATAATGATGATGAAAAAAAACAGCATCATATTGAAAAGAAAGTACATAAAAGAATAAATAAAAACACTCCAAAAAACATTGATATCAATTTACTTTCTTATCAGTATTTTGAAGGTGTCGATTTATTAGCTATTGAAGGAGTTAGCTATTCTACTGTACTTACACTCATGAGTGAAGTAGGGAATGGAATTCACAAATTTGAAACAGCAAAACAATTTGCAAGCTGGTTAAGATTATCACCAAACAATAGAATCAGCGGTGGAAAAGTGCTCAGTAATAAAATTCCAAAAGGCAGCAACCGCTTAAAAATAGCTTTACGAAATGCGGCAAATGCAATTGGCAATTTAAAAGATACAGCACTTTCCAATTTCTTTAGCCGGATCTCACACAGAAAAGGTCGGGTTTCAGCAATATCAGCAACAGCAAGAAAACTGGCTGTTATAATCTGGAATATGATTGTGAAAAAAGTGCCCTATATTCCGCAGACCGAATATCAATTCCTTGACCAGAAAAGAAAGAAAATAACGGCAATGAAAAAACTAATAGCTAAATTTGATATCTCGACTAATGATCTTGATTTGCAACTGTAGTTCAGGAGATTATGAAACGTTAGTCATAACCCGTTGGCGACAGTGCAAACTTGAACCGACAGTGCTAAAACGAAAAGACAATGAACAGAAATAGAAAATTAACCTTGACAGTTTTTCTTCCACTTCTAATCGGTGGACTGACTTACATTTTATTTCGGGCAGACAGCTTGTTAATGTTTCGGTGGTTTGACAACATCGGACTTGGCGGAATTATCCGAACAATTCGTTTATCAATCGGACATTCTAACATACCTGCTTGGACGATTTTTAGTTTGCCTGATGCACTTTGGATTTTTTAATTTACAAGTTTTATGCTCATCATTTGGCGACATAAATTTTCTGCTGAATCTATTCCTTGGATTTTTATTGCACCGACAATCGGACTGCTTTCAGAAATTGGACAAGCGTTTCATTTTGTTCGTGG
>JANPNV010000164.1:0-2484 GCA_031427625.1 Bacteroidota bacterium
CTTTAAGAAACACTCTTCCTTTACATTGCAAATAAAAATTTCTTAAATATAGTTTATTTCTCATTTTGAAAGTGTAAAATCATTTCAAAAAGTGTAAATTTCCAATATGCAAACAAAATTTCCAATGTAAGTCCTCAGTGCTTTCTCTACCCGAACCCCTTTGTAATTCATGGTTCCCAAGGTGAAATACCCGGATATTTTCTTTTCTAATTATCCAAAAAAATAGTGTATAATTTTATACACTCCAACATCTTCTCATCCTCTCCCTCGCCTTTTCCGCAGACAAAACCTTCCAGCGAAACATTCCTTTCACCTCCAGCGAAACGTGAGCGAAACACCAACGTCTCCCGATGGCCCCTAACGTCTCTTAATGAAAAGCAAAAGGGCTCATTTTGGCGTAAAGAAGCCTAATGAGCCCTAATGAGTCTTAATGTGAGGTCCCGAGCGGATTTGAACCGCTGTACAAGGTTTTGCAGACCTCTGCCTAACCACTCGGCCACAGGACCTTTTAATTTGAGAATTTGAAAGGTTGAGAATTTGAAAATTAACATGCTTGACGCAGGCTAAATCAGAATTTTCAAGGGTGCAAGTATAACAATTTTCACCCTTATTTATACCCAAAATGTCCTTTTTCCAGGAAAATCTATTTACCGTTTTCCCCGGCTATTTGCTTTTTGAGAACGTTAAGTAGTCTAAATTCCTCATCTGAATGGGCTATTTATTCAACAGCGTCCTCATACTGTGCAAAGTAGCGCAAACTTCATAGTCTTCCATCTGCTCGAGTATACTAATGCAGGTGTTCAACAGCAATGCCTTTTCACGGTTGGGAAATTGAGGCTCCTCATACATAAATACCATTCGCTCTTCCGGATCCATATAGTATAGCTCAAGCGACATGTCAACACATTTTTGCTTTAAATCCTCATCGAGTTTTTTTATATCGACGTGCATCTTGCAGGCATTACTTAGTTCTTTTAAACGCATTTTATTTTTTTCATTTATAAATACACTGGCAGGAGAATGGTTCTGCATACTCATCAGACAAAGAAATACTCCTGATGAATTCTTGCATTTTTTATTGAGCGATTGTGATCGACGACTTTTCATATTTCAGTAGTTATTTATACTGATATGAATTTCGGTAGTCTTACGCAGATTCAGAATAGAAGGTTTTATCTAACGAATGACAATAAATACCTGATACAAAGGTCATTGTTATTACTACATCGTAAATAACCGGCTTGTACCCTATGGGCGCATCAGTATTTTCGAAAAATTATTCTCTACCAAACTAAAGTCTGCCGATTCCGGTAAACCATCACCGGTCAGATCATCCTTTATATATCCCGATGAGAATATTCTGCATGCATTCTCCACAGATATAAAATCATCAATGTCGATTATGCCATCCTGATTTACATCACCACTGCGAATTGCAAATATGCCACCTAAATCAACAAGGTTGTTTCCATATGCCTGCGACGATGCCGTAGAAAAATCATAACTCATCGTCGATGCAGAAAACAAAATAGCTGAACTACTCCATGTCTGCAACGAATTTCGATGCCTGATAACTATATAATATGTCCCGCCTCGTGCAGTAGGGAAAATAAAATCTCCATTACCTGATAAGTCTATCGTTCCTCTTTGCGTAAAGACAATTGAATTGGGCGATAAATTATTTGCCAAAGAGACATCAATCGTATCGCAAACTGTTGGCGAAACGACGCCTGTCATCAGTCCTCCCGAATTATAAAAGCCTTCTATAATTGCTCTCACATGAAGCGTTACCGGACCTGAATAGGTAAACGTTCCGGCACTCGTCGCACTTCCACATGTTGTCGTAACTGTAATTGTACCTGATGTTCCTCCTGCCGGAGCTGTTGCCGTAATCTGATTGTCATTGTTAAAAATAAATGTTGCAGCAGTTCCATTAAATAAAACATTGCTAACTCCCGTAAATCCAGATCCGCTTATTGTGACTGATGTGCCTGCCGTTCCGGTCGAAGGCGATAATGATGTAATCACAGGATTACTATAAACTGTCATATTTATCGGATTCGATGTTGCAGGATTTCCTGTTACACATGCCAAACCGGATGTCATCACACACGTGATACTATTGCCATTCGTTAATGCAGACGAAGAGTATGTCGAACTATTTGTGCCGACATTCGCCGCCCCGTTTTTCCATTGATAGGATGGACTTCCTCCATTTGTCGGAGTCGCCGTGAATGTCACATTCGTTCCCGTGCATATCGCATTACCCGGACTGGCAACAATGCTTACACTTGCTGCAACATATTGCGTGACGGTCATCGTTATTGCATTCGATATTGCCGGACCTCCAATTGCGCATGGATCAGATGATGTCATTAAACAAGTAATGTTATTCCCGTTTGCCAATGCTGTTGTCGAAAACGTTGCACTGTTTGTTCCGACATCTGTCGAACCATTTTTCCATTGATAGGACGGTGTGCTTCC
>JANPNV010000165.1:0-2196 GCA_031427625.1 Bacteroidota bacterium
TCCAAATATTTCTGTAGATATCCATATTTACATTTATGATGTACTCCTCGGAGCCAAGATTTAAAATTCATTATAATTAAATGAATTTCAGGAAATCCTTCCCCTTTATCAGAGTAGGATTGCTTTATTTTGAATTTATCAATAATGAAGAATAAGTTCGAAAACCGTCAGTAAAATAAATGATATTTTAATTACTAATATAAATTATAGACCCCAAATTGAAGGAATTATATACCATATAACTGCAAGTAGAATTAAAGTTAGAAACCCTCCAACCTTTACAAAATCACTAAATTTATATTTACCCGGACCATATACTAATATACATGCCGGTTCAAAAGGAGTGACCATTGAAATAGATGCTGAAACAATTATTGCAATTGCAAAACTTCTTTCGTTTACTCCCAAAGTATGTGCGGTGGTAATTGCAATTGGAAGCATTACCAATGCCGCAGCGGCATTTGATAATGGTTGTGTGATTAAAACGGTTAATACCATAAATGCACCCATAATTACATGTGGTCCATATGCGCTAAATTTATTGACAATTAAATTTGCCAGGAATATATCGCTTCCGGATTTTTTCATCGCAACTCCGAAAGCAGTCATCCCACCAATTAATATTAATAATCGCCAATCGACTGCACGGTAGGCGTCTTCAATTCTAATCGCTTTTATTATGACTGTAATTGCGGCAACTCCCATAAATGCTACTGAAACAGAAGTGATGCCGAAAACACTTAATATTATTCCTATAATAAATAGGAATAAGACAGTCCATCCATGATTTTTAAAATTAATATTTTTAGGAGCCTGATTAATTAAGATAGTATCATCTTCGGTAATAAATCGGGTAATATCCTTATTTGTTCCCTGCACGAAAAGGATGTCACCCATTCTCAAAACAACATCTTCGATTTTTTTAGCAACTCGTTCGCCAAATCTATATACACCCAGGACCGTTAAATTCCAATGTTGATAAAAGTTTACATTTTTGACATATTTACCTCGCAATGATGAGTTACGGTTTATTAATATTTCGGCAATATGTCTGTCTTCGTTTTCCTTTTGATTTTTAATTTTTGTTTTATTTTCACCAATAATATCAATGAAATAATGATCCTTAATTTTTAACAAGTCATCAATTGTTCCAAGAATAAGAATGTGATCATTAGCCTGGATTAAATCATCTTCAATGATGAGGTCATTAATTCCACGGATTACTCTTACGATTTCAAGATTAAGAGTTTTGAATTCGCTATTTTTAACTTTTTTGCCGATTAGACGAGAATCAGGTTTAATTATTACTTCACTCAGATACCTTCTTTTAATTTCTCCTACATCATGTATGCTTCGATAGGAGGGAATAAGATATCTGCTTGTCAGCATTAGATATATAATTCCAACAATACAGACAGCAATTCCTAATGGAAGAAGTTCAAACATTGACAATGGTGCCATTCCAGCATTTTCTAAATAGGCGCTTCCTGCAATGTTTGCTGAAGTCCCAATCAAAGTGCATGTACCTCCAAGCATAGCAGAGAATGCGACAGGCATAAGAAATTTAGAAGCACTAATATTTATTTTTTTGCTAACAGCAAGAACAGGTGCAATAAGCATTGCAGTAATAGAAGTATTGTTCATGAATGCTGACAGGAGAGCGGTAAAGATCATTAAGGTACTTAAGATCACAATAGGATTTTTGCCAAGTTTGTTAACTAATTGAGAGCTTACGGAATTAAATATTTCACTCTTTTCTATTGCAGCTCCAATTACAAATATTGATGCCAGCATTATTATGAAAGTATTACCGAACCCACTAAAGGCTTCTTCCTTTGTTATTATATTAAATGAAATTAAAGCAATCAATAAAAGGACAGTAATTACATCAATCGGAATAATTTCTGTAATAAATAGAATAATTGCGATAGCTAATAAAGTGAGAACAATTGCTATTTCCATATAATGTTATTTTACATAATTAATCGAACGCCCCCAAGTTGGGATATTCGATAGGGAAATCTGTCACTTACAGAGCCGATGAACATAAAATTTATAGGGTTATCCATATAGTTCGTAAATCCGCTTCAGTGGAAATGGTTCAGATTGAATCATCCGGGTAACAAGTTTGTGAAACATTCCTGATTCATTATACCTTCGATTAAATCGAAAAATAAATTCATCCAAATATTTCTG
>JANPNV010000166.1:0-17416 GCA_031427625.1 Bacteroidota bacterium
AAAAAAATTTGCATCGCCCCCATTTTATATCAATATTCGCAGCATATTATTTATTTTGAATATGGAGTTATTAAAACAGCAGGTCGAAGCCTTAGTATTTTGTTCAGAACAGTCGATTTCTCTCGAAGAAATTGCTGCTTCTCTTAAGATTTCCTTTGACTGGGATCTTACGGATGAGGAAATTTTGGCTGTTTTAGAAGAAATTAAAATCAAATACTCTTCAGATGATTATGCATTTGAACTAGCCGAGATTTCAGAAGGATTCCAGTTTCTAACAAAAAAGCAATACCATGCTGCAGTTAGTGCCTTAATCCAGCATAAAGCAAAGAAAAAACTGTCTGTTTCGCAGATGGAAACGTTAGCTATTATAGCTTACCGTCAGCCCATTCCTAAAAGTGAAGTTGAGCACATTCGCGGCGTAAGTTGTGATTATGCTATTCATAAACTTCTGGAGAAGGAACTTATTGGAATTTCCGGCAAAAGCGATGGTCCCGGCCGTCCGGTCTTATATAGTACAAGTAAAACTTTCATGGATTACTTTGGAATCAAGTCGGTAAAAGATTTGCCTCAGCTGAAAGACCTTCACGTTGAACAAAATGAAATCGGAAGCCCTTTAGAAGATTTGGGTCTTGAGAATCTGACAGGAGCACATATTGTAAAGGAGTCTGAAAGTGAAATAATTGGGATCATTGAGGTTGATGAAGTTGCAATATTAAGTGACGACGAAACTGCCATTTCTCATGAAATAGAAAGCAATGATCTTTATGAGCTTCCTGATCGGAAGTCAATTTTCATGGAAAACGAAAGAAACGAACAGGAAAGCGAGAATGCTGAAGATAAAGACGATCAGGAAACGCTCTAAATAAGACATATTATATACTAAAGACGGTTGATTTGCGTTTCAAATCAACTGTCTTTTTTGTTTTATATCAGTAACTTTATGTTGCAATATGCCGACGAAAAAGATTTCGGAATAATGTTTGTAAAGGTTAAAGCATGAATAACAAAACAATTCTCATCGTATTCCTGTTCTTACTTAATCTGACAGCTACCCCAGCTGCTGAAAATGACCTTCGAACGGTAAATAATCAGGCTTTTCGTCCGGGCGAATTATTAAAATTCAGAATTCATTATGGTATCCTCGATGCAGGTGAGGCAATTCTGGAGGTTAAATCGGATATGCAGAATTTCGGTGGTCGTGAGTGCTACCATGTGATTGGAAGTGGTAAGTCAGTTGGCGCATTCGACTGGTTTTTTAAAGTACGCGACAGATATGAAAGTGTTCTTGATAAAGAAGCGATTCTTCCCTGGCTTTTCATCAGGAGAGTGAATGAAGGCGGGTACATCATTAACCAGAATGTCAGCTTTAACCATTATACGGATTCTGCAAAGAGTGAGAGGGCAACAATTTCAATTCCTGATAATACACAAGATCTTATTTCTTCTTTTTATTATGCACGAACGATAGACTTCAGTCAGGCGAAGGAAGGTGATATTTTCCCTATCGTAGGATATCTCGACGATGCAATTTTCCCGATGAATCTGAAATACCTTGGCAAAGAAAAAATCAAAAGCAAAAAAGGAACTTTCAGTTGTATTAAACTAAGACCAATGCTGCAAGAGGGAAGAGTTTTTAAAGATCAGGAAGATATGACGATCTGGGTAAGCGACGATTTAAATAAAATCCCAATTCGTGTGCAGACAAATATTTTGGTAGGTTCGATAAAAATGGATCTGGTAGATTATTCAAACCTTGCTAATACTCCTGCTTTAGAAAAATAATTTAGATTTTTTTCTTTCTAATCAATTCCGATGCATATTGAAATTTCCATTGGTTGAAAAATAACAGTTTAGTATTGCTTGCGATTGCATTTGTTATGTTTCTCGATTATGATAAATATTTCTGGTCGATAATGATACTGTCCGTTTTGTTAATTTTTTTTGACGTTTAACGTTTGAGTATATTCCGATTGCTCCTTCTCATTTTTATTTCGACATTACGCCGATGGAAATGACGCCGGAAATTAAGCAACGCCTTGAGGCACTTGAGAAGAAATACAATGCCATGGGACAGGATCTTGTTTCCTACCTTGACGGATTGTTGCATGCCGATTTCCTTACATACTGGGATTACATACACATCGACACTCTCTTATCTCTGCAGAATCCACGGACCAGTTTTCCCGATGAAGAGATCTTTATTATCTATCATCAGATTACAGAACTTTATTTTAAACTCTGTATGAATGAGTTTTCTCAGCTAAGCAATACGGAAAATCCAGACCTAAAATTTTTTATGACTCGTGTTGCCCGGATTAACAGCTATTTCGAAAATCTGGTACGTTCATTTGAGATTATGGTGGCAGGAATGGAACACGATCAGTTTCTGAAATTTCGGATGAGTCTGTTACCTGCAAGTGGTTTTCAAAGTGCGCAGTATAGAATGATAGAAATCTGTGCGACTGATTTTATTTACCTTGTAAGTAAAGACAAACGGAATCAGTTCAAATCGGATTCATCGATTAGTGAAATGTTTGATGTTATTTATTGGAAAGCAGGAGCGACTGAGTTGGCATCCGGTAAGAAAACTTTGACGCTTCAGCAGTTTGAAGAAAAATATTCACATGCACTTATAAAATTAGCAGAGGAGAAGCGAGCTAATAACTTATGGCAGGTTTATAAAAAACTTTCTCCTGCCGATCAGCAGAACCCTAAGCTTATCGGGTCGTTGAAACTGCTCGATGTTAATGTTAATGTTAACTGGCCATTGAGTCATTATAAATCGGCCGTACGTTATCTACAAAAAGATCCGGAAGACATTAAAGCCACTGGTGGAACAAACTGGCAGAAATACCTGCCTCCGCGTTTTCAGAAAAGAATCTTCTATCCGGAGTTATGGACAGCAGAAGAAATTGAAAGCTGGGGGAAAAGCTGGGTGACTAAGGAAGTTTTCGGACTCTAGTAGAATTTAATTAAATTCTAAGCTAATATCACATAGAAGCTCATTAATGGGATTGAAATTTATTTATTAATTTATTTGGTTTATAATGTAAACTACTTTATGATTGTCCTGAATTTCAAAAACCATCCATGAGCCGCCTCATTATATTAGTCTTCTTTCTGAATATATATATGACTTCTGCGCAGACAATAATTTCAGGTGTTGTTATAAATCAGAAGGGAATTGGAATACCGGGAGCAAATGTCTTCTTAAAAGATACTTATGATGGTGCTACATCTGACATCGATGGGAAATTTTCATTTTCAACTACAGAGACCGGTGACCAGATTTTATCAGCTAGTTCGATTGGTTTCGAAAAGTGGGAACAGAAGATTATGCTTGATTCGGCTGAGAAAAAAATCAAGGTAAAGTTAAAGGAAGCGGTGAATGAATTAAGAACCGTAATTATTGCAGCAGGAGCATTTGAGGCTAGTGATGAAAAAAAAGTTGTAATGCTCCGTCCTCTCGATATCGTTACAACTGCCGGTGCTAACGGAGACATATACGGAGCATTGCAGACTCTTCCGGGAACGGGAGTAGTGGGAGAGAAGGAAGGCTTGTATGTGCGTGGAGGCGATGCCAGTGAAACGCGAACGTTTATCGACGGACTGCTTGTTGATAATCCCTATTTTTCATCTGTACCTGACGTACCGCAACGTGGTCGTTTCTCGCCATTTCTTTTTAAAGGAACATCTTTTAGTACAGGAGGTTATTCTGCCCAATACGGACAAGCTATGTCGTCAGCGTTAATCCTCGAATCACAGGATCTGCCTGACAGAACCTCAACAAATCTAGGTATCATGAGTGTGGGTGCAAATATTGGTCGAACGAAACGATGGAAAAATACTTCGATAGGAGTTTTCGGTGGCTATACTGATTTGTATCCGTATTTTAAAGTAGTCTCTCAGAACAGAGATTGGATTACTCCTCCAAGGTCTGTCAATGGTTCTTTCATATTAAGACATAAAACATCTTCGACAGGAATGTTGAAAGCTTTTTTCAGCTATACATGGTCGAATCTCGCAGTCAATTTTCCTGACACAGCAGATCCGTTATTCTTAAGAAAACTGAAGTTCTCACTCGATAATACAAACTTATTTTCATCACTTAGTTACAAAGAGATTATTCTAAAAACATGGACTCTGTATGCTGCGGCATCTTATAGTGCTAACGATGATAAAATACATATTGATGATTTCCCAATCCATCATACCAATAATCTCTTTGAATCGCGGCTTACATTGTCACATTCATTTGGAGAGCTTTCAATAATTCGCTTCGGTGGAGAATTTCAAAAACCAGTCGACGAAAATATTGTTCCGACTTACTCACAGAAATTTAACGAAACATATTCAGGCATGTATGTGGAAGGAGACATTTACATTACTCCAAAATTAGTAGCACGTGCAGGAATAAGAGAAGAGAATTCGGGAGTGTTAAATCGCATGAACATTGCTCCAAGAATTTCTCTTGCATATAAGACAGGTAAATTCAGTCAGGTCTCTTTTGCCTATGGAGATTTTTATCAGATGCCGCAAAAGGAATTTATACTTAATTATTCTTCCATTGATTTCAGATACGAAAAAGCAACACATTATATTATCAACTTTCAGCATATAAGTGACTTGCGGACATTCAGAATAGAAACTTATTACAAGGATTATAATAGTCTTGCCCGATTTGTAAACAATAGCGCTGATAATTCCGGCTTTGGACATGCACGTGGTATCGATTTCTTTTATCGCGATAAAAAAACATTTTCTAGGGCAGATTATTGGATTTCATATTCTTTTCTTGATACTAAGCGACTTTATCGAAACTATCCTGTCGAAGCAATGCCTTCTTATGCCGCAACGAATACAGCAAGCCTTGTTTTCAAATATTTTTTTCCAAAACTTAGTCTTGCCCCAAGTATTACTTATTTATATTCTTCTGGTCGCCCTTATTATAATCCTAACAATCCTGAATTCCTAGGCGACAAAACAAAAGATTATCATAACCTTAGTTTGAACTTCAGCTATCTGACCTCTATCAGAAAAAACTTTGCTGTTGTAGTGTTTTCTGCCGGAAATGTTTTGGGAATTGATAATGTCTTTACCTATAACTATTCATCCGATGGATCCCGTCGAATGGCTGTTGGGCCAACATCTAGCCGTGTATTTTTTGTTGGATTGTTTATTAACATAGGATCGCAGAGAGATGATTCTGATAAGTATAATTAGGATGGGATGATTGGCGAATGTGAAAATGTGGCAATGTAAATTGAGTATGAAATATTATTAAACTATAAATATATTAAGTCATGAAAAAAATCACATTAGTATTATTTGGACTCCTGACTTTTGGAGTTTATGCTCAGGATGCGAAGTACATGCAGGCAATGGAAAAAAATGTTGTAATTGTTGATTCAGCAAAGGATGTATCTGCATACCAATCGGCTTATAATGCATTTGAGCGAATTGGAAATGCAAATCCAAAAGAATGGCTTCCGCTTTATTACCAGTCATTCTGCCAAGTAATGATCGGCCTACGACAGGAGGAAAACGGAAAGAAGGATGAGTATTTTGACAGTGCCGAAAAACTTGCAGATCGTGCCGATTCTATCAGTAAGGATAATTCTGAAATTATGGTACTGAAATCATTTATCAAATCCATGATGATATCCGTTGATCCAATGTCGCGTGGACAGAGGTTGGGAATGCAATCAGGTATGCTCACCGGCAAAGCTATGCAACTTGATAGTGAAAATCCTCGTGCATATTTATTAAAAGGTAGCGGACTTATGTATACTCCGCCACAATATGGAGGAGGGAAGGACAAAGCACTGCCGGTATTGGAGGAAGCTGTAGCGAAATTTAAATCTTTTAAACCGACAAGTCCGATCATGCCACATTGGGGCGAAGCGCGTGCGCATTCTATGCTCGAACAATGCAAAAAAACTGAGTAACATGGAAAAGGAACAAATGAACAGCGAAGAGAGCCTCGCAATTATTCGAAAAATGATTCTCAATGCAAAAGAGGATCTTGAGGATAAAAGTTTTTACTATTTGCTTTGGGGATGGTTCGTGTTTGCTGCATGTATTATTCATTTTATCCTAATCAGAATTTCTTCCCCTTTAGAAGGAATTAGTTGGGCTGTGTTAATGCCTGTTGGAGCAATTATCTCCCTTATATATGGCTATAAGCAGGATAAGAAGCAGCGTGTAAAAACCTACATAGATGAAATCATGAAGTATGTGTTGATTGCCTTTCTTTCATCACTGTTTATGGTTTTGTTTTTCATGGGAAAACTTGAATTGTCAACTTATCCGATGGTTATGTTAATTTATGGAATCTGGCTTTTTATTTCGGGTGGAGCATTAAAATTCCGGCCGCTTATTATAGGTGGAATTATCAATTGGTTGTTAGGAGCAGTTGCATTCTTCGTGAATTTTGAACAACAACTGTTATTATTAGCGATTGCAGTATTACTCGGATATATTATTCCCGGACATATGCTCCGGGTTAAACACCAGCAGAAATCAGCTGCTTAATTTTGTAAATATATTTTGTTAAAATAAAAATACACTTGTTTAAAGAATTAGATCCTTTACTTCATTCACAACTTCGCCTTGCCGTGATGTCTGTTCTCATCAGTGTGAAAGAGGCAGAGTTTTCTTTTTTGCGTGAGAAAACTAATTCGACTGCAGGAAATCTAAGTGTACAAATTAATAAATTGTCAGAAGCCGGGTACATCACAGTAAGTAAGACCTTTCGGGACAACTATCCGTTGACGACATGTAAAATAACACAAAAAGGAGTTAAGGCTTTTGAAAATTATGTTTCCGCATTGCAGAATTATATAAAGCGATAAAAAAAGATCAACGAGTTATTTAAATAAATGCGTTGATCTTTAGAAATAAAATATAAGGAATTGATTAATTGATTTCTCTCCAGTCACCGTTTTTTCGGATGAGTTCGATGAGGGCATCAACTGCATGCGTTGAATCGATATTTCGTTGTACGACTTCTTTCCCTTTATAAAGAGTAATTTTTCCGATGCCTGTTCCTACATAGCCGTAATCAGCGTCTGCCATTTCTCCCGGACCATTTACGATGCATCCCATTATTCCAATCTTTATCCCTTTCAGATGGGATGTACGTTCACGGATCTTAGCAGTCGTTTCCTGAAGATCGAAGAGTGTACGGCCACAACTCGGGCAACTTATGTATTCCGTTTTGGAGATTCTGGTGCGTGTAGCCTGAAGGATTCCAAATTCCAAAGAATTAATTTTTGATGATGGCATCGAAAGACATTCTATCCAGATTCCATCACCGAATCCATCAAGAAGAAGAGCGCCTGCGTCAGTCGATGCGTAAAGTGATAGAATTTCACTTTCTGTATTAAAATATTCTCGCTTGATAATAACAGGAGTAGCAATATTCTGTTTTAAAAATTCAAGAAAGACTCTTCGTTCTTCTGCCATTCCATGTTCATTGGATGTTTCAAGAATAAAAACACAAGTGTTGTCAATAGATTTAAAAAGTAAATCACTGTGAATTATATCATGAATATTAATCCGGATAAAGTTTAATGTTTTTGATTTATTGGTAGACTTTAAAAAATCAGCGGCCGAAAATATCGGATAGTGGCGTGTTTTATTATCCCATGAATCAGCGTCGACGATTATTCCAAGCGTACCGGGAATTTCAAATTCCACATTTGATTTTTCGGTATAAACATAATCACAGGCCTGATCGGCGAGATTCCATTTATCAAGTTTGTCCGAATAACGATATCCGAATGGAATTAGATCAGAGTGGGTGATATTTTTTTCGAAAATGATTTTTCCAATTACAACGGGAGTATGATGACCACCGATATTCAATACGGATTCTGTTTTACGTCTGTTGTATTCAATGGGCAACCAGCTAAACAGCGATTTGTTATTTTCTGAATAAGATTCTTGTCCTATCGGCTCGATGTATTTTTGTTTTTGTTCTCTTTTAGAATATCGATCGACTAATGCTCTTGCAACAGGAATTTCAAGCTCAGGATCTTCGGTGAGAGAGACGCGAATCGTATCTCCGATGCCATCTTCTAAAAGTGCGCCAATACCGGTTGCTGACTTTATCCTTCCATCTTCTCCGTCACCTGCTTCAGTAACTCCAAGATGTAATGGGTAGTTCATGCCCTCTTCCTGCATCTTCATGACGAGCAATCTGTAGGCCTGTACCATTACTTGTGCATTGCTTGATTTCATGGACAGGACAATGTTGTAATAGCTATTGTCTTCGCATATTCTTAAAAACTCCATGGCCGATTCGACCATTCCAAGAGGAGTATCGCCATAACGACTCAGGATTCGGTCACTGAGTGATCCATGATTTGTTCCGATGCGCATGGCCGTTCCGTACTCTTTGCAAATTTTTATGAGAGGAGTAAATCGTTTCCTTATTCGTTCTAGTTCGGCCGTATAAGATTCGTCGCTATAACCGATTGTCTCGAATTTTTTCTTGTCGGCGTAATTGCCGGGATTGACACGAACTTTTTCGACTATGCGGGCAGCAGCTTCAGCAGCATTTGGCGTGAAATGGATATCAGCAACAAGGGGCACATTATATCCTCTTTTTAAAAGTTCTTTTTTTATTGTTTCCAGATTTAGGGCTTCGTTGATGCTGGGAGCAGTAATTCTTACTAGTTCGCAGCCGGCCTCAATCATTCGAATGCTCTGTTCAACAGTTGCAATCGTATTCATCGTTTCTGTTGTCGTCATCGATTGCACGCGAATCGGATGATGACCACCGATTACCAAATCACCAACTTTTACTTCCCGGGTAACATAACGGCTATAGGAGGTGAGACTGTTGCAATAAAAAGCAGATAAAAGTTCGGGCTTCATGAATGGTCACAAAGATACCTTAAAATCACAATCACAGCCTCAACGGAAGCCTCAGTTTTTCTGAATCTTAATAATTTTATGCAATCCATCGTCTCCTTCAACATCGATAATATATAATCCGGAGGGCCATTTTTCTATTGAAATAAATGAACTCATCGAATTGTTATGATAAACTTCTTTGCCTGAAATGTCAAAAATTCTTACCCGTTTAATTGCAATTCCTGTCGGATTTTTCAGATATATGGATTGTGTCGCCGGGTTGGGATAGTAAATTGGAGATTTCAATTCGGGTCGTTCAACAGACGCAAGCAAGGAGATAAAATAAATGTGAAAGGATGTTGAGTCTCCAATTGAACCGGTATTTCTTGCTTGCGGCCAGACTACAACAATGTTATCTCCATCATCGAAGTAAACAGGAGAAAACACGTAATTGTTTCTTGTTACTAGAGCAGAACCAGGGCCGGCAATAAAAATACTTGTGGTGTCACCGTAAAGTGTATCTACAAACGGCGCCGTGATCGACTTAATTAAAACGATTACAGCGTCCTGAAAAGGAACCGAGTCGTTGTTTACGATCCTTGTGGTGATATTGTATGATTGGTATTCATATGCTGAATCAGTTGGGAACTGCGGCATTCCGGCGATGGAGTCGATGCTTAAATGAAACTGAGCATTGACATGTTGGCCAGCTAATAGGAAAAGAAGTAGGTAGAGTATTTTTTTCATATGCTTAAATCGTAGGTATTTATCTGTCAAATTTATTGAAAGAGTTGGAACATGCTAATTTATTTTTTACTTTTCTTACGCATTCAAAATACCGGTTTATGGACATATTGAACAAAGTAGTAGAGGGAATGAGTAAGGAGCAGGTGCGTTACTTCAAGCTTTTTATTGCAAGGAGTCATGACAGAGAGGGCAGAATGGACGTAAGGCTATTCGATTACATGAGGAAGAGTGGTGAGAAGTATGATGAGAAAAAAATTGCCGAGCAGTTATATCCCCATGGTGATAAAAATTCTTTTTACCGATTGCGAAACAGACTCCTCCGTGATGTGAACAAAAGTCTTATCATTCAGCATTTCGATGATGATGAAGGTGTATTTGTATTATATCTTCTTGCTCTCGAAAAATTTTATCTGAATGGAAATAACATAAAAGTGGCTCATCACTTTTTGAAGAAAGCAGAATCAGAAGCAAAGAAGTCGGAAAGTTATGAGTTACTCGATATAATCTATGGTGACTTTATCCGGTTGTCTCATGAAATGCCTGTTGTGAATCCGGAACATTATATAGGGCTTCGTAAGGAGAATCAAAAAAACATTGCTCAGTTGAGAGAGATCGACGATGTCCTGGCAGTTGTAAGTCACAGAATGAAGCTTACACAGAACTTTTCCTCCGATGAAAATCCTATCCTTGAATTGTTACAGAAGACAGTCAAGCAATTCGCTACTGATAAGGAAATAAGCAAGAGCCCAAAATTGAGATTCAGAATTTATCATTCAGTTACACAGATACTGCTGCAAAAAAGAGACTATGATACACTAGAAAAGTATCTGCTTAACACTTGGAAGGAGTTCATGCAAGAGAAGTTGTTTTCAAAAAACAATCACGATACTAAGTTGCAAATGCTTGTGTTTATTATTAATACTCTGTTTAAAAATGAGAAGCTGAAAGACTCTTTAAAATATACTGAGAAATTGCGTACCGGAATGGACGAATACCAGCGTCTTCATTTCGATAAATATCTTTTTTACTATTACAATTCACTCGTTATAAATTATTCGCGTACTAACAGAGAAAAAGCCATTGAAATTCTAAATGAAATGAAATCGAATGATAAAATCCGATCGACGCCATTTTATGAAATGTTTATTTATCTGAATCTGGCTGTATGCTACTTTGATAAAAAAGATTTTCATCAGTCGGTAAGACTAATGAATAAACTCTTGACGCTTGAGGGGTTTGATTCGGCGGATGAATCATTAAAGTTCAAGATTGCAATCGCAGAACTGATTATCAGGTATGAGTTAAAAGATTTCGATGTACTTGAAATTAAACTCAAGCAGGTTAAGAAAGATTTTAAAGAATTTTTTTCCAGAAAATCAAGTGCCAGAGAAGTTCTGATGGTAAATATAATTTCAAGACTGATTGAGACTGACTCCTTGCGAAATGAAAAGGTTTTAATGATACAGGCAAAACAACTTATCCTTACTCCGGTTAAAAGAGAATCGTCGGATGCAGATATTCTGAATTACAAAAATTGGCTGAAAGAAAAATTGGTAAGCTGATTACATTAGAGTATTAAACACAAAAATCGATTGAAGCGAAATTATATCCTGCATCAGAAAAATATTTTAAAGTAGTAGGTAAGGCTATACGCAATCGGCTTTCTGCTTTTAGGCTATCATGGAAAACGACAATGGATCCACGACCTGCAGATTGTTTGACATTTTCAAAGCATGTTTCTCCGGTTAGTGAAGTATCGTAATCCCTGCTGAGGACATCCCACATGATTATTTTATATTGTTTCCTGAGATGAAGAGTCTGTAAGAATTTTATTCTCCCATAAGGAGGACGGAATAATTTCGATTTGACAATTTTTGAGCAATCAGAAACATCTGAATAATACTTCTTGTTAGGTGAATTCCATCCGTTAATATGATTCATCGTATGATTTCCGATTGAATGGCCTGCAGCAAGAATATCCTTCAGGATTTCGTTATTTTTTTTCGCATTGGCGCCTACACAAAAGAAAGTAGCGGAGGCATTATAATCTTTCAGAGTTTTTAAAACCCAAGGCGTTACCTCAGGTATCGGGCCGTCATCGAAAGTCAGAAATAATGTTTTTGATGTTGAAGGCATCTTCCACTTTACCTGTGGAATCAGAGAATGCAAAAGAGGAAACAGCATAACAGAAAGGTCGTAAAAAAATCGAACGTTGAAACAATTTCTTATTTCAACGTTCGACAATGATTAGGGAATTCGCTTTAGTAGTTACCGGTCTTTAAGGCCAGTTCCATAAACTGCTTTTCAGCTTTATCGGCCAATTCTTTCTGGTTTGTTTGTTTGAGGATATTTGCCATTGCCTGCAGAATGTATAAGGCCTGGTTCATATCCTGATCGACCAATTTATAATACTTGGTTTTTTGCAGGCTTACATAATAGTTCATGTTGTCAGCATAGATGTCGATAATCCGTTGAGAGATTGCATTCGCTTTTGCGATCAATTCGTTATTCCTTGTTTTTTCTGGATCTGAATTCTGTAGCGATTGAGAATTTACCATTGCACCACCGGCACGATAATATAATTCGGCAATCTTAGACATAAAGTAATTGTACGGTACTGTTTTATCAGGCATTACTTCCACACATTTATCAAGAACTTTAATGGCAGAGTCACGGCGACCTTCGATTAACAATTCTTCCGCAAGACGGGAGAAGTTGATTCTGAAGTTAGTCGTCATTCTAAGATTGTTTTCGTCTAAGTAAACGCTTTCTTTATTCATGTTTCCGAAAACAAATTTGTTCATCACGTTATCATACATTAGATCAGTAGCCACTCTGCCGGGAACAACATCGCTGCGTGATTCTGTATGGATAGGAACGATCCTGTACGCTAATCCTTCAAGCTGAAAATAAGGTTCGAGATTCAGATAATTATCAGAGCCAACAGTTGTTGCAAAATATATCGGACGTTTCCAATGATTGTTCGCGAGTATGTTCAGGATCATCAGATCGTTTTTCATCAGGTAGTTTCCATCGACAGACCATTCCATTGCAGGTGTAATCTTGTCGGCGTTCTCTTTGGAAACGACACCATTCGCTAATACTTCAGCAGCATCGATGGTGAACTTAATTTTCTTAGAAGGGAAATAATTAATTTCTTCTCCACTGTTGGTGCGGACTTTTGTATGAGATTCATCACTGCCCATGAAATCGATCATTTCCTTTAACTCAACAGCAGATTTTAATCCGCGGTCAACAAAAGGAATATAATCCCTCTTACCAAGTGAATATTTGTCAGTCGACCAACTTATGCTTATTGGATCAGATTCATAATATTTATGTTTCAGCTGATCAATGTACCAGTCCGTATTAAGGAGGCTTAGGTTTACAACACGAACATCAGTACGAACATTTTCAACTTCCTGTGCATACCAGAGAGGGAACGTATCATTATCTCCATTCGTAAATATGATTGCATTCTTTGCACATGAGTTAAGGTAATCGGTAGCAAAATCGCGTGAAGTATAACGGCCGGAACGGTCATGATCATTCCATTCAGCTTTTACCATAACAGCAGGAACTATAAGACAAAGCAGAGTAGAGAGGACGGCAGCAGCTGTTGCGGAGATTTTTTTCCGAAGAAACTCGTAGATGGAAAGAACGGCAAGTCCGATCCACATTGCATATGCATAAAAACTTCCGGCATATGCATAATCTCGTTCACGAGGTTGCTGAGGTGTACCATTCAGATAAATAACGATTGCAATACCGGTAAAGAAAAACAAGAGCATAACGATCCATGCATCATGTTTATCGCGGGAGTAATGATAGATCAATCCGATGATTCCGAGAATAAAAGGAAGCATATACATTGTATTTCTTGCTTTATTCTGAAGCATACTTTGTGGCAGTTTATCCTGCGGACCGAGTCGCATTTCATCGATAAACTTTATGCCGGTAATCCAGTTTCCTTTTGTAATTCCTCCGGGTCCTTGTAAGTCATTCTGTCGTCCAGAAAAATTCCACATAAAATACCGCCAATACATTTCTCCCAATTGATAGACGAAAAAGAATTTAAGATTTTCACCGAAGGACGGAGTCCGGTCACCTTTTATATCAGCCCACTTTTTATATTCAGCAATATGATTTGCCTGACTGCTCCACATTCGCGGAAAGGGAGTACACTTATCAGGCTCATAAACAGGTTCAACTTTTTTTCCTGCTTCTACATATTTGTCGGCTCCTTTTACACGTGCATAGTTCATAGCACCCTCTTCCTGACTGATAACTTTTGCATTATAATATTGTCCGTAAGCAAGTGGTCTTTCGCCATATTGTTCACGTTTTAGATAAGAGATGAAATTGAAAACGTTCTCAGGATTATTTTCATCGAGAGGAGGGTTAACATTTGAGCGGATGATGATTTGTGCAAATGAAGAGTAGCCAATAAGAATAAAAATAGTGGATAGTACAGCAGTGTTTAAGACAGGCATGTTTTTCTTCTTAGTATAACGCAATGCCCAGATAAGTCCGCCAATAATAATAAGTCCGTAAATGATGATACCCGTTCCGAATGGCATTCCGATACTATTCACGAAGAAAAGATCGAATGATCCTGCAAGTGTTATCATTTCTTGAATCATACCGTATTGGATAAAGGCAAGTATGACGATGCTGATAAGGAATGTGTAAATAACACCTTTTGTTGTTGGCTTGTATTTTCTGAAATAGTATACGAATGCAATGGCAGGAATAGTAAGCAGGTTTAGAAGGTGGACACCGATACTTAATCCCATGAGGTAGGCAATAAGGATTATCCATCTCATATTGTGTTTTTCATCCGCTTCATTTTCCCATTTAAATATGGCCCAGAAAACGATCGCTGTGAAGAAGGAAGAACTGGCATACACTTCGCCTTCAACTGCAGAAAACCAGAATGAATCAGTAAATGTGTAGGCGAGAGCACCAACAATACCCGCGCCCATAACAGCAATTATTCTGTCAGTAGTGACTTCGCCTGTTGCAATAACAATTTTGCGAGCCATTGCTGTGATTGTCCAAAACAAAAAGAGGATTGTGAATGCACTTAGCAATGCAGAAAGAGTGTTAACGAGGATTGGATAAAGAGTAACATCGCTACCGCCAAACAAAATGAATACCCTTGCAAGCATAAGAAATAGCGGAGCGCCCGGAGGATGTCCTACTTCGAGTTTATTTGCAGTAGCAATAAACTCCCCGCAATCCCAGAAACTACCTGTTGGTTCGATTGTAGAAATGAATGTAAAGCAGGCGATGAGGAATACTATCCAGCCCGTAATATTATTAATCCTGTTATACTTCATGGTATCGCGCAATTTTTTGTGCTTGCGAAGGTATAAAATAATTGAAATTAGCACTTAAAATGAAGATTTCTCCTCTACACTTTATTAAATCTTGAAAAAACAGGTTATTTGGAGGATTACTACTTTCATTGTTGAAAAATAGGGTCATTCCTACTTTGTAAGAGATCAATCACTTAACAAAAAATTTATCTTTGCCGCCGGTTAATTTGTGGTCTTTGGATTTAGGGGGGATTCAATAAAACACAAATCAGAAAAAATGGGGAACAACAATACTATCTTAAGGGGAATTCTTGTGATGATATTCATGACAATGATGTCTTCAGCGTCGAAAGCTGTTTCAATTTCGGCCAATGTTTTAGGTAATCTTCCTAATGAGCTATATGAGAGTTCGGCAGTTGATTTTACAGGAGGCACGCACTTTTGGTCATTGGATGATTCCGGTGCTCCGAATATTTACCGTATTGCAATGGATGGCTCTCTTACCAGAACGGTGACTATTACCGGTGCTAGTAACAGAAACTGGGAAGATATGACTCACGATGTTGCCCGAAACAATATGTTTATTGGCGATTTCGGAAATAATAATAACGATCGGACCAACCTTCGTATATATAAGATACCATATCCTTCCTCGGTATCTGTTAATACAATTGCAGCAGAGGAAATAAGATTTACATATCCCGATCAGAATAGATTTCCTTCACCCTGGATGAATTTCGATGCAGAATCGTTCTTTCATTTTCAGGGGAAACTCTATATTTTCTCTAAAGCTGATGGCTCTGCCGTTGGTTATACGAAGATGTATTCTGTGCCCGATATGGCCGGTACCTATGTCGCTACTCTTGTAGACAGCTTTTATACGAATGACAGAACAACTTCTGCTGATATTAGTCCTGATGGCAATGCTGTTGTACTCATTTCAAACTCTCGTATCCATATATTTAGAAATTATACGGGTGACAATTTCTTCCACGGACAACATACTCTGGTAAGTATTGCCGGTAGCTGGACTCAGAAAGAAGGAGTATGTTTTGCCGGTAACAACGACGTTTATCTTACTGACGAAAATAATGGAGCCGGAAATCATCTATATCATATAGATTTAAGTGCCTATATTCCTATTGCCATGCCACCGCCTCCACCCGTTGTAACTACTGGTATTGAGCAGGTAAACGAAGCAACGGCCGGAGTTTTTCCAAATCCAACGAATGAGTCGGTTAACGTATGGGTAAAGAATTCAGGATCTGATAAACTAAGCGTAGCCATCTTCGATCTTACAGGAAAAATGATTTTCAGTGATGCCATCGAAAACCCGAATAGTCCATATGTAATTCACACTTCAGACTATCCAGTTGGAGTATATTTTTACAAGGTATATGCAAATGCAAAAGAAATTCAGACTGCACGACTTATTATAAGTCATTGACCTATACATTATAAAGTATTAAGGCCATCCAAATAGGGTGGCTTTTTTTATGTCTGCAAGTCTGACGTATTCTATATATTCGCCGCATTCATAAGATATAAATATGAGTTCACACGAGCGTGCCCATCACGATGAGGCCAATAATGTTACCTACCAGCGTTGTCAGTATGCATATGAGTTTGCGAAACCATTTATTGCCGGGCAGAAAGTGCTGGACGTGGGTTGTGGACTTGCTTACGGAACCGCTTTGATGGCAGAGTCCGCAGCATCCATAACAGGGCTTGATTACGACAAGGAGACAATTGAAGAAAACAGGAAACAGTATAGTAGTATCAAAAATCTGGATTTCAGTCAGGCCATTATTCCGCCGTTACCGATGCCAGATAATTCATATGATGTGATTACTTCCTTTCAGTTTATCGAGCACATTGCTCCACGCAAGGAATTTTTGAAGGAATGTTTTCGGGTTTTGAAACCGGGAGGTTCATTGCTTGTCACTACGCCCAATGCAAAGAAGTCGCTGGCGAGAAATCCTTTTCACGTTCATGAATACACCTTCGATGAGATGAAGAGAGAAGTAGGTTCTATGAATGATCTATTTGAGCTGAAGGGCCTTAATGGAAATGAGAAGGTGAATACTTATTATGCGGAGAACGGGAAATTTGTGAGGATGATCCTTCGCTTTGATATACTTAAGATGCATCGCTGGCTGCCATCAGCCTGGTTGTCGAAGCCCTATAACTGGATTACCAGTCTGATGAGGAATAAGTTAAAGGACAAAGTGGATCAGACAAAGGATATTACAACGAAAGATTTCTTTTTACAGCCGGAAAATCTGGATGAATGTTGGGATATCTATTTGATAGCAAGGAAGAAATAAGAGCCAAGAGCCAAGAGCCAAGAACCAAGAACCAAGAGCAAAGAACCAAGAATCAAGAATCAAGAATCAAGAACCAAGAGCCAAGAGCCAAGAAACAAGAACCAAGAGCAAAGAACCAAGAATCAAGATCAAAGAATCAAGATACAAGAAAAAAGAATC
>JANPNV010000167.1:0-35571 GCA_031427625.1 Bacteroidota bacterium
TAGGCACGGCTAATCTTATTTGACGACAGAATTTTCGAGTCTGCGGAAAAATGCTTCACATTTTTGTCTGCCTTCAATTCCATTCATATCGAAATACCAAAAATTTTCAAAGTCACCTTTGTTCATATACGTCTGCATCGATCCCTGAGATTTATGTTCTGCAATTTCCCAGTTAACGATGATCTTATAATTCAGTTGATTTTTGAAACCAAATGATTTAGTCCTGTCTGTCCGGAATGAGGAATGAGCAGACGATATTTTTGTGAGAGGATAATTTTCAAGTTCGTTGAATGATGTTTCTGTACTGTCTGTTTTTTCAGAACCGGATACTGCCAAAATTATTGGTCTAGCTGATTTGATTTCGTTAAGCGTTTCTAATGCTATAATTGTTGCCGCTTTGTGATGGCCATGTGTTTCTTTTGTTGGCAGCAAACAAAAAATAAAATCATATGAGCCATCCTGAATGATTTTTTTTAATCTTGCTTTGACGGTAGGAACGTCCCATATACTTGTCAGAACAGTATCGGCATCGAGCGTGTAGTGATTATCCTGCTGATCGAAAAAAAAATAATTTCTGATTCCGATAATATTTCCAGCAGCCATCAACTCTTTTTTTCTTATTGTTGGAAGATGCTTCCTTCCGATTTCTTCATTAGTGAGTTGTAAATGATAAAATGGCTCAGCAAGCAATGAATACTTATATCCGGCTTCCCCATTTGTAATTACAGCGAGATCGGCATTGCCGTTTAACTCATGCGTAATTTTGTAAATCGTTCCAGCCATTCCCGATTCATCATCAGGATGTGCTGTTATGATTAATACATTCGTTAATAGGTTTGATCCCTGGCCTGAAGTCATGGAAACGCATAAGATAAATAATGCAGTTATTATGGTTTTCATAATTATTCTGAAATTTGTGATGGTATTATTAATTTTTCTTTTCGTTTATTATATCGTTGTACAAGGTAGAAGACACCGATTCCGGAAGATATTAGAATCATGGCGTATTTTATCATTTCGATTCCAGTGCTTAGAAAAATAAACAACCAGATTATGATAGCTACAATTACCGGAAGAGGATAAAGCATCATTTTATAGGGTAGCTTTTTTGTTCCTTTTCTCTTTCGTAATAATATAACTCCCACAGCCTGCCCGATAAACTGAACGAGTATCCTCATCGCAAGGATAGCGCTTATTACTGTACTCAGTTTAAAAAGCATACTGAATACGAAGGCCAGGCTTCCTAGAAACAAAAGAGAAACGTATGGGAAATGTTTTTTTGGATGAAGCTTAGCAAATATTTTAAAGAATGCTCCGTCGGCAGCAGCAGCATAAGGTATTCTGGAATAACCAAGAAGTACAGCAAATAGGGATGAAAATGCAACAACTAAAACAAGTCCGGTAGCAATCAATGCCGAAGTATGGCCATAAATTTTTTCAATAAATGTACTTACAATGAACGATGAGTTTTGGGCGTCTTGCCAGGGAATAACACTGACGACACTTATATTCATTACAATATAAAGAATGGTAATTCCAATGACGGAAATAAAAATACTGCGCGGAATATTTTTTCCTGGATTTTTTATTTCGCCACCAAGGTGACAGATATTGTAATATCCCAGATAACTATAAATCGTTTTTACGCTGGCCTGTCCGAGAGCAACGAAAAATAACTGAAGTGAGAAATCATTTCCTGTTGGAATCCAGTTATTACTAATTGTATGATGAGTGACACCGCCTAAAATTATCCAGCTCAATGTTATTATAACTGCAACCCAAAGCACAACGCTGATTCTTCCTATCGTCTCAATCTTTCGATAAAGAAGAAAGACGATGAGAACTATCAAAAAACCCGAAATTATTTTCTGCTGGAAAGGAGAAAAGTCATAGAGAAAAGTACAATACTGAGCAAAACCAATGGAGCCGCTTGCAGCTACTAATGGAGCAAGAAGAAGCGTTTGCCAGACAAATAAAAAAGAAAGGAGTTTCCCCCATTTACTGCCATATGCCTCCTTTAAAAAGTTATAACTTCCTCCGGCTTTAGGATTTGCAGCTCCTAATTCTGCCCAGATCATGCCATCAACCAGAGAAATAATTGCTCCCGCAACCCATGCAAAAATAAATTGAGGGCCACCCATTATTTTTATCACCATTGGCAGCACGATGAATGGGCCTATTCCAACCATATCAATCATATTGATCGCAGTGGCCTGGAATAAACTAAGTTCTCGATCCAGCTTAGGAGAATTTTTTTCCATGTAATATTGAACTGATTTTATTCACTGCGGCTATTCATAACTGACTCCAGTAGCTATTGATGGGCTTCTGAACGATCTAGCCCAATTAAAGCCCGTCGAAAATACAAAAATTAAAGCCTGATATAGGCTATGTTTCACACCAAATAAATCCAGATGCATTATATCGTTATTTTCCGGACATCATTCCACCACATTCTCAATATGAAATATCCTTTTCTTAAATAAACATCATCTAAAAGATAATCATCAATATTTAATAGATTAATTTGATGAATGAATTCTAAACGCTTAATTTAGAATTTTAAATACATAAAGTAATTTAAGCAGTCTCAACTGTATTAATAAATGGCATCTGAAAAAATTGCCACTTGTAATTTGAATTCTTACTATGGAGTATAAAGATTATTATAAGTCACTCGGTATTACCAAAACAGCCAGTCAGGACGAAATAAAAAAGGCATTCCGAAAACAGGCGAAGAAATATCATCCTGATAAAAATCCCGGTGACAAAACCGCCGAGGAAAAATTCAAAGAGATGAATGAAGCCTATGAAGTTTTAGGCGATGCAGCGAAACGCAAGAAGTATGATGAGTTGGGTTCAAACTGGAAACAATACGAGCAGCAGGGGGAAGCCTATCAGGGACAAAGACAATCCGGTAATCAGCGTCGCCACGATTTCGGTCAGGGTTTCGGCGGTGAGTTCTCGGATTTTTTCGAATCATTCTTTGGTGGTGAACGTGGCGGTAGCGGTTTTTCCGGTTTCAATCAAAGGCAACAGGGAAGGAGAAAGGGTCAGGATTTTACTGCAGAACTAGAGCTCTCATTGCATGATGTGTTTTACGGTGCGACAAAACAAGTTACCATCGACAATCAAAGAGTGAATATGAAAGTGAAGCCCGGTACATACGAAGGGCAAGTTCTTCGTATGAAAGGAAAAGGTTCGCCCGGTAGCGGAGGAGGAGACAGTGGTGACTTGTTAATTACAGTAAAGATTTCTCCTGACTCACGTTTTGAAAGACGCGGTGATGATCTGTATTTTAATCAGCATCTCGACGCAATTGTTGCAACGATCGGCGGAAAAGTATCGGTTCAGGGATTTGATAAAACTGTAGCGATGAGTATTCCTGAGGGTACAGATAGTAACAAGGTTTTCAGATTGAAAGGAATGGGAATGCCTCTTTTCGAAAATCCTGATACACGCGGTGATGCCTATGTCAGAATGATTTTAATTGTTCCTAAGAACCTAACTGCGGAAGAAAAAGAAATGCTCGGAAAGTTTTCTGAGAAGAGAGAAGAGAAACATTCTCACAAGAATTGATTTTTAAAAATTTATTTTGACTCCATTTTTTTTCGTTGAGTCATGTACGCTTCCGTATACCATATAAATTGCTCGAGGAAGAATTTAAAAGTTCTTTCGAAATTTGCAACAAAAGATTTTCCTTCAGGCAGATTTTCTTTTTGTGCTAATCCCCATGCAGGAGAAATGGGAATAGGAGGCATTCCCAATGTAGAACAAACCATGCGAAGTTGCTCGCATGCGCGTGCACCGCCAATAGCACCATCAGAATAAGAAACGATACCGCATGATTTGTTCTTAAATTCATCTCCGAAGTGATCGAGAATATTTTTAAGCGCAGGAGGAATTCCATGGTTATATTCAGCCGTCACAATAATAAATCCGTCGGAAGACGAAAAAATGTCATGAAGCTTCGTGAATTTGTCTTCCGGTTCCTTCATTTCAAAGTATCTTTTGTTCAGAAGCGGTAGGTCATAATCAATTGGATCGACAAGCGTATGTGTAAAACGGTCGCCTATAAGATCATTTACCTTTTTATGTACACTTGTGGCTAAACGGTTTTCTCTGACAGAACTCAATATAAGTGAAATATTCATTGTGTAAATTTAAAAATAAATATCCATCTTCGCTATTACACTCATATAACATGTCAACAAATAAAACACCCTCATTAATTCTATTGCGCGGATTGCCTGGAAGCGGAAAGAGTACGTTGGCCGATCTATTATCTGAAGAGGGGAAGTATCCTGTTTATTCTGTTGATCAGTTTTTTACAGATGCATCAGGAAATTATTCATTCAATCATCTCGAGAATTATCTTGCTTATGAATCGTGTCAGAACAATGTGAGTGAGGCTATGAAAAAAGGAATAGCTAAAATATTTGTTGATAATACATTAACGCTTGACTGGGAAATAGAACCATATTTTAAGCTGGCGAAGGAAAATAATTACCAAATCTTCGTGGCTACCGTCGAGAATTATCATGGGAAGGAGAACATTCATAATATTTCTGCTGATCAGATTAAGAAGATGGCAGAGAAATATAGGGTTCGCTTATTCCCTGAATAATAGCGCTATTTGTCCAATGTATTTTTTATACTTTTGAAGCATGAGAATGGTAATCAGATTTTTGATTTTATTTTTAATCATCACGGTTTTTTCGGCCAAAGCCGATAATGTGAAGAAGGGTTTCGAAAGATTAAAAGTGTTTGATTATTTCTCTGCTAAAGAATATTTCGAGAAAAGCCTCAAAGGTGAAATGCCTGCAGGTGCATATGGTCTCAGCGTTATTTATTCATCTGATAAAAATCCATTCTATAATCCTGATTCTGCAAGAAGATATATTTTAATTTCTGATTCTACATACAGGATTGCAAAGGAAAGAAAGAAGAAGTATTACAGGGAGCTGGGTGTTTCTGATAGCTCAATTAATGCACTGTCTGACTTCATCTGCAACGACGCCTTTCAGAAAGCAAGAAAATCTGATTCTGTCGATTCGTACAGTCATTTCATAAGTAACTTCTATACCTGCTTTCAATTCGGCACTGCATCGTCGATGAGAAATGCATCAGCATTCAGAGATGCAAGAACTAAAAATACTTCTGCTGCCTTTAAAGAATTTATAGCCAGCTATCCTCAGTCGGATCAATATCAGGAGGCAATGAGTAAATATGAGGAAAGGATATTCGATGAAAATACGACAGAAAGGACAGTAGAATCTTACGCTTTTTTCATTCAGAATTATCCTGAAAGTCCGTACAGGACTCAGGCGGAGAAGTTGATCTATACGATGAGTACTCCGAATAAAACGCTTCACCAATATGTCGCATATGCACGCGAGTATAAAAGCTCGCGGTTCAATGAGGAAGCCTGGCATGAGATTTATAAACTTGAGATGAAGGATTTTTCGCAACAGGCGTTTGATAGATTCAAAATTACTTATCCAGACTATCCATTCCCGCAGGAACTCGAAATTGATTTTCGTTTGCAGAATTATTTTTTTCTTCCTTATCGTGTAGAGAATGGTTGGGGATACTTAAATGAACTCGGACAACCAATGATAAAACCTGTTTATGATGAAGCAGCACTTTTTTCAGAGGGACTGGCTGTCGTAGCGATTGGTGGAAAATATGGTTACATAAATAAATCGGGTAAGTCAGTAATTAGCTTGCTATACAAGGATGCAGAATCATTTCACAATGGAAGTGCTGTCGTTTTGAAAGACAGTCTTTATGGCGTCATAAATAAAAGTGGAGAATTTCTTATTGATCCGCTGTATGAAGATATTTCTGAAGCAGGAGATGATATTTTCATGTGCGTAAAAGATAATCGTTCAGGATACATCAGCAAAAAGGGGAAACCCATTACGCAATTTATTTTTGACGTGGCTGGTGATTTTAAAAACGGTTATGCAGTTGTGAATAAAGATGAGAAATACGGACTTGTAAACCTTACAGGTTCATACAATATTGAACCAGAATATGAGGATCTCTCTTTTATTGGTAATGGAATTTTAAAGGCGCAAAACGAAGAAGAGCAATGGGGAGTTTTAGATGTTCAGGGAAATGTTATCCTTCCATTTTTATATGATGCTATCGGTGAGTTTAGTGAACATCGTGCTCTCATTGCCAAGAATGGCAAATGTGGTTTTATTGATGAGACTGGCGCAATTGTTATTCCAATAATTTATCGATACTCCGGAATAATGCTTACCACAGGAAAGTTCAATGGAGGTTTTTCTTTTCTTCAGCAGAAATATAAATCGATTATTATCGATACTACAGGCCATCAATTTTCAATTTTTGGAATTGAAGATTACGGACCTCCATCAGGAGGATTTATTCCTGTCAGGAAAAATAGGAAGTGGGGATTTTCTGATATGTCAGGGAAAATAAAAATTCCTGTTAAGTACGAAGCAGCCGAGTCGTTTTATAATGGATATGCGAAAATCAAACTCAATAAGATGACTGGTGTCATTGATAGTACAGGGAGCATTTTTATTCAGGCTTTGTATGAGGATATTACAATTATGGATAATTGTATCCTCATCAGAAGTGGAGGGAAATCCGGATTGCTTACAAAGAGCGGAATTTTACTTGTGCCTTGTCAGTATGATAAAATAGAATTCATTTCATCATTCGTTGCAAAGGGGTCTGATACAGGTGGATTTACCTATGTGAATCTGACAAATGGAAAAATTATTTATAACTCAGTCGAAAACTGATTAGCAAAAAGAAGCCGTGATATAGTAAGTTATTACTTATTATATCACGGCTGCTGATTTTTAAAAAAAATATTTCAGATGTCTTTAATTGTTATTTACATCCCAGGCGATTTTGCAATTGGTTTCCCAGTAAGATATTTTTTCCATGGTTCCCAATAGTGAACTTTCCATCCTTTAGTTATGCCTGGCGCATATTTAATGGGAATATTAGCATGCGTCATTTCAACAATTACATCCTTCCCTTTTGGTGTCAGACTTAATACAAATATTGAATCTGCCTCATTTTTCTTCCATCCTTGTGCACGCCACGTTTGAACGATGAGTTTGTTTTTTACAAGTGTAAGGTTCTTCCCAACAATATAACCTCCATGAACAGAGAATTTGCCACCTTCTTTTGGGCTGATCTTAGCAGTGGCCCCAGTCGCAACTGAATGTTTTTTAGAATCCATATAAAGGTCATATAGTGCCTTTGGTTTGGTGTTTCTAAATGTGATTTTTTGCAATATTGTTTTTGTCATTAATTTTTTGATTTATGTTTGACTTTTCTGTGAACAATTTTTGAAGCTACAAAGGCAAATATGCCTAGTATGATTCCAAACCCAATTCCAAATGCTGGTCCAACCATAAGCATAGTAACTCTTGGAGAGTAAGGAAGAGGAAAGGCGTTCATTAAATTCATTTCGTCAGGATGATTCGAAATGTAGGTTTGATAGAAATAAATGTGTGCAGCTGTTATGTAAACAGAATTTAACATGCTGACAAGAAAGCCATGGAGAAAATAACGTTTGGAGCATTCTCTTGCGATGATATAAGCGCAAATGATAAAAATGATAAGCCAGAAAAATGGTTCTGCCTTCGGTGAAATCCAGAAAACAGTGGCAACTGCCATCACAAGTCCAAGAAAAGAAAGCCGGAAAATTAATTTCGTATTCATATTTTCAAATTAAAAATTGAAATTAGGCAAAATATACGACGGATAAAAATAATGTTGTTAAGATTTCGTGAAATAAATGAACAATAAAAATATTTATCGTGATGAAGTAATTTTTTTAAATACTTTTTCCAGTCGCTTTCTCTGTGAATCCTTTTCGAGCTCGTCAAAACGATTTTCAAGTGTTTTTATGAAAAGCGATTTATTTCTTTCTGTGATAATCGACATGGAATTTTCCGCATACATGGGTAATTGATTTGTCGGACATTTCTTCAGTTGTTCGATTAGTAATTTAAAGGCATTGCCTGCATACTTTCCATCTGAACAAAGCTTTATCAAAATTGCAACAGCATGATCACGGGTAATTACGGTTCCCTTATCTGCCGCATCAATTATTTTCGTAAGCACTGAATAAATTGTTTTCTTGTTTTCTGCGGCAATTGCATCCAGTGCATGCATGGCGCCCCATTGCATCCTATTGTTTTTGCTTTCGAGGAGAGAAATAAACTCTGTAATATAGGGTTCTATCAAAGCGGGTTTTCTTTCACCGATTTCATACAAGACTTTTATGCAATCATGAGCTATGTTCTTGTTCTTTTGATAGAGGTTTTCAACCAATACTTTAACAGATGAATTATCATTTTTTTTCGAAATCTTTACGGCCAGTTCAGTGTTAGGCACCTCATCACGCCTGTTTAAGGAAGTGGCTAAATTTTCAAGAACATTCATTCGTCAAAAAATTATTTATAGATATATTTTTCAAATTTTTGAAAGTTTCCCTCTTTCACTTTCAGTAATCTGCTTGCATCAACGCCGTTAATTTTGCCGCCTTTGTAAATATTCATGATAATATTCGAATAGGCCTTGCTGGATCGCCTTAATTGCATGATGTAATAATTAGGTCCGCCGGCTGATTTTTTCTTGATCGATTCTTTATAAAGAAATTCTTTCCAGCCATCATCCGCTTCTTTTTTTAGTTGATTGTATTTTCCGGAATCGATTAAGTCTAATTTTAATAGTCGCTGTAGAATAGCTTGTGTGCTTACTCCAAGCTTACGACCTGCCTTCGATATATTTTTATAGACAAGATCACCTTTCGTTGGAATAAAAAATTCTACTTCTTCAGGAGGTAGAATGGCAAGTGTCGCAACTTCATTGCAAAACTTCTCGACTAAATGCATTCCCTGTGTTGGAGCATTGACAATCCCTGTGTCATTCGAAACTCCTGTGACTCCGATCCAGATGTGGGCCAGTTCGTGAACAAGCGTAAATAATTGTCCATGATCCCAGTCGTCGCTGTTAATGAAAATGAAAGGCGCGAATTTATCGGCGATTACAAAGCCCTTGAAGACATCACTATCGAGTTTTAGCCTTGTATGATAATTACTGCTGAGAGAAACATAGATTCTTTTATTCTCCGCCTTTTCGATCCAGTGCTTTATGGGTGTTACAATATTTTGTTTCGAATTTATACCAAGAGTCTTTCTAATATCGGCAGCGACAATACCCGGTTGATTTTTAATATTGAATTTCCCGCAATAGTCAAGTTTCTTTTCTCTTTGTTTTTTCAGATAATTACTCAGCCATTCCTGTTTCTCCTGAATCTCGCGCATCATAAATATGAGTGCAGTATTGTATTCATCTTTTTCTTTCCGGAAATCTTTCAACGGAGGGAAATCTTTTGGAATAAATGGAAGATAAAATATGTCAACCTGTCTTCTGTAAAGTCGGGCAAGTTTTTCAGTCTGTTTAACAGAGGGCACATCCTTGCCGGCTACATCTTCCCATTCTTTTATCCGTTCAATCTTACATGTTTTTGAAATTGTCTTTGCCGCTTTGTCGAGGGTGATCTTTGCAGATTTCCTGGCCCATTTTAAAATTTCGGGATTAACTTTTGATGGCATTATAAATTTCTTTTTAAATGATTTCGATTAACAACGGTTATATTACTCAATTTATGGAATGTATATGAGATGTAAAAGTATTTGCCAGAAAAGTGAACCGAAGATATAAAAACGAAATAGCTTTCCACTTTCGGATGCCAGTCGTAAATTATAGTTTTAACCATTGACTTCGTTCTCTGGATTTTCAGGTGATTCACTTATCCGCATCGAAGATTAATTTGTGTCAATGGGAAAAATAAGATTTCCTTATTTTGTGTTTCCTAACGAATGATTTGCTAATATTGAATCTTGTGAAACTGAACGGAATGAAAGAGAAAGAAAAAATTGACTTAAAGAAGTTACTGAAGCATAAAGCGCTTGAAATTATTCAAGAAAGAATTAACCATTCTGCAAATGCAATGAATCTGGCACAGGCCGCTGCAAATGAGTCAGAAAAAAGCACTGCAGGAGATAAATATGAAACGTCAAGAGCCATGGCTCTTATAGATCGTGACATACATGCTAAACAGTTGGAAAGCGCCCAAAAAGATCTTTCTTTTATTACCCAAGTGGATGTAACTATATCCCGAAGCGAAATCGAAGCAGGAGCAATTGCTGAAACAGATTCGGGTAGTTATTTTTTCCTTACCGGACTTGGACAAATGGATGTTGAAAACGAAAAAATATTTTATCTGTCCTTAGCTTCTCCTCTCGGAAAAAGTTTTTCCGGCAAACGAAGCGGTGAGTCTGTCACATTCAACGACAAAGTCATTAATATCGAAGATGTTTATTAATGGTTTCTTGAATTTTTATAAATTCGCCGCACAACCATGAGCAATATCTTCGCCGCACTTTTATTTTATCTTATTATCCTCCCGATTTCATGGCTGCCATTTCCTCTGCTTTATGGCTTGTCGGATTTGCTTTTCATCGTCTTTTATTATGTCGTTCCTTATCGCAGAAAAGTAATACGCAAAAATCTTGTTTCATCTTTTCCTGAAAAATCGGCACAGGAGATTAAGATTATTGAAAAAGAATTTTACAGACATTTCTGTGATGTCATTTTAGAGACATTAAAACTCTTCTCCGCTTCACAAAAAACAATCGAAAATCGCATTCAACTTTTAAATGCAGATCTGCTTGATCAATATTTTACGAAGGGAAAAAGTCTCGTATTGGTGACCGGTCACTATGCGAACTGGGAATGGCCGGCAGTTACGCTTACCTCTCATAGCAAACACAGGGGAACCGGAATTTATCAGCGATTATCGAATAAATTTTTCGATAAAAAATTACGACAAACACGCGCACGTTTCGGAATGGAGCTTATGTCGACACGTGAAGTAGCCAATTTTTTTGAGAGTCATCAAAACGAATTGTGTGCCTATGGTTTTATTAATGATCAGAGTCCGTCTGACCCAAAGAAAGGACATTGGGGAGTTTTTCTTGGTCAGCCAACATGTATGCTGACAGGCGCTGAACGTTATGCAGTAAAATATAACTATCCGATACTTTATGGTTCAATCACCAGAGTAAAAAGAGGGTACTATAAAGTCGAATACATTCCGGTCTCGGATAATCCATCATCTGAAAAACCATTTTATATTACCGAAGAATGTGCGCGAATCAACGAAGCACTCATCAGGAAAAATCCTGCATACTGGTTATGGACACATAGAAGATGGAAGCATAGAAAAGCGGATGTTAATTAATCATCCATAAAGTGATTTCAGTAAACCAGTTAATGAATTCCTGATAATGTACGCCTGTTGCCGGGCCATTGAAGCCAGTCTGAATCTTTACGATTTTTTTATTCTTATCCAAAAATATTGTTGTCGGAAAGGCAAACACACGATTGAGCATAGGCAAAGTTTTCGCCGCCTCATTTTTATCGGCTGAGCCCGCAAATAAAATCGCATAATTAATATTGAATTGTTTCTTCAGCCGGATAATATTATTAGACGCCGTTTGATGGTCAACAATCTTCTCATAATCGAGAGCGATTATTTCTATTTCTCCGGGCCTTTCTTCATTGTACCATTTCGATAAAAACTTAGTCTCGTCCATGCAGTTTGGACACCAGCTCCCCATGATCTGAACGATTACCGGCTTGTCTTTATATCTATCATCTGATAAAGAAATTGTTTTTCCATTTTCATCAGGGAAGGAAAAATTAAATGGTTGGGCGGATAGCATTGTTGTCAGTGAGTCTTCCGATCTCATTTTAAATTTTTCATCCTTTACGCCCGACCAGGTGTCATGCCAGTGTTTTCCGGAGAAAAATTCTCCGTTTATTAAAGAGTCATGAGAAATAATTGCTGTGAACATAAAGAGGTGACTGCCGTCGAATGCGGAAAGCCATATTCTGTTGCCATTCACTTCTCCTTCCAGATAACGGTAATCGCCTGTTGTTGTGAGAAAAGTGCCAATTAGTTTATTGCCGGTTTGATGAAAGATTCCGATGGCATCTTTCGATTCATCATCTTCATTGGGAAAGAACACATGATATTGTCCGGTAATATTTTGTATTGGCTTTGTAGGGCTTTTTGTAAACCTATAGGTGATGCCAAACTCAGCATGAAAGGGAATAATGTTATTAGTCTTTCGTGCATGGTTGTAAAAGTTTCCGGTTAATTTTTTTTCCGATAATTTACACCGTAACTCAGAATCGAATATAGGCATTTGGATAAAGACTGAGTCGCCAACCATTGTAAGTTCTCTAATATGAATACGTTCATCGCCATTCGTAATTACTATTCCACTATCGCCAGCCGTAAAATTAAATGGCAGCGTTATGGTATCGTTAATTACTAATGATGCATGCCAGCGGCCTGATGGCATTTGCGCTTGTGTATTTATAATAAGCAATAGGAAAAATAAGAGTCTCATATGCGGTAATAATTTCAAAGATATGTATTCGAAATTATAAAGCGGTAGTAAAGAAGTAAATGAAAATTTTAAAGCCGGCGTTCAGTTGAAGCCGGCTTTAAATATAAAACATGAAACTACCTTATTGTGATCTTAAACTATCGGGTTGGAGTATTAACACCGATGCGTTCTCTTCTTCCATCCATGTAAACAGAGTCGCCGTTTTTTAAAACTTTTACAGAGCCATCTTTCAGTTTTATGGTTCCGTTGGCGTAAATGATAGAGCCGTCATTCAATACTACCTGAGCAGGCATATCTATTGTTTTGCCGTCTTTCATCATAAGCATTTTGCCATTTCTCATCATGACACAATCTTTTTTATTCATTCTATCCTGATCAGTTTGCGACTGTGTAGTCTGATTGGTTTCAACAGGCTTCGAAGATTTAATTTTCGCTGATGCTTCAAAAAAAGACGTACAAATCAAAAGGATAATTATTTTTTTCATTTTATGTCGGCTTGTCGATAAAAGTAAGTAGTAATAACTGGCAATACGGTTGGGTTAGAGATGAGATAATAACAGAAGGTAGTTAGTAATCCTTTCTTCATAATACGTTAGAAAATCAATCGGAGAATTCTCTTTTTACTCTTTATGACCTTTGTATTCGGCTTCGTGTACATTGTGTTAATATTTTTTCAGCGCCGAGAATATAATTAGGAATGCTTTAAAACTCAAGTAAAGCGAATTGAGAACAATGAGGGAACCCATGCTGAGAAGTTCAATTATTTTTCTTTGCTGAAATATCATTAGGCCCAGACAATATGTATATTTGATTATCATCATAAATTGTGAAAATGAAATCGGCAGAAATTATCAGGGAACTAAAATCGCTTGGGAAAGAATCCATCAAAAAAGTGTTGATCAAGCATGGAGCGAAAGAGCCTTTTTATGGTGTGAAGATTGAGGATTTGAAAAAGATCAGTAAGAGGGTGAAGCAAAATCATAGCCTTGCCATGGAACTTTACGATTCAGGAATTTCAGACGCCATGTATCTGGCAGGTATAATTGCCGAAGTGGATAAGATGAAGAAGAAAGATATTGAATCGTGGGCAGAGAAAGCTAATTGGTCGATGATCTGCGAAACTACGATTGCATGGGTTGCTTCAGAAAGTAAATTTGGCGAGGAGTTGGCCGATAAATGGATAGAATCGAAGAAGGAAAGTCTGGCTTCTTCGGGCTGGGCAACTTATTCAGCCATCGTTTCAATGCGGCCCGACGAAGCACTGGATGTAAAAAAAATCAAGATGATGTTGGATCGCATTTCGAAAACGATTCATCAGTCGCCTAACAGAGTAAAACATACTATGAATGGTTTCGTAATTTCGACTGGCGTATTCATTAAGGAGTTGACAGATTACTCGCAGCAAGTAGCCAAAAAAATTGGAGTAGTGATGGTCGATATGGGAGAAACCTCCTGCAAAGAACCACCAGCTTTCGATTACATCGAAAAAATAAAGGCCAAAGGATTAATCGGCAAGAAAAAGAAAACCGTTAGATGTTGATAGAAAGAAAATAATTTCATCACATCCCCAGAACTGTTTTTTTTAAATCTGAAATCTTACTTCTAACTTCCTCAATGAGTATCAAACCTTATCCCCTGCGCTAACGGCAATTCCGTTCCGAAGTTGATTGTATTTGTCTGACGACGCATATATACTTTCCAGCTGTCGCTTCCTGATTCTCTTCCTCCACCTGTTTCTTTTTCTCCACCGAAAGCTCCGCCGATTTCTGCACCGCTTGTCCCGATGTTTACGTTAGCAATACCGCAGTCGCTGCCTTCATGAGAAAGAAAATTTTCTGTTTCCAAAATGTTTCTTGAGAAAATGGCGGAAGATAATCCTTGCGGCACTCCGTTATGAAATGCAATGGCTTCTTCCATCTTCTTATATTTCATAATGTAGAGTAATGGTGCAAATGTTTCATCGCAGACGATATTAAGATTTTTCTGAACTTCAGCGATGCATGGTCTTACGTAGCATCCGCTTTCAAATCCATCGCCAGTCATTTCTTCACCACCATAAATTATTTTTCCACCTTCACTCTTCACTCTTTCGATCGCTTTAAAGAAATCTTTAACAGCTCCCTTGTCGATAAGCGGACCTACCAGTGTTTTATCATCGAGCGGGTGACCGATGCTAATATGCTTGTATGCATTAAGCAGTTTACCTTTGAAATTCTCATAGACAGATTCGTGGATGATAAGTCTTCGTGTAGAAGTACATCTTTGTCCGGCCGTTCCTACTGCGCCAAATAATACAGCTCTTAATGCCATATCGAGATCGGCATTTTCTGTGATGATGATTGCATTGTTTCCGCCCAGTTCGAGAAGACTTCTACCAAGACGTTCGCCGACGATAGAGCCGACTTTCTTTCCTACGCGTGTCGAACCTGTTGCCGATATCAAAGGCACGCGGTGATCAGAAAGGAAATTATCGCCGACATATTTTGAACTTGCTGCAACAAGATTTAGAATTCCTTCAGGGACATTATTTTTCTTCAACACATCTTCCATAATCTTATGAACGGCAATGGCTGATAGCATGACCTTTGAGCTGGGTTTCCAAACGACTGCATCACCACAAACAAGGGCAAGCATTGCATTCCATGCCCAAACGGCAACAGGGAAATTAAAAGCAGAGATTACTCCGACGATTCCCAGCGGATGATACTGCTCATACATTCGGTGAAGCGGTCTTTCGCTATGCATCGTATAACCATGTAGCTGTCTTGATAATCCGACTGCGAAATCGCAGATGTCAATCATCTCCTGAACTTCGCCAAGACCTTCCTGGTAGATTTTTCCCATTTCATATGAAACAAGTTTTCCGAGTGGCTCTTTATATTTACGTAGCTGGTCGCCCATTTGTCGCACGACTTCACCTCTCTTCGGCGCCGGAATCATCCTCCATGTTTTGAAAGCTTCCTCGGCTTTTCTGATAATCTTATCGTAATCTTCTGCAGTCGCCTGGCTGATTGTTGCTATCAGCTTTCCATCGGCTGGCGAATAGGATTCAATCGGCTCTCCCTTTGTTTGAAGCCACTCCGTTCCTGTGCAGGCGCCATTGTTTATCTTTTCAATGCCAAGCGTAACAAGCGTGCTGGCAATACCATAATCTTTATCATTTAAAACTTCGGTTTTCATACTTTCAATTTTGGGTTGCAAAGTTAGCGAAATCCCCTCGCATTTTGAAGGGATCTGTCGATCGTTCTTACACTTTAAGTCCATGTTTGCCATTTCCGGCATATCCATAAAAAAAACAATAAATTGCCCGACCTAATTAGAATGAATTGAGAAGGAGTCTTTATTATACATTATTGGTTTATATTTTGGCTGTTGTTGTCGTATTTCCATACGTCAGATGGTATGCTGATAACCCGGACTCATTTCAGTATCTGGAGATTGCCCGGAAATATTTGTCCGGAAATTTTTCCGGAGCCATAAACGGATACTGGAGTCCACTGATTAGCTGGCTGCTTTCTTTGCTTTTAATTTTCACTTCTGATGGATTGCTGGCATTTAAAATTCTACAGCTTATCATCGGCGTATTCGTCATTTATCAATGGAATAATCTCATTCACGCTACGGATATTAGAGAGAAGTGGTCGATGACACTTTCTTTGGTAATCATTCCATTCATTATTGATTATGCATTATTAAATCTCACGCCCGACTTACTATTCATGGGCTTAATATTTTTATTTTTAAGAATATTAATCAAAGGCAAGGCTCTGTCAAGTCGCAAAATGGCTCTGACGGCCGGATTAACAGGCGGCTTCCTCTTTCTGACAAAGGCATTCGGATTTCCATTTTTCATAGCTGTGATAATAATGGTGATAATTGCTGAAATTTATTCCGGCATTAGCATCAGACTGTATTGGAAAAATATCATCTCCATTTTTCTGGTTTTTTTCGTGATAACATTTTCATGGATTGCAGTTATTAGCAATAAGTATGATCACTTCACTATCAGCGAGGCGATTCGTTTCAATACAAGCCGCGATGTTGTTCCATTGCCTGGACGAACAGCTGGACTTCCGATATTAAGCGAAGGACTTGCAATTCCGCAGGACAATAACCGATCAGCTTGGGAGACACCCGGAGATTATGTTTCTCAGGAAAGAGTGAATTTATTTACCAACGTTGAAGAATATATAAGCGTCATCAAAAGAAATGTTCTATCGATTTATTATTTCGATTTCAGACGACAAGTTGGAATGTTCTTTCTGATATTTCTTGCCTTATTTATTTTTTTGAATGGCGTCACTTCGCTCAGGAAAAAATGGATTGTGCTTTCATTGATGTTCATCTTCCTGATTTATTCTGGATACAGCCTTATACTTATTCATACCCGTTATATCTGGACTGGCTCCTTACTTATGTTGCTGCTTGGCATTTATTTTATTTCGGAAATCTTGCATGCACACAAATGGCGAACCTTCGCCTATTTCCTTTCTGCGCTATTGATAATTGTAGGATGTAAAAGGCCAGTAAAGGAAATACTGTTTACGACTGATAAGGATTATCCGGTTTACTGGCTTTTTCAGTCGTTCAAACATCCATTACAGACGATGGCTATTTTTTACCGACCCGATTCAGAGTTGCATGAGACAATTCAGGATCTCAGAAATAAAAAAGTTATTGATGGCAACATTGCTTCATTGCCAATGCGAGTGTCTGACAGGGATTCGTATACATCGTCCATGCGTATCGCATTGGAAAATGATTGCAGGTATTTCGGTCAACTCGTCGAAAAATCTGATTTGACATCACAGATTTCAGAGTTAAAAGCTATGAAGATCGATTATGTGATAGCTTACAATGACGAGGATTGGGTTAGCCGCGAACCCGTTTATGAAAATCCGATTTCGAAAATAAGAGTTTACAAAGTCAGTCCTTAATTCGTAGCTTTTTTAAACGAATCAAGAATGTATTCTGATATAGCCGGAAAATTTTTGTTCACGATTTCATTTACATCATTGGAATTAGAATCGAAGTAGGCAATGGCTACGTCTCCGTAAATCTGTTTTCCATGTCTGTCGTAAATTGAATAATGAATTTTCAAATCACGGCGATATATTTTAAGTGCAAGGTTGATGCAGTCTTCGAAGTGTGTCTTAATATCAATTTCGTTGAGGAAGATAAAATAATCAGCATTAAATTTTTCTGACAGATCAGGAATCAACATAGCATCGGCAATCTGCACGTTGATATAACTCTTGTCAGGTTTTACTTTCGGTGCATCTTTTTTCTTCGCGACAGAAGTGTCTTTGACTGCAAATTTTTTAGCAAATTTTGATGGGTAAGTACTGTCGCTTTCGAATATGAGACTGTGATATATTACATCAAAGTCTCTGTCGGCACCCATAACAAAATCATTATTCGTTCCGCGTACATCGTAAACCTCAGCGAAATTTTTATTCAGGGCTTTGACTATTCCATCGCGAAATGATTTTCTCATCTCAGGCATTTCCATTTCTGATCCTTCCGAAATGTCCGGATCTGCATCAGACAAGTGCATGGCAGGCATATATGGAATAACGAGCACTGATGCATGCTTTGCAACGGTAGAGTCAGGTTGAGATGCAACACCGTGAAGTGTGGCAATGGAAAATACTAAACAGAAGCAAAAATTTTTCATCAATTGATGATATGTTTCCAGATGTCGTTGCCGATTGTAAATACAAATAGCGATAACAGGATGATCATTCCGGCTACCTGAGCTCTTTCCATGAACTTGTCGGAGAGTTTTTTACCTGTACCTGCTTCATAAAGCAGAAATACTACATGGCCTCCGTCGAGAGCAGGAATTGGAAGGATGTTCATGAATGCAAGCACCATCGAAAGTAATCCGGTGATTCTCCAGAACCATGACCAATCCCATGTTCCGCCATAGATAGTTGCTATACCGATAGGGCCTTGAAGCGAATCACTGGCTTTTTCTTTTCCAACTAATATCTGCTTAAGTCCTTTCAGGTTCGAAAAAATTGCTTCCATTGCATCAGAGGCGCCGAATGAAATTGAATTGCCAAGAGAATAGGAATTCAGATCATAGTTTCCGAAGTCGCCAACGGGAACTATTCCAATCATTCCTGAATCGTTTACAACAGGTTGGAGAACCAGTGTATCCGTCCCTCGTAAAACCTGAAGAGCAAGAGGCTTGTTTTTATTTTCTCCGACAATCTTTTTGAATTTTTCGGCAGAAAAAATCCGCTCACTATTTATGCTTAGAATTTTGTCGTCCTTTTTCAATCCGGCTGCATCGGCAGGCATACCTTTTAAAAGACTGTATACTTTTATATTGGCCTGATAGGGTCCGATAAAATTTCCTTTGCCTGCTTTAATGGTAGCGTGGTAGAAATTTTCAGGGACAGAAACAGAAATTCGTTTGCCGTTTCTTTCAACGGTTAATTCGGATCCAAACATAACTCTCGATGATAACAGATCTTCGAAACGCTCGAACGATTTGTTGTCGATTGCTATAATCTTATCGTGGTCTTGTAACCCAAGTTCTTTGCCGAGGTCGAAAGCATAAATTCCGTCTTTCACATTATCATTAGGAAGATACTCTTTGTTGTATTTCAGAAGCGTCATCGAATAAATGGCGATACCTAGTAATACATTCATGGTAACTCCGGCTACCATTACAATGAGTCGCTGCCAGGCTGGCTTCGAGCGAAATTCCCATGGCTGTGGAGCTTGCTTAAGCTGTTCCTTGTCCATGCTTTCATCGATCATTCCAGATATTTTTACATATCCGCCGAGAGGTAGCCATCCAATTCCATATTCTGTATCACCTTTTTTAAAGCTGAAAAATTTAAATCCCCATGCATCGAAGAAGAGGTAGAATTTTTCAACACGGATGCCAAATGCGCGTGCGGCAAGAAAGTGTCCGAGTTCATGAAGTGTGACGAGTATTGCAAGACCCAGAATTAGCTGGGCAGCCATTATTAATCCTGCCATTTTATTTATTAAGTAATGTAATTATTAAAATCATTTTGTGAATGTATTAAGCGGGAATTAACTCCATCGCTTTTTTACGGGTTTCTCTGTCTGTCGTTACGTAGTCATCGAATGTAGGTTCCTTTACGAACGAAATTTTTTCCATACAGTCTTCGATAATGTTACTCATTTCCAGAAAACCTACCTGGTCTTTGAGGAATGCAGTGACAGCAATTTCATTCGCTGCATTCAGGATGCAAGGCATGTTACCGGCTTTGTTCATTGCCTCAATTGCAAGTGCGAGATTACGAAATGCAGATGTGTCCGGTTTCTCGAACGTAAAAGATGGATATTTAGTGAAATCAAAACGCGGAAAATCTGATTTTAGTCTGTCTGGATAAGCAAGTGCATATTGTATAGGCAGTTTCATATCAGGCAAACCAAGTTGTGCTTTCATCGAACCATCTTCGAATTGAACAATGCTGTGAATAATACTTTGAGGATGCACAATAACATCGATTTGTCCGGGGTCAAGTCCGAACAGCCATTTCGCCTCAATCATTTCCAATCCCTTGTTCATGAGAGAGGCAGAATCAATGGTAATTTTTGCGCCCATTTCCCAGTTAGGATGCTTGAGAGCCTGCTCCTTTTTTACTGTCGCCAGAAAATGAATGTCCTTGCCTCTGAACGGTCCGCCTGATGCAGTAAGATAAATTTTCTCCACTGCATTGTTAAACTCGCCAACGAGACATTGAAAGATGGCTGAATGTTCAGAATCGACAGGAAGTACTTTAACTTTATTTTCAATTGCCAGTGAACTAACGAGTTCTCCTGCGACAACGAGCGTTTCTTTATTGGCAAGAGCAATGTTTTTTCCTGCACGGATGGCATTCAATGTTGGCTTTAAGCCAGCATAACCTACAAGTGCAGTGAGAACAACATCGACGGTGTCCATCTGGACAACTTCATTTAATGCTTCAATGCCACCATAGACTTTTACAGGATATTTGCTCAAAGCATCCTTAACAAATTGATATTTGCTTTCATCGCCAATCACTACTGCATTAGGCAAAAATTCTATTGCCTGACGGATGAGCATATCAGCATTATTAAAAGAAGTAAGAACCTCTGCTTCGAAGAAATCTTTTTGTTTTCGAATCACTTCCAGTGCCTGCGTTCCGATGGAACCGGTAGAGCCTAGGATTGCCAGCCGTTTTTTCATTGTAGTTGCCGGCAAAGGTAAGTGTATTTATATAATATCATTTGAAGTGCTGAATGTCAGTTGGATTTCACGTATTTAACCAGCTGATCGGCAACTATTCTGTCGTTCGAAAGTCGTTGTACCTTATTCTGCCCGCCTAATTTGCCCAGTGATCGCATATAATTGATAAATGCATTTTTTTGTAACAGGCGAATCTGCAATGGCTGAAGAACATGACCACTGATAAGATCGCGGTAATAGATATTCTGATTTTGAAGACTGTCGTCAATGGCCTTTCGGAATCGTTCAAGATCATCCGGTCCTTTGTCGAATTCGATGAACCACTCATGATAAGGAAGTCCGCTGACAGGACTAACCTGTGGGGCAACAGTAAATTCTACTATTTCTGCATGTTGCACTCTGGCTGCCTGCATCAGGGCTCGTTCAACTTCTTCGGCAATGACATGTTCTCCGAATGCTGAGATAAAATGTTTAATTCTTCCCGTAACTAATATTTTATACGGATTGAGTGAGACAAATTTAACTGTATCGCCTAAACTGTATCCCCAGAGTCCGGCATTTGAATTAAGTATGACAGCATAATTAACTCCGAGTTCTACATCCTTCAACGAAATTCGATGTGGGTTGCTGTTATAATAATCGCTTGCAGGAATGAATTCATAAAATATTCCTGCATTCACCATGAGCAGAAGAGACGGATCATTTTGTTTGTCTTGATAGGCGATGAATCCTTCGCTTGCCGGATACAATTCGATGCTGTCAACTTTTTTGCCGATGCTTTCTTCGAGTTTTTTCCGGTATGGTTCATAGTTTACTCCTCCATATACAAACAGATTGAAATCAGGGAATATGTCTTTGATTTTTTTTCCGGTACGAGCAGTAAGTTTATCAAAATACATTTGAACCCATGGCGGGATTCCGCTGATGAAACTCATGTTTTCATTTATCGTTTCGTTCACAATTGCATCTACTTTGGTTTCCCAGTCTTCAATGCAGTTAGTCGGGTATGTAGGTAACTGGTTTCTTCGCAGGTATTGAGGTACATGGTGGTTTACGATTCCTGAAAGCCGACCGACGGGAATGCCGTTAATCGTTTCAAGTGCAGGGCTGCCTGAGATAAAAATGAGTTTCCCTTTCAGGAAAGATGAGTTTCCTGTTTCGGCTACATAACTTAACAATGCATTACGAGTCGAGTTGATATGATTCGGCATCGATGCCCTGGTTATCGGAATATATTTTATTCCGGAAGTCGTGCCTGAAGTTTTCGACAAATAAAGTGGCTTCCCGGGCCATAAAACATTATCCTCGCCAGCTTTCACGCGATCGATGTATGGTTTTATTGCTTCGTAATCTCTCACCGGTATTTGTTCGCGAAAGGCTTCATATGATTTTACGGACGTCATCCAGTGATCACTGCCAAAAGATGTTCCCTTTCCGCTATGAAGTAGTAACTCAAAAATCCGCTGTTGCATAAGCACGGCATTCCTGCTCCAGAAGCGGGTTTGGCGCGCAGTATATGCGGCAAGCGGTTTACTTAAAAGCGATAGAAGACTCATAATTTGAGATCACTAAATTAGAAATTAGAATCCGGAAAAATGATTTGTGGAAGAATGGACACTCAGAAAGAAATATATTGTTGAGGATTGATAGGGATTCCATTGAACCAGAGTTCGAAGTGTAAATGGGGACCGGCGCTAAGTTCTCCTGAATTTCCGATGATAGCAACGACATCACCGGCCTTCACATAGTCGCCCGTCTTCTTAAGCAGGGCAGAATTATGTTTGTATATTGAAAATAAATTATTGGAATGCTGGATGCCGATAACGTAACCTGTTTCAGAGGTAAAATTTGAAAAAATAACTGTTCCGTCGAGTGTTGCGTTAATGGGTTTGTTTGGTTCGGAAACGATATCAATTCCATAATGTTTTTTAATTGCATCAAAACGATTTGTCACCGTTCCTTTTATCGGTGTGAAGAACAGAAAACCGTTTATGCTGTTTTTTGAATTTCCTTCTGATAAGGAATATTCATCCTGTGTCTCAATCATCTTTCTGAGCTGGGCATCTTCGGCCGACTTATGAAGTTTGTGAATCGTATCGTATTTTTTTTCGCTTTCTGCGGGCTTCACAATGGCATCGCTAATTGTGTCGCCATTGATAATGTTTTTCAGATTCAGGATATACTTGTCTCTGGCCGCAACGCTTTTTTCCATCGAATCGGTCCTCATTACCAGACTGTAAACACGTTTTTGTGTTTTCAGGTCTGCATATCCGGGGATGTATTCTCTCAAGCCCGTAAATGCTATAAGTATAGTGGTCAGCACTATCAGCAAAATGATGCTTAAGCCCACAGTTACAAATACGCTCGCAGGTTTCAGGTTAAAAGATGCCTTTTCCTCCAACGTATCGTCGTTCATGATTACAAGCCTGTATTTGCTTTTCAGACGACGTATTAATCTTTTCTTTTTCTCTTCTGCCATAATATTTTCGAATTCAAACGTATGAAAAATCCGTTATAACCTTATATTGAATAAACGTACAACGGCAAGGATTGCTATCTTTGCCAATCAATCCACCTAAAATATTTTTGCAGATTTGCAGTTATAGCAACCGATGAATTCAGGCCAGATTAACCGATTTCGTAACTTTTTCCTGTTGGTCATGTGCGCCTGGGGTATCTCTTGTTCCAATACAAAGGACACATTTGTTAGCCGGACATTTCATAATCTGTCGGCGCATTATAACGGATATTATAATGCCGGGTTAAAAATGGAAGATGGTCTGGATAAGCTTGCCGCTTCTCATGTCGATCATTATGACCGGATTCTGAAAGTTTTCCAGTATGCTGATGCCTCAAAAGCAAAGGCCATTTATCCGCAGCTGGAAGATGCCATGAAGCGTACCACTACTGTAATTTCGCGACATACAATCATCGACAAAAGGGGTAATGAAAAACCGAATTCAGAAAGATGGATCGACGATAACTGGATACTTTACGGGAAGGCGCAGTTTTTCAAACATGATTATTTTGAGGCTATTGAGACTTTTAAATACGTTGAATCAACCTATAAAAAAGAATCTGGACGACATGTTGCTTCCATGTGGATCGCTAAAACATACCTCGAACTTACCCAGCTTAAGGAGGCAGAAAATAAACTCGACTACCTTCGAAACCAATCAGACTTTCCTAAAAAATCTAAATGGGAACTTGAAGCAGTTAATGCAGATTACTATTTACAGGTAAAAAATTACGATAAGGCCGCCGAACATCTGATGCGCGCAGCTGCACTTGTTAAGGACAGGGAAAAAAAGATACGATACAATTTCATTCTTGCACAAATTCATCAGCAAAAGGGAGAGTTTAAACAGGCTTTCGATCTGTATTCAAAAGTTATCAAGATGAATCCTAAATATGAGATGGCTTTTAATGCTCGCCTGAATAGGGCAAGATGTTACGAGTCTTCTTCAGGAAGCAGCGAATCGGTTCGTAATGAACTTTTGAAAATGGAAAAAGATCCGAAGAACAAAGATTTTTTAGATCAGATATATTATGCGCTTGCCGGCTTGTCTAAGAATGAAGGTAATGAAGAAGAACAGCTTAGGTATCTGAATCTTTCCGTCAGAAACAGCACAATCAATCAGAATCAAAAGGCATTGTCTTATCTCGAACTCGGGAAAATCGCCTATAAGAAACCCGAATACAGACTGGCTCAGGGTTATTACGATAGTACAATTACAAATCTTGCAACCGATTTCCCTGACTACACAGAAATACTAACACGCAGAAATAGTCTGACGAAACTTGTAAAGTATTTGAAGACAATAGAAACGGAAGACAGTCTTCAGATATTAGCCAAACTCACTCCTGAGGAACAAAAAAAACTTGTCGATAATATTATATTGCAAGAGGAAGAGCAGAGGAAGTCACTGAAGAAACAAGATGAGCAGACAAATCAGATTTTTGATCCCTCAAATCTAAATTCCGCAAACCAGTTTAACCGCGCTACCGGATCAAGCTGGTATTTTTATAATACGCAGGCCATCAGTTTTGGCTTCAACGAATTCACCAAAAAATGGGGGGAGAGAAAACTGGAAGACAACTGGAGGAGAAGTAAAAAACAATCGAACCTCGGTACACCGGATGAGTTGATTACTCTCGAATCGAACGGTCCAGGTGGTCCTGATACAGCCGGAGCTGCGAATGCAGATACACGTCGCACACACATGCTCAAGAGTATTCCGGCCAACAATGAAGCAATCGATAAATCAATTAATAAAATCGTTGATGCATATTATAATGTAGGAATGATTTATCGTGAACAGCTGAACGATCTGAAAGCTTCTGCTGAAACATTTGAAGAGTTGTTACGCCGGTTTCCGGAAAATAAATTTAAACTTCAGACTTATTATCAACTTTATCGTGCTTATGCCGCATTAAATAATCCGGTAAAATCAGATTATTACAAGAATATCATCCTTAATAAATATAGCGATACTGAGTACGCTGAAATAATCCGTAACCCTAATCCGGATTCAAAGTCGACAAAGAAAAGCAGTCTGGAAGTTTTTTACGAAGACACCTATCGCAAATACCTCAATGGTGAATATGTTTCAGTTATTCAGCGTAAAGTTGATTCTGAAATACAGTTTCCACAAAACCTGCTTGCGCCGAAATTTGATTTGCTCAAAACGTTATCGATCGGACGAACACAAGCTCTTCCTGCGTTCGAGGCATCACTCAATGATATTGTTAGAAATTATTCGAACGATTCGGTAAAAGACGTAGCTCAGGATATTCTTGATTACATCCATAATAAAAACAACAAGTCAGATCCAAATTTATCGGGTAATCCATTACCGCCTGATACAGCTTCGGAAAATAAAAAACTGTATAGCTATCTGCCCGATACATTGCACAATGTGGTACTTATACTGCAAAACATCGGCGGACTACTTGACCCTGAAAAAATAAAAAATAAAATCTCGGATTTCAACAGAATTAATTTCGGATCGAAAGGTATTACGATGCAGGATCCGTTGTTTGATCATAGAAGCAGGATTATTATCCTAAAATCTTTTACGGGAAAAACAGATGCATTGAAGTATTTAAATGTTCTCTTCGATAATGACCAGGTTTTCGGAAATGTAAGTCCTGATAATTATCAGCTTTTCGCAATATCGGTGAACAACCTTTCTACACTCCTTATTCAGAAGAAAACGGATTTGTATGAAGACTTTTACAGAGGATTTTACAAATAATTTTCCTGGACGATTTTCAGAAAATTGTTTTCTAAAGAAAATAATTCAAAGCCCTTTTTGTATTAATCGATGTTTTTTAGGCAGTAATCAAACAATTCTCGAAAAAAGTAATAATCCAGCTGCTTTTTGTCGTTAGGATTTTCCCTTAATATTATTTTATATTTGTCGACCTGAAAAATTTTTAGTGATTTTATTAACAAAAATTCAGAATCATGTTTAACAAACCAACGAAGGAAAATTTCACAACCGGCCGGCCTGAATCGGCAAGTTCATCGATCAATTTAATTAGCGCAGGAACTGTTATTGAGGGCGATATCAAATCTAATGGTGATATTAGAATTGATGGCGCCGTTTACGGTCATGTTGTATCGAAGGCTAAGGTTGTAATTGGAAGCACAGGACTGGTCGAAGGAGATGTAAATTGTCAGAATGCTGATGTCTCCGGAACTATTAAAGGGAAAACTGTTATCAGTGATTTATTGTTTTTGAAATCATCATCCAGACTAACAGGAGATATTGTGACCGGAAAGCTTGTCGTAGAAGTTGGCGCTTCATTTACCGGATCATGCAACATGGGACCTACCATTAAGGACATAAAGAATGCAGACAAGCCAGTCGAACTCATCAAAGAAAAATCGGCCTGACAACAGGAACGATTACATGCGTTATGCCTCGATGGGCACTCAGATGCTCATCATTATGGTATTAGGCGTGTTTGGGGGATTTTATCTTGATAAGTGGCTTGGATTAAAAATTCCCGTTTTTACTTTATTGTTAAGTTTGCTTTCCGTCTTCGCAGCTATTTATCTCAGTGTAAAGGATTTCATTAAAAAGAAGTAGTAGTTAACGTCATTCTTTCCTGCCAACATGAAAAAGTATCTCCAGGTTTTTACTGTATTTATTGCTGTCATCGCACTTCTTATATGGCTTGTTCCCGGTGCAACTGGTTCAGAGGAAATGAATTTTCGATGGGCGATTTACCTGTACTTTATTTTGGTTACTCTTTCCTTTCATGCCGGCTATGTTAATACGCAGTCAAAGCCACAGGTATTTGTCCGCTTTTATATGGCATCAACTACAATAAGGCTTTTATTACATCTGGGTGTTATTGTTATTTATTCTATGTTTCACAAGGAATTGGCAGTGCATTTTATTATCACTTTTATGATATTCTACTTCGTTTTTACATTGTTTGAACTTCTTTTTGTGGCAAAAAGGGTAAAAAAATAAAGTTCAGGAAATTCGCTACCTGTTTTTTCTCGACCAAATGCCGGTAATACAGGAACCTGCACACTGATACCGTTTGTCCATTGAAACACAAATATTATCTTTGCGCTCTCTTAAAAAATTCTACATCAAATTATTGAGTTAATAAAATAAGAATCAGATGATTATACAGATTCGGGCAATCTTTTTTCTATTTCTGTTTATTGGCATATCGGGTCATTTAAAGGCCGAAGATGCTAACGAAGCTAAAAAGTTCAATGCCGGTGAACTGATCATGGAGCACGTTACTGATAATCATCAGTGGCATATCTGGGGCGGAGAAAAAGATGGTTTATCGATGCCACTGCCAGTCATTTTATACAATAGTGAACGCGGTCTGACTTGTTTTTCGAGTTCGCGATTTCATCATGGCGAAATGGCTTATGATGGTTATAAACTTGAGCATGGAAAAATAATTGCCGTTAATGAAGCAGGAGAAGTTCCTGTAGAGCAGACGACGGTGAACGAACAAATAACTACTTCAACGTTCGACATATCGATTACGAAAAACGTTGCTGCATTATTTTTCAGTTTGATTTTGATGACGTGGATGTTTTTATCCGTGGCACGTACTTATGGACGTCGCGAGGGAAAGGCACCGAAAGGAATGCAATCATTTATTGAGCCCCTTGTGGTTTTTGTTCGTGACGACATAGCTAAGTCAAGTATTGGTCCGAAGTATCACAGGTATATGCCATATCTTCTAACGGTGTTTTTCTTTATCTGGATAAACAATTTACTCGGACTCATTCCTATTCTTCCGGGAGGTGCGAATGTTACGGGAAATATGGCTGTTACAGGGACGCTTGCAATAATTACATTTATAATCACAACTATTTCTGCTAACAAACATTACTGGCGTCATATTTTCGCAATGCCCGGCGTACCTATTCCGGTGTTGATTATTTTGACTCCCATCGAAATTCTCGGTGTGTTTCTTCGACCATTCGTATTGATGATCCGATTGTTTGCGAATATGGCTGCGGGACACATTATCGCATTATCATTCTTCTCGCTGATATTTATTTTCGGCGAGATGAGTACGGCAGTCGGTTTCGGAGTTTCGTTAGTCTCTGTCGCATTCGTAGTATTCATGACGATGCTTGAATTGCTTGTCGCATTTCTTCAGGCATATGTATTCACACTTCTTTCTGCAATTTATTTCGGAGCAGCAATGGAAGATCACGACCATCAGCATGATGACGCACATGCGAACGGAGAAGATTCCCATTTCAGTCCGAACAGACACATTGCAGAAGCAGCATTAATTTAAATTCAGTTTAACCCTTATAAATTCAAATCTATGTTAAGTTCAATTCTTCTTGAAACAGCAGGCAATCTTGGTATTGGCTATGGTATTGCTGCATTAGGAGCCGGTTTCGCAGCGCTTGGCGCCGGAGTCGGTATCGGTCGTATCGGTGGTTCCGCACTGGAATCAATCGCTCGCCAGCCTGAAGCACTTGGTGATATCCGTGCAAACATGATTCTTACTGCTGCTCTTGTTGAAGGTGCTGCCTTCTTCGCGATGGTAGTCGGCCTTCTTGTAGTATTCAAGAGCTAAGAAATAATGAGACGGTTCAGCGGTTGGCTGAATCGTCTCAATTATGAATTTACAAAGCGTAAACGTTAACCGAATAAATCAAACAACAATATGGAACTGATTAAACCTGAGATAGGCCTTATATTCTGGATGTCATTATCCTTCCTCGTGGTATTGTTTATCCTTGGAAAATTTGCCTGGCCTGTAATTCTTAAGTCATTAAAAGAACGTGAAGAGTCTATTGCCAATGCGCTGAACTCAGCCCAAAAAGCAAAAGAGGAAATGGCTGCATTGAAGTCTGATAACGAGAAGCTCATCATGCAAGCTCGTGCAGAAAGAGATCTTCTTTTGAAGGAGGCACGTGATACACGTGATTCTATCGTCGCTGATGCAAGAAATAAAGCACAGGCAGAGGCGAATAAGATTTTGGCAGCCACACGCGAGTCAATAAATAATGAGAAGATCGCTGCTCTGACGGAACTGAAGAATCAGGTAGCCGCTATGTCAATTGAAATTGCAGAAAAAATTCTTCGTCATGAATTAAGCAACGACGAGAAACAAAAGAGCCTGATGGCAAATCTCATCAAGGATATTCCACTTAACTAAGAATACCTCACAAGAAAAATAAGATGATAGAAACAAAAGTTGCCAAGAGGTATGCCAAATCACTGATCGGTCTTTCCAATGAGAAGGGAAGTCTCGATGCTGTGAATTCAGATATGAAACTTTTTGTATCAGTGTGCGAAGAGAATCGTGACTTGGCTCATCTGATTGCAAATCCAATCATCAATTCTGATAAAAAGCTGAGTATCCTCAAACAAATATTTGGTGAGAAAATCAATAAGATCACAATGACTTTTTTCGAAATCGTCATCCGTAAAGGAAGGGAGAAATATCTTATTCAGATTGCAAAAGAATTTACAGAACAATATAAAGTACTTAAAGGAATACAGACTGCAGAGATTACATCTGCTGTAGGTCTCGATGAAAGACTTCGCAAACAGATTTATGATCTTGTAAAAGGTGATTCTAAATCAGAAGTTGAACTTGTTGAGAAGGTTGATAATAAACTGATCGGCGGATTTGTTTTACGAATTGGAGATAAACAATACGATGCAAGTATCTCTTCAAGTCTTCGCAAGCTTGCTCAGTCATTTTCATCAAACCAGTTCATCAGAAAAAATTAACATACAAGCTTCTTTGTTATCAGAGAAGAGAAATAAATAAAATTCAATAATTAAAAAGAAATACAATGGCAGAAGTAAGACCCGATGAAGTAAGTGCAATCCTGCGTCAGCAGTTAGCCGGCTTCAAGACTGAAAAAGAAATGGAAGAAGTAGGATCTGTATTACAGGTCGGCGATGGTATCGCTCGTATCTACGGACTTACCCGTGTTCAGTCAGGAGAGCTCATCGAATTCGAAAATGGTTTACAGGGAATCGTTCTTAACCTCGAAGAAGATAACGTCGGAGTAGTATTACTTGGTGTCTCTTCAGAAATTAAAGAAGGTGATATCGCAAAACGTACTGGTAAAATCGGATCCATCAATGTTGGAGAAGGAATGCTTGGCCGTGTTGTCGACACTCTTGGAGTTCCTATCGATGGTAAAGGCCCAATCACCGGCGAACTTCTTGAAATGCCACTAGAGCGCAAAGCTCCTGGAGTAATTTTCCGTCAGCCGGTTACTGAACCGTTACAGACCGGAATCAAAGCTATTGATGCGATGATTCCAATTGGACGTGGACAAAGAGAATTAATCATTGGTGATCGTCAGACAGGTAAGACTGCTGTTGCCATCGATACAATTATCAACCAGAAAGAATTTTACGAGAAGGGTGAACCTGTATTTTGTATTTATGTAGCGATCGGACAAAAAGGTTCGACTGTTGCACAGATTGTAAAAACATTGACTGAAGCAGGTGCGATGCCATATACGGTAATCGTTGCTGCACCGGCATCATATCCTGCACCAATGCAATTCTTCGCGCCAATGGCCGGAGCTGCAATCGGAGAATTTTTCCGTGATACGGGTCGTCCCGCATTGATTGTATTTGATGATCTTTCTAAACAGGCAGTCGCCTATCGTGAGGTGTCTCTTCTTTTAAGAAGACCACCGGGACGTGAGGCTTATCCGGGCGATGTATTTTATCTTCACTCCCGTCTGCTCGAGCGTGCTGCAAAAATTATTAACTCTGATGAGATTGCACGTACGATGAATGATCTTCCTGAATCTCTGAAAGGAAAAGTAAAAGGCGGAGGTTCTCTTACAGCATTACCGATTATCGAAACTCAGGCGGGTGACGTGTCTGCATATATTCCTACGAATGTAATCTCGATTACAGACGGACAGATTTTCCTTGAGGCAAATTTATTTAACGCAGGTGTAAGACCGGCGATTAACGTAGGTGTTTCTGTATCGCGTGTGGGGGGTAATGCACAGATCAAGTCGATGAAGAAAATTGCAGGAACGTTGAAACTTGATCAGGCACAGTATCGCGAACTTGAGGCATTCTCAAAATTCGGTTCCGATCTAGATGCAACAACAAAAGCTACACTCGAAAAAGGAGCAAGAAACGTTGAGATCCTGAAACAGCTTCAGTATTCTCCGATGAAAGTTGAAAATCAAGTAGCGATTATCTACTGCGGAACAAAAGGATTATTGCGTGATGTTCCCGTTAACAAGGTTAAAGAATTCGAAGCAGAATATCTTACGCTCCTCGAATCACAACATAAGAGTACACTTGAGTCGCTTCGCAAAGGAGTGATCGACGAAAGCGTAACATCAATACTCGAAAAAGTAGCGAAAGAACTTTCACCAAAATATAAAATCTAGATATCAACTGGCTAATAAGTAAACCAAGCGATCTTCAATCTTCAATTTTCATTCTTAATTTTAAATGGCTAACCTCAAAGAAGTCCGTACCCGAATAACCTCAGTAATCTCCACACAGCAGATCACTAAAGCCATGAAGATGGTTAGTGCTGCAAAGTTAAAGAGAGCACAGGATGCTATTATTACAATGCGTCCATATGCATCAAAGCTGAGAGAGATTATGGAAAACATTTCCGGATCGCTGGAGGGAAGTGCTGGCGGACAATTTTCTGTGGCACGTCCGGTCAATAAAATTTTAATTATAGCTGTAAGTTCTAACCGCGGATTATGCGGAGCTTTTAATGCCAATATTAACAGAACGGTAAGCAGATTAATTCGTGAAAATTATGCTGTGCAGTCCAGAGCAGGAAATGTAAAAGTTCTGGCCATCGGAAAAAAGTCAAGCGATTTTTTTGCGAAGATGAAACAGAATTATGCCGGTCAGCACAATGATATTTATACTCAGCTGAAATTTGAAAATGCATCAAAGATTGCGGAAGAGGTAATGGCTCAATATGCAGCGGGTGATTATGATAAAGTAGAATTGGTTTATAATCAGTTTAAGAATGCAGCCATGCAGAATGTTATTGTTGAACAGCTTCTGCCGATTGCGCCTCCAGAGAAGAAGAGTAAGACAACGAACGATTATATTTTCGAACCCGGTAAGGAAGAACTCGTCCTCGAGCTTATCCCGAAAGCCGTAAAGGTTCAGTTATACAAAGCCATTTTAGATTCGCATGCATCCGAACATGGAGCACGCATGACGTCCATGAGTAAGGCCACAGACAATGCAGGAGAAATCCTGAAGGAGCTGCGGCTTTCATACAACAAAGCCCGCCAGGCTTCTATCACAGGAGAGATCCTGGAGATCGTTGCAGGAGCGGAGGCGTTGAATGGATAGTTGTAAATAAGTTTTACGTCAAAAGTTTTACTACCTCGCCCAGCAGCGGAGGTTTCTCGAATTCATATGCGTAACGGTTATCGCTAAATGATATTTCAAGGCCGCGTCGTGGACGAAGTCTCGCACTCAAGTGGATGTTGGAGCGTTTAAGTTATGATGTATGTCGTGCTAAGAAATCGCCCAGCGAGAGATGATGAGAACTGCATTTATTTTTATTTTTTGTTAGCTTTGATTTATATTCTCCATTCAAAACTGATTTATAAAATGTCAATTTTTGTATCTCCATTTTCCCTTGCAATTAATTCAACCAATTCTGTAATATGCGAACCATCATAATATTAATCGTATCAAGTTACTCGATCTTAATTTCCAATGGGCAATCTGTTTTCCAGCGTTCATATGGTAATAACAGCAATGAGCGATGTCAGTCAGCCATACCGACAAGTGACGGCGGGTTTTTACTCAATGGCGCCACTGTTTATTCCGGATTTGGCGGAGTCGATGGTCTCATTGTAAAAACCGATGCATCAGGAAATGTGCAATGGGTAAAAATATGCGGATCTACTGCCAATGAAATACCAGCCTATGTAGCCGAGACTTACAATAACCAATTCATTTTCATCGGCACTACCGATTCTACTGTCGGAGGAACGCTTGACGCATTAATTTATAAAACAGACTCTGCAGGAAATTTTCTCTGGGCAAAAACATTCGGTGGTTCAAACAGTGAAACTGGCATAAAGATTATTGAAATGCCTGACCATGGTTATGTTTTTACCGGTACTACATTTAGTTACGGAGCAGGAGGAGGAGACCCTTACATCGTTAGAACCGATATGAATGGCGATACGATTTTTACAAGAATTTATGGAACCCCAAATGATGACATCGGGAAATCGATATCATTAACATCAGATGGCGGTTTCATTCTCTGTGGGAAAAGAATAGCTTCTAACGGCGGACCCAACTTCGATCAGGCATTTCTGATAAGGATCGATTCGATGGGGGATATGATGTGGACAAAATCATATGGAGATACATTGTTCCAGGAAGCGCAAGCTGTTGCTCAAACTGCCGACGGAGGATTCATTGCCTGCGGCTCGCGCAATTATTCTAATCTTGGTAATTACGACATCCTGCTTTTCAAAACAGATTCTACAGGAAACATTCAATGGTCTAAAACATATGGAGGCAATTCAGGCGATGCAAGCTATGCAGTTACCGTTAACCAGGATGGAAGTTTTGTCGTTTCCGGTTATACAAACAGCATGGGATACGGACACAGTCTTCGGCAGTCAGCACAGGGTGCTTTTCAGATGGCTGACCCTATCGAAATATTAATTTCAACTGCATTCAATCCAGGCGATGATAGTACAAATGTTTTCCTTATGAAAACTGATGCAAATGGTGACACGATCTGGACGCGATCTTATGGCGATAGCCTCCTCGACGAGGCCTTCCTCAGTGTTAAAACTCCTGATGAAGGATTTATCCTTGCCGGATATAGCGATTATCATACAGCCGATAGTACGCAGATGCTTGTCATAAAGACTGACAGTCTCGGATTCGCCGGATGCAACACTTTAACTTCGCATCCTGTTATTGTAACTGATCTGCTGACTGAATTTAGCACTGCATTTACGCAATCATCGGGAATGACAATGAATGCAATCCAGCTTAACACAATGAGCACGACAGTTGCAAGTTCTTATTGCCAGGTAACATATGCTAACGAAGTATTAGATAAAAATACATTCCGGATTTTCCCTGTTCCCACAAAAGATCGTTTAATTGTGAATCTCGATTTAACCGAGAGTGCATCACATTCCGATCCGACTACTCTCACTATTTATGATATGTTTGGAAAATCGATTCTGAAAAATGTACTCACTAATCAGGTAGATTATTTTGATATGGATGTATCGTTCATTAAACCGGGAATGTATTTAGTGGAAATTAATACTGGACAATTTAAAATTACCAGGAAGGTTGTGAAGGAATGAAATTATCAGGGAAAGAAAATGAATAAGATGATGGGAGTTGTACTATAAGACTTCGTTCAGTAGGTGTTACAGATTAAATTAAGAGCATTGAAATTTTGCCGCGCTGAGCAAAGTCTTAGTGCCTACCTGTCATCTGCACGTCGGCAGGCGAACGATATTTATTCGAAGACGAAGGCTCTCTTTGAGCGCGAGACTTCGTCCACGACGCTGCCTTGAAATCAAATTATTTTATTGAGATTGACTTCTTTTACTAATGTCTCGCAATATATTATCCTTCATTTAAACGGTTGTTATCGTTTACATCTGTATGCAAATTGCAGCGTGGCACATGGTTGTAAAATTGATAAACAAAATGCAGCTTATTTTTTAACATTTACCGTTGTAGAATGGGTTGATGTGTTTAGGGAAGATAAAAACAAATTATTGCTCTGCGAAAGTTTGAATTATTGCATTGATAATAAAGGACTCGAGATTTTTGCATATACTTTAATGAGCACTCATATGCATCTTTTAGCTGCTTCCTTAAAAAATGACTTAAGCGATATTGTCCGTGATTTCAAAAAGTTCACTTCGGAACCAATTATCACTTTGCTTAAAAAAGATGAGACTAAACAATCCAATGAAATGCTAGCTATTTTTAAGGGAGCTGCTGACAAACATTCCAGAAATAGGAATCATCAATTGTGGCAACAGCATAATCATCCTGAAGAAGTATATAGTCCAAAGTTTACGTTGAGTAAAATTAATTACATACATAATAATCCTGTTGAAGCAGGTTTGGTTGATAAACCGCAGGATTATTTATTCAGCAGTGCTGTAGATTATACCGGTGGAAAGGGTCCAGTAAAAGTTTCACTAATTAATTTGCATAATTTGTATTACTAAATGTTATTTCATAGCCGCGTCGTGGACGAAGTCTCGCACTCAAACTGATGTTGGAAAGTTTAAGTTAATTGGTATGTCGTGCTAAGACTTCCTTTACGTCCCAGCCTTCGTTGAGCATTGATACCGAAACAATCCACTCGACCTTGCTGGTAGCGTTGTCC
>JANPNV010000168.1:0-85125 GCA_031427625.1 Bacteroidota bacterium
AAGGAAGGCCACGGCGGGCAGAAACTCGCCCAAATCATGTTCAACCTTGCCGAGGCGCAATTCCGCAAGGGTCGCGCAAAAAGAATCCAGCAAACAAACCTGTTTCCGCAAAAACAATAAACAATACAATCCATAAACCAATTTTCAAAAGAAATTGAAAGCGCTGGAATAAATGCTGCATCTTCGTGGACACAGTAGCACGAACGCATAACATAAGATTTATGAAATTTAAAAAAAGGGGGGGGGGGCTGAATCGCTTAATTGATAGCGTCTGCGGGAAACCCCCCTTTTAAAACTTCATAAATTTTTCAAACGTTATGCCACATTAAAACTATCATCGAGAATAGTATTGAAATATAGATTATGAAAAAAGTGCAAATAGAAAAAGCATAATTTAGCATCGAAAATAAATAGACTATTGGAAAGTAAACCAACAAATATGGATTGGATAATCGAATATTTGAATAGCGAAAAAACATTATATATGTTCGCTGGCATAATAGGCGTTATTTCGGTGGTCGTTGGCCTGCTTTTTCTATTGTTTTCAAATCATAAGAGTTTTGCGATTACTATGATTGTAATCTGGATTTTGGAAATGGCGGTAATGTTTCCGACATATATTAAATACCAACAGAAAATTGATGACAAGATTTTGATTTATAAAAACAACAAAACGGAATTTTTAGAAATTGAATCTATATCTGCAGAAAAGGCATTGAAGTCTTTCTTTTGGCTCAAATTGACTTACGGAATTTTAATAGTGATACTTATTTTGATTATGTTATTGTTAAACCCAAAGTCCATATTTTTTGGAATATTTACTGCACTAATTTTGCATTTTGCTTTTGCAATTACGATTGACAATTTTTGGAAAAATATACAAACAAATATCTAACAGAATTAATAGCAGCGGAGAAATAACGTGGCATAACAGCGGGTATAAGAAATTGGCGGTGACGAACCTAAATGAACATTTGCTCTTTAAGAAAAAAGTGGTTGGACAGAATTGAAAAATAAGGAGAAAATCTTAAATGACAATTATATCGTATCCATCCGACCAACCACATATTGCCTGAGTGTTTTTCATGATGTTAATTCGTAGCGATAAACCCAATTGCTATGGAAATAGAAAACAATGTACAAAAAGGCTGGCGCTCACGCGAGCAGAAAGAAGAATTAATTCTGCAATGGCAGCAGAGCGGCAAAAGCAGGAAGGAATTTTGTGAAGAACATCAGATAAGTTACAACAGTTTGGTTGGCTGGTGCAAGCAATTTAAGGATCAAAAAACAGCATCCGGATTTGCAGAGGTTAAATTAAATCACTCATCATCGTTATTTGCACAAGTTCATTTACCGGGCGGAATTAAAATTGATTTTTACCAACCTATTCCCGCTGATTTTATCAGGTCATTTTTAAAAGCATGAACATTTTATTTTCGGATCGTTATCGGTATTTTATTTACCGGAGTGGTTGCGACATGCGTAAAGGCTACGATGGCTTGAGCGGACTGGTGCGCAATGAGTGGAAAAAGGATCCGCTTTCGGGTGATGTTTTTATTTTTCTTTCTAAACAACGCAATAAAATAAAACTACTGCATTGGCAGAAGGATGGTTTTATTATTTATTCAAAGCGCTTGGAGAAGGGAACATTTGAATTACCGAAAAATAATTCCATTGAAATTACCGCTCAACAATTGCAATTTATTTTGGATGGAATTGATCTTTCATCGATAAAAAAACGGTTGCGATATGAGCATCATTTTGTTAATAATTTCATAGTAGAAACGGGTGTTTCAGCGAGGGTTTAATTTATATTTGTGACGTGATTCAAACGCTCGACCCGCTTTCAGAAATTCAATACCTCCGGGAAGAAAATCAGAAAAAAGAATCACAAATCTTTCAGCAGAATTTACGAATTGAAAAATTACAGCATCAGTTAGAACAACTGGTTCGAATTATTCAAGGACAAAAATCCGAACGCTTTATTGCTGTTGTTGATTCGAATCAACTTCCATTGTCATTGGATGTCGAATCCATTGCAGCGCCGGAAGTAAAAACAAAGACTATTACTTATGAACGTGGAATATCAGCAAGTAAATCTAATCACAAAGGAAGAATGCCTTTGCCTGATCACATCCGCCGGGAAGAAATAATTATTGAGCCGGATGAAGATGTAACCGGAATGGTTCGCATTGGTGAAGAAGTTACCGAGCAGCTTGAATTGAAGCCTGGTGAACTATATGTAAAAAAATATATTCGTTATAAGTATGCAAGACCACAGGGAGAAGGAGTTGTTATTGGTAACCTTCCATCCTTTATTGTTCAGCGTGGAATTGCCGGACCCGAATTGCTTGCCTTCATTATTATCCAGAAATATGTAGATCATCTTCCTTTATATAGGCAGATCGAACAGTTTAGAAGAATGGGAATCGATATTCCATCTTCGACCATGTCTGACTGGGTGGGTATGTGTATCAAAGAACTTACGCCGCTTTATGAAGCATTAAAAACAAAAATATTATCAGGTGATTATTTGCAGGCAGATGAAACACCAATAAAAGTTTTAGATAAAAATAAAAAAGGAACAACACACAGAGGATATTACTGGGTATATCGTGATCCCCAAAGTGGATTGGTTTTATTCGATTACCGGAAAGGTCGGGGCCGTGAAGGGCCGGCTGAAATTTTAAAAAACTTTGGAGGCTATTTACAGAGTGACGGATACAATGCTTATGAGAATTTTGATAAAGGAAAAATAAAATTGTTTCATTGCATGGCGCATGCCAGAAGATATTTTGAAAAAGCGTTGGATGAAAACAAAGAATTAGCCGAACATTTTTTAAGTGAAATACAAAAAGTCTACGCTGTGGAGCGTGAAGCTCGTGAAATGAATTTATCTTTTGATGCGCGTAAAGAATTACGACAACTAAAATCTGTTCCGATGCTGAAGGATCTTCACCGGTGGATGAAAAAAAGTATTCATGAAGTTACACCTCAGAGTCTTTCAGGAAAAGCGCTGGCTTATTCATTACCGCGTTGGGAAAAATTAATGCTTTATACAACAGATGGCAAACTGGAGATAGATAATAACCTGGTGGAAAATTCCATCCGACCCATTGCAATCGGTAGAAAAAATTATTTGTTTGCCGGTTCCCATGACGCAGCTCAGCGAGCTGCTATGATTTACTCTTTGCTAGGCACCTGTAAATTAAAAGATGTTGAACCGTTTGCCTGGCTGAAAAATGTTTTTGAAGTTTTACCCGATTGGAAGGCTAACAGGCTGGAAGAATTGCTGCCCTGAAAAAATCAGCGAATACTGAATTATTTTTTAAATTGTTATATGTAGTTGGTCGGACGGATACAGTAGTATAATAATTTTAATGTGCAAGCTTTCTTAACTACTCCCTATATAACAGATTGAATTTGCACATTCAACTAATTGCAATACGGTTTCGTACCAGATTTCAACCAATGCTAAATTGCTTTATATGAAAATAATTATAACTTTGTATTAATCGAAAAAGAACGTTACTAAATAATTTTTTGAAAATAGATTAATGAAAAGAATACTAGAACATTTTTTTAATAATCGATCTCTAAGTTCCATTTCATCTTTATTATTTTGTTTACTACTTTTTTTATTCGATAGTAACTCTGTTGCACAGAACTGGCAAAATTTAGGACCACGAGGTCTTTCCATAGGACAATCGGACCAAATTTCGATGGCAATTTCTAAAGCCGGGATACCTTATGTTGGTTTTACAGACGATGCTTTTTCACATGCTCTTATGGTCATGAAATTTGATGGGAATTCATGGGTTAATATTGGTCCCGCAGGATTTACTGGTAATATTGGAGATGCATTTTTTATATTAGATAACAATGATACTCCTTATGTGGCGTTTGAAGACTACCAAAGTATGAGTGGTACAACCGTTATGAAATTTGATGGCGGCAATTGGAACGTGGTAGGGATTCGTTCATTTTCATTAGGTAATGTAAAAAAGCTTTCTCTTGCCTTCGATAGAAATAATATTCCTTATGTAGCATTTAAAGACTTATCGTTTGGGGCGAACAATGGCCGAGCAACTGTTATGTTTTTTGATGGTACAAATTGGCAAAATGTTGGGAATCCAGGATTTTCATCCAATGATATTGGATCAATCAAACTTGCTATTGACACAAATAATTCTCCTTTTGTTGTCACCTCGGATTTGAATGGTGCAAAGGTGAAAAAATTCGATGGCTCTACATGGATAGATCTCGATACGGGTAGTATTTCTCCCGGACCGGTTGATTTCACAACAATAACATTTGACGATTTCAATTTACCGAATATTGCCTATCAAGATAACTCTATTCAAGGCAGAGCAACCGTCAAAAAATTTGATGGATTGCATTGGATAGATGTCGGATCTCCTGGAATTTCGACTGGAGCATCAGAATATACTTCAGTGATCTTTAAACATGGGTTCCTATATCTTAGTTATATTGACAATACTTCTTCTCTAAAAGCGACCATGAAAATTTTTACTGGGTCTACCTGGAATACGGTGGGCAATGCGGATTTTACACCTTCAAATGCCTACGGCCTTTCACCGGGAATCGATACATCAGGTATTGCATATGTAGCTTTTAAGGATAACATACAATCAAATAAGATTTCCGTAATGTATTTTAACCCAACTTCGGGGATTAGCAATTTCAATCCCTATTCTTTGAAGCACAATATTATTTTTCCAAACCCCAATTATGGTTCATTCTTTTTTCAATCTTCCGAACAAAGCACCTTTAAGTTACTTAATGCAGCAGGACAAGTTATAGATAAGATAGTAACAAAAACATCAGATTTAAATTGCTACACATTTTCAAACCTTAAGCCTGGAATATATTTTCTTGTATCTCCAAAATTAATTTATAAATCAGAAAAAATAATTGTGCTGGAAAAGTAATTTTCTTATTCGCCCAATTTTTAGTAAATATTATTTTCAAGAATCACAATTATTATGTGATTTTGATCCGTCCTTTTCGAAATGATGTATAGTATATGGAATTTCTGAAATAAACCCTTCAAGCCTCATGCATTTCCGGTTAACAGGAACCAATTCTCCTTGCACTTGAAATTCCAAAACCTCTCGAAATAAATTTCCAAGTTCTTAATGCAACGGAAACAAATTCCTTACAGTCCCGAATACTTGAGCTTCCTAAGATATCAATGTCAACAAATAGATCGCTATTTTTCCATTCTTAATCCTCCATAATTACTACCATTTGAACATCAATCTCTACGTTCCGTAAGCATTCCGTAAGAAAAAACTGTCCAGAATTTTACTTTCAATGTCAAAGAATGTATAAAACAGGAGCTAATACAACTTAAAAAACCTTTCTCGACGCGGCCTAATGTCAAAAAATGTATAATCTATGTCAAGAGATGTAAAAATTTACAGACCTCCGCCCCGGGTACGTATAAAATTCTAAAGCCCGCGCTAGACGCGGGCTTTACTTTTCAAAGGGGGGTCATTCCGTAAGCCATCCGTAAGAAAAAGTATCTTTTAAAATCTTATTATGGTTAACGTACATCTATCTAAAATATGCAAAGGTTCTTCTTTAAGGTTTCATTTTGCAACCTCAAATGTTTAGGTGCGCAACTATGCGGCATGCATTCAATAGTTACCACATCCCTAAATAAGTCTGTAACCTTAAGAAACAATCCAATTCTTACCAAAACAAGGCCGCTTAAATCGAAAAAAATGCTTTAATTACCTACGAATTCATAGTAGATTTTTACATTGTTCAAAAGCGGATGAAAATGAATAGATTTATAATTGCACTAATCTTTATCTTTTCAACGCTCCGACTGTTCGCACAATGCGGAAACGATTCAGTGCTTACTAAGATTACACGTAGAATTTCATCTTCAATTCCCGGCACTGAGCGTACGCTTCAAGTTGATTCTTTTGATCTTACAAATGGGATCGTTTATAGTTCCGCCGCAAGTTCGATAAATGTTTTACCCGGACCACTTCAGCCCTCCTCACCGGCATCTTTTACGAGAAATCTGATTTCCTATAATAGTAATCATGATACGATTCAATTTCTGCAAGTACAGGGTAATGGATCAGGATATGACAGTTACCGGAAAACAGAATTCACCTATGATGCATTATTTAATTTATTGAGCCGGATCGAATATTATTGGAACAATATTGCATGGACGATGTCCAGAAGCGAAATCTGGACTTATAGTAGTAATTTGCTCACTAATTATTTATTGTCTGATAGTGCAGGAAATATTTCACAAAAAATTTATTCTTATACGAGCGGACAGGCAACAACACTTACTTTTCAAACATGGCAGGCAGGTACATGGAAGAATGATTACCAATACATATTTACTTACGCAGGTGGGACAAGGGACTCGTTGTATTATCAACGCTGGGACACGTCTGGATCATGGGTAGATAGTGTTTCTGTATCTTATGATGTCGCAAATAATTATTTAGCTAAATTAAATTATTACAATACAGTCAGTCCTTACAATACACTTCATTCATATTTCATCGATACCCTTAATAATATCCGCGAGTATTCAACATACGATAGTACATCTAATGTCTCAACTTACTGGAGTTATAATTATTTCCATGGACATCTGAAAATTGAATCCTTTGGCGACAATCTTCAGGGTTCAAGCACGAATGATCATTACACCTACGACCAATATGGTGTTTTATTGCATTATGTTTCATCAGGTAATGGAACCATGAATTATTCACATGATGAAACATGGGATTACGACAGTTTGTACCGGCCCGTTTATCATTCAACCAGTAATAGTTCTAATGTAAGCTACAGTTCATCAGAAACAACTTACAGTTATGCTTCCGCGAATCAAATGAGCGCGAACTACATGGTATCAGCTTTCGGATATCTTTGTCAGAGTGACACACTGCATATTCTCCCCCTTATTTCAGGCGGATGTGGGCCGTATCACTATTCCTGGACACCTGCATCTGGATTAAGTTCCGATACTGTTTCTACTCCTGTCATTATTTTAACTGACAGCATAAGTTATATCGTTACGGTAAGTGATACCACAGGACATTCAGTTATTGATACGATAATTGTAAAACCTGCCTTATACGGGAGTATTCAATTCGACACTATGCAATGTCACAACTGTCCAGTTGCTTTATCCACCAATGCTCAGAGCCTAAATTACCAGTGGTACAGAAACGACACACTGATTCCGAATTCATACGGGACCAGCTATACTGCTATAACGTCCGGTTCATATACATTCCGTGCAACAAGTACTAATTGCACGTTTATCTCCGATTCTGTTGTATTGACTATCGACCCTTTCACACGTATTAATGGCCACGTGTTTCTCGATTTAGATTCGAACTGCAATTTCAACAGTGGTGATCGGATTATGCAATCATTTGGAGGAACACCCACGATGATTAAAATCAGTAATTCTTATTACACAGGTTATATTGTTGCCGATTCGAATGGGTATTTCGATTTTCCGATTGATACAGGCACCTTTGTTTTGTCATTGGCAAATTCGTCACAGATATATGTTCCATCCTGTCCCGATTTTGGTCACATCTGGGTTACAGTGCAACAGTACGCAGACACAATCAACGGCGCAGATCTCATTATGAAACCATTATATAATTGCGAAAGACTTCGCGTCAGTATCGGAGCAAATCGTTTCAGGCCTTGTTTTGCGACAACTATTTATGTGTCATATTTAAACGAAGGAAGCATCGATGTAAGTACGGCTTCTATCGATGTGACAATTCCTCCCGAACTGACAAACATTACTTCATCGCTTCCCTTTACAGTATTGGGGAATAATATTTACCGGTTCGGTTTATCCTCATTGAACATTGGTACAAACGACTTTTTCAACATACAGGCAAATGTTGCCTGTAATCCAGCCGGTTTAACCGGTGCTACATTTTGTCTCGATGCCGAAATATCGCCGGTTAATTTCTGTTCGCTGTTGCCGGATACAATGTGGGACGGAAGCAACGTAAGGGTTTTCTCATATTGCAACAACAATGATGTCTGTTTCAGAATACTAAATGATTCAGTCGGCGCTGGCGGACACATGGATTCAGCGTCAGTGTGGCGGCTTTATTCAGACAATGTGCTCGTGCAACAGGGAACGTTTCAATTGACCTCCGGGGACGATACGGTTCTATGCTTTCCGTCAAACGGAAATACATTCCGTCTCGAGGCTAATCAACTTAGCGGATTTCCTGAAAATAATTTTCCATTCGCAAGTATTGAACGATGCGGAAGCGGTAATTATTCGTTGGGACAGATTCTCCATCATGCTCCGCAAAATATTTTACCATTTTACCATACTTACTGTGGAGAAGTACGGAATTCATTCGATCCGAATGCAAAATCGGTACAACCTGTAAATGGTACATTTACCTCTGTCAATCAGTATTTAAATTACCGCATCGATTTTCAGAATACGGGAAACGATACAGCATTTAAAGTTGTTGTCGAAGACGAGACGAACAATCAGTTTGATTATACTTCAGTCAGGTTAACATCTGCTTCGCATCCCTATACATTTTCTATAGATGGAAGTAAACTGGTTTGGACGTTCGACCCGATTGCATTGCCCGACAGCAACGTAAATGAATCCATGTCACATGGCTTTGTGGAATTTAGCATTCGGCCACGAATAGGATATCAGATCGGAAACAATATTTCCAATGGGGCACATATCAATTTCGATTCTAATCCGCCGGTATTCACTACCTGGACGTCTAATCCAACCTGCTCCGATGTTCTGCCAGCATTCAATTTGCATGTAGCCGGAATGTACTGTGCGTTAAATCCAATAACATTCGAGGCTCCGATGCAGATTAACGGGACGTATGCTATATATACGTGGTTTAAGAATGGCATTCAGCAAACAAGTACCGCGAACATGCATACATTTTATGGACTTGCGGAAGGCGATACGATAGAAGCAAGGCTGAATAATATTTTTTATTGTGCGTCATCTGATACCGTTTGGGGATCTATAGTTATTCATTATCCGGTTCCGACAATTACATATGTTGCTCCTCAACTGACATCATCACCGGCCGCGACATATGAGTGGATCTATAACGGTAACCTGATTCCCGGTGCGACTACCCAGGCTATTACGCCCATTCAAACGGGAGATTATGTTGTTCGCACCTATGATTCGACAGGCTGCATGGCCATTTCAAATACCTATTATTTCTACAACACCGGTATAATAGAAACGAACAACCTGTATTCTGTCTATCCGAATCCGGCAGATCATACCATCAGTATCCATGGAACAGAGCCCGGTGAAAACGTCATGATAACTGACATTGCCGGACAATTACTTATTGATACCGAAGTTGAATCGTCCTTTCAAAAAATTTCTGTCGAAGATATTTTACCGGGGGTTTATTTTGTCAAATTGAAAAAGGCAAATACGGTGATTATAATGATCATTCAACATTAGCGATTGGTTTAATGCACAATTCAATAGCTACTTGCTAATTCAAAAAGTAACTAAATTATTTAAAAGCTCATTATGAGTTGATCCACGTATATTTCTTACTCACAGTAACGTATTTTTCCTTACACTCAAAATTTTCAGAGGTCTCAAAATAACTTTAAGAAGCATTAATGCAAGAAAAAGAATTTCTTTACACCCAAAAATAATTCGACATTGTGAAGTATTAATATTCAGAAATACATCGCTATTGATTCTATTCTTAATTCCAACTCATTATTACCTTTATGACATCCACCCGCTCAGAGTAGTCTAAGCGCGACTTAATACCCCTAATTCAAAATTCAGAGTTAAGTTCGCGCGGACTACGACTTACATCCGGCATCTGGTTTATCGATTTTATACCTGCTCATTAAGAAAAATTAAATACGACGTTTAGGAAAAACAATCTAATCTAATATGGATTTTTAGAAAAATGTCGTAGTCCGCGCGAGCAAAGTTCTTGACTGTGATGGATGGATATTCCCAACTGTGACGGACTTATGAACCTTACTTTACTTCCCTTCATCTTCCAACTATAATAAAACCAGCGACGCTTCAACGGACATGTATTTGTTGTTTTTGAGTTGTGTGATATTCATCCACTTTTCAAGGCTCATCGTCTATAAATAATTTCCAAATCTGATACAGAAAATTAGTAAACACCAGTTATTTTCCTTCTGCAGCCATTATCTTAAAATACTTGCAGGAAAATATAAGTATGAAACTCGAAACAGAATGTATCTGCATTTTCTTGCTTCTTATTTTAGCCAACAAAATTTACAATAAGGGAAGAGGCTTTCAATACAACATTTAAAATTATAAAACCTGTTTCTTAACAATGACAATTGTAGATTGAATCGATCTGTTTACTGTACTTTCAAATGTATTAGAAATCGATTTCCGGACACCATCGATAATTACTACAACGAATAAAAATATCTTCAATCTACAATTGCTTGGCAACAAACTTTTTTCGTTTTAGAAATACGATGTGCCTTGATTGGTAAATGAATATCCACGTCTCAAAACAAAGGACGGATTTCCATCGAAGAAATTTTGTGTTTTATAAGTTGGCGATGAGCAAATCCGGCGCAGCGAGGCACTTAATATGGAAATAATTTAAAAAAATTTCGATTTTTAATTCAAAACAATCTTCCCTCTGTCTCGCACAACTCCATCCTCAATAATTGCAAAAAAATAAATTCCTGCTGTCAGAGATTCGCGGGAGATGGTAAAATCAGCTGATGATATTTGGAACTCTTTTATCGTGCGTCCCCCGGCATCAAACAGAGCAAATTTTGTCTTCGCTTCGAATTTGTAAAATGGATATTTTAGATACAATATATCGTTGAACGGATTAGGATAATAGGAGACTTTTTTTCCTGTGATTTCCTTTACAGGAAGATAAACCGCCGAATCGCAAAACACACAGTTATTTCTGTCTATAACACAAAACTGATAGAGGCCAGCTGAAAGGCTATCGTGATAAGTACTGTATGTTAATATTCCATTGATCATATATCCATAAGATGATGCACCTCCAATTCCTTGTAAGTTCACATATCCGTCCGAACAGGTATCACATGATGGATGCCCGATGTTTACAGTAAGTGACAATGGGGTAGTGACAGTCTGATAAATTATTGTTGATGATGGTGCAGATAAGCAACCAGCACTGTCAACGCCTATCACATAATAGGGTCCAAACTGATTGACGGATAATGTATCCCTGATGGAGTCAACAATAAGCAGATTATTTTTGTACCATTGATACTGCAAATTCTCAGTCGAATGCGCAACGATGTAGGTGCATTCTAGATTAATATCTATTATCGGGGCAGGATTTGAGAAAAAAATGAATTGGAATGTATCGATGGCAATTGGACAAACTGTCAAATAGTACGGTGCATTTTCTTGCGCGACGAGATAATATGTCCCATTATAAATAATATTCAGTTCCGGATTATTACTTAAAGTTACAGGCGATGATGCTTCGCTCCATGAATAGAAAATATCCTGGAGCGAATCGGTTTTTAATGTGGCTGACTGGCAAACGGAATTTGTATCAATCGCCGAAATGTAAATATTAGCCATTGGAAGGGTCGAAACATGAACAGAAATTGTATCGGTATCGATTAATCCATTCGCATCAGTTACTGTTACAAGATAGTTGACTGATGAATCCGGAGCTGCATAAACCATCAACGAACTGTCATTGGGTAAAACTGCACTTGAATTCCAGTGTATGTGATAAGGTTGTGTTCCTCCGAAAGCCATAACAGAGAGTTCCGCCGTATCTCCGTGACATATTCTCAAATCTTCATCGGCACGAACGACCAGCGTATTACAGGAAGTGTAATAATATTCGTATACGTCTTCTGTATTTACTCCGGCCAGAGAATAATGACCCGATACGATTTTCTTTATCCGGCACAATGAATCAAACGTAACGGAGATATTATACGAATTATGTGATCCAAAATACGTTTGTACATAACTTGACAGTTGATTACACTGATAGGAATAATACTGAAGCATGTTCGGCATGCCAAACTTAATTTCCGTAATGCTGAGAATTCGTTCCGATGAATCATATTTTCTTATTTCATCAGGAGAAAAATCGTTCACTCCATCTGCATATAATGAATCGATACGATCAGGTGTATAAGAAACCGTCACAAGCGTATCGATGTACCATGAAACAGAATCATACAGTTCGACGTTTATCTGAAATAGAGTATCAGCAGCATTATAAAAACGAATGGATCGGTAAAATGGAATCATACTAGTACCATTCCAAACTGATTTTACTATTGAATCTAGCCGGTTCGCCGAATAAAAATAATTTACAGATGATGTATCTTGTTTGTAACTCCATGATGTTCCATTCCATTGAAAGTATTCTACAGATACAATTCGGGAAAGAGAATCGTATAAAAATGCAGTACTGTCAAATGAAGTAATGGAAGTAAGCAGGCCAAGGGAATCGTGTTTATATTTAATTGAAGGTTGACCATCGGAAAAGCAACGCGTATCAATCAATCCATTTACAAGTGTGTCAATTTGCACACCGGCAAAAGTTATAGGTTCGAACTGATCATGGTTTGTGTGATAGACTGCAATGGCTGAATCGCATGTCTGACCGGATACCCTAATAGCAAGTAAAATAAAAAACAGGAAGAGGCGGTTCATTTAGTTCAAATTTTAAAACATTGGCTTTAATAACTAATATTCAAAAAACTTTTGAAGGTGATAAGAAGATAAGACAAGATAGTGATTTCTATATATCAAGAACGAATAAGGTTTAGATTAATACTAACTGTACATATTATTCTGATGTTATTTTTAGCTTTTATTTTGCAGTGCCCTCTGTGGTTACTCTGTGAACTTTGTGTTAAAATAAATTCCCATATAAAAAGTTAAACACAGAGTTTACAGCGATTTTTTATTCCCATGCAGGGCGATTTCTATGCAAACAACAATTTTATTTAAGTAACAAATCCCCGCATTGGGCGCACAGTTTCGCCCTTGCACTGGTCATATAAAAACGTTTTTTTAATGAAGTAACAATCCGGTTGAAGCTGGGTCGGACGGAATGTGAATCATAAATCATGTTATAATATCCCGCATTTACAAAAAAATTTCTCTGATAATTTGTGATCTTGCCCGAAAAATTTTATCTTTGAATACAGTTAATCCGGGCAAGGTATTTCTTTTTCTTCGCACAAATAAAAATTTTCTTTGAGTATTCAATGATTTCATTATTTTAAGATTCTAAAATATATATCCTACTCTCTGATAAATATTAAAATTTAACCATTTCGACTACTGAAAAATTTGGACATATTTCAAAATAAAAAAATGAAACTAAACTTCTACTTTCTGATTTTAATTTTATTCTCGTCGCTTACGATTACTGCGCAGTCAACCTTCATCAAACAGTTTGACCATCCGAGTCAGATAGGAACTCTCACCGAAGCCACGGCATTGATAAAAACACTGGACAAGGGAATGTTGGTTTCTACTTCTCAGTTGGGACAAAACGGTTCAGCAGCGTTACATAAACTGGATAAAGACGGAAATCTTCAATGGCAACTTGAAATTTCGGGTTATGCAGTTAGTATTTGCCAGATGGATGACTCCACATATTTTATGACTAGTTATTACAATGGCCTGTTAACTTACCTAGACAAAGCAGGGAATGTAATTTGGATGAAATGTATTTTGGATAGCGCAAATAATATAATGAACTCAGCACCTGTTATTTCAGTTTGGAACGACTCCGTTGTCCTTCTTATAGGAACGGAGACTATGTTATGGATAACAAAATCCGGCATTATTCAAAACCAGCGTCCGGGTCCGGGTATAGGAGGAGTTGGTCCTTATAACGATCTTATTCAGAAAATTGTTATTACCCCTCAAAGAAATTTCTATGTGTATGGTGGTAATTATCCTTTACGAATTAGTCAATTTGATTCATTGGGAAATGAAATTTGGAGAAAGCAAATCGATATTAAGGAAATTGGAGGATTCGATCTGGCAGAATTCAGTTATGAATTCAAACAACAGCCCAACGGAGATCTGATTATTACAGCAGGCCTGAACCATTCACAATCATACTTCGGATCCTTTATTGCATGTATCGACACAGCCGCAAATCTGAAATGGATTAAGGGGTTTTATTCCGGTTTCTATACCAGCGATTTCACATTGATGCCCGACAATTCCATAACATTAATGGGCCCCGGCTATTTTATGAATATAGATTCAGCAGCATGGTCATTCACAACATATAATATACCGAGTGGGACAATCCGCCCTTCGAAAGGATTTTATTCAGTCGAAATGGACAGTAGCTTTTTTATTGCAAGCTCTGGAATTAATTTATTTACGCTTTTAAAATATCCACTCATTCCTGCTAATACATGCATCAATTCGATTTCAACGACTCAAGCCTATGATTTAGATTATACTGTCACAGCATATCCCTCCGCTTGGGTAGGGAGAACATATAATTTAATTGATACTGCCTTTGCTTCAAATTACCGTTATACCATGCAGGATCTGTGCCTCATCAACAATACAAATGAAATTTCCGCAACGGTGGTCAGGTTATTCCCGAATCCGGTATCAGACAAACTTACAATTCAAATAGACAAACTGGATTTTTATTGGCAGCTATACGATATGAATGCACGGCTTTTGCAAACCGGTAACATCAATGAAATAAATTTTGACATCGTTAACAGAGGTGTTTATATGTTGAGAATCGTTACACCGGAGAAAGAGTTTGTTCAAAAAATAATTCATTAAAGGTTTTCAATATTCGGATTAGCTATGATCCTTTTTTAATTACTAAACAACAGAACGGGGTTTTAGATTTTTCTATCGAAGAGTGCATCGCTTTGTGTCGCTGATTATTTACTTAATTATTATGAATAAATAATCAAAATGCATAGTCTTTTAATTAATTTATTGTTGGTTGACATATCTTAATACCACGTGTTCAAAGTACGCAGATATTTGCATAGTATTTTTTCTCTGTGCCCTCGTATGTTTAACTTTTTGTACGTGGATTTATTTTAACATACGAGTTCACAGCGTAAACACAGAGCACAAAGTGATTTTTTAATTCCAATGCTGGGCGAATTCTTCAGTGACTGAATGGCTATCTGCGGAGAGCAGCCACGTACCAAATACGCCCAACGAGGGTAAAACTAATTCTGTTAAGAATACAATTTTATAGAAAAATCCTTGACATACGAATTTGAATCATTAGCGGCAAAATCGCCAGCGTTAACGTAAACATGGGTTCTGGCATTGGCAAATATTGTAATATCAGACAAAATATCTCAATGTCTGTGTGAAATTAAATATCTTACAAAGAATATATAGGTGCTGATAATTAATGCTACTTAACCTCTTCTCCTATGAAAAAACAATTTTTACTCATCGCCTTCATTTTCGTGATATCCATAGTTAAAGGGCAGAATTGCCAATTCGCTTATGCTCTTTATTCAGGAACCGGTTTGACAGTTTTCAGGGCCGATACTTCTTATACCAATTCACTCTATACATTTCAATGGGACTTTGGTGATGGTAATACCGGATCGGGTATGCAGGTTTCGCATTGGTATCGCTCTATGCTGGGATCTACGGTTTGTCTTGAAGTTTACGATTCGAGTAATGCATTGGTTTGTAATTTCTGTGATACAATTATTTTCCATGCTACCGGGCAATGTCCGTTTGGAGTAAACAATTTTGGGTCTTCAAGTCAATATATGTTTAACGCATATCTCCCACCTAATAATATTTCATTTTGGGATTTTGATGATGGTACAAATGCTACCGGAGATACCATTATTCATTTGTTTAACAGTCATAGAACATATACTATCAAGGACACGCAGGTAGATACAATCAGTAACGATACTTGCATTTCAACGGTGAATATGACCTTCCAGAGCATTGGTAATTGTTTCATGGGGTATCTCATCAATTCCAATAATAATGTTTCATTCTCTGCCACTAACGGTGCTTCATCAACGGTAACGTGGGATTTTGGTGATGGATCAACCGGTACGGGAATGACTACAAGTCATACGTATGCCGCGCCCGGTGCATACTTTGCTTGCTACACATCGACCAATACTTCAGGAAATTCATGCAGTGCCTGCGAGTTTATTAATTTGAGTGAAATAACAAGCACGTGTTCATTTAATAATTCAACAACAAACGGCGTTACCGATTTTTCAAGTTATATTCCTAATCTCAGTCATACTTTTACATGGGAATTTGATGACTGGGGTACAGCTGTCGGGACTAACGTGCAGCATGCTTTTAGTTATCCGGGAATGCATTTTGCCTGCATGAATGAAATCGATTCGACCGGAAACATGGTATGCCAATATTCCAATATGCTGAATGTAGGAACTGTACTTTTATGTTCATTCGCTGCATACCCTGATACTGCCAATCCACTTCAGGTTGTTTTCCAAATGAACAATTCTTCTTTTAATGTTACATGGGATTTTGGCGATAATACGATTGATACCGGCGCTATGACAACGCATATATTTCCGGCACCAGGCAATTACAATGTTTGTGCAGTGGTCGACAGTTCCGGAGTTCCTACCTGTACTTTTTGTCAAAACGTAAATGTTGGTGGTAATTTTGGTAATTGTTCAATAAACTATTTAATCGATTCGCTGGGCAATTATGTATTCAGCATAAGCCCGACTTCTCCGTATTCAGTTATTGACTGGGACTTAGGAGATGGATATTCTGCAAATGGAAATGGCGCCTCGCATCGATATTTGTCAGCAGGAATTTACCAAGTATGTGTAAGTGATTATGATACATTAGGTGCCGTAAACTGTCAGTCATGCATTTGGTTAAATGCAGGGAGCGGTTCATGTCAGGCTGCATTTTATGCAGTACCTCAGGGGCTTACTTATCAGTTTATTGATATGTCAATCGATTCATCGAATAGTACATTATCCTACTTATGGGATTTCGGCGATGGAACTACATCGACCCAACGTTTTCCTCAGCATACATATATGCAATACGATTCAATCACTGCTTGTCTCACAATAACTTCGGGAATTTGTTCGAGTACGTTCTGCAATACATTTATAGTCGATACAACTGTAATTCAGTCTGGCTGCAATTCATTTTATGCGATAGTGCAGAATGGACAATATAATGTAGACATCGTAAATCTATCGACAGGAAATAATCTTTCCTATTTATGGGATTTTGGTGATGGTGCCAGCAGTTCGGCTGCATTTCCATCGCACTACTATCCGTCTACAGGAAGTTATATTTTATGCCTGACCGTGAACGATCATATGGGTTGCATAAGCACATACTGCGACTCACTCAATGTAGATTCACTCGGCAATATTTACAGGGGAATGGTTCATGGATTCTCTATCCAGGTAATTGCTCCATCAGGATTAAATGCAGTTAACGAAAACATTTCGCAAAGCAGTTTTTCAATTTTTCCGAATCCTGTTACATCGTACCTGAATCTTGTAAATCAAAAAAGATTAAATTCATTTAAGTCATATCGTATCTACGGATTAACTGGCAATCTGATTGACTCTGGTATGTTGCACCAGAATGATTCGAAAATCAATTTGGAAAAAGTAGATGCGGGGTTGTATATTTTGGAGGTTACATTTAAAGACGGCTCACGGCAGAATTCGCGGATTGTTAAGCCATAGTCTTCATTGCGAGTAAACAGAGCAGGTGAACAGTCTCTTTCTGTTCACTCGCTCTGTTCCTGACACTCTCACTTTTCTCAATCCTCGCGAACTTATGACTCAAACCGAAATTCAAACTATTAATTATCCAATATATTATCCTGATTTCATGCAGTTGTATTTTGATGATTTTGCAAATAACTTTACAGAATAATTAACATATAAAACTTTATAAAAATGAAAAAAATAATTCTATTTAATTTTGGAATGGCAATCGTCATTGCAGGATTGTTCGGTGCATGTTCAAAGGAGCAAAAAATTAATGTTGGCGATCAGGATAATATTGCTCGGCAGCTAAAATTTATACCTGTGAATGAAAGTGTTTGTGTAAAGCCCGTTACACTTAATAAGGAAGTGATAATAATAGTACAATGGGAAGAGTGGGGTCGGGCTAAAAAGGATTGTAGAGGTTGGGGGTTATGCAAAGCAGAATGGTTTCCGCAGTTTAAAGACAGGATAATAAATCCTCATCCGGGAAACGGAGGTGCAGCAATTTTGGAATTTGATCTGATTAATAGTCAATACTATTTTGATATATTGTTGGCTGATAAGCCTGAGCCAAAACTTACATTGTTAGATTTAGCATTGGTAGTTGATTACGATATTGACATTTATACGCAAACAAGACTGGGAAATGATCTGCGAATAAACCAGGGAATATATAATTATGATGGTTCCATGGGGACTTTTGGTGGGTATAGGATATATCTGGATACTATTTGAAAAAGTAAGTAATGTTTTATTTCCACCAGATCGTTAATCAAGATTTAAAAGTCTCAATACGTTCTATCTCGAAATAAGGGAGTTGTCCAAAGGCTCTCACTGTTAGTTTTTATTATTCAACACCTGTAGTCCTTAAAATTAAACATTAACGATAATTTATTGATGCATCTGGTTAAAAATAAACTACTGTTTCTATTTCTTGCATTTTTTATTTCTAAAAATATTTTGGCTCAATCTATTTCAGAAATTGAAAATGCAGGAAATAACCTGGAAAATATAATTCATGGCTCATTGTCGAAAGATGCGCCACATCTGTTCAGAATAGGTTTCGAAACGATAGACACTATTCTTAAGAGATCTGATAAAAAGTATAAAATTGTATATCTATTCTCCATGAATTGTCATTCTTCACTAGAGTTGTTTCCGAGACTCGTTGATTTTGTAAATAGTAATTCTGAGTTTGAGTTATTTCCAATTGAGGGCCATAGGGCCATCGATACTGCCATGATAAAAAAGTATTTATCGTATTACAATTTCTTTGGCACTATGTTTATTTTAGATACGGATAAATATGGAAACAAAAGAAATCCATTTAGCCGATTAGACAAATTAACTAAAACAATATGCAAAGAGTGTGATTATAAGAAAATGGGATTTTCTAGTTTTTACATTTTTGATGAAGAAAATAAAGTTGTTCTTCACAATAGCTGGACAACGCCCGGCTTAAAAAAAATGGATGCACTGGTGGAATGGTATAAAATGAAAAATTAATTCTTGTAAATCGGATTAATCCAAAATGTTCTGCTCTACGGTCTAATTGTGTCGAACTCGTCAATCGAAATTTATAATACACAAATACAATGATTATCTGCCTGATGGAATTATGGAATATTTGCAGATGAGGAAAAAGCTTAAATTTTTCAAATCACATTCAAATCAATTTTTGTAAATTCAAAATTACAAACCGAAAAATATATTCAACAAGTAAAATAAAAAAGACCGGAATTACTTTTTTCCATACCATTTTTTTGCACTGCCTCCGCTGCCTTGTGGTTTCCTTGAAGTGCCGGAATGACTTCTTCCTCTTTGTTGCGGTTCTGTTTTTACCGGTGAATGATCTATCAATGGAAAAGGATGATCGTCGATAACAGGAATTTTTTTTCCGATAAGTTTTTCAATATCCTTCAAATAAGCTTTTTCTTCTGCATCACAGAATGAAAGCGCTGTTCCCGATGCACCGGCCCGACCAGTCCTTCCAATGCGGTGTACATATGTTTCTGCAATGTTTGGTATTTCAAAATTGATTACAAATTGTAGATCGTCAACATCGATTCCGCGCGCTGCAATATCGGTAGCAACTAAAACACGTGTCGACTGAGCTTTGAAATTAGTCAATGCACGCTGGCGGGCATTCTGAGCCTTATTGCCATGAATAGCTTCTGCTTTAATATTATTCTTAATAAGAATTTTCACAACCTTATCAGCACCATGTTTCGTACGTGTAAATACAAGCGCAGTTTTTATTGTCTTGTCCTTTAACAAATCTATCAGCAAAGAATTTTTATTTCCCTTGTCAACAAAATAAAGTGATTGTTTTATTGTATCAGCAGTTGATGATATTGGTGTTACTTCAACTTTTTCAGGATGATGCAATATCGTCGCTGCAAGTTTTACTATTTCCGAAGGCATTGTAGCGGAGAAGAAAAGCGACTGTCGCTTATGTGGTAATGCTGCAATTATTTTTTTAACGTCATGAATGAAACCCATATCAAGCATTCGGTCAGCCTCATCAAGAACGAATATTTTAATTTCTTTAAGTGAAATGAATCCTTGATTCATGAGATCAAGCAGGCGACCGGGTGTAGCAATTAATATATCAACTCCGTTTTTTAAAGTATTCACCTGCGGATTTTGATTTACGCCTCCAAATACAACAGTATATTTCAATCCTGTATGTCTGCCATAATTTTTAAAACTTTCACCGATTTGTATGGCTAATTCTCGTGTAGGCGTTACGATTAGACTTCTGATCTTAATTCTTTTTGAATGATCATGGTCGGCAGCTAGTAGTTGAATTATAGGAATTGCAAATGCTGCCGTTTTTCCAGTTCCTGTTTGGGCACAGCCCAATAGATCTTTTCCACTAAGCACAATTGGAATTGCGCGTGTTTGAATTGGTGTTGGAATTGTATAACCTTCTTCTTTTAATGATTTAAGAATGGGTTCAATGATTTCTAATGATTTAAAGGCCACGAATTGTAATTTTTGAAAATTTAGTTGTATAGGTTGCTAAATAATTAAGCAATAACTCCGGACGGAATGTGTTGCAAGGTACGTTTTATTAATGAGAGTTACTTTTTGTATGAAGTAGGGGGTTTGAAGCCACATGGATATATAAGGCGATTTTAAAAAGAAGATCAACGACATAAAAATTGCTTCCTTTTTTACGGAAGCCTGGAATGTTTGATTTCAGACATAATTTAACAATAAGAATAGGCATATTTTGTGAAGCGAACATTTTTTTAAATTAATCAGCGATTTGTTTTGAGTCATTCACCTTAACTGATATCCTGGCTAAAACAATTAAGCCATTTTAAATTATAATGCATTATTAAACTCTATTCTCTTGTTTTAGTTAATTACATGTTATTAATGTCAAAGACATCCTTATAATCACTACATTTAAGGGATTTAGAGAATGAAAAACTAAATTAATAGGTTCATTCATTTGATATTATAATTTAAAACAATCCCCAAATGCAAAGAGAAAATCTTGAACAAGGCTGGTCAGATATTGCTGATAAGTTGTTAAACAGATTCCCGAAGCTTACACATGCTGATGTAGCTTTTCTAAAGGGACATGAAGAGGATTTATTAGTAAGAATTGAACAAAAACTTCAAAAAACCAGACCGGATCTGTTAAAGTTGATTTCAACTTTATAAAGTTTGATCAGTATTTATGGGATTCTGAGGTGCGAATAAACTTTTGGGTTAGTACTTGATTGCACTTGTCGCAGTTGTATTCATTTTATCGGAATGCCCTTCGTTAATTCATGCTTATTCTTCTTCGGATGCACCTAATGATTTATCTGAATTATCGATGAAATATGACAGGAATGGCACATTTTTCACTTTTATAAACGATAAGATCATTTTAGAAATTGGGTAAGGGAGGCAGAATCCGTATTAGCTTATGTGAACAATCCATTTAAAATGTTCTGTACTAGAAATCATCAAATCTTATTGAATAATCAGGTTGATTAAGAAAATACTTGTAATGGCATTTCAATATTGGAACGATAATAAGCAAAAAAAAATCCGCTTAATTTAAGCGGATTTCCAGTTGAAATGTGACTATTATTGAAGCTGTACATTCACAGCATTTAAGCCTTTTTTTCCTTCTGTTACATCAAAAGTAACTTCATCGCCTTCGCGAATATCTACCTGTAAACCTGTAGAGTGAACAAATATGTCTTCACCTGTTGAAACATCATTGATGAAACCATAACCTTTTGTGTTGTTGTAAAACTTAACTGTACCTTTTTTCATTATATTATTTATTAATTTATGCAAATGTACATAAATATCTCAATGAGTGTCAGCTTTTTGAAAAATAAATTTAAAAACTTTGAATTCAATTAAAAACCTAAATAGTTATGCATTCACTACCCTGTTTTCTATAACAAACGGAGCATGATATTCGGCCAAGAATTTCTTTTTTGAATCAAAATACTTGGTAACTCCCCCTATTTTATAAAGAAAATAGATGTAGTACCAGGCAAAATCAATCTGATATTTAAGGAACCCTGATCGGGCACTTCTTGGGAATAAATGATGATTGTTATGCCATTCTCCGGCGACGAATCCCGGCCAGTATTGATTGATGGATTTGTCCTTATTATTAAAATCTATTCCTTCTGTTTGCTTGTCTTTTCCCCTGCCATGTCCATCATAATTGAATGTTCTGACACCAAGTGCCCAGAAAAATGCGCCACCCATTAAGGCACAGGCTACAGCATTCCCTCCTAGCATATAAAATATTGAATACCAAAAGACGTAACTAAATAGTGTTGTGCCAATCGTATAGTATGGATTAGAAACGCTTCCCCATTTTTGATACTGCGCATAACTATTGCAATAAATGCCTGTGTGTTTTAGAAACGATCTGACTTTTGAATAGTCACTTTCTGATAAATTGTGTGCAATGGGTTGATGGTTTGCATCTGCAAGGAAGCAATAAAGCCATCCGCCATTTGCATTATATGGATCACCTGCAGTATCGGATTTAGCATGATGTACATGATGTGATACAACATAAATTTCTTCAGGGATCATTTTAGGCACTAAATTTTGTGTTACAATTCGCCAGAAGTTATTCTTGAATACATAAGCCCGATGTGTTGAATAACGGTGGTACCAAATGGTTCCATGTGTTCCCATGCCTACCATTCCATATACAAATCCAGCGATCAATAAAGGAATGCTGAAGTAGTAGACTGAAAATATAATTACAAAAGGAAGTAAGACAAGTAAACTTGCCCAGCTTGTAAAAGCAAGCCAGTTTTTCCGGGAACGGAAAATATTGAGGCGGGAAAAAAATTCTTTAAGAATTTCTTTCGCTGAAGGTTTGTAAAATTTATTGTTTGAGTCTGTCCAACCATATGCTGGTGGTTTTAAAATATTTTCAATTAAGCCCATGTATTTTATTTCTGATTATTAATAAATTCAGTAAGCACTACAGCGAATAACATTCACATATCGGATTATTCCCAAGGATTTTATTCGACGATGTATTTGATTTGGTAAATATTAGGACACATTTGTAAAAGTCACCAGTCTTAACAATTTCCTTATTGAAAATAAACAGAACTTATATTTGTTTGACCTACGTCTTATTAGCCTCTGTTGTTTTCGTAAAAGAAAGGGGTGAATGTACGATAAATTTTTATGGCAAAGCAAAGAGCTAATTTTGCCGAATAATGGAGTGAAATAGAAATTCAGGAATTAATTATTAATATTATCGTATTAAAATTGAACGTCATTCGAAATTACAAACTTTTCCATGCCGACATTGGAGTTGAATTCTTCCCAATTAAGCGTAAATATTCGTTGCAGTCTGTTTACCAGTTCTTGAAAGGTAGAAGGTTTTGTAAAATAAAGGTTCGCTCCTTTGATTAATGATTCTCGAATATCATTGGAATGAGAAGATGTTGAGTATACGATTATACACAAATTCGATAATCGTTGATTATTACGAATCTCTTCAAGACATTCAAACCCGTTTTTGCACTGCATTTTCAGGTCCAGAAAAATTAAATCAGGCAGAGGATTATTTACATTTTTAAAATGGTTCATTAAGTCAGCACCTCCGAGAAAACTTTGAAGCGAAACGCTGATACCTGCCTGTTCTATGGCATCTTTAAAGAGAATGATGTCATCTGCATCATCATCAGCAATAAGAATATCGTAGGGTGATTTTTTTAATCTCATTTGAGAGATCAAAGAAAGCAAAATTAAACGCCGTTACAAGCAAAACTCGAAACATAGAGTATTAACTATGGTATTTACTCATATAGTCTGAAAATGTAATTCTGGATATTTCTTGTAAAATTCCAGATAACTGTTTCAGCGATGTTCCCTTCGTCATGATTCCTAATAAATAAGGGTCGCCTGCAACGAAAACAATTCCGAATTCATGAAGCTGAGCCTTGTTGTCAATTATACGCTCACCGAATTTATGGGCGATTTCAATTTTATCATCAACTCCATTGCGTATGCCATCCGTATAAGTACTTTGTGTAAGTAGCTTTAATCCGTATTCTGAATATTCCGGACGTACGTAAGTCGCATTAAAGAGAACTCTGTAAAATTTTGAATAGTCAACTGCCGTTATATAATATTCTCCAAAAGCTGGCGGATTTGGTAAGTTTAAATCTGTGAATAAATCTTTATATATGTTCTGATTCATATTCTGACTTAAGAGCAATGTAGCATCGTTGTCAGAATTTTTTATCATATAAAGTAGTAGTTCCTTTACGGTGTAATAGCTGTTTTCCTTTAAAGCAAAGTCTACAATGTTTGCATGGTTTCCTTCAGAAAAATGGCGGGCAAAATAAATCTTTTTATTTAAAACACTAGGATTAGACTCGGCTTCTTTCAGATAGGTAATAAGATATATAATCTTACTCATACTTGCAGGATTATATGTCTCATTTGGGTTTATACAAAACCAGGATCCGCCATTTAGTTTTCTGAAATAAACAGTTACCTCATCCACCTGCTGGCTTTTCTTTACCTCCCAAATATATTGCTCAATCTTATTTCGTAACCCCTCTAGTGCGGGACTCTGAGTATTTAGGTTTGCCAGGATGAGGGGCTGTACATAATTGTAATTTTTGATTCTAATTTGCTCCATATTTGATGGACAGTTATCAATTATTTGGACTGGGGAAGTAGTCTCTTTATTCTTGCCAATTCTAGGAATGGCATATGTAGCAATAAACACAAGAAGACATGAAATTGTCAGAGTAAATATGGATACTTTAGTTTTCATCAATTGAATTATTATGTTCACTTTAAAGGAGATTAGCTCATTAATCTTTTATAAGCAATAGGAAATTTCGCAAATTTCCTATTTTCCCGGCTGATATTGAGTTGAATTTGGTAACAGATACTAAGAAAACACCCTTTACTGGACTATTTACTTATCAAAACGTGTTAACCACATGGATGATAATTTATCTCGATTTGGTTGGGTGTATTCTTTTATAAGTTTACTATATGCAAAGATAAACGGATTCCTTTCTAATTCAATCTTTCTATGATTACAAAGCAAAATATTTTTTATCGTGAATTCGGGTTTATGTTCTATATTTCTAATGATCATGCAGCGAATGCATCCTCATTGAACTATATAGACTCCAAATAGTTCATTTATAAGAAGATTCCGGCTCTATTGTAAGCGAATGACAGGTTTATATTCTAGGATACCAAGGTGTAATTCTGTTATAAAATTTTCGACATTATACTTTAAGAGAGGAATTTAAAGATCTGCAATTACCCCAATGAGTCCTATTAAGTTTCCAGATATTTCTTGTTATTCATATTTTCTGTTTTTCGTACGCGGCCCAGTAATAAAATGGATTGGCTAATGTGTTTTTGACTTCACAACATTAATGAAACATATTTTAACTATACATTATGTAAATTTTTGATTTTTTATATATCACAAAAAAACAATAAACACACGTCAAACATTTCTGAAACACTCTTGTATTAATCTTGTATGAGGTTTCGCACAAAATAATATTCCTTACAAATTAGTTTTTCGCCGGCAGTATTTATAAAGAAGGGCAGACATATATTTGTTTTTTCTACGATAAAATATTTTTTATCAAGGATCTTTAGGTAGCATTCTACTAAGTCAGAACAATGGATTTAATTAAGAAATAAAAAAAGTAATAATAATTTTACGTTTGTGAACGTAGAAATCATTTTGAACAACAAAAGTCAACTTAATGGCTATTCGATTTAATTATTTTAATGAAATTACTTTCATTTGTTAAAGTTTAGAATTGTGTTTAGTGAAATTAATTATAGGTTTTATTGCGTATATAAAATATTTTTTACTTAATAGTTATGATTTTTTAAAAAAAAATGGTATCTTTTGCCTAATAAAAAATTAAGTCATCGTTATTATTTGTATTCAAAGGATTAATAATGAGTTAATGAATCAATTTTTTAGTAATAGTTAAACAATTTAAAACAAATTAGACATGGCAAATAATGGAAAAATTATCGCAGCTCTATTCTTAGGAGCCGCAGCTGGAGCAGCACTTGGAGTTTTGTTTGCACCTGACAAAGGAAGCGAAACCCGCAAGAAAATTGCAGGAAAGGCATCAGAATTAGGAGATGAGTTATCTGAGAGAATCAACAAAGGCAAGGATGCCATAAGTGATTTAAAGGAAAGGGTAATGCATAAGGCAGAAGATATTAAATCAAGCATTCAGAACCGTGCAGGTGAGTTTTCTGGAAACGAAGAGTCTCGCAGTCGTGCGAAAAATTCATCTCATACAGTTTAATTGATTCAGTCAATTTATACATTGACGAAATAGATGTAGTGGAATGACTGTGTCAGTTCGTTATTGTAAATTTATATTTATTCAGTTAATAATAACGATCGGGCTAAATGGTATGTGTGCCAGAAATCAACCCATTAAATTCCATGGAAGAAAAAACCAGAATTGAATCCGCTGTTCAACATTTAAAAGAATATTTTGAAACCAGATGGGACTTATTTGTTCTTAACTCCTCCGAACGTGCCTCCGATATTGTTTCTTCAATAGCGGCTGTTTTGTTGATTACTGTTTCATTGTTATTTGTCTTGTTGTTTTTAAGCATTGGCGCTGCTATTTGGATCGGACATTCATATGGTGATTCTTCCATCGGGTTTCTTATTGTAGCGTTGTTTTATCTGATGATTGGTATCGTACTTTATATCTTTCGCCGGTCACTGATAAAAATTCCAGTCATAAATAAATTCTTGAATGCATTATACAGAGATGAGGAAAATTAATAATCTGGCGGATCTGAAGGCTGAAAAATCATTGCTTAAGATGAGGCTATCAGTTGTTGAAGCAAACCTGAAAGAGGACATCGAGTGGATGAAAGAAGAATTCAGACCAATTCGAACTGTTGGAAAATTGTTCAGTCATGCTATGATTAACAAAAGTGATGGAATTCTTAATGAAGGAATTCGATTTACGATCGATGCAGTATTAAAGAATTTGATATTGTCAAAGACCGGTTGGGTTACAAAATTGATCGTACCCTTTCTCGTAAAAAATCTTTCAACCAATTATATTTTGGAAAAAAGACCGGAAATTTTCGGCATTTTAAGAAACCTTATCCGAAAAGCCAGGAAAACAACTAGTCATCATAATCATTATGACTCGAGTACTGTAGATGAAATGGATTTTTAATTTTATTTGTCGGCGCATTGTCATCATAAAAATTTATCGATTTTTTATATTTGTGAAATTACACAACTATTATAAAAATTAATTTACATCTACTGTCTCCGGAAAGTATAGGATGAAGATGGAGCCATTATCAGGAGAACTTTTAGCTGAAATAAATCCGTTGTGTATTCGCATAATTTTTTTACAAATGGCAAGCCCAATCCCAGTCCCTTCGAATTCTTGCCGACTATGTAGTCGCTGAAATATTTCAAATATCCTGTCAGAATATTTTTCGTCGAAGCCTATTCCGTTATCCCGGAATTCTATTTTATTAAAAAAGTCATTTCGTATTTCCACATTTTCTGAAAATTCACTGCCTTTAACTCTTGATGATGTAATTAAGATTAATGGTGCATTATCCTTTCTGGAAAATTTCAAAGAGTTGTCTATAAGATTCTGAAACAATTGGCGAATAAGAGATGGTATTATGTTAAGATATGGAAGCGTCTCTGAATTTATTGTTGCATTTTTATTATTGATTTGTAATTCGAGATCTATTAAAACATCTTCTAATAGTTTATTTAGATTTGTATTTTCCAACGTTCCGGTTTGAATAATAAGTCTGGAATAATTCAGTAGGTCACCTACTAATGCCTGCATTCTTGCAGCAGCATTTTGAATTTTTAATATTGTTGTTTTAGAATCGTCGCTCAGCCCTGAACCATCAGCTAAAATGAGTCGTTCACTAAACAAACGAATTTTTCTTAATGGTTCCTGAAGATCATGAGATGCTGTATAAGCAAATAGTTCGAGATCGGTATTAGACCTTTTTAATTCTTCTACTATATTTTTTAATTCCAATTCATAATTTCTGCTTTTCTTAAATTCATTAATAATTACGAAATAAGATAAAATCAATAGTCCAAGTGCCATGAAACTGAAAAGGAGAAAGAAAATAGGAGTAAAAAGAATTAGCCTCTTGTTTTCTAAAGTGTATCTTGCTAGTAAATCATCTTCATAAAGTTGCATATCATTTATTATTCTTCGGATTTGATCCATCATAATTTGTCCACCATGCATAATAGTACTTAGCTGAATCATTGACACAGACAGAATGTTTTCATTTTCTTCCCAGATTGTTTCCTTTAATCTCTTAAGTTGATCGTCGATGATGGACATCAATGTGTCAAGTCTTTGTTCCTGAATCGGAGCAAAACCCATAAGCGTATCTAATTTATACCGGATTAAATGAATTTTTTTTCCTGATTCATCTATTACTTTAAGATAGGACTTATCATGAGTTAAAAGAAATCCTCTTTGGCCCGATTCAGCCTCTGAAACAACGGGAATTATTTGCTGTAGAGAAATTCTAATGCCCTGAACATGTTGAATACGGGTACTATAATCGATCAGGCAACTGATTTTCTGGCATGATAAAATTAACAATGCCAACAAACTTGATATTGTTATAAAAAGAATTAATCGGACAAATACTTGTTTTCTAATAGATAGCTCCATAATTGAACTCAAATCTAAATCTTTTTCAAAGAGAAAGATTGATGATTTTATTTTTTATGTTAATACAGCATAATATACCCTATAAAATAATGATCAAGGCATAAAATCAGATAACAGTTTGTTTGTCCACCTCCTAATAAATATGCAAATTCAAAAATCGAAGGGAAAGTTGTATCAGTATTGTTGAATATTTTGATTAAATAAAGGATACTAGTGCAAAATTGTTAATAATTATGATTGATAATCATCTTATCTCCCATCTTTCTTTTTTCCTTTACATAGTTCAAAATATTATTTATTGAATTCGTCCTATTCAGACGATTAATACAAATATTAAACAATTCACTAATAAATAAAAACAATAAATGAGAAAATTAATTTTTGTTGTAGCCATTGCAGCAACAATAGCATCATGTAATAATAATCAAGAAGTTATTGATCAGGCAAATCGTACTAGAGATTCACTCTCTTCTATAATCAATGAGCGCGATTCTTCATTAAATGATTTCCTTACTTCATTTAACGAAATTGAAAAAAATCTAGACTCTATTGCCCGAAAACAAGCTTCGATTAATGTAAATGTCGACAAGCAGGGTGAATTAAATAAGTCGACCAAAGAACGGATTAACGATAACATCGCTACCATTAATTTATTAATGAATGAAAATCGTGCGAAGATTGCCGAGTTAAACAGGAAACTGAAGAATGCAGGAAGCAAGTCTGAACATTTCGAGAAAATGATACAGACTTTGAATGATCAAATCGCTCAGAAGGATCGTGAATTAGCCGATTTAAATGACAAACTGAACAGTCTTAATACACAGGTTGCTCAACTACAGACTTCTGTCGATACTTTATCGCAGTCGAATATTGCAAAAGCAAAAACAATAGACGAGCAGACCACAAGTCTTCATACAGCATATTATGTGGTTGGTAAATCGAAGGATCTTCAAACTCTTAAGGTTATTGATAAAACCGGCGGTCTTTTAGGAATTGGAAAAACATCTAAGCTGGCATCAAATGTCGATAATAATAAATTTACCCGCATTGATTATGTACAGGTTCTTACTATTCCGATCGACAGTAAAGAAGCGAAGTTGATTACTACCCATCCTTCAGATTCATATACGATGAATAAAGAAAAAGATAAAGTTGTAAGTCTGCAGATTACTAATCCTGAAAAATTCTGGAGTGCTTCAAAATATCTTGTTGTTGTAAAAGACTAATTACAAGAAGTCAAAATATTAAAGCCGGCAATTATTGTCGGCTTTTTTATGAGCACAGGGCTCAATTAATAACTATAGGGTGAAAATCCAGGACACTTGAAAAAAGTAAATGTTGCCAGAGCGGCAAGTGTGTTCATTGAAAGTTGTATTCTTGAGAAGGCGGAAATAAATAGGTCTGTTTTATGAATATGTTCTACATTTTATACAGATGCCGAAAGATACAAGTGATGTGAGAGGATGGGTAGCGACTTTCGATTCAATTGTCATATAACCTCAGCCTATCTTTCATTGAATCAAAATAATTCATACCTTGCTTATAGGTGACGATATAATCAGATTCATTAGTATTTTCCCGGAATTCGAGATAGAGTCGCCAAAAAAATGATAAGTGTTTTTTAAATTTAATATGTTTCAATTATGTCGAATACTAAAATATTGCTAGCTTTTTTAGGTGGTGCTGCTGCCGGTGCTATATTAGGTGTATTGTTTGCTCCTGAAAAAGGCAGTGAACTGCGAAGTGATATTACTGATAAAGCCAAAAGTCTTGCAGATGCTATTCTGGCAAAGGCAGAAGAGATTATCGATGAGGCTGAATCTGTGGCATCAAAGGCACGATCTTAAAGATTCCGATGATTAAAAATCAAAAAGACTAGATTCCTTTTATAAAGGAGACTCTCATTGTTCATCTCGAAAATTTATTGTGGGATATTGTGATTTTTATCTAGGGTAAATAAGAACCTTTCTTTTTTCAGATTCATTTAAATTCGTGGTAATTTTAGTTTGGAGTGAGAATTATAAAAAACCATACTTCGCAAATAAATATTTAGGATTACATTAAATTGGTAAGGCAAATTACAGCGTACGAGGATGATAGAAATAAATGGTTCGGGGGAAAGTCATATTTTAATATCAGAAATTCTATAGCAATCAGTAAATGAATGACTTCATTAAATCTGATGTGAATGTAAGTTCCAAAACTATTCCCTATTTTTGAAACCATCCTGAATATGATGTCAAACCCGTCCGCTTACAAGCTGCTTCATCAAATGGATGCAGACCATGTAATACTTGCTTACAATGGTAACATAAGTACCGAACTGCTTGACGCTGTTTATTCGATGCTGGACAAGTATCTTGAAGGGGAAAAAACGGAGCTTGATAAAAAGAAAAAGATTTTTCAGATTCTTATTGAAGCACTTCAAAATATCTTTCACCATCAGGTGAGTTTAACAGGAGATGTGGAAGGGGATAAAGCGGGTATTACCGGTTTTATAATTAAAAGCATTGATGAAAATTCCTATAGCATAACTACCGGCAATTATATTCTCGTCAATAACGTTGAAAAGTTGAAAGAGAAAATTGATCATGTCAATAGTCTAACTCCGGAAAATCTTCGAATTTATTATCAGCAATCTCTCGGTAAAAGTGAATTTTCGGAAAAAGGTGGGGCCGGACTTGGCATTATCGAAATGGCAAAAAAATCTGGAAAGAAATTGGATTACGAATTCACTCCTATTGATGAAAAATATTCATTTTTTAGTTTGTCAGTATCAATACCATAAAAACCATGAGCAATTTAATTATTGACGATAGCATTAAAACACCTCTTGTATCATTCGGATTCAGCACCGGGATTTTGGAGATTAAAGGAAAATCGATTCCTGAAAATTCTGTAGAGTTTTACAAGCCTGTTTTTGAATGGCTTGATAATTATTCACAGTCTCCTGCGCCTCAAACTGAAATGAAAGTATGTCTGGAATATTTTAATACCAGTTCATCAAAATGCCTGCTCGATATATTCCGCCGTCTTGAAACTATAAACTTATCGGGTAAAACAAAAGTAATCGTTAGCTGGTTTTATGAAACAGACGATGAAGATATGATGGAAGCGGGTGAAGATTATCAGGCATTAGTTAAAATCCCGTTCGAGTTGAAAAGCACTATATAGTAAACTGAATTTTTTTTGAGAAGTTATTTACAAAAATTGGCAGACTAACTTCCGCTTGACAAATTACTTGTTAAATTTCTCTATTATTCTTCTTAAAACATTTTGTTGCAGAAGGACGTAAAGCGAAATGGTCATTAACCATATTACAAGTAAATTTGCATTAAGCGTATTTAATCGCTGGCTTCCGAAATTTTTTACTGACGAGAAAAGCGGGGCGCTAAAAAAATTTTCAGAATTGTTAATATGAAAAATGGGCTCGAAGCGTTGAATTATTTTATCATTCGTAACGACGAGTCTTTCTCTGACATTTGTGTTTCTGACCATGTCTTCGAGACTTTCATTTTCATACATATCTTTTTCTTCCTGAAACTTTTTTGATTTTTCAGGTGAATTCATCATAAGGGTTAACAGTTCTTCTTTTTTCTCGTTTGCATTATTGTATTGATCGATATAGAATTCTTTCAACGAGTCGAGGGCGTTTTTTGCCTGTTGGCATATCGCATTTGTAAATACTCCCGGCTTCAATTTTGGTAAAAAGGCAAACACTTGATTTGTATGAAGTGATGATTCTTCTTTGAAACCATTAGAAAGAACAGTAAGAGGAATTGTCAGTGAATCCTGAGGAGCGTTCCCGGAAAAAATACTTTCGCATTTATCAATTCTTTCCCGCATTGTCGGAATCCACCAGTCTTTCTTATAAGTCGCTCTGCTCATGATCGCATCGAGGGGGAAGAATTTTTTTTCGAACGGATTGTTTGCAAATTGTTCAACTGAAAGAGCTTCATAAGCCCAACGTGATGTCATAATATTTCCGATTAACGGAACGCCTTCCTGTGTCGTTATTGCAGGATGTAGTTTTTCGAACCGGACGATAACGCCACTGAGAAGTATCTGAGGGATAAGAAGGAATGGAATGAGAATATATACTGTAACAGCTGAATCTAATCCGGCGGAAATGTTTAATCCGAGCAGATTGGCAAAACAAGCTGTACTGAACAAGATCAGCCAGAAAACTAAATCCATGTCGTGGATACCCATAAAAAGGTTTCCAATAATAACGAACGATGCTGATTGTATGGCTGAAATTATAAATAGCAAAGCTACCTTACTTAACAAATAACCTGTTCGGCTCAGATGCAGGAATTTTTCACGTTGCTGAATTTTTCTGTCACGGATTATTTCCTCTGCGCTGACGGAGAGTCCAAGAAACAATGCAACGATGACGCCGATGAAAAGATATGCCGGCAGATTCGGATTGCTTATGAGTCTATAATTCTCATGAGATGAAAAACGTAAAATGAAACCGAGGATTAATGCAAGGAGCGGAGCTTCAAGCATGTTTATGAGCATATACTGTTTATTACTCAACTTGGTTATTAAATCCCGGGTAAAAAATATTTTCCACTGATTAAAAGGGGAAGCTTTTTTCGAAATCTGTTTAATAGGCAAAGATTTAACATCGTCTGTTTTTTTCGCTGCATTTTTTAAGTATAGCTCATTCCAGTCGCGCGGAGTTATTCTTCTTGTTCCTGTATTATTTCCAAATTCGTCAACTTCATGGAGCTCGATGATATTGAATAATTGTTCAGGATTGATATTGCCACATAGTGCGCATTCACTTTGATCAGCATCTGTGAGATGTACCTGTCGTTTGAAATACATCATCGCATCCGACGGATTTCCGAAGAACACTGGATAACCACCGGTGTCGATCATTAAAAGCAGATCGAACATGCGGAAAATTTCTGATGAAGGCTGATGAATTACAACGAATACAATTTTTCCGCTAAGGGCAAGTTGCTTTAGCAGATCCATTACATTTTCTGCATCCCGTGATGAGAGTCCGGAGGTAGGTTCATCGACAAATAACACGGATGGTTCTCTTACTAGTTCGAGTCCGATGTTAAGTCTTTTCCGTTGTCCGCCGCTGATGGTTTTATTAAGTACGTTACCGACACGCAGATCCTTTATTTCGGTTAGTCCAAGAGATTCAAGAACATCTGATACTTTCTTTCTGATTTCCTCTTCCTTAAGATTCCCGAAACAGAGTTTGGTGTTGTAATACAGGTTTTGAAAAACAGTAAGTTCCTCTATCAGCAAATCGTCTTGTGGAATATTTCCTACCATTCCATCCAGAAGTCTTTTTGAATCATACAGATCATTTCCATTTATCAATACTTTTCCTGAAGTAGGTTTACAACTTCCGTTAAGGATGTTTAGCAATGTTGACTTGCCGGCACCGCTGCTGCCCATTATCCCTGATAATGTTCCGCTGCTAACGCTAAAGTTTAAAGGGTACAATCCCTTTCTGCCATTGGGAAATGTATATTCTAATTGATTGACAGAAAATCGTAATTGATCATGTTTATCGGAAGAAAGGAAAAGGCGGATTATATTTGTGTAATAAAGAGGTTGGATCCTTGAGCCACGGATTACAGCACCTTGTGGGAGTACAGTCACTCTTTCAGGGTTTACCGGTTGTCCGTTGACAGTAAGATTATCGTTTCCTAGATACCGGAGAATTATTACCTGAGCACGCTGAAGATATAAGAAGATGAGTTTTCCGTTGAGTTCCTGCTTTAGAAGGTGATGCGATTTTGTAACTTCCTTTATGTAATCGGAAGAAACAAAAAGGACAGATGAAGAATTACAATTCTTTAATTTTGGTTTTGGTGATGTTAGAGCAAGACATAATTCACTTTCTTCTGCGTCGATAGTAAAAACATTGGCGACAGTTTCGAGAAATTCTCTTTCGCCTGCTGTAATTTCAGATTCAGAAGTCTGCATAAATTCTGCTAGTCGCAGAAAAACAATATACTTCTGACGGGTATTAAGTTCCTTATTTATTTCCGTGCAGATTCTAAGCATCTTGACAGAACTTCCTGCAATTTTTTTTCTCTCGCGGGTGGTGTCATCACTGCCTTCAAGTTTTTTTGCAAAATCATCGAATAAAAAAAGGTATTCCTGAACACGTTGCAAACTTACCTGCTGAATGAGGAATCCTTCGACTGTCTCCCTGCTTTGTTGAGTGAGTCTTTCGATTGCAGAGCCAATTGCAAAAAGCTGCATTAGTGCCTGGAGGATGCGTTCGCTCATCTTTCGTTATTCATTGTTCAACAGCAGAAGTTGAACGGTTTAAAAAAAGCCACGGTATCCGCGGCTTTGAATTGATATTTTTTGTCAGATTATCTGGTAAGATCCATTCTGACAGGGGAAACAACAGCACTTAACTTTGCCATGTTTTCCTTGCTAAGATCTTCAGGTGATTTAATTCCATCGAATACAGTCTTAATTCCTTTAAGTTGAACAAGAAGGGATGCAGAACTTGGATATTTTGTAAGATCTGAAAACAGATTGATTAAATTATCGAGGTATAATTTTTCGTTGTAAATTTTTTCGATAAGATTTGTATTCGTTGATGTGCGTCCAGTAGATTTTGTAAGTTCAATGCTTAGGTACATCGCTTCGATAACGCTTCCTGCGAGAACATGTGAGGCAACTTCAACGCGGCGATTTGAGCGGAGGTAATTATCCGTTTCAGAATACGCTCTGTCAATGATCTTTACCAGAGAATCTTTGTTCTGTTCGTTATCCATGAAGCTTGAAGTAAACTTGTCGAACGTTTCCTGAACATTAAGTTTCACTGCCATTTTTTTTGATGTAGAATAATAATCCAGCAAATCCTGATTCTGTCCGTAGAAGGCAGCATAAGCCATGTCTATACCATAGATTCCATAATTCACAGCTTTCTTAAAACCACTCGAATAATCGGAAGATCGATTTGGCGGATTAAGGAGATCCTTGCTGAATGGAAGTTTATTCTGATAGATAGCATTGATCATCTCAAGTGGAGAAGGAAGATTAGCAATTGTATAGAAAAATTTAAAGTCGAGCATTTCGTCGGCTTTCTGCTTTGCAGAATCCTTCACAGTTGTAGTTGTGTCGGTAAATTCATCAGTCGTATTTTCTGGCTTCTGATTATTGCTGCATGATTGGCTAAGAATAAAAACTGCAGCGAGAAGAAACGATATCGAATAATGCTTTTTCATAAGAAGATTTTGTGCAAAAATAGAAAGGTTTGACTGAAATCAAAGAAATAGAGCAAAATTAGAATGTCATTTCTCATTATTTTTTAGAAATCTTCATTCCAGAACGGGTTGAATTTCGGAATCATGACTTTTTGGGGCTGGAGGATAGCCAACTATCATCAATTTGCTTATTCAACAGGTTGAAGAATGCCAGTGAGCCGGCGGAGATTCTATTTACAGACATTTTGTTAGGTTTGATTTTAGAAGGAAGGTGAAAAAATTTAACTGGACTTTTGATTAACGTGATAATGAAGCGGAATGGCTATCTTGCAGCCCGATGAATCACCTCAGTTTTGATGAAATATACATGGAGCTGGCCCAAAATTTATCCCGCAAATCACATTGTGTGAAGATGAAGGTTGGCGCAGTGCTTACAAAAGATACAAGAATAGTTTCCATTGGTTATAACGGTCCTCCCGCTGCAACACATAATTGTGATGAAGAGTGGCCGGAGACCGGATGTCCGCGAGACAGCAAAGGAAGCTGCTCGCTGGCTTTGCATGCTGAGCAAAATGCAATTCTTTACGCTTCAAAAAACGGAGTGCCTGTGGATGGATGCACCCTATATATAACCCTATCTCCCTGTTTAGCTTGTGCAAGAATCATCTATGCTATGGGAATTAAGAGCGTCATTTACCTGAAGTCATATGCGGAGTATAAAGGTTTAGGAACTGATGAAGGCGTCGATTTTCTTATGCGGTTTGGTGTAAATGTGAAACACTATCCACAAGAAGCCATTGCCTGATTATTTGATGCCATGTTGTGCAACAAATCTAAAAGGAAGGTAGGACCGATTCGGGTTTTAGCCGAACAAAACTGTTCAACATAAAAGAAAACATTTTCGGGAAAAATCAGTTAAAGACAAGATTCAATTAATCTGAAGGATATAAATCGTGAATAAATTAAAAATCTGGTTGCCATTTATGTTTGCAGGGCTTCTGGCAATAGGCATTTATGTAGGCATGAGAATGAATGAGCCATACAGGCATAACAATTCATTATTCTCTTTTCGAACCGGCCAGTTCAACAAAATAAATGATGTCATCAACTACATCAATCAGGAATATGTAGATACCGTCAATCAGAAAAAACTTGTCGAGAATACGATTGAAGATATGCTTCATCAGCTGGATCCGCATTCAGCCTACATTCCGGCCGAACAATTACAAGCTACCAACGAGCCTCTTGAAGGGAATTTTGATGGCATAGGCGTTGAATTTCATATTCAGAACGATACGATTATGGTTGTTGCAGCAGTTTCCGGTGGCCCTTCTGATGCATTGGGAATTCAGCCTGGGGACAGGATTGTAAAAGTGGAGAATAAGAATGTAGCCAATATAAATATTTCGAGTGCAGAGGTTATGAAATTACTACGTGGCCCCGGAGGTACTAAAGTTAAGGTTAGTATTTATAGAAGCGGACGTATGGTTGATTATCTGATAACACGTGGAAAGATTCCAATCTACAGTGTTGATGTCAGTTATATGTTGAACGATGAAACCGGTTATATAAAAGTTAGCCATTTCGGTGATCATACATATGAGGAATATCTGGAAGCATTCACGAAATTGAAGAATCAGGGACTCAAATATCTTGTTCTCGATCTTCGTGGTAATCCGGGCGGGTATCTGAAAACGGCCATACAGCTTGCTGATGAATTTCTACCTGATAAAAAACTGATAGTTTACACGGAAGGTCGCTCACGACCTAAGGAATCCTATTATGCTAGTTCAAGGGGGTTGTTTGAAGAAGGCGGACTCGCAGTATTGATTGACGAAGGAAGCGCATCAGCAAGCGAAATCGTTTCCGGTGCATTGCAGGACTGGGACAGAGCAACAATTATTGGCCGTCGGTCATTTGGTAAAGGACTGGTACAGGAACAAAGCGAATTTCCAGATGGATCCGCAATCAGGCTTACCATCGCACGGTATTTTACTCCAACAGGTCGTTGTATTCAGAAACCATATGAAGCGAATTATGAGCAATATGAAAACGAACTTTTAGAACGCCTTAAAAAAGGTGAACTGTTGAGTTCTGATAGTATTCATTTTGCGGATTCGTTGAAATTCACTACACCCGGTGGACACTTGGTCTATGGCGGAGGCGGAATAATGCCAGATGTTTTTGTTTCTATGGATACATCCGGAAGCTCAGCATATTTTTCTGCGATCAGCAGCAAAGGACTGATTTCAGAATTCACTTACGATTTTCTGGATAATAATAGGAAAAATTTGTTAAAATATAAATCGTTCAAAGAGTTCAATAGCTCATTCAACATTACGGAAACTATTTTTAATGAGTTCATCTCATTCGCCGCCAGAAAGGGTGTTAAAGCTGATGAGAAAGGAATTAAACAGTCAGCGGAAGTTATTCGGACACAATTAAAAGCGTTGGTAGCTCGGCAGCTATGGAAGAATGAAGGATTCTATTCAGTAATGCATACACTCGACAGAACATTAAAAAAAGCTGTAGAGCTTGTGGAAAAAAAGCAAGTTGCCTTTAAAGGGAGTTAGTCTTTTGCATCGTTAAAAACATTGATGTCAGGATTTTTTATGTTTCGTTTTCTTATAGGCTCCTGTTCAGGGCAATCACCATTTAAATTATCTACTCCTCGAGATTTTCTGGTTGGAGGTATGATTCTTCCATTGTACCTTGGAGGTAATTAGATATTAAAAAGCAAAAAACCATTTTCTGAGGAAGAGATAAAAAATTTCTACAGCTGCAAAATAATTCTATTCGACCGTTCAGCAACAAGACATTATTCTTTGCAAAGTAGAAAGGTCAGCGATATTTTACTGATTACATGTGCTGCTGCACCTGCATTATTATTAATCGATAAGAAAAGGAGAGCAGATGCCGGTGTTACTGGTGTCATGTATATTGAAACAATTGGAATAACTGCAGCGGAAATCCATATTGTAAAAAAATGGTTAAAAGGGCAAGGCCATATGTTAACAACAAGGAGGTAAGTGATCAGACTAAATTAAAACGTGATGCTACATGTTCATTTTTCTCGGGTGATACAGCATCAACTGCAACTGCTTGCTTTTTAGCTGCCGGAATTTATTCGGCTAATTACTCTGATGGTGGCTACTGGCCTTGGCTAGCTGCAGCCATTTTGCCTTTGAGTACAGGTTATTTCCGCTACAGTGTCGGATAATATTTTCGCACTCATATTCCGGCTGGATTTATAGTAGGTTCAGACAATGGCTATGTAATCACTCAGTTGCATAAACGATAAAAAAATACAAAGAACTTGTAACCTTTTTACGGTACTTTATTTTACCTTTGACTACACAATCTTAAATTTTATATTATGGCTTTCGAACTTCCAAAACTTCCTTATGCATTTAATGCACTTGAACCGAATATTGATGCGCGTACGATGGAGATCCATCATGGCAAACATCACCAGGCTTATGTAACAAATCTGAATAATGCAATAGCCGGCACAGATGCAGAAAAACTTTCTATAGAAGAAATTTGTAAAAACATTTCAAAATATCCTGCTGCTGTTCGAAACAATGGCGGAGGTCATTTCAATCATTCGCTTTTCTGGACAATCATGAAACCGGGTGGCGGAGGAAACCCGACCGGACAAATTGCAGAGGCCATCAATTCTGCTTTTGGAAATTTTGATGAGTTAAAGACGAAGATTAATACTGCAGGTGCAACAAGATTTGGCAGCGGATGGGCATGGCTCATTGTCGGTGCTGATAAGAAATTAGCAGTTACCTCAACATCCAATCAGGATAATCCTTTGATGGATATAGCCGATGTGAAAGGAATTCCGGTTTTAGGAATTGATGTATGGGAACATGCCTATTACCTTAACTACCAGAACAGACGTCCCGATTACCTAAGCGCCTGGTGGAATGTAGTAAACTGGGATGAAGTCAACAGAAGATTCATTTCAATCTAAGATTGAAGGTTTAAACGGGGATATTTTATATTGAGAATCAGAAATCCTTCATTGGTTTCTGATTCTTTTTTTTTGGTTTATGATGGCCGATCTATTTCTAATTTTCCGGCGCCTATGAAGCTATATTCTTTAGCAAAACTTACAACATTTTGTGGCCGACTGCGTTAAATGCCTAATGTTATTTCTGCATATTTTAAAAACAGCCGGGAAGATTATTGGGGTAACCATTTTATGTCTGCTTATTTCCGGATTCGTAATTGGAATGTTTTACGGAAAAGAAATAAAACAGCTGATTATTACCGAGCTTAACAATCATCTGGATAGCAAGATTCATGTAAGCGAATTCGATTTTTCAGTACTCAGGCATTTTCCTTATGCCAGTTTTGAGTTAAAGAATGTGATGATTGAAGAAAATACAAAAAATCAAAGTAAAGACACCTTATTATATTCTGAACGATTGTCATTGTTATTTAATATAGCCGGCATATTTAATAAGGATGTGAACTTAAAGAGAATTATTATTACAAATGGTTCTATAAACATCAGAATTGATTCTGCCGGTCATGGCAATTATCATTTCTGGAAAACGACTGGCGATACTTCCGCGTCAGGAGCACTTGATCTTCAAAAAATCCGTCTTAATAATGTTTACCTGAAATATTGTGATAATCATGCACATCAGAATTATGCATTGTTAGCGAAAGATGCAGATTTGACCGGAAAATTTGGTACCGGAGAATTTACGCTAAAGACAAAAGCAGAATTGTTTGTAGATTATTTATTTATTCATGGGATAAATTATGTCGATCATAAGAGTGTTGTCATTAATAGCGGACTAAGCGTTAACTCTAAAGAAGAACGGTATAAGTTTGATGAAAGTCATGTAAAGATAGCGGGTGTTCAGTTCGATGTATCCGGGCTTATTTCTGCTGTTCCGTCGTGGACAATTGATTTATCTGTGAAGGGTCATCAGTCAGACATAGCCGATTTCATTCATATCCTTCCAATAGAATATGCATCGTATTTTAGTAAATACAATTGCGATGGAAAGTTTTTATTCAGCTCGGCCATAAAAGGCTCGATCGAAAATAAAAATACACCCGGTGTAAAAGTAGATTTTACAGTTAAAGATGGCAGCTTGTCATCTAAACTTGCCGGAGCCGAATTAGACCGGTTAAATTTCTCAGGTACATTCTCTAGTGGAAAAGGGAAAAATATTGGTAGTTTGAATGTTCCTTCACTCACTGCATATTTAGAGGGTCATCAGATCAAAGCTGACTTCAGGTTAGATAATCTTCCTGATGCTTTTTTAACTCTTCATGCAAAAACGCAATTGGATTTGAGAGAACTGAAACCATTCATTCAATCAGACACACTAGAATCTTTATCGGGAGATTTGGCGATGAATGTTTTTTATTCTGGCAAGGTGAATGAAATAACCAGAAAAAATTCCGGGCAGTTGTACGATATAAAAGCGTCAGGCAATATCGATATCAAAAATGTAAATCTGAAATTGAAAAATAATCCACTGGAGTTTAAGAACATGAGCGGTAATTTTTCTTTGCACAATAACGATGTTCAGGTCAGTAATTTCATGGGCAATATTTCATCATCTGATTTTAAGTTGGATGGAGTTTTCAAAAATTTCATTTCGTTTTTGCTTATTCCTGGTCAGTCTGGGAATATGCAGGCTTCATTAACTTCAAATATTGCAGATCTGGATGAGTTGCTTATCAATAAATCGTCAGTAAACCAGAATGATACAAGTTACATCTTAAAATTTAATCCGCGGATTTACTGCGACATGGATGTAAATATTGGTACAATTCATTTTCGTCGTTTTACTGCTACAGGAATCCATGGAAAGGTAAATCTTGACAAGCAGGTAATCAGCAGTCGGGGATTATTCTTTGGTGCAATGGGTGGTAGTGTTGTAATGGATGCCAGAATAAATGCATCTCGACGCGATAGCATTATGATGGATTACGATGCCAGATTCAGTAAAGTAGATATTACCAGGTTGTTTTACGAGATGGAAAATTTCGATCAGCATACGATGACTGATAAAAATGTAAAAGGAAAGCTAACTGCTGATGTACAGTTCTTATCGGCATGGTCAAACGATCTTACTTTAAATTCGAAGAGCGTTCGCTCAACGAGTAATATTATCATTGAGGATGGCGAGTTGCTGAACTTTTCTCCGATACAGGCGCTTGCAAAATATATTCATACCCCCGATCTCAATCATGTTAAATTCAGTACGCTGAAAAATACAGTATCAATTTCTAATCGTAAGATTTATATTCCACATATGGATATTAATTCTTCTGCAATAAATATTTCGGCCAATGGTACTCATGACTTCGATAACATGGTTGACTATCATATTAAACTTCTTCTATCTGATGTGTTAAGCAGGAAGGTAAAAAACAGTTCGACAGAGTTTGGCGAGATAGAGGATGATGGACTTGGACATTCGAAGCTTTTTCTATGTATGAGAGGTCCTGTAGATGATCCGCATTTTAGTTATGATAAAAAAGCAGCGGGGGATAAATTAAAATCGGATATTGCACAGGAAAAACAAAATCTGAAAGGTCTTTTCAAGCAGGAATTTGGTGTATTTAAAAACCAACCTTCGGTGCAGGCGCCAAAACCAAAAAAGCAGGAAGAGATGCAGGTAGACTGGTCGAGTGAGTAGTTTTCTGATTAACGAATTTTTCTTTCATCTTTGCCGTTCTACTAGTAATCCTTATAAAGAGGGATCAAAAAGTGAATATTTACACACAAAAACAGCGCTGGAAAATACTTTTATTAATTGCCGCTCTTTTGATCGGCACTGCTTCACTATGGTATACAAACCGGCTTGTGCAGCGGCTTTCAGTCGAAGAACGGAAGAAAATAGAGTTATGGGCCGAAGCAACCAGAAGGTTAGCAGATGTTAGCGAACTTACCGGTGACATCAATTTCTTATCGAATGTTATCAGTAACAATACCACTATTCCCGTTATATGGGCTGATGATAAATTCAATGTTATCTCCTATCGTAATCTGGATTCTTTGCGTGCATTGAATAAGGATTATCTTAATAAGATGGCCATTGCAATGCGTGAAGAGAACGATCCTATAGAAATAAAGATAGGCCAGAATCTTAAGCAGTATATTCTATATAGCGATTCTGAACTGCTTATACGGCTTCGGTATTATCCATTTTTTCAGCTTGGAGTAATTGGCTTATTTCTTTTTGTTTCATACCTCGCATTCAGCACTTCCCGGAAGGCCGAACAAAATCAGGTATGGGTAGGTATGGCAAAAGAGACTGCACATCAGCTGGGAACTCCTTTATCATCACTCGTCGCCTGGCTGGAACTGTTGAAGATGCAGGGAATGAGTGAAGAGTATTCAGTGGAAATTGAGAAGGACATTCACCGGTTGCTGACAATTACAGAACGATTTTCAAAAATAGGTTCAGCTCCAGCACTTTCAAAAGTAAATGTATATGAAATACTAAAACACTCTGTCGGATATATTCAGACTCGTAGCTCTGATAAAGTAATATTTGAGATTAATGAGTCTTCGTCAGACATACTTGTACCATTAAATGTTCCACTTTTTGAATGGGTAATTGAAAACATTCTGAAGAACGCTCTAGATGCAATGAGTGGCATAGGAAAAATATCAATTAATATTACCGATCAGCAGCAATTCGTCTATCTTGATATAACCGATACGGGGAAAGGAATTTCAAAAAGCGCATATAAAACAATCTTCAAGCCGGGCTATACAACAAAGAGCAGAGGCTGGGGGCTAGGATTGTCGCTTAGTAAAAGGATTATCGAAGAATATCACAACGGACAAATATTTGTCAAGAGCTCTGAGCCCGGTAAAGGCACAACATTCAGAATTGTTCTGAAAAAATAAGTCAATCCATATCTGTTGGCTTGTATCTTTTAACTCTATTTACATGGCTGGCATCTACATTCATATTCCCTTTTGTCGTCAGGCATGTCATTACTGTGATTTTCATTTTTCTACATCTTCCAAAAATAGGGAAGAGATGATTGATGCAATAAAAAAAGAACTTTCCTTAAGGAAAGAATATCTATCTGGTGAATTAGTTGAGACTGTTTACTTCGGTGGAGGTACTCCTTCACTTATCGATAGTGAATTGTTGAAGATGTTGCTTGAGACGATTCAACAAGAATTCAATTTAGATCTAATGCCAGAGATTACATTGGAGGCGAATCCGGATGATCTTTCGGATGAAAAATTAAGACAACTTTTTTCGATTGGTATTAACAGGTTGAGCATTGGAATACAAAGTTTCCACGACAATGATTTGCGATTTATGAATCGGGCTCATGATTCTTTCCAGGCATCAACTGTTGTCAGTAAAGCGAGAAATGCAGGATTTGAAAATCTGAGTATCGACTTAATTTACGGACTTCCTGATTCGACGGATGAGCGTTGGATTATGAACATTGAAAAAGCTCTTGAACTTAATGTAGAGCACTTGTCATGTTATTCGTTAACAGTTGAACCAAGAACTGCATTAGCCGACATGATCAGGAAAAAAAAGGTGGCTGCTCTTGATGAAGAACGTTCAGCAGCAGACCTTGAAATATTAATTAAGAGAACAAGGAATGCAGGTTATGAGCATTATGAGATCAGCAACTTTGCCCGCGACAAAAAATATTCCCGTCATAATACATCTTACTGGCAAGCCAAAAAATATCTGGGAGTGGGGCCTTCTGCTCATTCATACGATGGGGCTTCAAGACAATGGAATATTTCGAACAATATTGCATACATCAGTTCGCTGAAAGAGAATGTTGTGATGTTTGAGAAAGAATTTCTTTCTACGAAAAATAAGTTCAACGAATTTATTCTTATTTCACTTCGAACGATGTGGGGAATAGATTATGCATTGTTGGAAGACATTTTCGGAAAAACGAAAAGAATGGAATTGGATAAAATGCTGGAACCCCAAATGAAAGCCGGAATGGTGGAACTATCAGGGAACAATATTATTCTTACCCACAAGGGGAAATTTTTCGCTGACAGGATAGCGGCTGACTTATTTATTTAAGCAATGAATTCGGAACGACATGAAACCACTTCAATTCTTCCGGAAATAATTTCTTCGAATATTATTCAAAGGCGCTGAGTCCGGTAATATCATTTCCGGTTATGAGTAGGTGAATATCGTGTGTTCCTTCATAAGTGATAACAGATTCGAGATTCATCATATGTCTCATGATTGGAAATTCTCCGGTTATGCCCATGCCGCCATGTATCTGCCTGGCTTCACGTGCAATTTCAAGAGCCATATTAACGTTATTCCTTTTCGCCATCGAAATTTGTCCGGGCGTTGCCCGATTTTCATTTTTCAAAACGCCAAGACGCCAGGTGAGGATTTGTGCTTTGGTGATTTCTGTAATCATCTCAGCTAGTTTTTTTTGTGTCAGCTGAAAACCTCCAATTGGCCGGCCGAATTGTATGCGTTCCTTCGAATAGCGCAATGCAGAATCGTAACAGTCGAGTGCGGCACCGATTGCACCCCAGCTGATACCATAACGGGCAGAGTTCAGACAACCCAATGGGCCCTTTAATCCTTTTACATTTGGTAGCAGGTTTTCTTTAGGAATTTTTACATTATCAAAAACGAGTTCGCCGGTGGCGCTTGCACGTAGTGACCACTTACCATGTGTTTCAGGAGTTGAAAATCCTTTCATTCCTCGTTCAACGATGAGTCCACGGATAATTCCGGCCTCATCCTTGGCCCAAACAACGGCGATATCGGCGAAAGGAGCATTGCTAATCCACATTTTTGAACCGTTAAGAAGAAGATGATCGCCTTTATCCTTGAAATTAGAAAGCATTCCATTTGGATTGGATCCGAAATCGGGTTCGGTAAGGCCGAAACATCCCATCATTTCACCAGATGCTAGTTTTGGAAGATACTTTTTTCGTTGCTCTTCGCTGCCATAAGTGTATATCGGATACATCACAAGCGAGCTTTGAACAGACGCTGTGGATCTTAGTCCGGAATCTCCACGTTCAAGTTCCTGCATGATAATACCGTAGGCAATTTGGTCGAGACCGCCACCACCGTACTCTTGCGGAATATAAGGGCCGAAAGCTCCGATACCGGCGAGACCTTTAATCCATTGTTTTGGGAATTCTGCTTTTTGGCAGGCCTCTTCTATAATAGGAGAGACTTCCTTTTTTACCCATTCACGAATACTATTTCTAACCAGAATATGTTCTTCTGTCAGTAATTCATCAATCTGGTAATAATCATGATATTGAAAACGATCTGTAGCCATATTTTTAATTCAAGATGCGAATTTATGGATTTACGGTAAACATTCAACCTGAATGAATGATCTCTTTAATGTTATAAATTTCGTTTCTTTACGATCTGTAAATTTTTTTTGTGACCAAAAAGATAAAAATCGAAGAAAATATTCTTGTAAAAATGCTGTCCGATCGGAATTCGAAGGCATTGGAAATTCTTTATGATAATTATTCAGCAGCGATGTATGGTGTAATTCATAGGATCATTCAGAATGACGCCGTTGCAGAAGATGTTTTGCAGGAAGCATTTATAAAAATCTGGAACAATTTTCATCAATATGATGCTCTGAAGGGCCGATTGTTTACATGGATGATAAATCTTTGCAGGAATCTTTCGATTGATAAGGTGCGATCGAAGGAATTTAATAATCAAAGAAAAAACCAGGGCATCGAAAATGCCGTATTTTCAGTAGGTTCCGGGAGTATTGCTTCCTATAATCCTGATACGATAGGGATTAAGGAAATAATTCAAAAACTTGAACCGGAATATAAGATGGTTATTGATCTTTTGTTCTTTGAAGGATACTCGCAATCTGAAGCTGCCGAAAAGCTAAATATTCCACTTGGCACAGTAAAGACCAGATCCCGGGCTGCATTACAAAAATTGAGAACATTATTTTTAAGTGATGAGCAACTGAATGGACATTAAAGAATATATATCGTCCGGTATTGTCGAATTGTATGCGTTGAATTCATTATCTCCCGAAGAGAGAAATGAGTTTGAGCGTAATATTCTGCTTTATCCAGAAATCGGAACAGAGCTTAAAAAAGTAGAGAAGGCATTGGAGGATTATTCAATCGCTCACTCTGTTAATCCACGTCCTGTTTTACGATCAATAATATTAGAGGCTGTTTTATCGGGAGAAAAAAAGAGTACGAATAAGGAAAAGGGAAAAGTGATTCAGATGGATTACTCGCCTACATATAAATACCTTATTGCTGCCAGTCTAGCTGCACTCATAGTAAGTACGTTTGCTTCCTGGTTTTTTTATTCACGGTGGGATGAGGCCGAGCAGCGATATACTATAATGCTGAATCAAAAGAATGAACTTGCTGAGAGTTATAATATCGTCAAAGCTAATTATGATGAATCTACAGCCACTCTTTTTGTTATGCGCGATGAAGATTCGAAAGTGATAGTTCTTAATGCAACAGACACCATGCATAGATACCAGGCGAGAGTTTATTGGAATAATCGGACACATCAATCCTATATAGATATACTTTCTCTTCCCACGCCGGATAGCGGAAAACAATTTCAGCTATGGGCTTTAGTAGGTGGTAAACCAAAAGACGCAGGAGTTTTTTCTTCTCAGGATATAGGTCTTCAGCGTCTTAAAGATGTTGATAAAGCAGATATGTGGGCTGTTACACTTGAACCAAAAGGAGGCAGCATAACTCCAACACTTGACCAGATGTATCTTATTTCAAAAAGTAGTTGAAATATTTTTTTATAGTTAACAGATTATTTTTCAACTGAAGAGATTCCAGCGATTTTTTTTTATTCAAGATTAGAAATATAAAATTTGAGAATGTAATTTCATTCGATCACTTCATAAGCGTGGATATAATTCGCTGATTTTATCCTATCGCAATTGATCCCATTGAAATTTTTCGAACTCTTTTTTAATAAAAAACTTTTTAAGGTTAAATTTAGCAGAATTGTTCATCAGCTATTATAGTTAAATGCTATTCCATAAAACAATATTGGATTCAGAAACCTGATGCAAATTGGGTTGGTTTTTTATGGAAACAATGAGCAACTAGTTTCCGGGCCATTAAAATGCCGAACATATTATTTTGGAAAGCACAACTTCCATTTCGTTAAATATTAAAAGAGATACATCCTTCACCAGATCTGTTTCTGATGCCGAAAATTTCCATGAAATCCATTTTTTTAAATTAAAACATTGATTTCTGATTTTTTTCAATTTTTCAAAAACCACTCATGTGATTCATTCCGTATGTGAGTTATAATCCGTTTTTAAAGATTACTCTAATAATTATCACAAACAAAAAAATTAAAACTATGACAAAGACTACTCGAAAGAGGCTTTCTATAGCCTCAGTGTTCATCGCAATGCTCACAATCGGCGGAATTATTACGTATCAATCGCAAAACCTGACAGCATCCAGTCATCGTGAAGCACCAATGATTAGTAATGACCCTGTTGCCGATAACACAGATCTTTATGCTTTTCGTGATCCGACAGATTCGAATAAGATCACAATCATCGCCAACTATGTCCCTGCAGAACTTCCGCAAGGCGGGCCGAATTATTTTTCATTCGGCGAAAATGTACGTTACGAAATTCACGTAAAGAACAATGGAACAACAGCAGGTGATGATATTACTTATCGTTTCACTTTTTCAAAGGTGAACGAAGATTCTACCACATTCTTTAATATAAGATTGGGGGCACAGAATCTGAAGACAACTTATACTGCAGAGAAAAGTATTGGTGGAGGATTGTTTACTACAATTATTACTAACGGCGTTGTACCCCCTCCAAACATAGGCCCGCGTTCTATATCTTCTCCTGTTGGTCTGAATGCTCCAAATTATGAGTCATTATTTACCAGTGCAATTACAAATGCTACTACCGGAGAAAAAGTTTATTGTGGTCCGGCTGATGATCCTTTCTTTGTTGATCTGGGTGGTATTTTTGATCTTGGCCAGACACGTGCAGGTGGTTCAGGTGCTGATGCTCCAAAGGATGGTTTGAAATGCAAGAACGTTCATGTGATTGCATTACAAATTGACATCAGTGATCTTCAGAAGGACGGTAAAACAGTAGGTCAGGCAACAAATATTCTCGATCCCGATTTTGTAATCGGAGTATGGGCTTCTGCGAGTCGTCGCCAGTTACGTACTCTCAATGGAGACGGAACTGAAACTCATACAGGATCTTATGTACAGGTTTCCCGCCTTGGAATGCCGCTTACAAACGAAGCTGTAATTCCTATCGGCAAAAAAGATTTCTGGAATTCGCTTACTCCTTATCAGGACAGCACATACTTCGACGGTTACTTTACAAATCCGGAACTTGGATTGTATATGGACGACAGTTTGTTTGGCGGTGCTGTGCCTGCATTTTCAAATCTACGCATACAGCATGCATCTCCAACGGTGCTCGGTAACGTTGACTTCGGAAATAACCATGATGGCTTATATGTAATCTATGGGCATCCGGCAACAAACGGTACGGCATTAGATACAGCAATCTTTGGAAAATATCTTCTTCGTGCCGGTCAACCACGTTCAGTCGATCTACTACCAATTTTTTATACAGGTGTTCCTAATCTGGCGCCTTACCAGCTTGCAACAGGAAAGACAGCTGGGAACCCACTTACTGCAGGAAAGCCATTCATCAACAATTTTCTGCCAACATTCGGTGATATGCTCCGACTGAATATGGCAGTGCCTGTAACACCGAGAAATTCTCCTGATTTTTCATCGCTCGGATTAATTTCTGCTGCTGTATTGGGATTAACTGATTCACGTTTCAATACAACAACAAATCTGGAAAACATTCCGAACATGGATGGTTTCCCGAATGGACGTAGGCTTGAAGATGATGTAACGCGAATCGAACTACAGGCTGTAGGAGGAGTTGTACTTGCTGCTGTGGGATTATGGTATGACGATTATACTATTGGTGGCAGTCCTTTAACTGCACAATTGCTAAATGTATTAGGTTACACAACAGGTGTTGAAAAAAATGATACAACATTCCGTACAGATTTTCCTTTTGTTCAGATTCCATGGAGCGGTTATGATCTATGTACAGGAGGATATGTACTTACTTCGATCAATCCAAATGGAGGATTAAATGTAGGTGCACCTCAGTTACTCATGGAAAGTTTTCCAAATCCTGCTAATGATGCTGTAACAATTCGATATAGAGTTAACTCAAGAACAAGAGTGTCGATTAAAATATATGATACAACAGGGAAAATTGTTTCTAATCCGGTTAACAATGAAACACAGGAATCGGGATCTTACGATTTGAAATGGGCAAGTGCGGGTATAAGTCCGGGTATTTACTATATAACATTGGCGAATAACGGACAGACAGTTCAGTCGTTGAAAGTTTCTATTGCGAGGTGATTTATGTTTGATATAAGACCGGGCCTGTAAGTCCGGTCTTATTTAATTTACACAAAGCCATGAAAAAAAAATACACATACTTCTTTATTCTCTTTTCCTTTTTTGCTTTTACGGTTCTTATATTAAAGTATAGAAAGTCCGATGTCAAATATGAACTGGAGTTACGTCATGGAGCACTTGCATCTACATCTGAATGGTTGAATAGTAAGTCGGCCATTGAAGGATTGATTGAAAGGCTAAGAAATAATCCGTCAGACAATAAAATAAAACTTTCATTGGGCATGGCTTACATTCAGGAGGCACGTATTTCCGGAAATCATGCTTACTATGATAAGGCCGCTTTGGAACTTTTTAATTCTATACTTAACAAAGAGGAAAATAATTTTGAAGCATTAATTGGAAAAGCTACTGTATTATTATCACAACATCATTTTTCAGATGCAATACCGGTGGCAGAACAGGCAATGAAGATCAGCCAGCATACAGCTGCAGTTTTTGGATTGCTAACGGATGCGTATGTTGAACTTGGAGATTATCAGAAGGCCATAGAAATGGCAGATAAGATGTCGGCAACACGACCCGATATGCGCTCTTACTCAAGGATATCTTATCTCAGAGAAATTTTAGGCGATTATATTGGAGCTATCGATGCGATGAAGATGGCCGTGGAAGCGGGCTATCCGGGTAGTGAACAAACAGAGTGGTGTCGTGTTCAACTGGGACATTTATATGAGAACACAGGCAATCTGGTAATGGCGCAACATTGTTATGATCAGTCGATATATTTTAGACCGACATTTTCATGGGCATTTGCCGGACTGGCAAGAGTAGAAAAAGCAAAAGGAAATAATCAGAATGCAATACAATTGTTAAAGACAGCTCAGGCGATTTTGCCGGATTTCTCTTTCCAGCAAGAGCTAACTGAGATTTACAGAATTTCGAATCTACCATATGAGGCTGCCGTTTCGGCAAGAAAGACAATAGAGATTTTAGGAGGAGTACAAGGAGATGATAGCGGAAAAAATCATGGTCACTATGCGGATAAAGAACTTTCCTATGCGTATCTCGATGCATATGATTATATAAATGCATACAAGCATGCGCTGATAGAATACAATAGAAGACCAGAAAATATTGAAGTTAATCAGTTGCTCGCATGGGTTAATTACAAACTCGGACGTTATGAAAAAGCAAATCGGTTAATTGATATAGCGCTGCGAACAGGATCGAAGAACACTGTATTAAACTACGAGGCCGGACTTATTAAATCGAAGTTTGGACTTGTTCAGGAAGGTAGCCGTTTGATGAATCAATCGCTTGCAATGAACCCATACATTTCTCCTTCCTTAAAATGGGAAACAAAGAAGATGATTACAATGCGATGAGAAATTATCAAACTGATATAAAAGAGAAAAATAAAGCGATGAAATATTTGCGTTGGTTTTGTATGGCCTTTCTACTGTTGTTTGCAATGCCAGTAGTTGCACATACTCTTCCATTTGATTTTGAAAACATGTCGCAAGGCAATATCGGTTGGGTTTACCTCAAGATGGGTTTCGCGCATATTATTCCTCTGGGGTTCGATCATATACTTTTTATTCTGGGAGTATTTCTTTTGAAGCCTGAATTAAAAACGGTCATCTGGCAGGCAACAGCATTCACGATTGCGCATAGTATAACATTAGGTTTGGCTATCTATGGATTTATTAGTCCAAGTGCTGGATTTATTGAGCCTGTGATTGCACTTTCAATTGTATTTATAGCAATAGAAAATATTATTGCCGTCGACTTGAAATGGTGGAGAGTTATTTTGATTTTTTTATTCGGGCTTATTCATGGTTGTGGATTCGCAGGAGTCCTGGCTGAAACAGGTTTGCCTAAAAATGATTTTCTGTTGGCTTTGCTTTCTTTTAACGGCGGCGTGGAGCTTGGCCAAATCAGCATAATTCTTGTTGCCTGGCTGATATCCATCAGATTTTTAAATGACAGGCACTGGTACCGTACAAGAGTTACAATCCCACTTTCACTTTGCATTTCACTCATTGCGATTTATTGGACTGTAGAGAGAGTTTTATAAAAATTGTATATAATTTTGGAATGGATTATTGTAATGTCAAAAGTGTAAGCGAGAGAAATGTCTGAAATTCCACAGATATTTTTATCTTTGTTATTACGCTTATGAAGTACTTTCTGATTTTATTTTCTGTTTTTACTTCCTGTTCCAAAGAGCAATTTAATCAGCAATTAATAAAACCTATGGGATGTGATAGTATCGCTTTTACTTTCGAAAAAAACATCAAACCAATTTTTACATCCAACTGTAATTTTATTGAATGTCATGCAACAAGTGGCATTGGTAGTTTCGATTTTACTCAATATGCAGTAGTTGCAGATCGCATTAAAGCAGGAACAATGGAGTATCGTCTAGAGCTTCCGATTGACGATCCTCAACACATGCCTGACGATATGCGTTTAAGTCCTTGTGATTTTTACAAGATTAAAATGTGGATCCGTCAGGGGTATCCGGAAAAATAGAGAGTTATGAAAAAATATCTGTTGCTTCTTTTTTTATGTTCACCTTTTTATTTTGCAAGCGGCCAAGGTATGCTGAAGGCAGTCAACGGAGAAGTATCATTCTATTCTCATGCTCTGCTTGAAGATATAAAGGCCACAAGTAAACAGGTGAATAGTTTTATAAATATGGGTACAGGTGAAGTTGTTTTTATCATACCAATGAGGAGTTTTCATTTTGCGAAATCACTGATGGAGGAACATTTTAATGAGAAGTATATTGAGAGTGAGAAGTATCCTCAAGCCACTTATAAAGGGATCATTAATGAGAAGATTGATTTTTCTAATCCGGGCTCTTTTTCAATTTCTGCCAAAGGAAGAATGAATATTCACGGTAGAGAAAATGAACTAACTGAATCCGGGCAAATAGAGATTAGAAATGATACAGTAGTATTTGAGACAAAGTTCTTTGTGGCGATTAAAGATTATAACATTGCAATTCCTAAGCTTTTATTTCAAAATATTGGTGATACTGTCGAGGTAACCTTGAAAACATTTTACATTCCAAATAAAAAAATTGAGAGGTAATGAAATTAATTCTGTTAATTCTTTTATTGATTTGCATTGATTTTTGTTATGCACAAGACGACCTGTTAAAGTCATTGCAGACTCAAACTTTAAGTCAACGCGAAAAAGTACTGGCCACTTTTAAGGGTGATAAAATCATCAACATGGAAACGAATGAGACAGTAAAAAAAAAGAATCTGGATTTTCGTGTGAGCCATTTATTTGGCAATGTTGGTGCAGAAAGTGGGGGAGGTATTCATAATTTGTATGGCATAGATCAGTCAGCAGATATTCGTCTGGGATTTCATTATGGGATTTCCGACAAACTGATGGTAGGCGTCAGTCATGTTAAGAGAAATGAAAATTTAGAAGGATTGTTCAAGTATAGATTGTTGGATCAGACTACTGATCATCACATGCCTCTGGCCTTAACACTATATGGAAATTCCACATATTCTATTAAGGAATTTATTGGGTACACTGAAAATATTTTTCGGTTAACTTATTGTGCACAGGCGATTATTGCGCGCAAGTTTTCATCAAAATTTTCTATGATAGTTGCACCGGGATTTATACACCGGAATTTCGTGACTGGGGATGATGAAAATAATACATTCAGCTTGTCTGGCGGGATACGTTACAAGTTTACCCGAAGCTCATCAATTATCGCTGATTATTCTCATACCTATGGAAGAGAAAATCTTTTGATTAATCATTATGACGTATTAGGAGCAGGTGTTGAAATAGAAACAGGCGGACATGTATTTTCGATTATGTTTACCAATGCAAGCGGAGTTCTTGAAAATGATTTTTTATTGAATACAGTAGATTCTTGGACAAAGGGTGGATTTAAATTCAGTTTTATTATTTCCAGGATGTTTAAGTTCGGTAAGGAATAAAATTATTAGAAATTAATTTCGCAATCGGTAACAAGTTTTTTATTGAAATCGAATTTCCCAATTTGGAATTTAGAATTGTTTCAAATATTATCCTTCCACGATTTTTCGTTAAAATACTGATTTTGTTGTGTTTGCAAATTAAAAAGATCCTTATACATTTGATCGTCTAAATCAAGTTTGAAAAAATCCTATCTCATGAAAAAAACCATACTCTTAGCAGTAATAATTTTGTCAACGATAATTCAAGTATCTGCGACGCATTTAATGGGTGGACAAATTACTGTCAGACAGTTAAATGGTTTGTCATACGAAATTACAATGACTGCTTATCGTGACACAGTTGGAATTCCCATGTATTCTACTGCTACATTTCATGTCAAAGATATTAACTCAGCATATGATTCAGCTTTTGTTGTGCATCATACAGGAATGAATCCGTTTTTTAACCGTGTCGAAGTATATCAATATATAGATACGGTTCTATTACCTGCTACCGGGCAATATCGTATTTCATGGTCGGACTGCTGTCGTAATGATGCAATTCAAAATATGGCAAGTCCGATTTCTGAGTCTATGTATTTTATGACTGAAGTTTCTGTTGATAATGCCGGTTTTAATTCCACACCTGTTTTTCTGAATCCACCAATAACTCTTGCACAAAAATTTTCTTTATTCCAATATAATCCATTGCCTTTCGATGCCGATGGTGATTCACTTGCCTGGTTTTTAGAAACACCATTAGGCGCTCTTGGTGATACTGTTACTGGTTATACATTACCTCATGCCGATCCATTAAATCCGTTTACATTAAACCCACTTACTGGTGAAGTGACATGGATGCCAGATTCAAATGGTTTTTGGGTTGCATCATTTCGTGTTGAAGAATACCGTGTAGGCGTGAAGATTGGAGAAATCAGAAGAGATATGCAAATCATAGTTGTTGATGATACATCTAACTGGCATATGGCTATTTTCGATAATGGCTCATGGCCGCAGGATGCACTTGGGAATTTCTCAATGAATGTAACACCGAATGTTCCATTTAACCTGACGATAAATGTAACGGATCAGGATAATGATCCACTTTTGTTAAATGTTCAAGGCGAGCCAATGATGATGACTACAAATCCTGCACAATGGAGTATGATCAACAATAGTCCAGGAAATACAACCGGGTTGTTTTCATGGTCGCCTTCTCTCAATCAGGCAAGAGTAGCACCTTACATTGTTGTATTCAGGGCACTTGAATTTCACAATCAAAGCGTATTTTCAAGAGATCAGACTCTGATGATAAATGTTAGGGCAACAAATGGTATTTCGAACATTCAGAATGATTTTACACCCGGAAAATTATTTCCTAATCCGAATACAGGGAATTGGTTCTTGTCTTTCGAAATCGGGAAATCTATGCATGTAACTATAGACATATATGATTTGATTGGTCATAAAGTGAAAAATGTTCTTGATAGGGATATGGCTTCAGGAACAAATCTCTTAGAAAACAACGGACTGAAATTAAAAAGCGGTTACTACTTTGTGCAAGTCAATGTAGACGGGCAAAAAGCGACTACATATCCTGTAATTATAGAGTAAGATTTTCGAATTCTAAAACTCCGCAACTTTGGCTTTAGTGATCTGTTTCACCAAATGCTTAAAGCTTGCGGAGTTTTTTTTCTAAAAATGAAACGTTTTAGATGCAAAACTTTTTCCGCGGTTTCTTTGGCATAAAGAAGTGGATTCATTCAAGAACAAAATTCAGCTTCAATTATTCCGTTACAGGAACATTCAGGTCAATCTCACCAGAAGTGGCTGTAATTTCAAATGGAATCCCTCCAGTTACTCTTACTGAGTCAGTACTATCATAACCGGACATATAGATAAAATACTTTCCGCGCTTTAGTCCGGGAATGTGAACATGCGTTTCTCCAACTTCACCGGCAATCACTAAATCATAATTACTTGAAATAATTCCGGGAGCATTGCTGGTATTAAATTTTACAAAAGCGCTATCAACATGTGAAGAATCTCCCATTATCGGAGCTCCGTGATGTTGTGGAAAAGCAACAAGCGTAACACTTCCGCCAGTTCCAGCCGCATAAGTGCATGAACCATCGTCTTCTTCAGCATCAGAATTATAATTAACGGAATATGGATCCATACAACCCTTCTTCTTGCCGCAGGAAGGAAGTATAAATACTACGATAAGCAACGTTAATACGGAGATTGATTGTTTCATTTTGGATTATTCTATCAGTAAAGATAGGGAGATAAAATAATACCAAAAGTTGAATACGCTTTGGTCAAATTTCAATGTAACCGTAACTTTACAAAATAAAACAGGTAAATCGATAGTTAAACCATTGCCATGAGTGAGTCGTTTTTATATTCACTGTCAGATACTTCCGAAAACATCTTCGTTTTCGGAAAGCCTGTTCATGAGTATGTAAGTATATTTATCGATCCGGAAATTCATTGGTTAAAGGATACTGTTCAGTATATTCAACTTTATAAAGGTCATGAGTTAAAACTGGTTCATTCAAGTCCGCAGCATAGAGAAAATATTTCACCCGACTGGTTTTTCCCGCTTGTGCTTATTGTTTTTGGAGTCTTTGCTTGGATTCGCATGGCATACAATAAGTATTTTATGCAAATGATTCAGGCATTTCTGAATAGCAACCTCGCCAATCAGATTGTCAGAGATGAAAATATTTTCGTTCAACGGGCATCAATTTATCTGAGTATTGTTTTCAACCTGATACTTGCGCTCCTTATTTATCTTGTAAGTATCCATTATCAATGGAATCTAGGTGATATTGGTAATGGTTTCGGCAGGTTTATGTTTTTTCTCATTGTGGTTTCTGTCGCCTATACCATCAAATTTCTTATCCTCAAAATTTGTGGATGGTTGTTTGAGCAGGAAAGGGAAATGGCAACATACATATTCAATATTTTTATCATCAACAACATTTTAGGAATGGTGCTTATACCCTTCGTAGTGATACTTGCCTACAATGAATCGATTGCAGTATCCTGGGTACTTTCGATTCCTGTCGTACTAATCGTTCTCTCTTTCGGTTGGCGATTATTTAGAGGAGTTCAAATCGGATTGGCGTCCCCTTCCTTCTCTCCACTCTATTTATTTTTATATCTTTGCACCCTCGAAATTGCGCCCCTTCTGGTTTTGATACGCATCATCGTATCCTAATCAGTTCGCACCAGAATATTTATAACGAAACGGTATTTTTTTGCATGACTTTGAAAGTTAAAAGCATCCTTGTAACACAGCCTAAGCCAGAAACTGAAAAGTCGCCTTATTACGATCTTTCAAAAAAACACAGCGTGAAGATCGATTTTCGGCCTTTTATACACGTTGAGCCAATCTCTGCCAAGGACTTCCGGAAGGATAAAGTAAACCTTGCCGAGCATACTGCCGTAATCCTCACAAGCAGAAATGCAGCTGATCATTTTTTCCGCATATGCAACGAAATGCGAATCAATGTTCCTGAAACAATGAAGTATTTTTGTGTGTCTGAATCAACAGCATATTACCTTCAAAAGTTTGTCGTTTACAGAAAGCGCAAAATTTTCTTCGGCAAACAGACCATCAACGACCTGATGGATCTCATCAAAAAACATAAGAAGGAAAAATTCCTTGTTCCATGTACAGATATTCATAAGCAGGAAATATTTGATACCCTTGAATCACAAAGTATTGATTATACGAAGGCCGTCATCTATAAAACTGTAGCCAGCGACCTTTCCGATCTTGCAAATGTCAATTACGATGTGCTCGTATTTTTCAGTCCATCGGGAATTACATCTCTTTTCAAGAATTTCCCAAAGTTTAAACAGAACAATACACGCATTGCTGCTTTTGGTCCTACCACGGCACAGGCCGTTCTCGATGCAGGTTTGCGTCTGGATATTCAGGCGCCTGTTCCGGCAGCACCATCCATGACAATGGCTCTTGAGCAATACATCCGGAAATCAAATAAATAAAATATGCCTGTTACTGCTGCTCCGGCTCACCGTCTGACTTTCAGAAAGAAAGAAAGACTTTGCAGCAGGAAGGTTATTCAGGAAATCGTTCAAAAGGGGAAAAGCATTCACCTTAGTCCGATCAGACTCACCTGGTTGAAGATTAAATTACCCCACGATGTTCCCGCTCAGGCTGCATTCGTCGTTCCAAAGAAAAATTTTAAGTCGGCCGTTGACCGCAACAGGATAAAAAGAAAGATGCGTGAGTCGTACAGGAAAAATAAATCAGCATTTTATCCGTTAATTTCATTTCAGGATTGTCAATATGCAATGCTCTTTGTTTATACCGGAACGGAGACTGTTTCATATTCAGAAACAGAGGAAAAAACTAAAATAATTTTACATCGTCTTGCGGAAACTATTCAGAAGAATAACGGTTAAAATCCTGACAGGCCTCGTGCGATTTTATCAGTGGTCGATTTCACCTCTACTGGGGCGCAATTGTCGTTTCGAGCCTACATGTTCTGAATATTGTTTGCAGGCAATAAATAAATACGGCGCATTGAAGGGTTCCTATCTTACCATTAAAAGATTGCTGCGTTGTCACCCCTGGGGCGGTCACGGATATGACCCGCTTCCATAGTCTTAAAAAATTATGATGATAAAAAAATTCATCCGTAAATACCAGATTGCCGTCACTGCTATCGCAGTTTCCATTTCATCAATTGTGGGTTATAGTTTTGTCGATGACTATTTCGAAGTATCGAAAAACCTCGACATTTTTGCCACTATGTTCAGAGAGATAAACATATATTATGTTGATCCCGTCGATCCTGGAAAGCTAATGAAAAAGGGTATCGATGAGATGCTTTCAGACCTTGATCCGTACACTAATTTTATTCCTGAAAGCGACATTGAGGATTACCGATTTATGACTACAGGACAATACGGAGGCATTGGAGCTGTGATCAGACAGAAGGGCGAATTCGCAGTTATCAGCGATCCTTATGAAGGATTTCCTGCACAAAAGAGCGGGTTGATATCAGGTGATATCATCCTTGAAATTGATGGTCGATCGGCAAAGGGCAAAAAGACCGATGAGATTAGTCATACACTAAAAGGTTCCCCCGGCACTCAGGTAAAACTCCTTATCCGGCGTGAAGGGGAGGATACCACTTTCATAAAAACACTAACACGTGAAGAGATAAAAGTAAAAAGTGTTCCGTATTCAGGCATCATTAAGGATGGTATTGGATATATAAAGTTGAACAGCTTTACGGAAAATGCAGGTAGAGACATCGGCAATGCATTAAAAGAAATGAAGGCAAAAGGAAAACTTAACGGTGTCGTTCTCGATCTGCGCGGTAATCCTGGCGGATTGCTTAATGAAGCAATTAATGTCTCCAATGTTTTTATTGAAAAAGGAAAGGAAATAGTTAGTACGAAGGGAAAGATGCGTGACCTTGACAGGACTTATAAATCTATTAACGAGGCCATTGATAAAGACATTTCTGTCGCCGTTCTTGTTAACAGCGGTTCAGCATCAGCATCAGAAATTGTATCAGGTTCATTGCAGGATCTCGACCGCGCTGTGATTGTCGGTCAACGAACTTTTGGAAAAGGACTTGTACAGACCACAAGGCCATTGTCTTATAATTCGCAATTGAAAATAACAACAGCAAAGTACTATGTTCCAAGTGGAAGATGTATTCAGGCTCTTGACTATGCTCACAGGAATGAAGATGGTAGCGTTGGAAAAATTCCGGACTCCCTCGTCACGCCATATAAAACAAGTACGGGCCGTACCGTTTACAATGGCGGAGGAATTTTACCTGACGTCATTTTGCCTGCAAAGAAACCAAGTGCAATTGTCTCCAGTTTACTTGGGAAGGCAATTATTTTTGATTTTGTCACTTCCTATGTGCGCCATCATTCAAAGCCTGCAACACCAGAACTTAAAATATCAGATGCCGATTTCGAAGACTTTCAGAAATTCATTGCATCGAAGGATTATGATTATACAACGAAAAGCGAAAAATCACTCGAGGAGCTAAAGAAAAATTCAGAAGACGAAAGTTATTATGCTGAATTAAAAACAGACATCGAAGCGTTAAAGTCGAAACTGTCTCATAATAAACTGGACGATGTTCTGAAGAATAAGGATGAAATCGTCAGTCTGATTCAAGATGAGATTGCTGCCAGATATTTTTATCAGTCAGGTCGTATTCGCTCTGCCTTGACACACGATGCTGAATTCGAAAAGGCAATTGAAGTTCTGAAAGATTCCGGAAAATATTCCGGGATTCTAAGCGGAGCTATTAAAGCAGATGCGGGTTCTGACGATCTCATCAAGCGATAGATGTTTATTTTTAACTGATGAGCAACCGTCTGCTGAAATCAAACCATCTTTATTTTACAGGGCTACTCTTGCTTGTTGCAGGAATGCCTGTGTCTTTATTCCTTACAAGTCTTTCTCAATTTGTACTGGCAGCGGCATTTTTAGTTGAAGGTGATGTAAGGGAAAAATTTAAACGATTTTTTTTAAATAAAGCAGCACTACTTGTTTCTGGAATATGGCTGCTTCATGTTATCGGTCTTTTGTGGACCACTGAAATTACAGAAGGACTTAAAGACATTCGGATCAAATTACCTTTATTTATTTTAACACTGATAATTGCAGGAAGCAGTCCATTATCTGCAAAACAATTCCGATGGATATTGATTGTTTTTATAGCAGCCGTTTTTGGCGGAACAATGGTAAGTATGGCTGTACTCGTTGATATCATTCACAGGAATGTATATGACATCAGGGATGTTTTCATTTTTAATATTTCACATATCCGCTTTGCATTATTTACCTGTCTTTCTATTTTTATATTGATATGGCTTGCATTCAGGGAAAAGAAAGACGTATCCGTTATTTTAAAAATTCTGTCAATCATATTAATAATATGGAATATCGCCTTTCTCGTAATTGTTGAATCTGTAACTGGTTTGCTGATTTTTTCAGTCACAGGACTATTGCTATTACTCTACTATGCATTCACATCTTTAAAAATAAAGAACAGAATTTTACTTACTGCTGTGATCATTACTCTGCCAATTGCATTCGTAATGATGATCGAGAAATTTGTAAATGATTATTATCAGAATCATCCGTATTCAATTAATGTTAATGAGAAAACAGCATTAGGGAATCGCTATGAGTTTAACATGGAAGATCCTTTATATGAAAATGGATATCCTGTATGGGTTTACGTTTGCGATACTGAGTTGCGTACTTCATGGAATGGCATGAGTAAAATTGATTATGATTCGCTGGATGAGCGAAGACAGCCCTTGAGATACACGCTCATCCGGTTTCTGGCAAGCAAAGGGTTAAAGAAAGATTCCGAAGGATTGAAAACGCTAACATTACAAGAGCGAAAATCGGTGGAACGTGGAATTGCAAATGTAAATTATCAGGATATATCAAGTATGCCAGCGCGTCTTCTTCAAATTATGTGGGAGTTTGATCAGTTTCTTAAAGGAGGAAGTCCCAATGCACACTCAGTAACACAGCGATTCGAATTCTGGAAGGCGGGATGGTTGATTGCGTCGTCAAATTTAATTACAGGAGTTGGTACCGGCGATATGCCTGCTGCATATAGTTTAAAATACAATGAAATGAATAGTCGTCTTGACAAGGAGCACAGACTTCGCGCTCATAATCAGTATTTGGCTATACTTGTTGCTTTTGGAATTCCCGGACTTATCTATTTTCTAATCGCAATTTTCTATCCTCTGTTTGTTTACAGTCAAAAGATTGGATTTCTTTTTTTTGTTTTTTTCCTGATTGTATTATTATCGATGCTTACTGAAGACACGTTAGAAACTCAGGCTGGAGCAACATTTTTTGCTTTGTTCTTTTCTCTCTTTTTGATTGGGTGCACTAATAGAGTAAAACTTACTTCACCCACTTCATAATTCTTTCCTCCACCATCGCTGGTGAAATATCGCTGATGCATGTGCAGTTGGCTGGATTATTCCTGCAAGTTGAACATTCTTTGTTTGCAACAATGTATTCAGCTTTGATGCCAACAGGGGACCAGCGAACAGGATGGAGTGGACGAATTGGAGGATATATTCCCAGCGCATGTTTGCCAAGTGCAGCAGCAATGTGCAGCGGTCCGGTACTAGCTGCAACAATTCCATCGCATGAATTAAGAAAAGCAACCATGTCATCAAGAGTCATGAGTCCGGCAAGATTGAGAACATGAGTTGGAAGTGTCTTCGCCCATTCATTGATAGTTGCAGATTCTTTTTCTCCTCCGGTGATAAAAATCTGGAATTTAGCAGGAGATAGATACCGGATTAAATCGGCGTAATAGCTGAGCTTCCATTCTCTTCCGCTAGAATGTGAATGGGGATGAATAACAAGTTTGAATTTGTCTTTCAGAATAAGAATAGAATATTTATTTCTTAAGTCTTCCACATTCGTCATCCTGTAAAGTGACGGAACCTTTTCAAGCGGCAAAATGTTTTTATAACCAAAAGGCTTAAGAAGGATAGCGTTTAATTGCGATTCATGTAAGTCTGAATTTTTTCTTCCGAGTTTTACAAGTCTGTTGCATGACAACCAATGATAATATCTGTTCGTTGTACCGATACGTTCGCGGATATCTGCATTTTTTGCTGCCGATGAAATATCTTTTCGGGGATAAACATGAATGATAGCATCTGCATTACATTCTTTCAAAAAGTTCATTCGACCCTTATTGTCCAACTTTATAAAAGTATCGTAGTTTAGAAACTCATCGATGGCATCACAGCATTTTATGACAGGATAGGTGTATGTTTTGCCAAAAAAAATGACTCTCACATCCTTGCCTAGAATTTCTTTAATTAACGCAGCCATGGGAAGAGTGAGTACAACATCTCCTATTGCATCTGTCCTGCTGATAATAACTGTACGTATTGCGGAAATTTTCAAATGCTTTTATTTTTCTGAAGTTCATAAAGCTTCGCATACCTTATAAATAAAGCATAAGAAGAGATCCTACAGATAATTAGACCATAATATCCATCGAGAAATCCCAAACGGAAAATAAAGTCACGGATAAATTTCAATTTCGGTTTTACTATTAAATGTAATAAAGAACATCTTCTTCCTTCTTTGTATGCAGTCAACGCTTCAATTTCGCTGAATCTGTTTACCTGCCTGATATGGTCAGAAATTGTATAGTATGAATAATGCAGAAGGTCACCTTTCACAAATCCTGAAATATTTCCATCGTTTAATATAAATTTATCATGGGGATTAGATCCGCCCCATTTACCGGCATCTTTTTTAAACAAGCGAAGTTTTGAATCAGGATACCAGCCGCAGTGGCGTATCCATTTTCCACAATAATTGGTAAGTCGGTTAAACTGATAACCGTCTTTAACCCAGTCGGACTTCAATAGTACGATTGATTTTTTCAAATCTTCAGACAAAGATTCATCTGCATCAACAGATAAAATATGTTCGTTGGTGCAATTTTCTAATGCAAAATTTTTCTGTTGGATGTATCCTTCGAAAGGATTCGTAATAAACCGAACCCCATAGCTCTTGCAGATTTCTTGAGTTCTGTCAGTGGAGCCTGAGTCTACGACAACGATTTCATCAGCGACACCTGAAAGCGATTCGAGGCATCGGCCGATATTTCGTTCTTCATTTAAAGAGATAATGACAGCGGATAACCTGATCATAACTTATCAACGCCTGCAAGTTAGGTATATTTATTTACTGCATTTTGTGTTGCCGCTGATTCTTGTTTCTTTGCGGAATCATTTAGCAATGAATAAATCTCGAGACGACATATCATCATTGGCTTCATCCGTTGCTACAGGCGACAGGAAAGCGCTTGCACGGGCAATTACGCTTGTGGAAAATGAAATGACCGGTTCGTCTGAACTGTTGAAAATACTGAAACCCGGACATACTGTTGTTCTCGGCTTTACCGGGCCACCGGGTGCAGGGAAAAGTTCGCTCATCAATGCCTTTTTAAAAAAAATCGTTTCTGAAAATAAAAAAGTGGCAGTAATAGCAGTAGATCCTACATCGCCTTTTAATTACGGATCACTGCTTGCCGACAGAGTAAGGATGGCAGATCATTTCACGAACGAAAATGTATTTATCCGTTCTATTGCTACAAGAGGTTCGCTTGGCGGGTTATCAGAAAAAATTATTGAAATTACGGACGTTATGAAATCGGCTGGATTTGATTTCATTATCATTGAAACAGTAGGAGTCGGGCAGTCAGAGGTAGAGATTGCCGGTCTGGCAGATACAACTATTGTTGTAGTTGTTCCGGAATCGGGCGACGACATACAGGCGATGAAATCAGGCATAATGGAAATTGCCGATATTTTTGTGGTAAATAAGTCAGATCGGCCGGGAGCAGATATGTTAAGCAATACAATTAAAAAGATGCTGACCGGAAGAAAAGAAAGTTCTTGGTCGGTTCCAGTAGTGAATACCATTGCGACTGAAGAAAAAGGAATTGATGAATTACTGAATATGATATTGCTGCATGTTAAATCGGAAGAATACAAAGAGAAAAGAATTTATCTTTTGACTGAGAAAGTTTACCATCTTGCCCGAAATTCGAGGATGATGGGATTAAAAAGAGAAGAGATTAAAGAAAAGCTTGAAATCGCGATAAAAGACAATTCATTTAATTTGTATTTATTTGCAGATCAGTTTAAAAACTGAAATATGTTGATTTTTCCAAAATAGTTGTAAATTGTTTCGCTTTTAAAAACCTATGAATAAGAGAAGTGAAAGCGGTATTTATTACCGTATCATTCTGTATTGTTTCATCTTAAGTCTTGTACTTCCGAAATCCGGCAAGTCACAGACTCCAATTTTTGTTGAAACATTTGGCAATACTCCTACAGGTTTATGCGATCAGGGTACACTTGCTAATGGTTTTCTGACATTTGCCGGTCCGTGGACAGTCACGCAGCTTGGCTTAAACGATGCTTCTGCTAATGAATGGTATATAAGTGCGTCTGAGCCTGGTTTAGCCATGGACGATTGCTCAATTCAGGGATGTTATATTGATCCCTCACAGGTAAACCGAACTTTACATATTGGTAATGTTTCTACTTCGCCAAATGCATTTGTTCTTTGTGCAACAGGTGACTGTGGCGCTGTTTATGATCCGGGTGGATTTGTAGGTACTGATGTCAGAACAGATAAGCGTGCAGAGTCTCCTTCATTCCTGATGATTGCGAATAAAAACTATGTTCTTTCTTTCAATTATTTGGAAGGCGATAATTTAGCTAACGGCGATAATTGCACTGTCGATTTTTTTGATGGTAGTTTTTGGCAGCCTGCAATTTATGATCCTTCAGAAACTTCAGGAACATGTTCGCCCAGCTTCCAGTGGAAAAAGGTAATTGTTCCTCTTCCAGTTGTTTTAGTAAATACAAGTGTGAAGATTGGTTTTCATTGGATAAATGATGATGGTGGAGTGGGTTCTTATCCATCTTTTGCTGTCGATAGCATAATTGTCGTTGACCTTCCTGCTCCTGCCATACCAGTTGCCAGCTTTACTGTCAGCAACACAAACATTTGCGTGAATGACTGTATCAACTTCTTTGGTGATTCTGCTGCTGCAGGATTTGGTGCAAATTTCACTTGGGCATTTTCTGGAGCAGCTACTCCTGGATCCTCAATACGCGATCCTTCAAACATTTGTTATAATGCTGTTGGAACCTATAATGTAACACTCATCGTTAGTAATTCAAGCGGAAGCGATACTGCTACTGCTTCTATTGTTGTAGTTCCATGTTCACCACCAATAGCCGGTTTCGCTGCAAGCGACTCTAGCTTCTGTGAACGGTCTTGTATTACTTTTTATGATCAAAGCATCAACGGAGCAACAGGCTGGAACTGGTCATTCCCAGGCGGAATACCTTCTTCAAGCACTTCTCCAAACCCTCCACCTGTTTGTTATAATACACCCGGTAATTATGATGTTACACTCATTGCATTCAACCAGTTTGGACCCGATACGCTCACAAAAACTGCTTACCTTTCAGTAAATGTTTGTCCATTGCCTGTTGCTGATTTTAACAGCTTACCTTATCAATTTTGTCCTCAACATTGTGTATCCTTCAGCGACAATTCAGCTTTCGGTCCGATAACTTCTTATCAATGGTCTTTTCCCGGAGGTAATCCTTCAACTTCTACATCATCAAACCCTTCTATATGTTACGATCAGGAAGGATTCTATGATGTAACACTTATCGTGTCAAATCAATATGGTTCAGATACTATCGTGAAATATTCAGAAGTAGGAGTTCAATTTGTTGCCAATGCTTTTGCAAGTCCGGACACAGAAATGTTTTTTGGTGAAAGTTACCAGCTTAATGCCGGCGGAGGAGTAGCCTATCAGTGGACACCTGCTGTCGGATTAACTGATACATCCGGAATTTCAAATCCCGCATTCATCCCTAATCCACTCGCCTCGCCAACTGTTAATACTACATACGTTGTTGCCATTACTGATGCTGCAGGCTGTACTTCTTACAGACAGGTAACGATTACCATTCTTCACGACAACGATATATTTATACCCAATTCATTTTCTCCGAATAATGATGGAGCAAATGATTTGTTTATGGTTAGAGGAAACAATATTTACGGTTTAAGACTTACTGTCTTCGACCGCTGGGGCGAAAAAATATATGAAACAACAAGTACATCAGGAGGCTGGGATGGAACATACAAAGGAAAAGAATTAGATCCCGCAGTTTTTACTTGGGTAGCCACAATAAATTATAATGATAAGAAGTCTGTTACTAAATCAGGAACAGTTACATTAGTACGATAACAAAGAGATGAAATTTTCAATGCGAAAATTTTTTACAAGTAGAATTGGAATAAAATATTTTGTTCTGTCACTCCTGTTCATTCCTGAATTGGTAACAGCACAGGATGCTCACTTTTCTCAATTCTCCTATACGCCGTTACAGGTGAATCCTGCTATGACAGGTGTTTTCGACGGCATCGTTCGTGTCAGCAATTCATTCCGTACTCAATGGTCGGGATTAGGCAATGGTTATAAGACCTTACATCTTTCTGTTGATGCTCCGGTTGGTAAAGCAACTTTGAAAAGAAGTTTTTTTGGAGTGGGAGCGATGGTTTATCAAGACTGGGCAGGCACAGCTGGTTTTAAAACTACTGTGATCGAAGGATCTTTATCGTACACAGCAGCTATCGACGATCAATTGGAAAATTATTTCTCAATGGGTTTTCAGGCCGGACTTAATCAAAATTCATTTGATATAACCAAAGCTACCTGGGACAGTCAGTGGAATGGTGATGCATTTGATCCAACGCTTTCGTCTCGCGAATCAGTTCAGCTTCCACAAGCGACTTACGTCGATCTTAATGCGGGTCTATTGTATTATTATGTTCCTGATGGAATTACCACATTTGATATTGGTGCATCTTTGTCGCATATCGGAAGCCCAAATGTTAGTTTTTTCCTTCAGACAGAAACGCCACTTCGCCAGAAAATTACCCTTCACTCAAGCGCTGAAATTCCGGTGAATGAAGAAGGTTCTGCTTGGATACTTCCCAAAGCTATGGTCATAATGCAGGGCAATCAGAAGGATATAACTGTTGGTGGTTTTTTTAAAAATAAAGTTCAGTTTAAATCGAAGTATACCAACTATAAAAAGGAAGCCTATTTTTATGGCGGAGCTTATTACCGATACCAGGACGCATTTATTCTTGCTGCCCGTTTTGAATTTAATACAGTAGGCCTCGGATTGAGTTATGATATTAATACATCATCACTTTCTAATCTAGCAGGTTCTGCAAATGCTTTTGAGGTAAATTTCTCTTATATCTCCTACATTAAACGAGGCACCCGTTCAAAGAATTACAATAAGATGCCACGGTATTTTTAAATCAATTTCCTGAACCTGATTTATTATTTATTCAGAGAATCTTTTTCAATCCAGCTAAAAAAGGTTGATTTCATTGATTCTGTTTTTATTAAACAGATAACAATATAGATCAGGAAAATGCCAAACAAAACAAAAACTCCTTTGTTTAAATCATCCCATTTGTACCACGTAAGAGCAAACAGGGCTAATGCATAAATAAGAAAATTATATTCAAGCGGAAGCGATCTAAAACCAATACGTGAATGAGAACTCATCTTTATTTTCTCAGTTGAAAATTGTATTTTTAAATAACAAAGCATGGGAAGGAAAATTTTCAAAGTGTGCCCGTCAAGGTCATACCGGTAATTGAAGAATTTTAATCTTGAAATAATTTTTTCGGGATCAACTTTAGGCGCAGTCATATTAAAAGGCTTGCATGAGTATTTTTAGCAAGGTAATAAAAAACGATTTCGATTTTTATTCCTGAAAATAAACACGCTTTACTCTTTGAGATACGTTCACTAGGATTTCGTAAGGAATTGTTCCAGTTGCCTCAGCCATGATTGTTACGGGATAATCACTGCCGAAAACAATAACCTCATCACCTTCTCTTGCTTTCACATCGGTAATATCAAGCATGCACATGTCCATGCAAACATTCCCGATAATAGGTGCCGGTTTACCATTGACAAGCATTTTTCCTACTCCATTACCTAACCTTCTGTTTATGCCATCAGCATAACCGATGGCAACGGTAGCGACAACAGTATCTCTTTTTAATTTCCCTTTTCGGTTATAACCGATCGTTTCATTTGCAGAAACATTTCTGATTTGAGAAATAGTGGTTTTAAGTGTTGCTACTTGTTGCAATTGACTTTGCTCGTTTGCTGTGGCAGAAAAACCATATAGCCCAATTCCAAGACGAACCATATCAAACTGTGATTCGTTAAAGCGTAAAATTCCGGATGAGTTTAGAACATGTAACATCACCGGGTAAGTAAGGCTCTGTTTAATCTCTTTACTCAAATTAGCAAAACTCTGTATCTGCATTTTTGTGAAACCGTCATGTTCGGCTTCATCACTGCTTGATAAATGTGTAAATATCGACTGTACTTTTATGTTGCGATTATTATTTAGCCGAACCACCAGACTGTTGATATCGGATTCTTCGAAACCCAGTCTATGCATTCCTGTATCAAGTTTGATATGAATTTTAAAAGGTTCTCCTTCATATCTTTTTAATACATCATGAAGCTGATTTAGTAGTCTGAAGTTATAAATTTCAGGTTCCAGTTTGTAGCGAAGCATAAGTTCGAAGCTCATCAGTTCCGGATTCATAATCATGATCGGAAGTGTGATGCCGGCTTTTCGTAATTCAATTCCCTCATCTGTATAAGCAACAGCCAGGTAATCTACATGATGAAACTGCATCACGTTTGCAATCTCATAACTGCCGCTTCCATACGATGTCGCTTTTACCATGGCCATAATCTTCGTATTCGGTTTCAGTCTTGAGCGGTAATAGTTTAGATTGTGCTCAAGTGCATTCAGATTTATCTCGAGAACAGTTTCATGTGCCTTCTGTTGAAGCATTTTGCTGATTGCCTCAAAGCCGAATGGCCTGGCACCTTTAAGAAGAATAGTTTCGTCTCTGAAATCAAGCGGAGAAAATTCACGAAGGAAGTCATCTGTTGAATGAAAAAACTTTTTTGACAGATCGAAAAGTGAAGCTTGTCTTCCAATAGCCGGACCGATTCCAATCAACTGGTCAACACCCTTTGCTTTCAAGAGTCCCGCTACTTCCCGGTAAAGACTTTCTTCATTCTTTCCACTTTGTAAAATATCAGAAAGGATGATTGTCTTTTTCGCATGTTGTTTTTGTTGATTTAAAAAATCAAGGGCAATGGTAAGTGAGCCGATATCGGAATTATAGCTGTCGTTAATGACTGAGCAGTTGTTAATTCCTGTTTTTAACTCGAGTCTCATGGCTACAGGACTCAGAAAATGCATTCGCTCCCTGATTATTTCATTATCATAATCCATCGTAAGCATCAAAGCCCAGCACAAGATTGAATTCTCGATCGATGCTTCATCAATAAAGGGAATCTTTATGTTGATGAAATTATTTTCATGTACGGCCTGAATCTCAGTCTCGTCGCCGATGCGGTTTATTCTCCCAACCTGAAGATCGGCCTTCGACTTCCGTGACCAGGAGAAAACTCTAATATTGGCTTTGTCGAACTTAAAGTTTTCAATTTCTTTCTGAAGTACCGGATAATCTTTGCAGTATATTAATGTACTTACATTTGAAAACAGTCGAAGTTTTTCCTGGATTTTCTGGACGTCATCAGAAAAATTTTCATCATGAGCAGATCCGATATTTGTGAAAATACCTATGTCGGGTTTGATGATATTTTCCAATTTCTCCATTTCACCGGGAAAGGAAATTCCGGCTTCGAAGATTGCAAGCTGATGATCTTCGTTCATCAACCAAACCGATAATGGCACACCTATCTGTGAGTTATAACTTTTCGGACTACGAACAATGATCTTATCAATTCGCAGCAGTTGATAAATCCATTCTTTGACAATGGTTTTACCATTACTACCTGTGATGCCAATGACAGGTATCGTAAATTTACGTCGGTGATATGCAGTAAGTTTTTGCATAGCATCGAGTGCATTATCGACGATAATAAAATTTGCTGCCAATTTTTCAAAAGCAGGAAGCAGTTCGGTGATTATAAAATTCCTTACGCCTTGTCGAAAAAGGTCTTCTACAAATTTATGTCCGTCGTGTCGCTCGCCTTTAATTGCGAAAAAAAGCGAACCTGAAGGATGATTGACTTTTCTACTGTCGGTTAAGAGGTCACTAATCCTGTTTCCCGGAAATGCATTCTCTAGAAGTTTCCCGGAAACAATAGCTGCAACATCAACGATTGTATATATGGAATCACTCATTTTTTTTCTGGCGTTCCTTGTTGAAACAGGATCTGCAAAGGGGAATATAACTTTCTTGTTCACCAAGAAGAATCGTCGAAGAGCCTTCAACAATACGGTGTGAATAATGTGCAAGATCACCGCAATTCATGCAGATGGCATGTACCTTCGTGACAAATTCTGATATGGATAACAAAGCAGGCATGCAGCCAAATGGTTTTCCTAAATAGTCCATATCAAGACCGGCGACAATTACACGCACTCCACGGTTTGCAAGCTTTTCGCATACGTCAGGTAAATGTTCGTCAAAAAATTGGGCTTCATCAATACCAATAACATCGACATCAATAGCAAGTGGTAATATTTGGGAAGAGGAAGAGACAGGATTCGAGTGAATAGAATTAGCATCATGAGAAACGACCTTTGTGTCGTCATATCTCACATCAATTTGGGGTTTAAAAATCTCTACTTTTTGTTTTGCAATTTTAGCACGCTTAAGGCGACGAATAAGTTCTTCTGTTTTCCCTGAAAACATCGAACCACATATCAGTTCGATATGCCCTCGTTTTGTATTACCATCCTTTTCGGGTTCAGGAACCATTATTAATAAGTATTGGTGTTAAAATTAGAGATATGTTGCCAAAAATAAGTCTTTAATTTAGATTACGGATATATGTATTCCGGAATTAATATCGGATCATTTTTTAATAACTTGGTTGTCACCCCGCTTTAGTTTCAACGATTTTATCTAATTTAGAACTTGAAGATCAGGATGCACAACATCTTTTAAATTTCTGCGTTAAAGTTTGCATGCAAATACCCTTGTTACATCAGCAAATTATCATTCAGACAGAACGTCTTCGCGATCTTCACAGATCTATTATGATGCATTCCTCGCCTGTTCCGGCGACAGAGCTTGAAGATTTACTTCAGGAAATCAGGAAATTATATGGATTAACTATGCAGTTAAGTAATGAAAACTCATTGCAATTGCTCAACGAGATTCAATTGGCAGTAAGACAGAGTATGCCTGAAAGCGCAAAATCAGCAATAGAAACGATGTTGGAAGCGCCTATCCCAAGTCAGGTGGAAGCATCTGTTCAAAACATTCCTATGAATACGAATGAGTTAAATTTCATGAAAATTGATTTACATGAACCGGAAAAGTCAAGCGTTATGGAAAAAGACGAGAAGCCACATAAAAAGAAGTTTGCCGATATTCACGAGATGTTCAATGATACTGCAACAGTAGGAAATCGGTTTACCGGACAGGCATCCATTGGAAATTCAATCGTTGGAGCTGATTCAAAGAGGAGAGTTTCCGATAATATTAATCATGCCGTTAAGGATATTAAATCAGCGATTGGCCTGAATGAAAAATTTCAGTTTATTAATCAGCTTTTTGATGGTGATGCAAAAAAATACAATGCAGTCGTTGACCAACTGAATAATAGTGATTCAGGAGAATCGGCTTTAAATTATGTGAAGCAGATTTCAGATGAATATGATTGGGAATCGCATGCATCATCAGCCAGATTATTTATTGATCTCGTTGAAAGACGATTTTCCGCCTGATCATGGCGAAACTTTTTCTAGTCCCAACACCAATTGGTAACCTCGAAGACATGACTTTGCGGGGGATCAGAATTCTAAAAGAAGTTTCTTTGATTCTTGCAGAGGACACCCGCTCCAGCGGTAAGTTATTGAAACACTTTCAGATTGAAAACAAAATGCAGTCCTATCACATGCACAATGAGCATCGGATTGTAAGCGATATTGTTGAAAGAATAGCTTCGGGAAACGATATCGCTCTTATTACTGATGCTGGCACACCAGGTATTTCTGACCCCGGGTTTTTAATTGTCAGAGAATGTATTCGTAATGGAGTTGAAGTTGAAACACTACCGGGCGCAACAGCATTCGTTCCGGCACTTATCAATTCCGGACTACCCTGTGACCGCTTTGTTTTCGAGGGATTTCTGCCAATTAAAAAAGGCAGATCGACACGATTGCAGAAACTCAAAGACGAAGAAAGAACAATGGTTTTTTATGAGTCTCCTTATCGCCTCGTGAAAACACTGCAGCAATTTATTGATGTCTTTGGTGGCGATAGGTTATCGTCTGTGTCGAGAGAGCTCTCAAAAATGTTTGAAGAAAACAAACAAGGAACTCTACAGGAATGCTTCGAACATTTTTCGTCTAAGACAGTGAAAGGTGAAATAGTTATTGTGGTTGGTGGTTTTAGCTGAGCAAGAGTTTATTGTTAATCACGAAAATGATTGTTGAAATCCGATCAAATCCAATATAAAATATTTATTATATCAAATTGAGAAGATAAATTTTTATCCCATCTTTGTGCTTCAGTTCAATATTAGTTTGAAATATCAGTGAAGATTGATATCCCACCATTTTTTAACTTTTCGTAATTCACAATTATCTATCCGTTTCTTTTAATAAATTGAGTTTTTGCCCGCTATTTTTTTAATAACTTGCACAACATGATTGATCTCGAAATAAGAGAAAAACGCTGGGCGATAAAGCCTTCTGGAGATATTGATATAATAAAATCACTTGCATCTCAGTTAAGTATCAATAATACACTTGCTACTCTACTAGTGCAGCGAGGCATACGCACCTATGAAGAGGCGAAAAGTTTCTTTAGGCCAAGTATTGAACATCTTCATGATCCGTTTTTAATGAAGGATATGGATAAGGCCATCAATCGTATTGAACAGGCTTTGCAAAATGAAGAGAAAATTCTTGTTTATGGTGATTACGATGTGGATGGAACGACAGCTGTCGCACTGGTATATTCTTTTTTTAAAAAGTTTTATAGCGCTATAGATTTTTATTTGCCCGACAGATACAAGGAAGGCTATGGCATTTCAACACAAGGCGTTGAGTTTGCTGCAGAAAATGATTTTAAGTTAATCATAGCGCTCGATTGCGGAATTAAATCACATGATAAAGTTGAACTAGCCAAAGAACATGGAATCGATTTTATTATTTGTGATCATCATCGTCCATCAGAAACTCTTCCGGACGCAGTTGCCGTTTTAGATCCGAAACGATCCGACGATAATTATCCATTCGACGAATTATCAGGATGTGGAATTGGGTTTAAGCTGATATCTGCTTATGCTCAGAAAAATGGGATTCCATTTAGTGAACTGTCTAACTACCTCGACCTGGTTGCGATTAGTACAGCGGCAGATATTGTACCTATTGTTGACGAAAATAGAATCCTGGTTTACTTCGGTTTGAAACAATTAAATCATCATCCACGTCATGGTATCAAAGCCATTTTGGAAATGGAAAAAGTTCCGTTTAGTAACGATGATCAGGAAGACGGAAGTCGCGCTACACATTATAATCTTTCAGTAAGTGATCTTGTATTTATTATTGGACCGAAAATTAATGCTGCCGGTAGAATTCATGATGCAAGGCATGCAGTTGATTTGCTTATCTCAAGTAATTCGTCTGAAGCAATCACTAATTCGATTCGCATCAGGGAACATAATGAAGAAAGAAAAAACCTCGATCTTAAAACCACACAGGAGGCATTCGCATTAATGCAGAGCGACCCATACCTGTCGAAAAGAAAATCAACAGTACTTTATAATCCAACATGGCATAAAGGGGTTATTGGAATTGTTGCTTCGCGCATGATGGATAAATATTATCGCCCGACAATTATCCTAACCGAATCAAACGGGCTTGCCACAGGCTCTGCAAGGTCTGTTAAGGACTTTGATGTTTACAATGCAATTGAATCGTGCAGCGATTTGCTTGAACAATTCGGAGGACATATGTATGCAGCGGGTCTTACGATGAAACTGGAGAATATAGAAAAATTTAAGGAGAGGTTTGAGGCTATTGTTTCTGAAACAATTGAGGAAAGAATGCTCGTGCAGGAAATTGAAATCGATGCCGTATTAAAATTAAGCGACATCACTCCATCGTTTTTTAAAGTACTTCTGCAGTTTGCTCCTTTTGGTCCGGGAAATATGAACCCTGTTTTTAAAACTGAAGCAGTAAGAGACACTGGCTTATCCCGTATCGTTGGTAACAATCATTTAAAGCTCAATATTGCTGAAAATGAAAATACGCGCTTTGGCATGGATGGAATTGGTTTTCAGATGGGAAGTCATTATCCGTTTATCTCGCGTCGCATTCCATTCGATTTCTGCTACACTCTTGAGGAAAATAATTTTAATGGCAGAACAACAATACAGATGAATGCCAAGGATATCCGGCTTTCATAATCAATAAATCAGTATTGATTTTTATTTACTCCGCTTATTGATGCTATTGAAAATGCCGGTGATAATCGTAAGTACGATGCTGAAGAAAAAGGCAGTCCAGAAACCATCAACTGAAAAACCGGGAACAATATAGCTTACCAGCATAATGATTCCGGCATTTATAATAAGCAGGAACAGTCCAAGCGTTATTAATGTGATCGGAATTGTCAGTAGAACCAATACGGGTCTGACCAGAGTATTAAATAAAGATAGTACGGCAGCAACGAAAATACCGGTTAAACCAGAATCAATCACAACTCCCGGCAAAATAAATGAGGTGATTATAACAGCTAAAGTACTAATGATCAGTTGGACAAGAAGATTCATTGTTCAAATTTTCAGGCAAGGTATATAAATCGGTTGCATCTAACAGACAGTTATAAGCAAATCAACTTCTGTAAAGTGATTGCTGTCAGCACAATGCTCAAAAACAACTAGGAGACTTCTTTAATCACAGTTAGGTATACCGTCTGAATGTTAAGGGCTTACAAATAAAACAATTCCGGATTCCTGTGTGAGTCAATGCGCCTTTCTACTCTGGTTTTAGATTACTAAAATCATTTTCATCTAATTTTTAAATAGAAAGGTGAGGGTAAGAAAACTTATTTATTTTTACAGCCCAATAAGATCTATATGAGCAATGATTTAGAAAATGGCCAGAAGTTTTACGGAGATGTAATGGCCTATTTTGATAAGGCAGCCGCCCTTACCGATTTTGAACCCGGCCTACTTCATCAAATAAAAATTTGTAACAGCATTTATAAATTTTCATTTCCTCTGGAAGTGGAAGGAAATCTCGAAGTTATCGAGGGAATCAGGGTGCAACACAGTCATCACAAGACTCCGACGAAAGGCGGAATCAGATACAGTGAGTTTGTGAACGAAGATGAAGTGAAAGCGCTTGCAACACTTATGACTTTCAAATGCGCCGTCGTAGATGTGCCATTTGGTGGTGCAAAAGGTGGCATCAAAGTAAATCCACTTAACTACAAGACAAAGCAGCTCGAAAGAATTACCAGAAGGTATACTACCGAGCTAATAAAGAAAAGTATGATTGGTGCTGGTATTGATGTTCCTGCTCCAGATTATGGCAGTGGTCCGCGCGAGATGGCTTGGATTGCTGACACATACGCTACTTTTAAATATGACGATATTAATGCGCTGGGTTGTGTAACTGGTAAACCACTCGGTCAGGGTGGAATTCATGGCCGGACAGAGGCAACGGGTCAAGGACTATACTTTGGTCTTCGTGAGGCATTAAGCAATGTCGAGGACATGAAAGAATTAGGAATGGAACCGGGTATACAAGGCAAAAGAATTATCGTTCAAGGACTCGGTAATGTTGGTTTTTATTCTGCGAAATTCTGTATGGAAGGCGGAGGTATTATTACCGGTATCATCGAGCGTGAAGGTGGAATTTACAATGAAAAAGGTCTTGATGTTGAAGCTGTTTTTCAACATCGTAAAATACACAGTTCTATTCTGAATTTCCCCGGATCAAAAAATGTTCTTGATCCTATGGCTATGCTTGAGATGGATTGCGATATCCTGATTCCGGCAGCTCTCGAAAATCAGATTACCCGTGAAAATGCTCCTAAGATCAAAGCGAAAATAATTGCCGAAGGTGCAAATGGTCCTGTTACAAAAAATGCAGAAATAATCCTCAACCAGAAAAACGTAATGATCGTTCCGGATCTTTATCTGAACGCTGGTGGGGTAACGGTTTCATACTTTGAGTGGCTGAAAAATCTTTCTCACGTTCGTTTCGGACGTATGGAGAAACGTTTTCATGAAATGGCGAATAACGAATTAATTACTGCTGTCGAAAAAATTGCCGGACGATCGCTCGACGCACAACATAGAAAAGTTCTTTTACATGGTGCCGATGAAATTGATCTTGTTAAATCAGGACTTGAAGAAACAATGATCTTTGCATACAATGAAATCCGCGAAATTAAGAAACAGGATAGCCGGATCGAAGACCTGAGAACTGCAGCATTTGTAAGCGGAATCAGAAAGCTCGGAGTAAGCTACCAGGCGCTGGGAATATTTCCTTAATAGAGTACGGGGCGTTTAGACGTACAGGGACACCTATACTCGAATAGACGACAGATTTACACAAAAGCACGAAGAGACGTATAACATGTATACGTCTCTTCGCATTTTAGACTTACTTTTTTCTTCTTAGATAATCATCATTGCATCTCCATAGCTATAGAAGTGATACTTCTCTTTTACAGCTACTTTGTAAGCATTCATAATGTGATCGTATCCTCCAAATGCAGAAACCATCATCAGTAATGTTGATTCCGGCATGTGGAAATTAGTAATCATACAATTTGCAACACTGAAATCGTATGGAGGAAAAATAAATTTATTTGTCCAGCCGTCAAATGGCTTCATCTCACCTTGTGTTGAAACAGATGATTCGATAGCACGCATTACTGTAGTTCCAACAGCGCAGATTTTTTTCTTCTGAGCTTTTGCTTTGTTAACTACATTACATGCTTCCTGACCAATGATGACTTGTTCAGAATCCATTTTATGCTTGGTAAGATCTTCAACTTCAACAGGACGAAAAGTTCCGAGTCCGACGTGTAATGTCACATCAGCAAATTGAATTCCTTTAAGTTCCAACCTCTTTACAAGAGGCATAGAAAAGTGAAGTCCTGCAGTCGGTGCCGCTACAGCTCCTTCATGTTTTGCGAAAACCGTCTGGTAACGTTCTACATCTTCCGGTTCAGCTTTTCTTTTAATGTATTTTGGAAGTGGTGTATTACCAAGTAAGGTGATTGTCTTTTTAAACTCTTCATAAGGTCCATCAAAAAGAAAACGAAGCGTTCGTCCTCTGGATGTCGTATTGTCTATTACTTCTGCAACAAGCAAATCGTCATCGCCAAAATATAATTTGTTACCAATTCTGATTTTTCTGGCAGGATCAACAAGTACATCCCACAAACGACTTTCGCGATTAAGTTCGCGAAGAAGAAAAACTTCGATTTTGGCGCCTGTCTTTTCTTTGTTACCATACAAACGGGCAGGAAAAACTCTGGTATTGTTAACGACCATCGTATCGCCTTCGTCAAAATAGGAAAGGATGTCCTTAAAATGTTTGTGTTCAATTTTGCCAGTCTTCCGGTCAAGAACCATGAGACGTGCATCTTCTCTGTTTTTAGCCGGATGTGTTGCAATCAGGTTTTCAGGAACATGAACTTTAAATTGTGATAATTTCATATTGTTAGAAGGGTTTTCGGAGAGAAATTAAATAGCCAAACGGGCGGCAAATATACTATACCGACACCCCCCTTGTAAAGGGTTTTCAGGAATAAATATCAAATGTCTGAAACCTATACAATATTTTATAAATCAGATAGATAGGCAATAAACTGTTCGGGCGATTGAGCATTGTCCAGATTATATTTGCCAATTCGTGTCCTGCAAAGTGTCGAAAGATGGCCGCCAGTCCCCAGCTTTTTTCCAAAATCATGGGCAATAGACCGGATATATGTCCCTTTCGAACAGACAATTCGAAAATCAATTTCAGGCAAGCGAATGTCGGTAATCTCAAAAGCCTTTATCGTGATTTGGTTGGGCTTCAATTCAAAATCAATTTGTCGTCTGGCAAGGTCGTATGCCCGCTGTCCATCGATTTTTTTTGCAGAATGATCAGGTGGCATTTGCATTTGTGTCCCGCAAAATTCTTCAGCTAGTTTCCTGATTGCTGATTCAGTGATATGCTCAGTCGGAAGAAAATAATGAGGGGGCATTTCCAGATCATATGAATCTGTAATTGATCCAAGGGTAAATGTACCTGTATATTCTTTTTCGGCATCCTGAATTTCGGAAATCTGCTTGGTAAGTTTTCCACTACATAAAACGAGAAGACCTGTTGCCAGCGGATCGAGTGTTCCTGCATGACCTACTTTGTAATTTTTGATGAATATTTCCTGACCTTCAAGTTCTCTATTTTTTTCTTCGAGCAATGGCTTACGAAGTTTTTTCACCACATCAAAAGAGGTCCACTTGTACGGCTTGTTTATTAAAATTATACGATCGGGCATTTCAGTAAAAAATATTTTTTTCAAACCATCGACAGACTGTATCCCATTGCATGCAAAGCAAGAATGATAAGTCCTACAGCTATTCGGTAATAACCGAAAATTTTAAATCCATGACTTGTAAGGTATGAAACAAAGGAACGAATGGCCATCATAGCTACGACAAAAGCAATTAGGTTGCCGGTTACTAGCAGAAAAATTTCATTATTGGAAATTCCTCCACCATCTTTAATAAAATCGAACAGGTCTTTCACCGTAGCACCAAACATCGTTGGCACTGCTAGGAAAAACGAAAACTCGGCCGCGCCTTTTTTATTGAGCCCCTGCTGAAGTCCACCGATAATCGTAGCAGCTGAGCGGGAAACACCCGGAACCATAGCGAGAACCTGGAACATACCGATCTTTAATGCTTTTTTATCGGAAGTTAATTTTGACTGACCTTTTTCTTCTGCCTTATTAAACCATTTGTCGAGCATGAGGAAGATAATTCCACCGACTAATAATGCGGCAGCAACGACTATTACATTTTCAAGGAGTTGGTCAATATACTTTTTCAAAAGCAAGCCGGCTAAAACTGCCGGAATAAAAGCGATGAATAATTTTTTATAGAAATCGAATGTGACTTCCGTGTTTTTCTTGCCGGGAATAAAACGTTTATAGTAAATAACTACAACGGATAATATAGCGCCGAGCTGGATTGAAATGGTAAATAATTTCGTAAACGGAAGGTGTGCAATTCCCATGATCGATGATCCGATGATCATATGACCAGTGGAAGATACCGGAAGAAATTCTGTAATCCCTTCTATTATAGCCAGTATAATGGCTTGAATAATTGTCATTGGATAAGCGCTTTTCGTGGTCCGATCAACGCTTTATTCTTTGGATTTTCTGGTAATCGCAAAAATCTCTATTACGAAACCGATAATTACCATTGTCGGTGCAAGTGTAATTCTGCGCCAGCTAAAAATAGAAGGATCCCAAACGGCCGGATCATCAGAACCACCACCAATCATCAGTAAAAAGCCAATAAAAATGACTGCAATTCCGATAATCATTAATATGTAATTTTCCCTTCCAAACGGAAAATCGACTATGCCTTTGCTATCTTTCTTTGCCATGATTCTGAATTAAAATGGAGTGCAAGAATACGAATCTAATGGTGAATTTGCTAATCCTGAATTGTGGTTATTATATACGGTACCCGACGGCATTTATTATCAAGTGATGGTAAGATGCGATCAAAATGAATATTACTGGCAAAGACTGTCAGAATATCTAATAAAGTTCATCGATGTGCATATGAAGGTATCTGTTCACAGCAATATAGGTACTGAAGCCGGAAAGCAGAAATCCAAAAACAACGACCCCACCGAACAGCATCCCTAAAATCGAAATATCAGATAACTGGCCAAATTCCGGAAAACGTTGATGAATAAGGTAAATAATTCCTGCAAGTAAAATTATACTGATGATGCCAGAATAGAAACCATGCAAAAGACTTTTGATGAGAAAGGGTTTTCTGATAAATCCTTTTGTTGCACCAACAAGTTGCATGCTTTTGATGATAAACCGTTTCGAGTAAAGTGATAGTCGAATGGTATTGTTGATAAGCACTACTGCAATAAAAAGTAACACTGCGCAGAATAACAGAATGATCATCGCCACAGTTTGAAAATTCTTATTCATTTTATCGATTTCGTTTTGCTGATAGGCAACCTCAAGAACAGGCTTGTATCCGCTCAGCTGAGTTTTAATCTTTCTTAAACTATCGGGATGAGCATATCGGGCATGCAGGTTCACATCGATAGTAGCCGGAAGCGGATTTGAATCGAGCATGCCTACTGCGTCAGGACCTAAGTCGCGGCGCAGACTGTCAAGGGCTTCTTCTTTAGAAATATATCTGGCCGAACGAACATAAGGAAGTTTGTTGAGTTCGCTGATAAAATTATTCACCTGAGAATTTGTTGTATTGTCCTGAAGAAAGATGTTAAGCTGAACATGCTCTTTTACAAAATCAGAAATTTTCTTTGCATCAAGAACAAGCAGGCCCAGCAGTCCCAGCATGAAAAGCACAAGCGAGATGCTTAGTATAGAAGATAGATAAGATGACCGTAGTCTTTTATTCCCGTCTTTCGGAGTGTCGTTTAATGCCATATTCGTTTGGCGAAAATAGATAAAGTATTCCGCCTTCTATCGTCTCATTCTGACCGACTCGGCTTATTTTTCTACATTCGCATGTTAAAAGAAAGTAATAAAAACGATAGTTTATTGTCGTAAACGAAGAAGTTTATGGAGTACAATTTTAGAGAAGTTGAAAAAAAATGGCAGCAATACTGGCGGGATAATAAGAGCTATAAGGCTTCTCCTGACAATTCCAGACCCAAGTGTTATGTCCTCGATATGTTCCCTTATCCTTCCGGTGCAGGATTGCATGTCGGTCATCCGCTAGGATACATAGCTTCTGATATTTATGCCCGGTATAAAAAGCTGAAAGGCTTCAATGTACTTCACCCGATGGGTTTCGATTCCTTTGGGCTTCCCGCAGAGCAATATGCAATTCAAACGGGTCAGCATCCGGCAATCACCACTGAGGAAAACATCAGGCGGTATCGTCAACAACTCGATAATATTGGATTTTCATACGACTGGGACAGAGAAGTTCGCACTTCTGACCCGGCCTATTATAAATGGACTCAGTGGATATTTATCAAATTATTTAATTCCTGGTATAATACGTCAGCAGGTAAAGCAGAAGCAATTGATACCCTCATCGATCGTTTCAGAGATAACGGAAATGTAAGTGTCGATGCTCATTCTGCGCAGGCTGAATTTTTTTCAGCCGATGAATGGCGGGATTACGATGAAAAGAAACAACAGGAAGTCCTCTTAAATTACAGACTTGCATACATTTCGGAAACTACCGTTAACTGGTGTCCGGACCTAGGGACAGTTCTTGCAAATGAAGAGGTGAAAGACGGTGTAAGCGAGCGTGGTGGATATTCAGTTGAGAAGAAGCTCATGAAACAATGGAGTCTTCGTATTACGGCATATTCTCAACGGCTACTTGACGGTCTTGAAAAAATCGACTGGACTGATTCGTTGAAGGAGCAACAGAGAAACTGGATAGGAAGAAGTGAAGGAGCGGAATTGAAATTTCAAGTCGTAAATTCGGATTTATCCATCGATGTATTTACCACAAGACCTGATACACTATTCGGAGCTACCTTCATGACGCTTGCGCCTGAACATGAACTGCTCGAGATGATAGTCACCCCTGAATACAGAAATGAAGTCATGGGTTATGTGATGGAAGCAAAAAACCGCAGCGAGAGGGAACGCATGGCAGAGGTGAAAAAGATCACCGGAATTTTTACAGGTGCCTATGCAATAAATCCGTTTTCTCAAAATAAAATTCCTGTATGGGTGGGCGATTATGTTCTTGCCGGGTATGGTACCGGTGCTGTTATGTCTGTTCCCGCACACGATTCGCGCGACTATGCTTTTGCTAAACATTTTAATATTCCGATTACCGAAGTCGTTAGCGGAGGAAATATTGCAGAAGAATCTTACGATGCGAAAGAAGGAAAGCTTATCAATTCCGATTTTCTGAATGGGCTGGATGTGAAGGATGCCATTAAAAAGGCAATTGCCGAAATTGAATTCAAAGGAATAGGATTAGGCAAAATAAACTTTCGGTTAAGAGATGCAATCTTCGGACGACAACGATATTGGGGCGAGCCGATTCCTATTTATTATAGAGACGGAATTCCCTATGCAGTAAATGAAAAAGATCTTCCTGTACTGCTGCCTGCTGTGGATAAATATCTTCCTACTGAAGATGGTGAACCACCTCTTGCCCGGGCTACCGATTTTAAATACAATGGTCATCCGCTCGAAACCACAACAATGCCGGGATGGGCAGGATCGTCGTGGTACTATTTAAGATATATGGATGCAAATAATCAAGACCAGTTTGCATCTGAAAAAGCTTTAAACTACTGGAAGGATGTAGATCTATATCTTGGTGGTGCTGAACATGCGACTGGGCATTTGCTTTATGTTCGTTTCTGGACAAAGTTTTTATTCGACAGGGGATTCATTCATGTTGAAGAGCCAGCTAAAAAACTGATGAATCAGGGAATGATACAGGGGAGGTCAAATTTTGTTTACAGAATTAAAGATTCAAATAAGTTTGTCTCATTCGGATTAATAAAAAATTTCGATACGACTGAGCTTCATGTCGATGTTAATATTGTTGAAAACGATATACTGGATATCGAAGCATTCAGGAAGTGGAGGGAAGAATTTAAGAACGCTGAATTTATTCTCGAAGATGGAATATACATCTGCGGAAATGAAGTTGAGAAGATGTCCAAGTCGAAATGGAATGTCGTAAGTCCTGACGACATGATTGAAAAATACGGAGCAGATTGTCTTCGTCTGTATGAAATGTTTTTGGGTCCTCTCGAACTGGCAAAGCCATGGAATACAAATGGAATTACGGGAACATCAGGTTTTATCCGAAAACTCTGGAAGCTTTACTTTAAGCTGAATGATGCACGAGAATTAATTTATTCAGTTTCTGATGATGCACCGACAAAAGAAGAATTAAAAATTCTGCATAAGACAATTAAAAAAGTTGCGGAAGACGTAGAACGATTTTCTTTTAACACATCTGTGAGCACATTTATGATATGCGTAAACGAACTCACCGAATTAAAATGTAACAAGCGTTCAATACTTGAACCTCTTGCAATCATTATTTCGCCATACACACCACATATTGCAGAGGAGTTATGGCAATTATTGGGGAATAAAGAAAGTGTGACAAAGGCAGTGTTCCCTGAATTCAAAAAAGAATATTTGGTAGAATCAGAGTTTTTATATCCTGTTTCATTAAATGGCAAGACAAAATTCAATCTTGAGTTTCCACTTTCCTTAACGAAGGAAGAAGTCGCCCAAGAAGTGTTGAATGCTGATGAAGTCAAAAAACTTCTTCAGGGTCAGCTTCCGAAGAAAGTGATTGTCGTTCATGGCAGAATTGTAAATATTGTTGTTTGAGACTGAAAATAGAATTACAGTTTTCACGTTGATATGCAGCAATTATGAACAGATGTGAACAAAAAAATTTGCATCGCCCCCATTTTATATCAATATTCGCAGCATATTATTTATTTTGAATATGGAGTTATTAAAACAGCAGGTCGAAGCCTTAGTATTTTGTTCAGAACAGTCGATTTCTCTCGAAGAAATTGCTGCTTC
>JANPNV010000169.1:0-20403 GCA_031427625.1 Bacteroidota bacterium
GGAATTTTATTTACTGCTCAAGCAGTTAAACTTTATTCTGATTGCACAATTCGATCGGCGCAAAGGCTTATGTTTGGCTCATTCATTTATCTGCCTCTAATCCAGATGATCTGGATGATTAATAAACTATTTTAAAAAATGTACTTTATCAAAACTGCTAACCCAAACGATAGTGCTGTTGAACCAGAAGTGAAGAAAAAGGCATTCAGGTCTTTGTTGTGGCTTGGCATGATAAGTATTACGATGCTGTTTGCAGGATTAACATCAGCATATCTGGTGAGACAGGGAGAAGGGAAGTGGGTGTCATTCTCATTGCCTCAACTTTTTATTATTAGCTCCATAATCATTGTATTAAGCAGTCTGACAATGCAATGGGCACTGTCATCGGTGAAAAAAAATAATATCAAAAACCTGAAAACGGGTTTGTTGATTACATTATTTCTTGGATGTGGATTTGTTGTTACTCAATATTTTGCATGGACAGAACTATACCATAACGGCATCGTTTTCACGGGTCGTATCAGTGACATAAAAACAGATTTTAATTACGTCCCTGTTGGCACAGAAACGGCTGCCGATGTTGCCGATACAGGAAACGTTGCCGGTTCTTTCCTATATGTGATTACCGGATTACACGTGGTTCACGTATTAGCAGGGTTAATTGCCTTAATTATTGTATTTTCGCGCGCACTATTAAAAAAATATTCTATTGAAGACTACAACGGAGTGAGGATGTGTGCGATATATTGGCATTTCCTGGATGGCTTGTGGTTATATTTATTTTTCTTTTTACTTTACATCCGGTAAAAAGAAACTAAAAAAGTATCATTGCGAATAAAAGTAATCTGAAAATAATACCCGCTTCATGGCAAATAATACGGCAATAACGGCAACGGCAGATAATAGAGTATGGGGAGGCGGCAGCTCTCCCTTTGGAGTCCGATGGGGCAAACTATATATGTGGATCTTCTTGGTATCGGATGCATTTACATTTTCAAGTTTGCTTATAGCTTACGGAGCACTCCGTCATCGCTTTACGCATATCTGGCCAAAACCAAATGAGGTGTTTACTCACTTTCCATTTATGCACGGTCATGTGCCTTTAGCCTATGTTGGATTAATGACTTTCATCCTGATCATGTCATCCGTGACTATGGTGCTTGCTGTTGACGCTGGTCACCAGATGAAAAGGTCATCGGTATTAAAATGGCTAGGACTAACCATCATTGGTGGATTTATGTTCCTTGGCTCACAAGCCTGGGAATGGTATCACTTCATCGGGGGATCGACAAATGGTGCATATGTTCTTGCCGATGGTAGATTCGCCCGCACAGATAATCTTGAGCCCGGAGTATTAAAATTTCACGACGGTACAATGGCCGAAGGTGTAGAAGCACAGGAACTGATTCATACTGCACAGAAAAATATCATCGGTGCAAACCTTCAGGAAAACGAATATGGTAATACTCCTTTATTCGCCAACTTCTTTTTCTTCATAACAGGATTCCACGGATTCCACGTATTCAGTGGTGTATTAATAAATATTATCGTATTCATTCTAGTAGCGAAGGGAGCTCTTGACAAAAAGAAAGACTATGAACTTGTCGAGAAGGTCGGATTATACTGGCACTTCGTTGATCTTGTGTGGGTATTCGTATTCACTTTCTTCTATCTTGTATAACCGGAAATAAACAGACAAATGTCAGATATTCATCACGAGCACATCTCTCACGCCAGCGAAGAAAAAGCACACAGCGGACTAAATACAAAAGTCATCTGGAAAGTGTTCTGGATACTCCTTGGGGTAACAGTTTTTGAAGTAAGCATTTCCTTTACCGGACTGTCGAAGGACTTACTTCTTTATACCTTCATCGTTCTTACTATTGTAAAAGCATATTATATTGTCGGGTACTTCATGCATATGAAATTTGAAGCTGTTCCGTTACAATGGTCTATACTTCTTCCTTTTGTATTGATTGTATATCTGATATTCATTGCTATTTATGAAGGAACGGCTTTAGGCCTCACACTTTATTAATAGATGAATCCCCGCTGGAAGATTTTCATACCCTTATTGGTAATTCTTTTTCCTGTTGTATTCTGGCTGATACTTGTCAAAGGTCATAACAACTTTAAAAAGCTCCCTATTGTCGCGCCTTATGAAATTAATGCAGCAGGCGATACGGTATATCATACCATTCCGCATTTTGATTTCGTCAATCAGGAAGGAAAACACATTTCCGATGCTGATGTTGACGGGAAAATTTATATCGCCAGTTTTTTCTTCGCCACCTGCAAAACTGTCTGTCCTAAAATGAATGAACAAGTGCAAAGAGTTCAGGAGGTATTCAAAGACGTCAAAGACTTCCGGATTCTATCTTTCACAGTTGATCCTGAAAACGATACTGTCCAGGCGCTGGCTGCATATGCAAAAAAAATGAATGCTGATAATTCATTTTGGTGGTTCCTGACCGGACCTAAGGACTCAATTTATAATCTTGCAAGAAATGGTTTTTTTGTGCCTGCCGCTGTCGGAAACACTGAAAGCGATTTTTTCCATTCGCAGGATCTGATTCTCATCGACAAAGAAAAAAGAATGCGCGGCATTTATGATGGAACAGATAGGGTTGATGTGGATACGCTGATCGATGAGATTAAGGTCTTGATGAAGGAGTATCAGAAATAATTTGAGAATTTGAAAATGTGATGATGGGAGCTATGAAATAGGGTGAACAGGATTCAGGTTTTATAATGATGATAAAGGAAACGAAGGAAATTGAGCAATTAAAATCGAAAGCAACGGATCGGCTGGTTAAACGGATCATCTGGATTTTTTCTGCGGTTATTTTCATTGCCATTTTTGCCTTATCTAAACTACCCAAAGCTGATGCTATTCCGTCGTGGGCTCGCATATTGCCAGCATTAAATGCCTTTTTAAACGGAACAACATTCGTTCTCCTTCTGATATCTTTCTATTTTATCAGAAGAAAAAAAATACAAATTCATCGGGGAATTAATCTGGCTGCCGCTGCATTATCGACGATATTCCTACTATCTTATGTTACTTTTCATTCATTTGGTGTAGAAACAATGTTTCCGAAAGATAATTCCCTGCGACCGTTTTATTTGATACTCCTATCTACTCATATCATTTTAGCCGCTGCTGTTTTGCCACTGGTTTTATTATCTTTATACCGTGGTTTAACCATGCAAGTAGTCAAGCATCGTAAGATCGCACGTTGGGCATTTCCTGTTTGGTTATACGTTACTCTTACCGGAGTAATTGTTTACCTGATGATTTCGCCCTATTACAAATTCTGAAAATGAGAAAATTTTTCGTCATAGCTATTTTTACACTGATGATTCAGTTTGTCGCTATTGATTCCTATTCTCAGTGTTCGATGTGCAGGCGTGTTGCTGAAACAGGTCATGCAAATGACAGCGGCGCAGGTCGTGGTTTAAATAAAGGGATATTGTACTTGCTTTCTATTCCTTATCTGCTAGGCGGTATTGGGGTTTTCGCCTGGTATAAAAACAAGAAAAAGTAAACTGATTATCTGCGAATGAAAAAGTTTTCGCATTGGCAGGAATATTAATATTCCTTTTTTGATTTTAGATTCATCCGCATAATTTTTTCAAATTTCATTATCGATTGTCTGAATATTATCGCGCTTGAATTTCTAATAAAAAAGCAGAAGATACTTTTTTGAGCTGTTCATTAGTTACTATTGTTTTGATTTTTTTTTAATCCAATTAAATTAAAGGAATTATTCAAAAACTCATCTTCATTACAAAGTTTAAAAAGAAGAAATCCGTACTTTAGCATACTATGAAAGAAAAGTACGCGCGGGGGATAATGACAGTATTTTGTATCAGTTTTATTCTGATAAATTCCTATTTTTCAAGAGCTGCGTTACCGCAACCTGATCACGTAGTTATTCTGATGTTGGAAAACCATGCCTACCAACAGATAATTGGCAATGCGGCTGCACCCTTTATCAACGGACTTATCAGCGACAGTAAGTGTGCATTGTTTACACAGTCTTACGGACTTTCTCATCCAAGTCAGCCAAATTATATTCAATTTTTTTCCGGATCTAATCAGGGAGTAACTTCTAACAACTTGCCTGCAGGATTACCTTTCACCACACCAAACCTCGGTGCCGAACTTCTTGGTGCCGCTTATACGTTCATTGGTTATTCTGAAAGTCTTCCATCGGTAGGGTATACAGGTGAGGTTTCCGGAGCTTATGCCCGCAAACACAATCCTTGGGTAAACTGGCAGGGGGCCCCTACAAATAACATCCCTGCTACATTAAATCAGCCGTTCACCGCATTCCCTACCAATTATAATTCTCTTCCAACAGTATCGTTCATCGCTCCCAATCAGGATAACGATATGCATAATGGAACAGATCCTACAAGAATTACCATTGGTGATACATGGGTGCAAAATAACCTTAATGCATACATACAATGGGCTAAAGCGAATAACAGTCTTCTTATACTCACATTCGATGAAGATGACAATGTCTCTAACCAACATATCTTGACGATGTTTATAGGACAGATGGTTCAAGGCGGAAGTTATTCCACCGTAATCGATCATTATAATATTCTCCGAATGATTGAGGACATGTATAACCTTCCTCATGCAGGTGCGGCCGCAACTGCTGCTACAATCGATTATTGTTGGTCGGGCTGTTCGCAAAATTCTGTGATTAATGCAAGCGGGCCATTAACATTTTGCAATGGCGGATCTGTAACATTAAGCGCAGCCGGAGGGACTTCATGGCTATGGAATACTGGAGCAACTACTTCTTCTATTACCGTTTCTGCTTCCGGGAATTATTCGGTAACAGTATCCAATGGTAGTGGATGTACTTCGACATCTTCGATAGTTTCTGTAGTTGTCAATAGTTTTTTGTACAAAGCCACATTGTTTACGGAATCAATGGGCAACGTAACAGTTAATACCACTATCGCAACACATGAAAGTAACAATGGTTTCGATAATATTAATTTCACCATGTCAGGCACCGGCGAGATCAGAGCTTCCTCTCCTTCATCAGGATACACTGGAGCAACGGCAGCCGGAAATATTTTCCTCACTAATACCTCTGGTAGGAGTTGCACGATTGCCGATATTAATACTTCGAGTCTCACAGGAATCGAATTATCGTTTGGAGTTTTTAAAAGCACTACTACAAGTACGGGATCTGATCTTCTCGTACAAATAAGTTCAGACGGAATAAATTTCACAAACCTTTCTTTGCCGGCATTGCCATCAGGTACAGGAACAGCAATTTGGTATTACAGAACGGCGTCAGGCTTAATAACTGCAACTCCCAATCTGCGAATCCGGTTTTTACAAAATGGAACAGCTACCCAATATAGAATCGATGATGTAAAGATGACTTATACAATGACATCGCCTTCCATCACAGCTTCTGGACCAACAACTTTTTGTAATGGAGGCAACGTGCAACTGTCCTCTTCACCTGCTGCCGCTTATAACTGGACAACCGGCGCTACTACACAATTAATAACAGCTGTTAATTCCGGATCTTATTTTGTTACGCAAACTGGATCGAATGGATGTACAGGAATATCAAATACAATTGTTGTCACCGCAATTCCATCACCCGCTATTTCTTCATTCAATCCATCTTCTGCCAGCACAGGAAGCACTATAACTATTTTTGGAAGTAATTTTTCTGGAGTTACGTCTGTAAAATTTAACGGTGTTACAGCATCATATACATACGTCAGCAATACACAGATTTCCGCCACAGTTCCTTCAACAGCGACTTCAGGCACAATAAGCGTAACCACAAATTGCGGCACAGGAATAAGTACATCGTCATTTATCGTTACGACAACACCGTTAACACTGAATCTGAAATTGTTTATCGAAGGATATTATACAGGAGGCGGACAAATGAAATCCGTCCTTGGAGGTTCTGTTTGTGATTCTGTTACTGTTGAGCTGCATCACCCGGTTTCTCCATATGGTGTTTATTATTCAACAAAAAGTGTCGTAAGTGTTTCCGGAAATGTTTTAATAAACGTACTGTCTTCTGCAAATTCTAATTACTACTATATTTCGGTTAATGGAAAAAATGTTCTTAAAACCTGGAGCAGTACAACTGTTTATCATTCGCAGAATACCTCCTATGACTTTACTACTTCTGCTTCGAAGTCGTATGGAAGTCAAAGTAAAAATCTCGGTGACGGAAATTTTGCATTGTTCAGCGGAGATGTGACAGATGATGACAGGATTGATTTGGCAGATATAAATGCATTAAAAATTTCTTTGAAGGCATTTACATCAGGGTATTCCAGATACGATCTGACGGGAGAATTTTTCGTCGATACTGCCGACTTCAGTCTTTTAGAGAATAATGCAACTCTTTTAACGCTCAGACCATAAGTTTTATCGCCAGCCAGTTTTCCATTTTTATCGGATTTTAATGGCCATAATCTTCTTTTCTACATGGATACAGGCTTTGCCATTGCCTGATTACTTATAAAATAATATCTTTGCCGACTATGATATTGCATAATAAATACGACAAGGCAACCTTGCGCAATAGGCTTGTTAATGAGCCATTTAAGCGAATTACCTTGTCATTCTACCGATATGTAATAATCAACGAATTACCTGCCTTTCGCGATGGTTTTTACCAGAAATTATCTGAGCTCGAAATTCTCGGCAGAATTTACCTTGCTCATGAAGGTGTAAACGCTCAAATCTCAGTGCCTGAACATAACTGGAATGCCTTTCTCGAATTATTGAATTCATACGAAGAGTTTAATGATGTAGATTTAAAAATAGCCATCGAAGACGATGGAAAATCATTTTATAAACTCATCGTTCGGAACAAAAATAAAATAGTAGCTGACGGATTACAAGACGACAGTTTCGATGTTACTAATGTTGGCACCCATCTTTCAGCCAAAGAATTTAATGAAGCACTTGTTCAACCGGGAACAGTTGTCGTCGACATGCGCAATCATTATGAAAGCGAAGTCGGGCATTTTAAAAATGCAATTTGTCCTGATGCCGATACATTCCGTCAGGAATTACCCATCGTCCTCGATCTTCTGAAAGATCAAAAGGAAAAGAAAATTTTGCTCTACTGTACAGGAGGAATTCGATGCGAGAAAGCCAGTGCCTTTCTTCGTCATCATGGATTCGAAGATGTAAACCAGCTTAATGGTGGAATCATACACTATGCCCGACAGTTGAAGTCCGAAAATCTTGAATCAAAATTTATCGGAAAGAATTTTGTCTTCGACGAACGAATGGGTGAAAGAATTACCGAAGATATTATCAGTACCTGTCATCAATGCGGAAGTCTTTCGGACCGACATGTAAATTGCGCGAACGACGACTGCCATCTTTTATTTATTCAATGCGAATCATGCACAGAAAAAACTAAAGGATGCTGCACTCCTTATTGCACTGAAATATTTTCGCTCCCACTTGAAGAACAAATAAAACTTCGCAAGGGAACTAAAAAAGAAAATGCTCACTCTGTTTATAAAAGCAGACTTCGACCGAATTTGCGTGAATTTTTAAAGTCATCTAAAATTTCTTAACCATGAAAAAAACACTACTCTTTGCTGCATTAATTGCTTTCTTAATGCCATCCTCCGTAAAATCTCAGATACTGTTCAGTGAAACATTCTCCACGAACTCACTTCCTGCAGGTTGGAGTAATGATAGTTTGGGTCTTCCGGCATCTCATCTATGGATTTTTGATAATTTCTATAATAGAAACATCACCGGACTTTTTCTTGATTCTCATTTTGCAATATTTGATAGTGATCAAGGTGGGTTAAACGACGGCTTCAATGAAGATGCGGCACTTACTTCTCCATCAATAAATATTTCAACAGCTACCAGTGGCATCTTCCTCGAATTTGACGAACAATTACGTGGCGTCACTGGCGTTGGTGGTGGATTACGTATGGTTGAAATGAGTACTGATAATGGCGCAACGTGGATCACGATTGATAGTACTCAGGATGACCTGGGCTATCCTAATCCGGCAAATCATTCTATTTATGATATATCTTCAGCAGTAGGTTCTTCAACTCTCAAGGTACGTTTTCATTATATGGGTAGCTGGGATTGGTGGTGGGCAATCGATAATGTAACTGTCATTAGCAAGCCAGCTTGTACAAATCCTGTGAACGCAGGTACAACAACAAGTTATTCTGCATCTGTTTGTCCTAACGAGGAGTTTTGGCTTTTTCTTTCAGGCGATGATCAGGTTACAGACCTTACTTATCAATGGCAGGTTTCACCCGATGCAATTAACTGGACTGACATTCTCGGATTAACGACAAATTTAGAATTGGTTTCGCAAACAACAGCATCTTATTACCGTTGCGCAATTACTTGCAGCGGACAAACAGCTTATTCTATCTATATATTTATGCCGATGAGCGCCCCTTCATCTTGTTATTGTATTGGAGATTTTGCTGATGGATGTGATATCCTCGACAAAGTAGTATTTAATACCTTGTCAAATATTGGTTCGGGTTGTAACGGAAACGTTAGTAATTATATTAATTATCCTGACACAGGTGCGGCGACTACGACCGTTTATGCCGACAGTACATATACACTTACAATTGCATCCGGTCTGGGTTCCGGAACTCATGGTGCTGCGGCCTGGTTTGATTTTAACCATGATGGCGACTTTCAGGATGCAGACGAGTTTTTTTACATATCAGATATAATTCCTGAAAGCTCTGCTGATTTCAATATCAATGTTACGATTCCAACTACTGCATTTGGAACCACAAGAATGAGGGTTCGCTATATATACAATAACCTGATTTCTGTTTTAAGCGATTGCATTGATTATGGATACGGAGAAACTGAAGATTATACAATTCATGTTTTAAATCCTTCAATTTCTGTTGGTGAACTTAACTCTGATAATATCAATATTTACCCGTCACCGGTAACAAGCTTGCTGAACATTCATACCGGAATTCAATCTGGAAACATAAACGTAAATCTATATGACGGACTCGGCCGCTTATGTTTATCGAAATCGATTGTGCATGGTGATGCATCTCTCAATGTTGCAAATCTTTCAAGAGGAATGTACTTTTTGAGAATAACCAATGGTAAAGACAGTATTGTTAAAAAGGTCGTTCTGGATTAATCAGTATCATTAATTCAAGTGAGCTACATTTTATATACATTTGCAGTTCGTTCTTTAATTTATCTTCGTTAATACAACGAAGAAACTTATCAGGAAAGGTGGAGGGAATGCGCCCTATGAAACCTTGGCAACCCATTAACCGGTAACTCCGGGAAAGAAGGTGCCAATTCGCTCTTCCGGAAACGGGAGTAAGATAGGTCAGAGTGATTTCGAAACTAATTGTAAAAAATAGAAAATCTCTTCTGATATCAGGAGAGATTTTTTTTATGGCATAAACTGAAAAAGTAAACATGAAGGAAAATCAGGAAACAGAAACCCGATTAAGTCATTCACGACATATCAGGCAGGAACTTGAAAAGAGAATTCTTGTCATCGACGGTGCCATGGGCACGATGATACAACGTTACCGTCTCGATGAAGAAGGGTACAGAGGCGATCGTTTTCGAGAATTTCCTCATTCTCTCAAAGGAAATAATGATCTCTTATCGCTTTCCCGTCCCGATATCATCAGAGAAATTCATCTGCAATATCTCGATGCCGGTGCCGATATTATTGAAACAAACACTTTCAATAGCCAGAGAATTTCTCTCGCCGATTATCACATGGAAGATCTTTCGTATGAAATGAATTTCGAATCAGCGAAAATCGCGAAGGAAGCTATTGCTGAATTTCATGATAAAAATAAAAACGCCGGACCGCGATGGATCGCCGGCGCAATCGGGCCTACGAATAAAACGCTTTCCATGTCGCCCGACGTAAATGATCCTTCTTTCCGTTCAGTCTCCTACGATGAAGTAGTCATCGCCTATTCGGAGCAGGTGAGAGGATTGATCGACGGAGGCTCTGACCTTCTTCTTATCGAAACAATTTTTGATACGCTGAATGCCAAGGCTGCAATCTTCGCCATACTCACTGTCTTCGAAGAGAAAAAAATTACTCTTCCCGTAATGATTTCCGGAACCATCACAGATGCAAGTGGAAGAACATTATCGGGACAAACCGTCGAGGCTTTTTTAAATTCTGTCTCTCACATCGATCTGTTAAGCATCGGATTAAATTGCGCACTGGGCGCGAAAGAGATGCGTCCTTATATTGAAGAGTTATCAGCAAAAGCTCCGTTCTGCATCAGTGCATATCCAAATGCCGGACTCCCAAATCAGTTTGGCGAATACGATGAAACTCCTGCAGAAATGTGTCATCACCTCGGCGATTTTTTACAAAGTGGTTTTCTGAATATTGTCGGTGGATGCTGTGGAACAACACCCGAACACATCAGACATATTGTAGCCATCGCAAAGAAAACTTCTCCTCGGAAAATTCCTTTCATCGAACCTCACCTTCGCATCAGCGGACTCGAAGCTGTTACGCTTCGTCCTGATTCTAATTTCATGAATATCGGAGAGCGAACGAATGTAACGGGCTCAAAGAAATTTTTACGACTGGTAAAAGAAAACAAATACGAAGAAGCGTTGTCTGTAGCTCGCGATCAGGTTGAAGGCGGCGCGCAGGCCATCGACGTAAATATGGATGAAGGAATGCTCGATGCACATTCTGCAATGACTACATTTCTGAATTTCATCGGATCGGAACCGGATATTTCCAAACTTCCTCTGATGATTGACTCTTCCAAGTTTGCCGTAATCGAAACAGGATTGAAATGTACGCAGGGAAAGCCGATCGTCAATTCTATTTCCATGAAGGAAGGCATTGACGAATTTATCAGACAGGCATCACTCGTAAAAAAATACGGAGCAGCAGTCATCGTAATGGCATTCGACGAAAAAGGTCAGGCCGATTCGCTTGCACGCAGAATAGAAATCTGCGAACGTGCTTATAGAATTTTGGTTGATAAAGTTGGCTTTCCTCCGCAGGATATTATTTTCGATCCCAATATTTTTCCTGTCGCAACAGGAATGGATGAACACAGAAAAAATGCGATTGATTATTTCGAAGCTACACGATGGATTAAGAAAAATCTTCCACATGCAAAAGTAAGCGGAGGAGTAAGCAACGTTTCTTTTTCATTTAGAGGAAACGATCTCGTTCGTGAAGCGATTCATTCTTCGTTTTTATTTCATGGCGTTAAAGCCGGCATGGACATGGGCATTGTCAATCCCGGACAGCTTCAGGTTTACGATGAGATTGCTCCTGAATTACTCGAAGCCGTCGAAGATGTTCTCCTTGACAGAAGAGACGATGCAACCGATCGCCTGCTTACACTTGCAGCAGGAATGAAAGGTCCGGGCATGCAGAAGGATGAGAAGGATGAAGCCTGGAGGAAGCAGCCTGTAGAAAAGCGACTTGCACATTCCCTCGTGAAAGGAATAACCGACTATATAGAAATTGATCTTGCCGAAGCGGTAAAAAATTATCCGAAGGCATTAAATATTATTGAAGGTCCGCTCATGGACGGAATGAGTATCGTCGGTGACCTGTTTGGTTCCGGTAAAATGTTTCTGCCGCAGGTTGTAAAAAGTGCACGCGTGATGAAGAAGGCCGTCGCTCATCTCACGCCATTGCTGGAAGCGGAAAAAAGTGAAGCTTCGGATAAGGCGGGAAAGATTATTCTCGCCACTGTTAAAGGCGACGTGCATGACATTGGAAAAAATATCGTCGGCGTCGTTCTCGCCTGTAACAACTATGAAATTGTGGATCTGGGCGTAATGGTTCCGGCCGAAAAAATTCTGGAAGCTGCCAAGAGAGAAAACGCTGACATCATCGGACTAAGTGGTCTCATCACACCTTCGCTGGATGAGATGGTTCATGTCGCCGCGGAAATGAAACGTCTGGGATTTGAGATACCACTTTTAATTGGCGGCGCAACGACTTCGAAGGTTCACACTGCCGTAAAGATTGAACCCAATTATCAGCATCCAGTTGTTCATGTCAACGATGCATCAAGAAGTGTAACAGTTGTAAGCAGTCTTCTGTCGAAGGAACAAAGAGGTGAATTCATAACGAGAACGCGGGAAGAAAATGCGCGCCTTCGTGAATACCATAAAAATGCACGGTCTGCTGCTTCTATTCTTCCGATCATGAAAGCGAGAGAGAACAGATTTAAAATCGACTGGAGTACGCTTACGGTCGAGAAGCCATTAGTTACCGGCACTCGAAATTTTATTGATTATTCGCTGGAGGAAATTGCAGAGTACATCGACTGGACGCCGTTCTTCATCACATGGGAAATGAAGGGAAGTTATCCGAAGATTCTGAAAGATCCTGTACGTGGCGAAGAGGCAAAGAAATTGTTCGACGATGCGCGAACGATGCTGAAGACAATCATCCGAGAAAAATGGATTTCGGCAAATGCAGTCGTCGGAATTTTTCCAGCCCTTGCAACGGGTGATGATATTGAAGTGTACGATGAGAATGGAAAAGTTTCCGCAATATTTCATACGCTTCGTCAGCAATCACAGAAACCGGAAGGGAATTTCAATGTTGCGCTTTCAGATTTTGTTCGTCCAAAAACATTAGTAAGCGGAAAGGTAAATGCCGGTTTTAATGGTATGGCCACATCCGGAACAGACTACATTGGCGCATTTGCATTGACGACAGGAATTGGCATTGAAAAATGGATAGAGAAATTTGAAAAGGATCATGATGATTATTCTTCCATCATGCTGAAAGCCCTTGCCGATCGACTGGCCGAAGCATTTGCTGAGCTGATGCATGCGCGCATTCGCCGCGAGTTATGGGGTTATGCGAAGAATGAAAATTTAGGCGTGAACGAATTGATAAAAGAAAATTACCAGGGAATAAGACCCGCTCCCGGCTATCCTGCACAACCCGATCATACAGAGAAAACGACGCTGTGGAAACTTTTAGATGTAGAAAATTCTGTTGGTATAAGTCTGACCGAAAGTCTTGCCATGTATCCCGCCTCATCAGTTAGCGGATTATACTTCGCAAATCCAGCCGCTCATTATTTCGGCTTAGGCAAAATCGACAGAGATCAGCTTAGAGATTATTCGAAACGAAAAAATGTTCCGATAGAGGAGATGGAGAAGTGGTTGGGCTCTGTGTTAATTTGACTCCCGAAGTTTCGGGATTGAGAATGTGCAGATTTGAAAATGGGCGAGTCGAATTTGTGAGGATGTTTCTTTGTACTTAATACTTTGTACTAACTTTCAAACCGTATAGATTCTGTCAGGATGAAATAAATTGTATTTTTGACATTTCTACGAGAGATCTCGGGGTCTTGATTAACAATGTGAATTACGCCGATAATGCCAATTTTCTTTTTTTGTTTTTGTATTTTTTATAATCACCATGTTTGATTATTTTTTTTGCATCCATGGATTTATTATATAAATAAACCCATGCTCTGTGAGTTTTTCCTTTCTTGTCAATTACTATCAGGGCTTTCCTGATGAAGAGTGAATTTGTAGGATTTGTGCTATCAAAGTCTTCATAATTATCAAGATCTTTTAAAACTTTTAAATTTTTCAAACGATAAATTTCACCTTTTACAAGATGACCGGATGAATCTTCAATAACTCCGGGATAATTTCCGATGTCATATAATCGGCCTTCAATCTCTCCTTCACCTAACGATATGGAAGACTCCTTCAGAATCTTCGAAAATTTATTTGAAGGGGTATTTAGCGTTCCGTATACAAATAATTTACTCAGCATTTTTATAATTCTTTATGAAATTATCAAGTTTAGTATAGCCGTATTTTAAAAGATATGCTCTAACAAATGGATTTTCCTGCATGTTTTTCAGATAGTAATTATACATAAATGAAATTTCATTTTTCTTTAGTTGTCCGAGTTTATGCAAAGAAACAATAAACTGAAAAAAGTTCAGGTAATCTGAAAACTTTTGTTCAAAATCTCTCTCATTGAGTTTTGCATCTTCGAATTTTTCGAGTGTTACTGAATTTAAAGAATCTTGATCAATCCATTCCCGAATTTTCTTATAGGATTCATTTTCATAAAACTTTTCGAATAAAGTAGTAAGGACCTGTGCTCTTTTGATCTTCGAGTTTTGCCGGTATTGTAAAAGTCCAAGTGAAGTTCCAATAATTCCGGCTGCCAGTCCGATAATAGCTGTAGTCGCATTAAGAACGACTGAACAAATGTAAATTGAAAAATGTGTTAAAAGCATAGTAAAGGACTAAACTATATGAAATATCATCAAGTTATTATTTTTCAATAAAACTTGACTTCATTTAACAAATATAATAATTCTCATGGCAAATAAAGTTTAATAGATTAGACGAAATCGCTTCCAATGCAATTTACTGTAGCCAAGGTTTGCCTAAGCGCTAAAAAAACTCAGAATTAATTTGAGTCCCGAAGTTTCGGGATTGAGGATGTGGGAATTTGAAAATGGGTTGTGTCGAATTTGTGAGGATGTTTCTTTGTACTTAATACTTCGTACTAATCTTCAAACCTCATAGTTCTTTATAGGATGACAGCTGTAACAGCTAATTAAACACAATAGCTCATTACGCCTTTCAATGCCGCGTCGTGGACGAAGTCTCGCGCTCAAACATAAGTTATTGCTTCTAGGACTATTTGTAATTCGCGCTAAGACTTCGGCCCAGCAAGTCTTAAGTCTAAAATCTAAAATCTTGAATCTTGAATCTTGAATCTTTATTCTTGGTTCTTGGCTCTTGGCTCTTGGCTCTTGGCTCTTGATTCTCCCTTCTCCCTTCGCTGTTAATTCTTTTGTTAAGTAATAATTTCCCCTTCAACAACATCCCCCATTTACATTCAGTATTTTCGTCATTGAAACAAAGTCTCAGTTACATACCGACAGAGCCCTCATTCCGAAAATTCTCAATCCCGAAACTTCGGGACTCAAATTCTCAAATTACTTGAACAGTATTAGCAAAAAGAAACACAATTACAGAATCAACGAAGAGTTGTATCTCTATCTGGAAGAATTTGGCCGGACATCAGATCTGCCTTTTTTTTACAGCGATTTGCTTCGGTATAATTATTCGATACCGCTTACGAATAAGGCAGGGGAGGATACTTTGTGGGAGACTGTTTTTTATCAGCCGGGAGAGACGGAGGAATTAAATCATAAGCTCGTCAAGACGTATGCGATGATGAAGGTAGAAGGCGATATGTCGCTGATGGAACATCTTTACGTCGACAGAATTGACTACTGTCCGTTCGGTAATTCACGACCATTCCGCATACGAATTAAGAATCAGTACAACGACAACTACGATTATTTTTATGTGAAGCTTGCTGATGCATCACGTGTTTACGGACTCGAATTTGAAGACATACTTTCTCCAAACAGGATAAATTATCTGGTAAATGTGGATACGATTATTGAGGAACACATCATCGGTATTCCCGGCGACCAATTTATTAAACACAATCTGAAAGATTTTTCAGTCAACCATACACGCTTAGCAAAGGAATTTATTAAATTTAATGAACGGTGTTTCGTGCGATTGTTAGGTGATATGAGAAGTTATAATTTCATCATAGACATGACGGCCGACTTTGACGACACGCAGTTCCGATTTCGTGCAATAGATTTCGATCAGCAATGTTATGAGGGGAAGAAGACGCTATATCTTCCACAGTATTTCAAGGATAATAATCCTTATGTTGAATTATGTGTCAAGTACATCAACAGTGAGACAGTTAAGCAGTATCAACTCGAAGAACGTTCTTTAATGGGAAAAAGGGTGAGGACGGCCAGATTCCGGCTTGCCTCACTTTTGGAAGTAATGGAAAACGATGAGATTTCTCAGAAAGATAAGATTGTTCAACTTCGAACGGAACTGGCTGATCATTACAAGAAAGAAGCTTTTCTGAAATGCAGGTCAATGGGCCATATTATGAAGCTAAGTCTCGAGTTGCTGGTCGCACATCCACATTAAAAAGTTAAAATTTGTTAAACATTTTCGGTTTTTAATGAAGTGAAATTTATAAATTTTATCCTACCTGATTCTTAAAAAACTTAACCATTTTTTTTAGCTTTGCGCACATTAAGAATTATTGCAATTCCTTGATATTTTGGCAACTAATCGATTTAAATCATCCAGACAATAATGATGAGGCATTTTATTTTTGGATTAATACTTATTTTCTCCTTTACACATGACGCCCTCTCGCAGCAATCCTGGACATTGCAGCAATGTATTGATCGTGCTTTGCAATATAACATACAGATAAAGCAGTCGTCGCTCAATAATGATCTCAATAAAATTCAGGTTTCTCAGAATACGGCCAATATGCTTCCGAGCATAAACGGTTCTGCATCGCAAAATTATTTTTTCGGAAGGAGTATTGATCCTTACACGAATATATTTACCGATCAGCAGGTGCGTTCAAATTCATTTTCGTTAAATAGCACACTCTCACTTTTTCAGGGCTTGCAATTGCAGAATACATTAAAGGAAAGCAAACTGAATTTTCTGTCAAGTCAGAATGATCTGAAGAAAATTCAAAACGATATCAGCATAAATGTCGTCAATTATTACCTGCAGGTTTTGTATAATGAGGAACTAATGTCTATTTCTAAGGATCAGGTGGATGCTTCAGTGATCCAGCGTGACAGGATTAAAAGAATGTTTGAACTGGGTTCCGTGAACAAGGGAAATTATCTTGATATGGAATCCCAACTGGCAACAGATGAAGTAAAATTTATTCAAGCACAGTCGCAATTTGATCAGTCGGTACTTTCTCTTACGCAGTTGCTTGAACTGGATACTATCAAGAATTTTACAATCAGTAAACCGGATGTTGCATTACCATTATTCGATAATTTACAAGTGAATGTCGATGGCGTTTATTCATTGGCATTAAAAAATCAGCCCGACATAAAAAGTTCGGAGTATAAAGTACTCGCTGCCGAAAAAGGATTGTCAGCAGCAAAAGGCGGATATTCTCCGCGTCTTTATCTTTCAGGATCTGTGAATACGAATTATTCGACTTCAAGCAAGGACATAGCTTATATTACTGGTCCACCGATCAGAACAATATCGGGATATACATCTTCCGGAGATACTGTTTTTACATATGTTCCCAATAACAGTCCTGTAATTTCTGATTCGCCATTCCGAAATCAGATCGATAATAATCTTGGGAAGTCAGTCGGATTTTCATTGCAGATTCCAATATTCAATGGACTTTCAACACGTGCAACTATCAGCAGAGCTAAGATTAATCTTGAACAAAACCGTCTGAATAATGAACTGACACGGAAGAATCTTTACAAAAGCGTACAGCAGGCATTTGCTGATGCAGCCTCGTCGCAAAAAAAATATAATGCAGGAATACGTAGTGTAGATGCTCTTAAAGAATCGTTTATTTATAATCAACAGCGATTCGATCTGGGACTGATTAACACATACGATTATCTTCTGGCTAAAAATAATCTTGCCAATGCACAGGCAACATTGCTGCAGGCAAAATATGATTACATATTCAGGATAAAAATTCTCGACTTTTATCAGGGAAAACCATTGACCTTTTAAATTATGAAAAAGAAAAACAGTGTATTGAAATGGTTATTAATAATTGTTGTCGCTCTTATTGTATTTGCCGTCATAGGCAAAAAAGCAGGTTGGATTGGCGGCGAAGAAAAGAAGAAAGTTACAGTTGAGAAAGCAAAGAAGCGCGATATTGTTGAATTGGTTTCTGCCAGCGGTAAAATACAACCCGAAGTAGAAGTGAAGATAAGTCCCGATGTTTCAGGCGAAATCGTAGAGCTTAGGGTGAAAGAAGGTGACCATGTAAAAAAAGGTGACCTATTGGTGAAAATTATTCCCGACATATACCAATCCTATCTCGATCGATCCGTGGCCGCATTAAATTCTTCCAAAGCGAATCTTGAAAATGCAAAGTCACGTCTTATTCAGTCGCAAAGTCAGTTTGAAAAATCGAAACTGACGTTTGACAGGACTAAAAAATTGTTTGATGAAAAACTAATTTCTCCTTCTGAATGGGAGAATGTAAAATCGGCAAACGAAGTGTCTATTGCTGAAGTTGAAGCAGCAAAACAAAATGTTGCTGCTTCCGATTATGGAGTGAGGAGTTCTGAAGCAAGTGTGAAAGAAGCGCAGGATAATCTTCGCAAGACGACCATCTTCGCTCCGGTTGATGGAACGATATCAAAATTAAATGTGGAAAAAGGTGAGAGGGTAGTAGGGACATCACAAATGGCGGGAACGGAATTACTCGTGCTTGCAAACCTGAACGAAATGGAAGTAAGCGTCGATGTGAATGAGAACGACATTGTTCGCGTGCATGTAGGTGATACCGCTTCAATAGAAGTTGATGCATACCTCGGAAAAAAGTTTTCAGGCATTGTTACGGAAGTTGCGAACTCTGCAAACATTCAAGGTCTATCTGTCGATCAGGTCACAAACTTTACAGTTAAAGTCAGAATTCTCAGAGAATCTTATAGTGATATTGTTGATGCCGATCATCCTGAAAGAAATGTTTTCCATCCGGGAATGTCTGCAACAGTGGATATAAGAACAAAACATGTTTCAGACGTTTTAACAGTACCAATTCAGGCAGTAACGACACGTGATACTTCTGATAAGTCAAATATGAAAAAAGATTTCAAAAAAGATGAAACGGAAGATGAAGATGCTGTAAAGGTAACTGACGATAAAGAGAAGCAGCCAGTAGTAGAGAAGAAAGATATTGAATGCGTTTTTGTAGTAGATGGAAATACTGTTAAGATTGTTCCTGTCGTAACAGGCATTCAGGATAATAATTACATTCAGATTAAAAGCGGACTCACCGAAGGAGCGGAAGTTGTTTCTGCACCATATAATCTGATTGCCCGGCTTCTAAAAGGTGGCGACTTAATTGAGCGGGTGAAAAAAGAAGATTTATATTCAAACAAAAAATAATACTGTTTGTATTATTCATTAGGGATTGATTATTTTTAAATCATAATCACTCCGTTTTTATTTTCTTAATCTGACTAATTTATGTCCATAATACTCTGCATAGAATCGGCGACTCCAATATGCTCTGTGGCATTATTGAGAGATCGATCTGTTTTTTTGCGGGAGACGAACGAAGGATTTAGTCATGCGGAGAAACTGACAGTTTTTATTTCAGAAGTATTGACTGAAGCAGGAATTAAGCCGACGGATGTCGATGCAATTGCTATAAGCAGCGGGCCCGGTTCATACACAGGGTTAAGAATTGGAGTAAGTGTTGCAAAAGGATTATGTTTTGCAATGGATAAACCGTTGATAAGTATCTCTACTCTTGAAGCCATGGCTGTAGCAGCGAAAACTGTTTTGCAATTAAAAAATAATGCACTTTATTGTCCGATGATCGATGCAAGGAGAATGGAAGTTTACGCGGCATTGTTTGATGAAAAAATAAAATTGCTGCATCCACCGGAAGCAATCGTAGTGACCGATGCTCTTTTTTCTGACTGGAGGAAGAACAATAAAATTTATTTCTTTGGTGATGGCGCGGAGAAATGCACAGCTCTGTTAAAAGAGGAAGATGGTTTTATGTATTGCAAGGGAATATTTCCATCTGCCATTCACATGACTGAGCTGGCGGAAATGAAATTTAGGAATGAGGAGTTTGAAGATGTTTCTTTGTTTGAGCCTGTTTATTTAAAAGAATATATGCCAGGGAGACGCTAGCTTTCAATATTAAGCTTGATGGAGCAAAAAGAGTTATGGCAGTACGTTTATTCTGCGTTCGTTCTATTGTGTCTGCAAATAACAAATTCGTGAAGTTTGCAATAGGTTTTTTAAGGATATTATTTCTCTGTTGTTATATCAGCAGGAGGCGGTGCCATTGGCATAGAAGTGTGGTCAAGAATAATTACCATTTTACCGTCCTTAATTGCTTTGACTTCTGAATACCGACCGTCAAATACCATTGGCGAATCGTCTTCCATCGGCATAGTCCATCGAAATGTTCCGTGCCCAACAACTCCATCAGCAAAAGGAATATTATTAGTGCTTGTGTATTCAAGTTTTGCTCCTTTGCTAGATGCAAAGTCTCTCACATATCCCGCTTTTACAGCATCAAATCCATTTACTTGCATTTCGCTTGGAGGATAAGTTTTCAATTCAGGGCTATTCCAATACAGTTTCATAATTGCATCAGCATCGCCATTGTTAAATGCAACAAGAAACATACTGTCCAGTTCATTTGCAGCCGAAATCAAGTTGGAGGTTGAAACAATTGCTTCGTTTTTGCTCGTCTCACTATTGCAACTTCCCATTACTAATACAGTAAATGCACTCAG
>JANPNV010000170.1:0-6872 GCA_031427625.1 Bacteroidota bacterium
AATCACGCTGATTTTACAAAAAAACTTTCGGAGCGATTACCACAATACAAAGGTCGTTGGGAAAGTTCGATGAGTGAACAAATACAAGATTTGCCGGACTTTGATAAAGTAGAACGGGAAGTACAAAAACATTTAAAGAAATTGAAACTATGACTAATAATTTAGAATTAGAAAAAACGCTTTGGAGTGCTGCCGACAAACTTCGCAACAACATGGATGCTGCGGAGTATAAGCACGTGGTACTCGGACTTATTTTTCTCAAATAGATCTCTGACGTTTTCAGTGAAAAAATAAAATATTTTGAAGAAGAAATCGGAGCAGATTGGGAAAAGGATAAATATATTGAAGAAATAAAGGATATATGTAAATCTCAAAATTCTCAAGACGAGTCTACAGTTTTTTATGTGCCATCAAAAGCTCATTGGAATTGGCTTCAGGTTAGAGATAAACTTCCAACTATTGGAAAATACAATGACGATGCAATGGATGCGATCGAAAAAGACAACCCGACTTTGAAAGGTGTTTTACCGAAAGATTATGCTCGACCATCATTAGACAAGCAAAGATTGGGAGAACTAATAGATTTAATTGGCTCAATTAGTTTAAGCAATAACGGCAGCGGAAAAGCAAAAGATGTTTTAGGTTTTGTATTTGAATATTTCCTTGGGCAGTTTGCAGATGCAGAAGGAAAAAAAGGTGGACAGTTTTACACTCCCCAAAGTATTGTGAACGTTTTGGTTGATGTTTTAGCACCTGAGCCTGAAAAGCGTGTGTATGACGGTGCATGTGGTAGTGGCGGAATGTTTGTACAAAGTGAACGCTTTATTGAAACGCACGAACACAGAAAAGGAAAAATATCAATCTTCGGGCAAGAAAGTAATCCTACTACTTACAAATTGGCTAAAATGAATTTGGCTATTTGTGGAATTGATGCGAAGATTGAATTGGGAGATACGTTGATGCATGATAAATTTCCCGAATTGAAAGTAGATTATGTAATTGCAAATCCTCCCTTTAATGTGAGTGATTACAATATCAATTTACTTTCTTATCAGTATTTTGAAGGTGTCGATTTATTAGCTATTGAAGGAGTTAGCTATTCTACCGTACTTACACTCATGAGTGAAGTAGGGAATGGAATTCACAAATTTGAAACAGCAAAACAATTTGCAAGCTGGCTCAGATTATCACCAAATAATAAAATCAGCGGTGGAAAAGTGCTCAGTAATAAAATTCCAAAAGGCAGCAAATGCTTATAAATAGCTTTACGAAATGCGGCAAATGCAATTGGCAATTTAAAAGACACAGCACTTTCCAATTTCTTTAGCCGGATCTCACACAGAAAAGGTCGTGTTTCAGCAATATCAGCAACAGCAAGAAAACTGGCTGTTATAATTTGGAATATGATTGTGAAAAAAGTGCCCTATATTCCCCAGACCGAATATCAATTCCTTGCCCAGAAAAGAAAGAGAATTGCTGCCATGAAAAAACTAATAGCTAAATTCGATATCTCGACTAATGACCTTAATTTGCAATTGTAATTCAGCTTGTTATAGAACGTTAGTCATAAGCCCATGACGACAGTGCAAACATTAAACGACAGCGATAAAATGAACGACAGAACAATTTCGGCAAAGCCGTTTGGCTATCGCTTTAGCAAAATAAAAATAGAAGCAACGCCACCTATAAGCCAACCCAAAGTTGTTTCACATTTTATTTTGCCCCACCGCACAACGACTGCATCACGAAAATGACCCCATCAAAGACGCAAATAGAAAAGGAAAAATCTTTCACTCACAATAACATTCACTAATAAAAGCATCACGCGCAATCTTGTGTACCCATACACCAATAATCTCTTTGCCTTAAAGAGAAAAAGTCAACTTAGTTCTCAAATTTGAATTTGCAATTACAAAACTTAATGCGCTTACATAATGAACTGGCACTTACTCCCTCTTTCCGAAATAGCACAGTTGCTAAAAACAACTCCGTCAGGCATTGATAATATAACCGCTTCCCAACGGCTTGCTGAACACGGAAAAAATAAATTAGAGGAGAAAAAAAAGAAAACTATTTTTCGGATGCTGCTACACCAGCTTGTGGACTTTATGGTTCTCATTCTTATTGTTGCAGCAGTTATTTCAGGCATATTAGGCGATGTAACCGACACAATAATTATTCTTGCAATAATTGTTCTTAATGCAGCAGTTGGCATAATACAAGAGTATCGTGCCGAAAAAGCAATGGAAGCATTAAAGAATATGGCAGCGGGCACGGCCCGTATTTTACGCGAAGGAAAAACAATTGACATTCCCGCCTCCGATTTAGTTCCCGGAGATGTAGTGCAGCTTGAAGCCGGAAATATTATTCCGGCTGATATTCGTTTTATTGAAACACATCAGATAAAGGTTGATGAATCAGCACTCACGGGAGAGTCGCATAATGTTGAAAAGCATCCCAACGAATTGCCAGAAGGAGATTATGCGCTTGGCGACAGAATAAACATAGGCTTTAAAGGAACTCATATTACAAATGGTCGTGGGCTTGCTTATGTTGTAACAACCGGAATGAATACCGAACTCGGACGAATTGCAAAAATGATTCAGACCGATGAATCATCAACTCCGTTACAAAAAAGATTAACCGCCTTTGGCAAATGGTTATCCGTTGGAATACTAATTATCTGCACAGTAATATTTGGTATCGGCTTACTGCGGGGTGAAACAATTCTAACAATGCTGCTTACTGCCATTTCACTTGCTGTGGCTGCCATTCCCGAAGCATTACCTGCGCTGGTAACCATTGCACTTGCTTTTGGTGCGAAGCGATTAGTGAAAAGCAACGCGCTTATCAGAAAACTTCCTGCCGTTGAAACGCTTGGTTCAGTAACCTACATCTGTACTGATAAAACCGGAACCCTGACGCTGAATAAAATGACCGTCCAGGAGATTTTTGAAACAGCCGATGAAGAAATTAATTCCATATTTTCAGAAAGCAATGCTTTGTTAACTGCAATGGCATTGAACAATGATGTGAAAAGTGATAGTGATGGAAAATGGTTGGGTGATTCAACCGAAGTTGCATTGGTTCAATATGCTTTCGACAAAATATTTAAGCGAACTGATTTGGAAATAAAATTTCCGCGAGTTGGAGAAATCCCTTTCGATTCCACACGAAAGTGCATGACCACTTTGCATAAAACCAACAAAGGAATTGTTGCAATTACAAAAGGAGCTGTTGAAGTGCTTTTTGAAAAACTTGATGATAATCAGAAAAAATTTATTCCTGAATTTGAACTCAAAGTAAATGAGATGGCAGAAAAGGGTTATCGTGTGTTAGGTTATGCTGTGAGAATACTTCCTTCTGTTCCTGAAAGTTTAATTGCAAACGAAATTGAATCTTCACTAACATTAATTGGATTTGCAGGGATGATTGACCCGCCACGCGAAGAAGCAAAGCAAGCCGTGTCAGAATGTAAACAAGCAGGGATTATTCCGGTAATGATTACAGGCGACCACAAACTAACCGCCAAAGCCATTGCAAAAAAAATAGGAATAATATCCACTGAAGAACACATGGTATTAACTGGTTCTGAACTTGCCAAACTAACATTAGATGAATTTGAAAAATTAGTTGAGAAGGTGCGTGTCTATGCTAGAGTTAATCCCGAACAAAAACTAAAAATCATAACTGCCTTGCAAGACAAACATCATTTTGTTGCCATGACAGGCGATGGCGTAAATGATGCACCGGCTCTTAAAAATGCCGACATCGGTATTGCAATGGGAATTAACGGAACCGAAGTTTCCAAAGAAGCATCGCACATGATTTTGCTGGACGATAATTTTGCAACCATTGTTGTAGCAGTAAAACATGGTCGAAGAATATTTGATAACATTTTGAAATTTATCAAATACATTATGACCGGAAACTCAGGTGAATTATGGGCAATTTTTTTAGCTCCGTTTTTTGGATTACCCATTCCTTTGTTAGCAATACACATTCTTTGGATAAATCTGGTAACCGATGGCTTGCCGGGATTAGCCCTTGCTTCTGAACCCGCTGATGCAAACATTATGAATCGTCCGCCACGAAATCCCAAGCAGAACATTTTTGCAGGAGGCATGGCAAGGCATATTTTGTGGGTAGGCTTATTAATGGGCTTAGTAACCATCGGAATGCAGGCATGGGCTATACAAGGTGAAAATTCACATTGGCAAACAATGGCTTTTACCGTTCTTTGTTTCAGTCAGATGGGGCATGTAATAGCAATCCGTTCAGATAGAGAATCCATTTTTAAAATAGGAGTGTTTTCAAACAAGCCGATGATTGGAGCATTAGTGATAACTGTTGCTCTTCAATTGATGATTATTTACACTCCTTTCTTTAATAATGTTTTCAAAACACAGCCATTAACTTTTAATGAACTTACAATAACAATAGCAATATCAAGTATTATTTTTTGGGCGGTGGAAATTGAAAAATGGATTAAAAGATTATTGAAATGAAATATAAAATTGTTACCAAAGTCGAACAAGCCAACCCATTTGCAAGCACATTTTATTTTTACCTTCGCACTATGCAACCGCACGAAAAAATAAAACTAAACTGTAAACTTTTTTCAGGACGAGTTATTTACAGCACACAAAACCAACGCTAAAAAAAATCAAAAGAGCCAGCAAGTCAACACACAATGACAAACAGTAATGCACGACAGACAAGCATGACCGAAAAAAAACAACGAAGGCATAACAGCACCTTGGCAAAAAAGCGGGTTTTGTGGTTATATAAACATTTGTGCATCTAATAAGGGACGGTATTTTAAAAAGCTATTTACACTCTTCCTTCGACAACACCGTTGGAAGTTTATGATTTGCACGAATCGATGGAAGCGCAACCGAGCGATTGCTAAGTCCAATTAGTTTAAAATAAAATCGCAAACCATAAACCGTATGTTTAAAACTTGATCGCGAGGGAGAAGCCGTAGAGCCTGCCAGTTTTCCCAGATAATCCTGAATTTGTTCCGGATCAAGTTGTTCCGGCAAACCGAAATGCAAACTTACAGCCGCAATCCGGGTTGAATAACTCTCTAATGTACTTTCACTTCGATTGCTGATAGCGACTTGTTGTGATAATTTTTCATAAGCGGTTTTGAAGCCTTCTACATGGTTGCACGCATCAGCAATAATGGTTAATTGTTTTTTTCATGACATTAAGTTTTATATTACATCCATGAAAGTAAACATTGCAAAGCTACGCCGGCTAAAGCCGGGGTTTTGTGCAATAAAATTTTACCCGCAATAGGTTGCGTCAACCCCCCAATAGAAGATATAGACGCAACCTATTGCGTCTAGCCAAACGTTATGCGTCATGCTTGGGCGACATCGGAACTTCAAACTTACGAGCATTGAACGAGCAGAGACGACAGCTAACAAAACAAAAACGGGGATGCTGAAAACCGATTAGAGTAAGCAGGACTAAAATAAAAAAGCAGATGAAAAAACTAATCATTCCATTCTTTACAATCTTATTTGCATCATGTGCTGTTACGACCAACTATTATCAAGTTTATAAAACAAGCCCCAACAATGGCACTTTGACAAATGACAAAATTGTTTTTGAAGATAAGAGTTGCAGTGTTGCTTACAATCTTTGGGCTAATGGCGGTGACATTGGTTTTAGTATCTACAATAAAACTGAAAGTGATTTGACGGTTGACTTGACGAAAACATTTTTTGTTTTAAATGGAGTAGCGTATGAATATTTTCAGAATAGGACATTTTCAAAGTCATCTAGTAGCGGGACTGCTCTGACAACTTACAATTATCCGTATTACTATTACTGGTATTATAACCCTTCAAAGATTACAGGAACTAACTCAACAAGTTTTTCAACTTCCTACATTGAAAAGCCACAACTTACAATTCCACCCAAGACACAAGTAAATGTATCTGAATATCATGTTGCAAACGCAAGATATGTAAATTGTGATTTGTTAAAATACCCGACAAGCAAAACAATTAAAACTGTAAAGTTTGACAAATCCAATTCACCATTTGTGTTTTACAATTTAATAAGCTACAAAACAAAAGGGGACTCTGCAAGAATGGAAAACAGATTTTATGTAAGTGAAGTAACCAACTACCCCGAGGATAAAATGTTTACCGAAGTAGATACTTCAATATGTGGAAGAAAATTAGACTTCCCTGAAAAAATTTTCAAGAATGTTACACCAGACAAATTCTATTACCATTACACAACAGAGAAATGAAAAAACTTTCTACGGACATCAAATGATATAGTTCAATGGACACTACATTACAAGAAACAAACTTTGGTGCGGACTTCGGGCTTGACATCTTAGTAGGAACAGTAGCACGAACGCATAACAAGGGGTTTGCAATAGCGGGGGTTCCGTGCTTCGCAGACACATTTGTGCAAGGTGGAAGTTCAGTTCTCCGAATGAAGTTTAGTGCTAATAATCCCCGCCATCGCAAACCCCCGAACCGTTATGCGCAACCTTATTAGCACCCTGCAAACTTCAAACTGACTGCAAGAAATGAACATTGAACCAATTTCGGACAAGCTGTGTTTGCTATCCTTCGCAAAAGAAAAAGAGAAGCAACGCAACCCACAAGCCAACGCAAAGTTGCTTCACTTTTTCTTTTGCCCCACCGCACCCGTAGCTTCGTGGACAGTTATATCTTTAAACCAAAATGAAATAAACAGTGGGATTCTTTTTTAGAAAATCAGTCAACTTCGGATTATTCCGAATTAACTTTTCAAAGTTTATTTTATCTTATGGTTTTTTAACGTTTGGGTGCTGGAACTTCAAAGCAATGTTCTGTAATTGCTTTTATATTTATTCCTGC
>JANPNV010000171.1:0-2413 GCA_031427625.1 Bacteroidota bacterium
CAGTATTTGAACCAATAATTGTAGCGCCACTAGAAACTGACCATGTATAAATATCGGTTGTAGATGCACTACTATACATTTTTGCTTGAAATGTATAAGTATTACCTATACATCCTGAATTAGAAAAATTCGGGCCAATAATTTCTGGATTTTTTTTGTAATAGCGAAAATAATCTATATCGAAATAATGGTTCTCGTTTTGTGCAGGTGGCAAAGATGAGCCACCTCTAACTCCTTGACTTAGCACTACCCTCATTGTCTCTAAAGAAGAAATCGGTGCGGCTGGATTATGACAAGCAATCGTAAGCATCCGACGAAGTACATCTAGATTTAATTTTGATTTGTAATTACCATTGCAAATCATTCCGAAAGACCGCACATTAATTTTAAAGGTAATAAAAAATCAGGGAAGTAATTCCTCCAGGCGGTTAGCCTTGTAGTCGGGTAAAATTTCAAAAATATTTTTCAGCCATTCAAAAGGTTCAACACCTTTTAATTTACAACTGCCAAGTAAAGAATAAATCATCGCTGCTCGCTGAGCTGCCTGATGTGAACCGGCAAACAAATAATTCTTTCTTCCAATAGCAACTGGTCGAATGGAATTTTCTACCAGATTATTATCGATTTCAAGTTTTCCATCGCTGGTATAAAGCATTAGTTTTTCCCAACGCTTGAGCGAATACGACAGTGCTTTACCAATGGCACTGGCAGGGAGTTCGTTTACAATGTGTTCTTTCAGCCATTGATGAAGTTGATTTAATATTGGCAATGCTTCCTTTTGCCGAAGTTCTCCGCGCTCATGGTAATTTAATTTTAATAGGCGTGCACGTCTTTCGACATCATAAAGCTTTTGTATTTCTGTTAATGCATAAGCAGCAAGTTCCGGTTTATTGTCTTTCGCCTGTTCAAAATATCTTCGTGCATGCGCCATGCAATGAAACAATGTAATTTGATTTGTATCAAATCCCAAGTAAGCACTCCATCCGTCACTCTGTAAAAAGCCTTCAAAGTTTTCTAGTATTTCTCTTGGTCCTTCGCGCCCACGACTTTTCCGGTAATCAAAAAGCACTAAACCAGATACGGGATCGCGATATACCCAGTAAGATCCTAAATGAGTTTTACCTTTTATGCTTCTGTCTAATACTTTGATTGGTGTTTCGTCTGCCTGTAAATATCCGCTGGCTACTATTTTTCTTTTTAATGTTTCATAAAGTGGTTCGAGTAAATCAAGGCACATAGCTACCCAATCAGACATTGTCGAAGCAGGTATCTCAACACCTAGTCGCTTGAACTGCTCGATCTGGCGATACAGGGGAAGATGATCTAAATATTTTTGGATAACAATTGTAGCAAGAAGACCTGGCCCGGCGATTCCTTTTCCGATAGTGAACGATGGAAGATCCCCGATCAACACACCTTCGCCTTGCGGCCTGGCATATTTAGGACGAACATATTTTTTAACAAACATTTTTCCCGGTTCTATTTCCAACTGCTCGGTAACTTCTTCACCGATCCGGATTAATCCGGTAATGTCTTCTAAGGGCTCAATGATAATTTCTTTTCTTTCCAGGTGATCCGGCAGCGGCATTCTTCCTTTATGATTGACAGAAGAAGAAGGTTTGGTACGCTCATAGGTAATGGTTTCCTTTTTTACTTCAGGAGCTGATATGGATTCTACATCCAGGGAAAAGGGAATTTGATTGGGATCTGTTATTGCGGCAAATCGTTCGGACTTGCTGCCATAAAATGCTCGCAGAAGTTGTTCTAACTGATGTTGTAATTTATCGATCCGTAAATCTCTTTGCTGAAGTTGTGATTGTTGCTGCTGAACTAAATCTAAAAGAGCTGCGTTGCCTAAATTTTCCGGTGTTTCAATCACGCATCAAATATAAAATTCATTTCCTTTTAACACACTTTTTCATAGGTATTTTGTCAACATTTTAATCAACATCACGATGCATTTTTTAATTTGTATCGCAACCGGTGCTTGATTGATGAAAGAGTAATTCCATCTAAAATAAATTGCAATTGATGTGGGGTAATTTCAATCGAATTGCCGGAAGAATTAGTCTCTGGTAATTCAAAAGTCCCTTTTTCCAATCGCTTGCAGTAGATAATAAATCCATCTCCCTGCCAGTGCAAAATCTTTACACGATTCTTCGGACGATTGAAAAAAATAAACACATCACCAGTTAATGCATTCATCAAAAACGCCGATTGAACCATTCCGCTTAATCCGTCAAAACCTTTTCGCATATCGCAAGGCAGCCGATAAATAAAATACCGGTATTTATTGCTGAACGATAAAATCATTTCTTAAGAAGCGATTGAAAATAGTCCGCTGTAACTGGCTGATAAAAAACAATCGCACTCCCATTTGTAAATTTTATTTCCGCAAACGATCCTGGTTGTG
>JANPNV010000172.1:0-14043 GCA_031427625.1 Bacteroidota bacterium
AAGTAGAAAGTAGAAAGTAGACATGACAATATGTAAATTATCCTACATCTAAAGTCAATCGCCTCTTCGGTACTTACTAACTACTCCACAACCTGTACTGAATGTAATTGCTTTTGCATCAGGTAGCCAATGGGGGTGATAAAATCTTGCAGGTTTTCTGAATGAAGAACTTCAATGACTTCATTTTTTGACTTTGGGTCTGCAGCAAAAAGAAGTCCGCCGCTGGTTTGCGGATCACAAAGGGTAATAAAAGCTGACCCAGTTATTCCCAAAACCTTTTTTTCATAGGCATTCCAATTCCTGTATGTATTGTCAGGAAATATAAACTGATCCATATATTTTGTGATTCCTTCTATGAGCGGAATTGATTTGTAATCGATCACGGATGTCACTCCGCTTCCTTCACACATTTCAATTAAATGTCCTAACAAACCGAAACCGGTTACATCTGTCATCGCATGAATGCCTTCTAACTTTGCCAATCGCTCTCCTGCCTTATTCAGCGAAGTCATCACCTCCACGACAAGGGCGAGATCAACTTCTGTTATTTTACCACGCTTCTGTGCTGATGCCATTATTCCTGTCCCTAATGGCTTTGTCAGGAATAACAGATCACCATCTTTCGCTGAATTATTTTTCTTTAAAAATTTCTTCTCCACAAAACCATTTACAACAAGTCCGAAGACGGGCTCAGGAATATCAATGCTATGTCCGCCGGCAAGAGGAATAGAAATTTCATTACAGACCGATCTTGCTCCAGCAATTATCTTCTGCGCTATTTCAACAGGAAGCTTATCAACTGGAAAACCTAATATGGCAAGAGCAAATGCTGGCTTCCCTCCCATTGCATAAATATCACTTATCGAATTAGCCGCTGCTATACGCCCAAAATCAAATGCATCGTCAACTATAGGTGTAAAAAAATCAGTTGTGCTCAATAAACAATTTTCATTTCCAATATCCCAAACTGCTGCATCATCGTTCGACTCATAACCAGCAATAAGGTTTTTGAATGACGATTTAGTCGTCTCACCTTTGTTTAATATTTTTTCGAGTACTGCAGGCTCAATCTTACAACCGCATCCTGAACCATGAGAATATTGAGTAAGTCGAATTATTTGTTCCGTATTGCTCATGCTATCGACTTTACCTTTATCAACGGTTGCAGAATGAGACGGTTTGCTACTTGGGCAAGGCTTTCGTTCATCTCAACATTTACAACAGTCCTCTCCAGAGCATTTCTACCTTCCATGCTATAGGTATAATTATCGTCATAATATTTTATTAAAATTTCCAGCCATGCATCCAGGTCGCCTGCTTCTAAAGCATACAACGCTTCACTCAACCGAAGATTCCCCAATTTCTTTTTCAGTTTCGAAGTACATTCGGCCAACTCCTCCTTTTTAAATACACCATATTCATCAATGATTCTCTTTTTTCTAAACTCCTTTGTGCATTTCAGTTCCATCATTGGTGCAGCCTGCAACTGATTGAACACATCATCAGGAATTTTAACGCGTCCGATTGTTCGGCTCTCTCCTTCAATCCACACTATCTGCGACGAATCTGTATTCTTCCATTGAAGTCCGAGAAGATTTTCAAAATACTCTGTAGAAGGCTGAGGAGGAAGCCCGAGATTTCCGAATGCAGAGCCGCGATGATTTGCCAGATTTTCCAGATCTATCGTTTGCATACCAAGCAAACGAAGTTCTTTAAGCACATCTGTTTTCCCGCTTCCTGTATTTCCACCAACGATGATAATATTCCGGTTGGTTTTGAACTGATCTAAAATGTAATTCCGGAAAGATTTATATCCGCCATTCAACAGAGTTACTTTATATCCTGCCATCGATAATATCCACGACATGATACCACTTCGCATTCCTCCGCGCCAGCAATAAATCATTATTTGTTTTCTATCGGTAAGCTTTTTCGCCTTCTCTATAAATTCATGAAAAACCGGACCAACAAGTTTAAATCCAAGAGCCACTGCAGCCTCTCTGTCATTCTTTTTATATTCTATACCAATAAGATGACGATTTTCATTATTTAACAATGGCAGATTTACTGCTCCCGGAATATGAGCATGATCAAACTCCTTTTCACTCCTCGCATCAAGAAGTAAAACAGGATCACTTTCATACTTCTTAATAAATTCTTCAACTCCCAACGTCTGTGCCATGGCGTAAATATAGAAAATCGATTTCTTCTGGCGATATCTTTAATTATGCTTTCAATAATAATACATCGAATCATCTATAATCGGGGCTCAGCGAACTTTTCTGCTTTTCTCAAATTGAAATTGCTATTTTTGCAACACTATTTATGGAAACAAAACCCGAACATTTCAAATGCCTGATCATCGGATCAGGTCCTGCAGGATATACGGCAGCTATTTACGCCGCACGCGCCGATCTCAAACCAGTCATGTATCAGGGACTTCAGCCCGGTGGACAGCTTACGATTACCACTGAAGTTGAAAATTATCCCGGCTACCCAAAGGGAACAATGGGTCCCGAAATGATGGAAGATTTTAAAGCACAGGCCGAACGCTTTGGTGCCGACATCCGTTACGGTTATGCAAGCTCTGTCGATTTTTCCGGATCGGTGCATAAGGTAGTTATTGATGAAATGAAAACTGTTACTGCTGATACTGTCATCATTGCAACAGGTGCATCTGCAAAATGGCTTGGACTCGAGTCAGAACAAAAATATAATGGCTTCGGTGTTTCTGCATGCGCAGTTTGTGACGGATATTTTTTCCGCGGTCAAGATGTTGCCATCGTTGGTGCAGGAGATACAGCAGCCGAAGAAGCTACATACCTCGCAAAACTTTGCCGCAAAGTTTATATGATCGTTCGACGCGATGAAATGAGAGCTAGTAAAGCCATGCAGCATAGAGTAGAAAACACCGCTAACATCGAAGTTTTATGGAATACAACTACAAAAGAAATCATCGGCGACAAAACTGTTAATGGCGTCATCGTCGTCAACGAAAAAACTAAAGCCGAAACAAAACTGGATGTACAGGGATTCTTTGTTGCCATCGGTCACGAACCCAATTCAGGCATCTTCAAAGACTGGCTGCAAATGGATGATGTCGGATACCTCGTTACCGTTCCCGGCACAAGTCGTACTAATGTCGAAGGCGTTTTTGCCGCTGGCGATGTTGCCGACAAGACCTACAGACAAGCGGTCACCGCTGCAGGAACAGGATGCATGGCGGCTATCGATGCGGAAAGATATCTGGCGGGAAAAGGAATTCACTAAGGAAGAGTGAAGAGTGAAGATTTTAGATTTCAGAATTAAACTCACTCGCTGGGCGATTTCTATGCGAAAGTCGAGAACCAAGCGCAAAGAATCAAGACAAAAGAAGTAAAAAGTAAGATAATTTTCCTAACTTTTCTTAAGCACTTTTTTCACAAAACTATTATCCTTTGTTGTGACTTTTACTATGTACAATCCTGCGCTTGCATTGACAATGCTGTTGCTTGTAAAATTATGAATTGTATGATCCAATGTTTTTCCTTTCTGGCTGCTGATGAGTTGTCCGGTTGAATTAAAAATTTCGATAGATATAAACTGAGCATATTCAGAATAAAATTTGATGGATACATCATCAGAAAATGGATTCGGAAAAACACTGATAAGCTGATCGGTTATTGGAGTCTCTGTCGTACCGTATGTTAGAAAATAACCTGCCGTACGAAAATCAGGAATTCCGTAGCCCATCGAATCGTTTGGAGTGCTGTAAAGACTTCCACTACGCTCAATCGCCATTTTTATCTGCATGGCACTGGCTCTTGAATATGCTTGCCACAAACAAGCGGCCGCACCGGCAAGTATCGGACAGGAAAAGGATGTCCCACTTCCAGAAGTAATCGCACCCGATGCATCTGATAAGGTACTGTTATATCCTTTCGCAGCTACATTCGGTTTTATGCGGCCATCTGGCGCAGGACCATAACTGCTGAAATAAATATGACGACCCATCGAATCAACTGCTGCTACACTTATCACACTGTCGCCATCAGAGGGAGCACCGATGAAATGCCAGGGACTCACGCCCGAATTTCCTGCACTTGCAACAACAAGCATTCCTTTGGAAGCAGCAATGTCGGCGGCAATGCTCGACGGACAATGATCACCATCCATATCAGAATAAACATGGTTTGTAGTGGAGTCATCAAATTCAGTATAACCGAGTGAAGTAGTTATTAAATCGGCTCCTGCACTATCAGCATATTCTGCTGCAGCATTCCAGTTATACTCTTCGATAATATTTTCTGTCGCTGCATCTTCTGATCGCAACAGTAAAAAACTGGCATTGGGCGCTGTCCCTATCAGCATACCCGGAACATATCCTGCAATTGTACTTAATACCGACATGCCATGGGTATCATCATCATAAACCGATGAATTGTTCGAAACAAAATCCCATGTGGCAACAATATTATGTCTCGCCCTCAAACGATCGAATGGCGACAACCTGTCTACTGCATAAAAGCCATCATCAAGAACAGCAATCAATTTGCCATCGCCCAAAAATCCCTCCTCATGCATGGCCTCACCATTCATAAGATGGATCTGATTAAAGGACATTCCATAATCTTCTCCTGTGATTTTCAATTCTGAATTACTGTTAAGCGGAACACCACTTGTAATAATTTTTTTAACCTTAGGCTTCGCTTCACGGAAAACTTTTACCGATGAAATTACAAATGGCAACGAAAGTATATCAGGAAGAATACTTGAATCACATAAAATGGTAATTCCATTAAACCATTTGCTTTTTGTAAAAACAGTCGCTCCTTTGGCGACAACACTATCAATGTAGTTTTGATTTACAGGAAGATCCTGCTCTGAATAAGAAATATTCTGAAAAAGTCTTCTTTGAATAGCTCGCGGGGAGAGAAATTCCGACGGATTGCTTGTCGTAAATGCACTTCCTGATTTATCAGCAAACCCGATGAAATATTTATGCTGATCTGCAGGTACGACTTTTACCAATAATAGAAAAAAACACACACCCAATAATCGCTTCATTTCAATGCTTATAATCCTTTATCGTTTGCCTGTATTCAAGTCCATTTAAAATTACAAGTCCATTTGGAGTGTTTACTGTTTTTAAACTATCGAGTTGTTTGTAAATCATACCGACGCCTGTTGCATAAACTTCATTTTTTTCGATCCTGTTGATGAGAGAAACAAATTCATTTTGAACAACTTTTACTGTCGAATCAAAAACAAGGGAACCGAATTGAGCCGGCTCATTCAGATCATCATACGAATACTCCTCTTCGGGGTAGAAATTATATGCATTGCCGTTCCATGTAGCAGAAGATACTATAGGAAATTCAAGTTTTATGAACCGGATATTATCCTCTACACGCTGAGCTGAATTAGCCGTCAACTTCGCCGTCCAGGTGTTATTGAACGTCCATGGTAATGAATCATACTCCCTTTTGTATCTCATGATAATAAATGCCTGCTGATTTTCCCCATCGATGAATGATGAGTCAATCTCTTCCCGGATTTCAAAACTATATCTTCTGATGGCTGTATCAATCTGCAGTGCATCATCAATATCTAGATGAACGACTGAATCGGCCGTATATTCGATCCACTGGCCAGCTTCAAGCGGGAAATAACGGAGGTACTTCAATTGATCTGATACTGAAAGTTTTTCTTTCTTGCAGCAATAGATGAATGAACAGAATAAAACTATAACAGCGGCCGGAATAAGACTTCCTGACTTAAAACTAATCATATAAAAGCTTTTGACATTATTGTATGATAACCTCTTAATTAATAAGTATAAAGGTAAACTAACAGTATTACAACAATGAACCCTACAAGTTACATTTTATTAATTATTTTACCACATATTTACCAATAATCTCATTGTACCTTATCTGACTGGAATTTACAAATCAAGAAATTTTTGGTTTTAAATCGCGTTCAGAGAAGGAAGTATTACTTTAGCGTCATCATGAAAATTAAGCTATTTCTTCTCCTCCTTTTATTTACAACAGGGAAATTCTGTTTTGCACAAATTCTTGACAATGAACAACTGGTTCAGTTTTCAGGCGTCATCGTTACTTCAGACAGTCTCAAACCCGTCCCCTTTTCCAGTGTGATGATTAAGAATAGTAATCGCGGAACTATCAGCGACTACTATGGATTCTTCTCCTTCGTCGCCAAAATGAAAGACACCATCGAATTCGCCGCACTCGGTTACAAGCGCGCTATCTTTATTATCCCTGATACGCTTACTGACAAACGCTGTTCGATGATACAAATTCTTAAACAGGATACGATTCTGCTGAAAGAGGTTGTGATTTTCCCTTGGCCAACCAAGGAACAGTTTAAGGAAGCATTTCTTCGGTTACATATCCCTGACGATGACCTCTCACGGGCCGAAAGAAATCTCGATCCTGATCAACTTGGCTATCTCGCTGCCACCATGCCCATGGACGGAAGTATGAATTTTAAAAACTTAATGAACGACCATAGTACAAGACTTTATTATGCCGGTCAGCTTCCTCCGAATTCACTTTTAGATCCTATCAAGTGGGCAAAATTTATTCAGATGTGGCAAAATGGCGAATTCAAAAAGAAGGAAACTAAATACAAGGGCGAAAAATAATTCCTGATGCAGATTAAACACTTCGTTCTCCTTCTTCTACTCTATTTTCTATTACCTGATTTTTCAAATGCACAGAATGCAACTTTAACAGGAGCGATAACAGACTCACTGAAAAGACCACTTATCGGAGCAGCTATTGCTGTTTCAGGAAAACCCATCGGTACATTTTCTGACGGTGATGGAAAATATTTATTAAGTGTACCAGCCAACCAGCCAATTACAATAATTTTTTCTTACACAGGATTAATGGCCGATTCTGTTCAGCTGCTATTAGCTCCCGGCGAGTCGAAAAATATATCTCATCAAATGCATGGCAGGATCTTCCAGATGCCAAATGTCACAATCGAAGACAGGTCTTTTAAGACTGCCAACATCAAAAGCATTCCTCCAAAAATGGCCGGACTACTTCCCACTCCGAATCAGAGTGTAGAAGATCTTATAAAATCACAGCCCGGAGTTTCTTCAACAAATGAACTAAGCTCTACCTATTCGGTTCGCGGCGGAAATTACGATGAGAACCTTGTTTATATAAACGACTTCGAAGTATATCGTCCGCTGCTTGTTAGATCCGGACAACAGGAAGGATTAAGCATCATCAATCCCGATATGGTTGAATCGATAAATTTTTCAGCAGGTGGATTCGATGCCATATACGGCGATAAACTTTCGTCTGTTCTCGATATAAAATATCGTAAGCCAAAGAAATTTGCCGCCTCTGTAAGCGCCAGTTTATTGGGAGCATCTGTTGAAGTCGAAAACAGAAGTAAAAGCAAAAAGCTGTACTATATGTTCAGTGCAAGACAAAAATCAAATCAGTATCTGCTGAATACTTTCGAAACTAAAGGACAGTATAAACCATCATTCACCGATTTACAATTGCTCACCGGATATGACTTCTCTAAAAAGTTCAGCATAGAATACTTCTCCAACTTTTCGAAAAACCGTTACAACCTCGTTCCGGAATCGCGCGAAACAAATTTCGGCACCATCAACGATGCAAAACGATTTACCGTTTATTTCGAAGGACAGGAAACAGATCGTTATCAAACTTACACCAATGCCCTGTCGCTGATTTATCATCCGTCAGAAAAAGTAAATCTGAAAGTCATCGGAAGCGCTTATAAAACCAACGAAGAAGAAAATTTCGATATCCTTGGCCAGTATTTTCTCGATCAACTCGAGACTGATTTAGGCAAATCAAATTTTGGTGACGTTGCTTTTAATTTAGGGGTGGGATCATTTCTCAATCATGCACGTAATAAACTCGACGGAAATATTTACAGCGCAGAACATAAAGGAGAATATGTTGCTGAAAAAATTCTGTTGCAGTGGGGAGTAAAAGGTCAACATGAAGAGATCGACGACAGGTTGCATGAATGGTACTATAATGATTCATCCGGATATTCAATACCTTCTTTCAGAGATTTGATAAATCCTCAGATAACATTAAACGATGTCGTCATCAGCAGAAATAAACTTTCATCAAACCGGATTACCGGTTACATTCAACAAACCTGGCAGATATCAGATAAAAATAAAATACTTCTGACAACAGGCGTTCGTTTGAATTACTGGGATCTCAACAAACAAACTGCAATAAGTCCACGCGCCTCCATTACATTTATTCCTGCTTCGAATAAACGAATATCACTTCGTGCGGCCGGCGGATTTTATTACCAGCCGCCATTTTACAGAGAGCTGCGCGACTTAGATGGTAAAATTTATAAAGACAAACGCGATCAAAAATCTATTCATGCAGTAATTGGCGGCGACTACCGTTTTCTTGCCCTTGGAAGAGAATTTAAACTGACGACTGAAATATTTTATAAAAACCTGGAAGAGTTAATTCCTTATAAAGTAAATGACATTCGAATCAGATACCTTCCTAATTTCGAATCAAAAGGATATGCAAGAGGAATTGACTTTCGTCTTTTCGGCGAATTTGTTCCCGGTGCAGAATCGTGGGTAAGTGTATCTGTTCTACAAACACAGGAAGACATTAAGAATGATTTTTATTACAGACATTTTAATGCTGAAGGAGAAGAAATTATTTCCGGTTTTACATTTGATCAGATTGTTACTGACAGCGTAAAAGTAGAACCGGGTTATATTCCCCGTCCCGCTGACCAGCATGTAAACTTCGGACTGTTTTTTCAGGATTACCTTCCTAAGTTCCCGACTTATAAAATGCAACTGAGCATGTTATTCGGAACCTCTCTCCCATTCGGCCCTCCTGGTAAAGACAGATACAGAGATGTGCTCCGTGCTCCAACATACAAGCGTGTCGATATCGGTTTCTCAAAGCAGTTGCTTGGCGATGAAATAAAAAAGAAGCCCCGTGGAAAATTTCTGAAGAGCTTTGAATCGCTGTGGGCTGGAATAGAAGTATTCAACCTTTTGCAGGTAAGCAATGTCGCATCGTACACCTGGATAACTGATATTTCGAATGCAAGGCGTTATGCCGTTCCTAATTACCTCACAGGACGACAAATCAATGTGCGGCTGAGCGCAAAATTTTAGCAAACTTTTTCACTGTAGTTGCGTATTATAAAACAACAGGAAAAAAAATCTGACTGATGAAGTGGTTCACAAAAATATTTTTCATTTTTTTCCTGTTGCCATTTTTTTCAAACGCTCAGCAAGTGATATTTTGCGAACAGGTTGATAATTTTGGGAATCCGAAAAATGCAAGTAAAGAGTTTTCCATAAGCGAAAAAGGCGGATTCTTTAAAATCCTCGTTAAGCTAAACAAGAAAGTTGACGCAGGAAAAATCATCTTCGACGTCTACTCTATGAAAGAGAGTAAAGAAATTTTTCACAATTCATTACGCATGGAAGTAAAGCCTGACCTCACATGGTTTTTTAAAGAAATAACTTTTTTTAAACCCGGAGAATACCATGTCTATGTATATGATTACAGAGATCAGCTTCTTGGAGTCGGACAAGTTTTGATAAAAATGCGTTAATTATTTAAACGGAGAATTGGGCTCCTTCGACATGTGGTTATAAACCACTTTGTCCATGAATGCAGGAAAAAATTTATTAAGCCAGACGGTTAATTTACCATTCAGCGTAAGCAGCAAATCGCGTTTTCGGTTTTTCACCGCTTTATAAATATGTCCGGCAACTTCTTCTGCTGTCATCATTCCCTTCTCATCTCTTGGAGATTCTCCTTGCTGTGAGCCATCGGCTGATAAGGCAGCATTCCTGATGTTAGAAGCCGTAAATCCCGGACAGGCGACAAGTACATGAAGTTCGTTACGAAGATTCTCCGTACGTACAGTTTCTAAAAATCCCTCCATCGCAAATTTTGCTGATGAATATCCCGATCTGCCCGGCAATCCTTTCTTTCCGGCTATCGAAGAAATTCCGACGAGACTGCCTTTACTCTTTAACAAATGCGGCAATGCATATTTTGTGCAATTGACAGTCCCCCAGAAATCAACATCCATTACTTTTCTAAAAACAGAAAGCTCTGTCTCATTAAACAATGCACGCATAGTGATTCCTGCATTGTTAATCAGCACATCGATTTTACCATATTTATTTACCGCTTCATCAATCAGACGTTTACAGTCATTCTCGATACTTACATCGCAGGCGACAACAAGACAATCTACGGAAAGAGATTTTAGTTTTTCAGCAAGAGCAAAAAGTTTAATCGTATCGCGGGCAGCGAGAACGACTTTCGATTTCTCCTCAGCAAACTTTTTAGCGAGGGCCTCTCCTATTCCACTTGATGCACCGGTTATAACAACAACTTTGTTTTCCATTTTCAGGCGAAGATTTTTCCCGGATTCAATATTCCGTTCGGATCAAAAAGATTTTTTATTCCTTTCATCAGATCGAGTTGTGTCTTATTAAATGCAATGTCGAGGTAACTTTTCTGAACATATCCGATTCCATGTTCGCCCGAAATGGTTCCACCCAAACTAACACAGAGCTGGAATATTTCCCGAATGCCCAGCGGAACTTTATTTGCCCAGTCTTCATCGCTGATTTCTTCCTTGATGATATTCACATGCAGGTTTCCATCGCCGGCATGACCATAACATACGCTTCTGAATCCATATTTTTTTCCGATTTCTTTCACGCCTTTTAACAGCTTTGGCAATTCGGCACGGGGAACAACTGTATCCTCTTCTTTATAGATGGAATGAGATTTAACAGCTTCGCCGGCTGACCTTCTTGCACGCCACAGATCTGCTTTCTGTTGTGTAGTATCTGCAAAAAGAATTTCATCGCAATCGTACTTATAAAGTATCTCTGATATTTTCTCGCACTCTTTAAACAATACGTCTTTATCTGTACCATCAACTTCAACAAGCAGGTGAGCCATAATGTTATCGTTCAACGGAATTTTTACATCAACATATTTCATTACGAATTCAAGGCAATCTCTTTCCATAAATTCGAGTGCTGAAGGAGTTATTCCTGCTTTGAAAATAGCAGATACGGCTTCGCATGCTTTCTCGGCGCTGAAGAATGGAATCAACATCAGCAGATTTTCAGTCGGAAGAGGAAGAAGTTTAAAAACAATTTTTGTAATGATGCCTAATGTTCCCTCGCTGCCTATGATAAGCTGCGTCAGATTATAGCCGGTAGAATTCTTCAATACATTGGCACCTGTCCAGATAATTTCTCCCGTCGGCAATACAATTTCGCAGTTAAGGACATAGTCTTTGGTAACTCCATACTTTACTGCTTTGGGTCCTCCGGCACTTTCGGCGAGATTACCACCGAGAAAACAACTACCGCGACTGGCAGGATCAGGAGGATAAAAAAGTTTTTTCTCCATCACTGCCTCCTGAAATACCTGGTTGATGACACCGGGTTCTACTATTGCCTGGAGATTATCTTCATCGATTTTAATAATTTTGTTGAAGCGGTTCATGGCGATGATCACGCCTCCATGAACAGGAAGTGCACCACCGCTAAGTCCTGTTCCCGCTCCCCGCGGAGTTACTGGAATAAGATGCTTGTTGCAATAAATTAATATCTGCGATATCTCCTCAGCATTAGCAGGCCGTAAAACAACTTCCGGATAAAATCTAAGATCTTCAGTATAGTCTCTTGCATTTTGCTCGAGAACTTCTTTGTCTGTAAATATATTGTCGCGACCAACGACTTTTTCGAACATGTTCAGATGTTCGGAAGTGACTGGGGTAAATGTCATTTTCTTTTTTTGGATGGTAGTTTTTTTATTTCCACCGGTTCTGGAATTTTTACTTCAACAGGTATAATTGTGTATTTATATACTCTGATTGTGCCGGTGGCATCACCTGTATCATCGCCAAGATAATATATATCATTATCGTGGGTTTCTATATCGGTTATATGTGTCAGTCCGTACACAGTAGAATCGGAAAAAGTCCAGGCAAGTGTCGAAGAATCACAGGCAGCAATAAATGGGATCAGTGTACTTTCAGGATGAGTAAGCTTTGATCCGACTATCATAGGGACTCCTTGTACATCCAAAAAATCTAAATACTGAACGTCTAGCGGATTGCGAATCACGAACTTTTCTTTTCCGGCTTTATCATATTTGATAGCAACAGTAGTTATTTCAGCCACATTATAGTCGTTGCATAATCCCGTTACATATACTTTATGTTTATAAGCATGCAGACTCAGTGCTTCGCAGTCTGAAATTCTGCCGTTATATATGTTCTCCTGAATTGTCTGACCGTTGCGATTGAATTTTAGCAATGGAATGTCGGCTCTGTTATTCGAATGGTTCATAAACCCTGAGACATAGATGTTCATTGAATCATCAGCAACAATAAACTGACCTATGTCATTCTGAGAGAAAACACCATCATATATAATCTGAAATTTCTTTTTTCCGGTGGAGTCATATTTCTGAAAAAGGATGTCTGATGTATGTGGACCATTGTTCGATGTTCCGCACAGATACACATTACAGGAATCGTCGACGATCAGTGAATTGGCAATATCCATCTGACGGGTGGCATAAGTTCTCCGCCATGCAGTAGATCCATTGGGGCGGTACTTCACGAGCATCATGTTAATTCCGGAATCAAGGGCAGTCTCATAACCACCAGCGTAAATATTCCCAAACTTATCAGATGCTATGGCAACGGCACAATCGAAAAGGTGATCGCGGCCATCATACAATTCATCGACAATGGGAATACCGTCGGGCGTGAATTTTACAATTAGAAAATCGGCATTGTCGCTTTTTATTCTGGCCATTCCGCATACCCAGATATTACCTTCGGGGTCAAAACACATGCTCATCGGGATGTCGTCGCCATGAGCAGGATTATCATAGGTCCTTACCCAAACCTCATTGCCTTGGGGATCAAATTTTACCAAAAGAATATCCTTTGTCGAATCGGCCATCCATGTTGTTCCCAGAACATAACAATTTCCTTCCTTATCGATTTTCAGACTGGTTGATTTGTTGATGCTGTTCAAAGATATTTTTATGAAATTCCTCCACTCCTCTTTTATAGATGATTGGCCACTGCAAAGTGAGGATGCCGAAATAAGTAAAAAAACAAAAATCGTTCTAAACATTAAGTTCATCTGAATGGCTGTAAATGTATGGTTGTTAGAGGAAAGTACAAAGCGGGTCTAACTTAGTTTTAATTTTAGAATCTCCTGAACCTCATATCATTCGCCCGCAAGGTACTTGAATCTTCTCCGGTGAAGACTGTAATTTCATGCTTGATACTTTCTACATTATGCCTTACTTTTACCCAAAATCAAATCATCATGCAATTAACCGGAGCCGTTAAAGTAAAAAAAGACGAACAAAGCGTCAGCGATAAATTTAAGAAAAGAGAATTTGTTCTCACCGACAATTCCTCCCAATATCCACAGCATATTAGTTTCCAGCTTACACAGGATCGTTGCCCACTGCTCGACCAGGTAAATGTAGGCGATATCATCACTGTTCACTTTAATCTTCGTGGTCGCGAATGGACGAGCCCTCAGGGAGAAGTAAAATATTTTAACACCCTCGAAGCATGGAAAATCGACCGTAATTCATCTGCAGGCAGCCAGCCAGCAACAAATTACGAAAACGTATCAGCACCTCAGGATAAGGATGACCTGCCGTTTTAATTGAAGAACCAAGAGCAAAGAACCAAGAGCCAAGAACCAAGAGCCAAGAACCAAGAGCCAAGAATCAAGAGCCAAGAATCAAGAATCAAGAATCAAGAATCAAGAACCAAGACTAAAGTTTAAGCTAAAGCTAAAGACGCGGGATTGATGTTTGAAGATTGGAGTTTGAAGGGCAATTTGCAATTCGGCTTATCTTAGGTATTATTGATTTAATACTTCTCGCTCAATATTCTCTTGAGCATAAATCACCTTACCCAAACTCTTTATTCTTTAGTCTTTAGTCTTGGTTCTTGGCTCTTGGC